>NZ_MLBF01000006.1 GCF_001936615.1 Desulfosporosinus metallidurans
ATTCATAGGTTTACTATTTTACACTATGACTATCATGTAATTCAAGTAAAGCTACACTCTAGTATGAACCTAATACGAAATAGTATGAATTTGTAAAGATCAACCAATACATCAGACTGTCGGATACATTGTATACCGGTATCTCGTTTGTGCAGGAACAGGTAGAAATAAAAATACCCTATAGAATAGACATTTAATAATTGTCTATTCTATAGGGTATTTAATAATATGTTTTTAAGAGGGCTTTCCGATGAAAGCCCTCTCTACAGAGTTTAGGTATAGTTATTATTGTTGAACTTCTGTGGGGAAAAGTTTGGCCCAACCAACCTCATACCCTGATAGCAAGCTCTTGGCATTCACGCCAATGGTGTTCAATAACGCAACTGTTTGTCCTGCCGTTATACCCGAATAGCAATTCACAATAACCGTTTTTCCTTTGCCCTTTTCGATAATAGTATCGAGGTTTTTGGCAATTTCGGTTCCATAGGGATAATTAATAGCACCTTTAATATGGCCTTTAGCAAAATCCTCTGGTTTTCGAATATCAACCAACATATAACTATCTGGACTACTTGCTAATTTATCATGGAGGATTTTACCGTCTATGAAGTTGGAGTCTTCTGGCAGTTTGAAGAAATAATCTTTGACCACTTTATCAATCGTTTTATTTGGGCTATCGACTGCAGGTGAACTTGGCATGTTCACGGCATCGGTCACAACGGGATATTTTGAACCCAGCCAACCTTTCACTGGATCTGGAGATCCCATTCCTCCTATAAGAGTGAGTGTTTTAATACCTGCTATGTTTAAAGTTGAGGTGACTTGAGCCGCGCTTTGACCGCTATAGCAGATTACTACGACAGTCTTACCTTTTGCTGCCGCACGGATTTTGTCAAGGTTGATCCCAATGTCTGTGCCAAATGGAACGTTTACCGCACCATTAATATGTCCTTTAGTATAATCCGTTGCTTTACGCACATCTAATACTAGGTAATTTGCAGGATTTTTTTCGAGTTCAGCTTTTAGTTTATCAGGCGCAATCAGATAGCTCCCTGAATCGGCTGCTGTATAGTAAAAGGTATTAATTGCGCCTTTAACAACCTTGACCGGATCTTCAGCGGGTGTTGAGGATGTTGTTGGTAGAACTGTACTAGAAGTTGTTGGAGCAGCCTGCTGTCCACACCCACTCAGCAATAAACTCAGGACAAGAATCAATAGAATAGTATAATTAGTTTTTCTCTTTAACATCTTTACTCTTCCTCCAATTATTCCCTACTATAAGTGAATAACCACCACTACCTACGAACGGCTTAGCACCCCCCTCCCCTCCAAACCATTAAAAACAGTATACACCGAACTACTATAAAATGTATACAAATTTTCCACACTTATCCATGATTAATCCCTATAGTGAGGTTGCTCTCCCTTTTTTTCCCACAGAAATGCCCTCCCATAGTTAGATAATAATTCTACCATGAGAGGGCTCTTTATTGTTATGTCCGAGATACAGGTCTGCCAATAACAACTGAAGCACTAATTTTTATGCAGCACAGTCTTTTCCCCATTCGGTCCCGTCAACCACTCATCCTGTTCCACTAAATAAAAACCTGTAAACCCTCCCATATCTTCCATAGGAATGAGTATTGCTCCGGGGATCGGGATGTTTGGGGAATAAACAATTTCCAACACGGTGTCTTCCAATCTTAATATTCTTCTCTTATACCGAATTCAGCAGATTCTACCCATTCTTCTGAGCGGTTAATGAGTGAAATTAACAGATCAATTATTGCGTAATGATCTTCTTCTTGTTTTATCAAGTATTCAAATAACCTTTTCGATTCATCATCTATTGCTTCGGATAAGTATTTTCGATAAAGAGTGATACTTTCTATTTCATTTTCTAAAGCCAGTCTATACACATCTAGTTGATTAGGTATTTGTTTAATTCCACTCTTAATAGCCCCAATGTCACTAAATACATTTTTAGCTTCCGATAGCGTTTCATTTTGTTTTAAATCATAGGATAGCTTATTAGCTTTATTTTGTAAAATTTTGGCATGCATAGTTTCATCTTTAGCCAACATACGAAAGACTGTGCTTAATCTATTGTCTTTATTGATTTCAGCCTGTTCAGTGTAATATTTTTCCCCTTCAAGTTCCATTTTCATTGCAAATTCTAAAATATTCATATACTTACCTCCCAATCAAGATATTAAAAGATACCTGCATCGACACTTTGAAATGCTTTCCTAATCAAAAGATCTACACCCTTGCTTTTGTGCACTTGTCCACCAAGTAAACAATTGACTGATAGCTAATACCGCTATGAAGGGAAAGTCCAATTTCACACGTTCGACTGTTTGAGTACCCTGCTTGGCAGTCCTTTGGTAGAGCATCCTTGAGCGTTTCTAAGGCTGAACGGTTTAATTCAGGAACTGTAAATCCACGGTCCCCTGCAAAACCACAACAGTGCACATCCATTGGCATAACGACGTTTTCTGCGCACGCTTGAGCTACAGCGTAAAACTTATCTTTTAAGTTCATTTTAGTTGAGCTACAGGTTACATGAACTGCGATCGTTTCCTGTATTTGATTGAATGTAAGTCGATTTAGTAGAAAGTCGTGAATAAATTCAACGGGTTCATAGAGTGTTATGGAGTGCATCACCCGCTTCATCCGATATAAACACGGGCTTGTATCACACAAAATCGGGTACTTGCCTCCTTCACTTGCAGCGAACAAAACCTTCTCAAGCTCAGAACTCTTTCTGTCTGCTGTCTCGAAAAATCCCTTGCTTTCCCAGGGCATACCACAACAAAGCTCACTCATCTTTGGCGGCATAATCACTTCATAACCTGCCTTTGCCAAAACAGAAAGCACTGCGTCACTTAAGGCCCTCTGATCTCGATCATTTTTTGCTGCACCCATCGAACGGCTGATACAACTTGGGAAATAGACGACTTTCAAAGGAGATGAACCATTATCTTGCTTGTGAGCCGGAACTCTCCCGCCTTTTGGCATCCATGGGTTCCATAGAGGAATAGCGTTTCTTGTAATTTTTCTGGCCCCTTGTGTTAGACCTTCCATCACCGTCGTGCCTAAAATACCATGTACTCCATCGACCGTTCCCAATCCAAAGCGCATGATCCCCGTCACGCCGGTCATATGATTCGCCAAACTCTCTGCAATCCAACGGCTAGTAGGCGTTACCGATTGTGAACGCAAGAATTTTACATAATCTCCTGTGTTTATTCCCAAAGGACAGGTAGTAGCGCATAATCCATCGACGGCACAAGTTTTATTACCTGGATAATCAAAATCTTTTTCTAGACGGGATAAGCGTTCTGGCTCTTGCCCCGTTCGTCGCAACTCTTGAATTTCTCGTTGAATCACAATCCGTTGTCGTGGAGTTAACGTGAGATTTTTTGATGTACAAATAGCTTGGCAAAAACCGCAGTTCGTACAGGTATCAATAATTTTGTGAGCCTGAGGCATATTCTTTAAGTTTTCTAAGTAAACATGAGGATTGTCGTTGATGATGACTCCCGGATTAAGGAGGTTTTCCGGATCGAACGTAGCCTTAAGACGTTTCATTAAAACATAAGCTTTTTTCCCCCATTCCAGTTCAACGAAGGGCGCCATATTGCGGCCTGTTCCATGCTCTGCTTTCAAGGACCCGCCAAAGCGTCTCACTACCAGATCACTTACATCCTGCATCAACCCTTCGTAACGCGGTAAATCCTCAGGACGACCAAAGTCTTGGGTAAAAACAAAATGAAGATTCCCATCTAGGGCATGCCCGTATATGATAGCATCAACATAGGTATATTTGTCCAAGATTTCTCTAAGTGCTAAAGTCGCTTCGGCTAAATTTTCTTTAGGAAAAGCCACATCTTCTATGACCACTCCTGTTCCTAAGCCTCTTATCGCCCCTACTGCCGGAAAAATCCCTTTACGAATGTTCCATAGGTTCTCGTACTCTGCTTTCACCGCGGTAAAACTCATGGGCAGTACGGTTGGGATTTCTTTAAGAAGCTCTTCCACGCGCATAATTCTTTGTTCCAGCGATTCTGGATCCACACCCCGAACCTCGACAAGCAGCGCAGTGGCGGTTGAAGAAAGGGTTTTTAGATATTCAGGCATGCCGGGTTTTTCTTCCATGGTCTTTAACGAGATTCTGTCCATTAATTCAGCAGCAGAAACTGTTTCCCTATCTAATTTCTGAACTGCTAAGCAAGCCTGTTCCATATTTGAATAGATAATCAACGCTGAAGCCTTATGCGCATGCTCGATCACTGTATGATAAGTAATCTCTGACATAAAGCCCAAAGTTCCCTCGGACCCAATCATAAGGTGTTTAATAATGTTGATAGGGTCGTCAAAATCCACAAAGGCATTGAGGCTATATCCTGTTGTATTCTTAATTTTATATTTATGGCGTATCAAAGCTGCCAACTCTGGATCAGCCACGATCTCATCTCTGATTTCCTGAATCTTATTGACCCACTCGGAATGAGTGTTGACAAAATCCGAGCAAGACGCCGGGTTCCCTGTATCCAGCAACGTTCCATCACCAAAGATGATTTTCATTTCAGCAACGGTTTGATAACTGTTATCGGCGGTTCCGCAGCACATGCCACTGGCATTATTGGCGGCTATTCCCCCGATCATGGCGTGATCTATGGATGCTGGGTCTGGTCCTATTTTTCGAGCATATCCTGTCAAAAAACGATTTGCCTCAGCCCCAATAATTCCTGGTTCTAAGGCTATCTTTTCTCCGCTATCCAGAATCGAATAACTTCGCCACGCCCCTTGTAATACAATAAGGACAGAGTCCGTCACAGCTTGTCCTGAAAGGCTTGTCCCAGCCGTTCGAAAGGTTACAGGAACTTTAAAGTCTTGGGAAGCTTTTAAAATTCGCGTTATCTCCTCAGGGGTGCGAGCCTTTAGAATAATTTTGGGGATCAAGCGATAAAAGCTGGCATCGATCCCATAGGCCAATGTGTGCAAAGGGTCACAAAAGCGACGATTGACCGGGATAAAGTGAACTACTCGTTCCCAAAAGGCTTGAAACGATTTCGGTAATCTCGCTACGTCTTCTAAAAGAACTTGGCTCAATCAAAATCTCCCCTCTCTATTCTAGATGGGTCAACTTACTATTCATTCCACGTTTGTAAGATTTTTACGAGATGGTGATAGGCAGGACATTATAATCCTGCCTATTCCTATCTAAGGTATGGGACTACGAGCAGCTTTGCAAAGACAATGTATGTACAGGGAGCCAGCTCAGCCCTAAACACTTGGTTCTAAGATTATTATTCTCCAATATTCGCGAATATCCTTCTTGAAGAAATTATTTTTTTATAATTACTTTTGTTTAAAGATACTAAACTACTCCCAAGACCTTTTGGGACTCTTTTCAAAACTGTAATACCTATTTCACACTACTTTAGCGACTCAACTAATCGTTCAAGTACCGCCGTTACGAAGATGTTTCAAGATCTTGCTCTCTAAGATATAATATCTTTAAAACAAATGATGAGGAGAATCATGATGATCCGAACAATTCTTTGGTTTGTCTACTTTTGGCTATACCTAATTGCCATCGAACCCGCTCTTCTAAAAGTTAACCGCCTGACCAAGGAGGGAAAAATCGCCGAACGTGATCAGCTCACAGCACAAGTTGCCAAAAAATGGGCTCAGTCTCTCGTAAGGTTTGCGGGAGTTACGGTTGAGATCACTGGAGAAGAGAAGATCCCATCAGGCCCAGTCCTCTTTGTGAGTAATCACCAGGGGAATTTTGATATTCCAATTCTCTTGGGTTATATTAACAAACCAAAGGCCTTCATTGCCAAAATCGAACTGCTCAAGATGCCTCTCATTCGCACTTGGATGACTCATATGAAATGTGTTTTTATGGACCGCTCCGATATCAGGCAGTCTCTCAAAGTAATTAACCAGGCCGCAGAGCATCTAAAGGAAGGTTATTCTATGGTCATCTTCCCTGAAGGCACGCGGAGCAAAGGTGAGTTTCTCGGAGAATTTAAACCCGGAAGTTTGAAGTTGGGATTGAAGGCCGGGGTTCCCATCGTTCCGATTACAATCCGTGGGTCTTATAAGATCATGGAACAAAACGGATTTATAATTAAACCAGCTCTTGTGGAGATCACAATTTCCGACCCCATCTTAACGGACGGACTCACTAAGGACAAAGGCACGGAATTACCTGAAAAAGTCCGGCAAATTATTGAACAAGGATTGAAGCACTAGATACTTGCAGATCTCTTTGAATCCACGATCCACTTCGTCTGTCAGCACTGACCGCTGACATCTAAAATGAATTCACTATATTAACATACTTGACGGAAGTAACAAATATATAGTATTATACTTACATAAGGTAAGTAGGTATTTGATTTTATCATACCTTTACCGACTTACCTTATGACTAGAACAACGATTTACAAAAAACTGAGCAGATTGAGGTGTGTGAGATGATCAAACTTATTAAAGGGCAACGAGTGAGTGATGGGGCTGGTGTCAAGCTGAATCGTGTTATCGGGACTCAAACTTTAGACCATGCCGATCCATTCTTTCTCTTAGACGAATTCAGAAGCGACAACAAGGACGATTACATCGCCGGCTTTCCGATGCATCCGCATCGAGGGATAGAGACGATTACGTATATGATCGAAGGTCAATTTGTTCATCGCGACTCTAAGGGAAATGAAGGGGATTTAAAGGCGGGAGAGGTTCAATGGATGACTGCTGGCCGTGGAATCTTGCACGAGGAAATGCCGGCCATGACCGATGGTCATTTGTGGGGCTATCAGTTATGGATTAATCTTCCTGCTAAAATCAAAATGATTGAACCAAAATACAGGCATATTAAAAACGAGGATATGCCGCTTGTTAAAAAACTGGGTGTTGAAGTCAAAATAATTTCTGGAGTCTTTGATCATCAAGAAGGGCCCGTACAATCCTTCTATCCGATTACGTATATGGATGTAAGATTGGAGCACGGTATTTTTGAAACTGCAACAAAGGGAACTAATCTTATCTACGTCCATAGCGGAAAGGTCACTGTTCAAGCAGGAGCTGAGCAGCTCGAAGCCGAAGCTGGAAACCTAATTTTGGTTGAAAACGTTGATAGCCTCAATGTTAAAGGAGATCAGGGTGGCTTCTTATTCCTCAGTGGAGAGCCTATAGGTGAGCCAATTGCCCGCTACGGCCCTTTCGTCATGAATACCAATGAAGAAATTCAGAAAGCCATCCAAGATTTTAACGACGGTGTTCTCGATAATTAATAATAAATTAGAGGAGTTGATTGACCCATGATTACTGGAGATATGTCGATCACTGAGATTGTGGAAAAATATCCGAAAACGGCAGATGTACTTCTAAGTTACGGCATGCATTGTTTCGGTTGTATGGCTGCTCGCTACGAAAACGTGGAACAAGGCGCATTAGCACACGGTATTGATGTTCCACGTTTGCTCAAAGACCTAAATTCCGCAACAGTAACAAACTAAGACGAAACGAAAACCAGCAGACTCCCTAGGCTAGAATGATCTAGTCTAGGGAGTCTGCTATTCTTTTGTTTCCGTGGACGGCTCCTTTAGAGACCCGAATCCGTAATTGTTCAGTGGCGATGGTTAAAGCTAAAGCTCTCTTTCGCTTTAACCATCGCCACAACGACTTCGTTCACGGGAACTGGGACCCCCGATTCATGGGCAAGTTTTACGACCGCGCCGTTTAAGGTCTCGATTTCCGTCCTGCGACCGCTCTGAATATCTTGAAGCATCGAGGCATGGTGTGCGGACGTTGGTGGAATTAAGTAGCTATAGAATAATCAGGACCAACATGTGTTATGGTAGCCGATTTTTGTGGATATTTGAAAATATATTGTTTTCCTCATACGTTTTTCTCGTACGTTTTCTCTTCTGTTCTTTCGAACATCCTTATATAATTTCGTCTAGGCGCCACACTTTTGTAGGCTGGTCGGATGATTTTCCCGGAATTAACGATTTCTTCAATGCGATGGGCACTCCAACCTACAATTCGAGAGATGGCAAAAATAGGTGTAAACATCTCTATTGGGATATTGAGCATTCTGTAAACAAAACCAGAATAGAAGTCGACGTTGGCACTGACACCCTTATACATTTTATTTGACTTTGAGATCACCTGAGGAGCCAATCTCTCAACCGCTGCGTAGAGATTAAATTCGTCTTCTAAACCCTTTTCCCGGGCCAATTGGGCAACATACTCTTTGAGAATAACCGCTCTTGGGTCCGAGATAGAGTAGACGGCGTGGCCAATCCCATAGATTAGGCCTGATCGGTCAAAGGCCTCTTTGGTCAGAATCTGAGTCAGATAACGCTCTATCTCTTCATCATCCTGCCAATCCTTTAATTTGTCTTTAATGTCCTCAAACATCTGGACAACCTTGATATTAGCCCCTCCATGGCGCGGGCCTTTAAGCGCACCGATGGCAGCCGACATCGCTGAGTAAGTATCCGTTCCCGTCGACGTTACGACGTGAGTCACAAAGGATGAATTGTTACCCCCTCCATGTTCGGCATGAAGCACGAGGGCCAGATCAAGCAGCTTTGCCTCTAATTTTGTGTAATTACTATCCGGTCTCAACATAGAAAGGATGTTCTCTGCAGTACTTAACTTTGTTCGCGGACTATGAATATATAGGCTTTGATTATCATGGTAGTGGGAGTAAGCTTGATAGCCATAGACCGCCAAAGACGGGAAGCACGCAATTAGGCCAAGGCATTGTTTTAAGACATTACTAATCGTTGTATCATCAGGATTATCGTCAAAGGAGTACAAGGCTAAGACACTTCTGGCTATCGTATTCATGATATCTCTGCTCGGAGCCTTTAAAATCACGTCCCGGGCGAAATCCTCCGGTAGCCTTTGATATTGTGCAAGAAGTTGTTGAAAATTTTCTAGGGCCTGCTGGTCCGGGAGTTGCCCAAAGAGCAGCAAATACGTAGTCTCTTCAAATCCATAGCGATTATCCTCTTTAAAGCCTTTAACAAGATCCGCAATATCATAGCCTCGGTAGATTAACCGGCCTGGAACGGGTACGATTTCCCCTTCATCTAAAATATAGGAATGGACTTCGCCGATTTCCGTTAGACCTACAAGTACCCCCCTGCCGTCTAAATCACGCAGTCCACGTTTGACCTGATATTTGCTGTATAGTTCAGGATTAATCGAACTGCTTTTTTCGGCCATTCTACTGAACTCGCGCAGCGTTTTCTCTTCAGACTGTTCTAAAATGTAATCTCCCATATACAATTCCCCTCTTTAATAGTTTCCCAAGAATAAGTTCTTGAATTACTTAAAAATAAGACTGGCATTTTTTTGATTCTTTTGATCCAAGTTGCATCTTTCACTAGCTTACCCATACCCAGAAACAAATTTCCGCTTAACCTAAAATTTTACCTAAAAAACAAACCCTAGACAAAGGTCTAGGGTGACAGCTAACGAAAAAAGCAAAGAAACGGCTTTATACGATTTGCCCATCCCCGTAGATCACATATTTAATCGTGGTTAGCTCCCTTAAACCCATCGGCCCGCGGGCATGCAACTTTTGAGTGCTGATTCCGATTTCTGCCCCAAAGCCAAACCGTCCCCCGTCCGTAAAACGCGTGGAAGCATTTACGTAGACCGCTGCCGCGTCGATTTCTCTCAAAAATCGTTGAGCCCTAGTATAATTTTCAGTGATGATGGTTTCTGAATGTTTGGTGCTGTATTTATATATGTGGTCAAGCGCTTCACCAAGATTGGCTACGACCTTAACACTTAAAATCAGGTCGAGATGTTCAGCTACCCAATCCTCTTCCGCTGCGGGAAGTGCATACGGCATGATGGCACATGTTTTTGGGCATCCTTTTATTTCGACATGATGGTTTTGTAACTCTTGTCCCATCCGCCGGAGAAAGTCTTCGGCAATCGCCTCATCTACCAGAAGGGTTTCCAAGGCGTTACAAACGCCGGGGTTTTGAGTCTTGGCATTAATTACAATGGGAATTGCTTTTTCGTAATCTGCATCCCGGTCCACGAAAGCATGACACATGCCTGTTCCTGTCTCAATAACCGGCACTGTGGCATTTTGCACGACAGTTTGGATCAACCCTGCTCCCCCTCTGGGAATAATAACATCGACATAGTCATTTAATCGCATCAATTGTTGAACCCATTCCCGATTAGTCTCCGTAATAAGTTGAATACACCCTGACGGCAATCCGCTCTCTTCAGCGGCTTCCGCTATTACTCTCCCTAGAATTTTGTTACTCTCAAGGGCTTCAGAGCCCCCTCGCAGGATCACTGCATTACCAGATTTCAGACACAAGGCAGCTGCATCAACCGTCACATTTGGCCTTGCTTCATAAATCATAGCGACAACCCCTAGCGGAACGCGGGTCTGTTGGATACGAAGTCCATTAGGTCGAGTCCATACCTCCCCTTCTCCGACGGGATCACGTAAAGCGACCACTTCTTGAAGTGCTTTACTTATTTGCGTGATCCCTTCTAAGTTCAGTCTTAAACGATTAACTAGACTTTTCTTGATTCCTTTTTCCTCAGCCGCTTGAACATCGAATCTATTGGCCTGTAGGATTTCCTGCTCATTTTTCAGTAGAGCCTCTGACATAGCGAGTAGTGCGTTGTTTTTAGACTCTGTGCTCGCAAAGGCCAGCTGACGTGCAGCCTGCTTGGCCTTACGCCCAATTGCGAGTAATTCCTGATGAACCATTTTCAAGTCCTCCTTTTCTTTATTTCCAAAATACCACTTATATACTTCGTACTCATTCTTGCTTCAATTTCTTCAAATAAGTAACAAAGACTCCGGGTGCTACTTCTCGCTCCTCTAACGCCACAAATCCAAAGCGTTTATATAATTCTAGGGCTGGCGTGTTCTTGGAACCTGTCCATACGGTCATGAGTTCTGGGTCTTCTAACCCTTCTATTTTTCGCAGTAGTTTCCCTCCAATTCCCCTTCGAAAGAACTCTGGATGGACAACAAGCCTGCAGATATCAAGACCCTTTCTCGCCCTTTCATCTAAAAACCTCGCTGGGGTCAAACCTTGGCTGTGGCGGCCACCCTTGTCGCACTCACGGCACTTCACACTTATGCCTTCTGACTCGTATGAAATAGCCCCCACGAGAGTCTCTCTGTCAAAATAACCGTAAAATTGTTCATTCGAACTACGCAATGTTTCTAACGTATCTTTTAAAGGCGGAAGATCTGCGTACCCTATTAAACTTGCTTCAACTTGGTAGGATAATTGCTGAAGGTCGAGGAGCTGTCTGGCTTCACTATCTTCTGCGAAATTCAACCTTCTCATCATGCGTCCACCATAAGGGTCATATTATCACGATGAATCACTTCTTGACCGTCAAAATCCGAAATGATTTGATGCATCTTCTCGGAATGCAACCCTTTGACCTGCTGAACCTCGTCACTTCTCAGTTCAACAACCCCCCTAGCAATTTCCTCTCCCTGCAGGTTCGTTATGCGCACAATTTCTTTGCGTTCCCAGGTCCCCTCAGTCCCTATAATTCCTTTGGCCAGCAAACTTTTCCCTTCGTCCATCAGAGCCTTTGCTGCTCCATCATCGACCTGGATACTTCCTTCAGATAAACCTGCATAAGCAATCCAACGTTTCCGGCCCACCAAACGATGCTTAGCCGGTTGAAAATAGGTTCCATTGGGTCCCTGCCCTTCACTAAGGTTTAGGAGTTCTCTGATCCGCGAGAAATTTAATAAGAGCATCCCAATTCCAAAACGCGTCGCAATTTTTGCCGCCCTGAGTTTCGTGACCATTCCTCCGGTACCTAATAAAGACCCTGCCCCGCCAGCCATGTTCTCCACTGCCGAAACATCTGTCACTTCTTTAATGAGCTCTGCTGCTGAATTGTTTTTTGGATTAGCCGTATACAAACCATCTACATCCGTGAGAATGATTAATAAATCAGAGTGAACTAGCCCCGCAACTAAGGCGGATAAACTGTCATTGTCTCCAAAACAGAGTTCCTCCACCGCCACAGTGTCATTCTCATTAATTATAGGCACCACATGTAAGCGCAATAATTTGTCTAGGGTATTTTGAGCGTTATGATAGCGAGACGCTTCTGCTAGATCAATCCGAGAAAGAAGAATTTGGGCGCCTACCAAACCATGTCGCTCAAAATTCCGGGCATACCTTTCAATGAGCACCCCCTGTCCAACAGCCGACACCGCTTGCTTACCAGCCAGATCCTGGGGACGCACAGGAAGGCCCAGTTGCCCCATCCCAGCAGCCACCGCACCGGAGGTCACTAAAATGCACTCTATTCCCTTTTGTTTCAAGGCTGCAATCACAGCAACGATTTCGGAAATGGCTTGATCATCCAACCCTCCTTTAGGATGATTCAAACTGCTGCTTCCTATTTTTATAACAACTCGCCGAACCTCATGTGCTGTCACTTCGAATACTCTCCTTCCATGTCTTCGGCACGCTGAGCACAGGCTTGAACCGCCTTCACGACGATTTGGGGGAATTTCTCTTCCTTAAAAACACTTAGCGCAGCGTAGGTCGTCCCATTAGGAGAAGTCACTTCCTCGCGCAATTTACCCGGAGATTTTCCACTTTCCGTCAGCATCTTACCTGCACCCACTAAAGTTTCGCGAGCTAACCTCTCGGCTTCCGCTTCACTTAATCCTAATTGAACCCCAGCCTGAATCAAACTTTCGGTGAAAAGATAGAAATAGGCCGGCCCACTTCCACTTAAGGCAATTAAAGCATTCATTTTTTCTTCCGGAATCCACAGAGTCTGACCAATAGACGAGAAAATACGTTCCGCAATCGCAGCCTGCTCTTCAAGGACGTTTTCCCCGCGCACCAACCCCGTCATAGAGTGCAAAACCGCCGTCGAAGTATTCGGCATGGCCCGAACCACCGCAACATCCGGAAGGTGCTTACTAAAGACCTCCAAAGGAATACCCGCTGCCACACTGATGATCAGCTTATCATCTAATCTATAATTCTTTAGAGTTTTCAAGACGTCCTGAACATCTTTCGGCTTTACCGCAATGATCAAAACACTAGAAGCATCCACAAGTTCCTGCATTTGGGTAGCCATAATATTATAAGTGTCAACTAAGCGCTGAATCCGTTCGTGATTCGTGCGATTCGTAACCCGAATCTGGCGATCCGTATCCGTTTTCCGAAGCCCACCGATAACGGCCTCCGCCAAATTCCCCCCACCAATAAATCCAATACTCTGGTTCATAAACAACACCCTTTCATCGTACAAGTCGGGGACGGTTCTTGGCTTTCAATTCTCCCAAGAATGCAAGTCAAGAACCGTCCCTCTACTTGCATTCCAAAAAAAGGCCTCTTTCATCCCTTATTAAGGGACGAAAGAAGCCTTCCGCGGTACCACCTTTATTGCTTACGCCAACTTTAAGCTACTGGATTAATCCAATAACCTTCCGTTTAACGGTGGAAACCGTCTGATTCTTCATCAGAGCATCACGACTGGGCTTCCAATATCGTTGTGGAAAAACTTTCAGCGTTTGTTTTTCTCTCTAAACGCACCGATTACTGTACTGGGTCGATCATTTGCATTCCGCATTATTAAAGTTTACTATACTTTATCCTATTCTTCCAAAAAGTTCAAGGTTCTATACTCTAATCGTGATCCTCTATTTCAGCGCCTCAACGACAGCATTTCCCATTTCTCGAGTTCCTAATACTTTTTCCCCTGACTTAGCTAAATCCGGAGTGCGATATCCCGCTTGTAGTACTCGCTCCACCGCTCTCTCAATCCTTTGCGCCTCTTCTTCTAGACCAAACGAATAGCGCAACATTAAGGCTCCAGAGAGAATCGTAGCTAAAGGATTAGCAAGATTTTTACCTGCAATATCTGGTGCTGAACCATGGGCTGGCTCATAGAGCCCTTTGTTCCCATTTAAGCTGGCTGAAGATATCATGCCAATAGAGCCCATGAGCATTGATGCTAAGTCTGTCAGAATGTCTCCAAACATATTTTCCGTCACGATCACATCAAATTGAGCAGGCCAGCGGACTAATTGCATAGCCGCATTGTCGACATACATATGCGTCAATTCTACTTCGGGGTATCTTTTGGCGATTTCCACAGTTATTTCACGCCAAAAACGAGAGGATTCCAACACATTCGCTTTGTCCACAGAACAAAGTTTTCCGCGCCTTTTTGCGGCCATTTGAAAACCCATTTCTACAATGCGTTGGATTTCTTCTTCTGTATAAATTAAGGTGTCGAAAGCACTTTTGGGGTTTGTCCCTCTCCCTTTCTCACCGAAGTAGAGGCCACCCGTCAGTTCACGTAAAACGACGAGATCGACATTCTCCACCACTTCAGCTCGTAGCGTAGAAGATTCCACCAACATGGGGAGCATTTTAACGGGGCGTATATTGGCATAAAGGCTAAGTGCTTTTCTAATCGCCAGAAGGCCGCCCAGTTCAGGACGTTGTGGTGCCGGTAGTGTGTCCCACTTGGGACCACCGACCGAACCTAATAGTATAGCATCGGCTGCTTGGGCCGCAGCGAGAGTTTCATCAGGCAATGCTTTGCCTGCTTCGTCAATAGCCGCTCCACCGATTAACCCGTACTGAAAGTTAAGGCTGGTCGAACGGCCTTTTAAGACTGCTTCTAAAACCTTAACCGCTTCCGGAGTAATTTCTTTGCCTATTCCATCTCCCGGTAGCACTAAAACATTAGGCATTCTTTTTTCTCCCTTCCACGTAAGGAATAAGTCCACCCGCGCGAATCAGATCCTGCATAAAGGGAGGAAAAGTGCGAGCCTGATATTTCGTATTATTCGTCCGATTCTCTATGGTTCCAGTGGCAAGATCAACCACGATCTCATCCCCTAGCGAAATTCCAGCTACCGCTTCTGGGCATTCCATAATCGGAAGTCCAATATTTAACGCATTGCGATAAAAGATGCGAGCAAAGGATTCGGCAATGACCACTGTGATGCCACAGGCCTTAATAGCGATCGGAGCATGCTCACGTGAGGAACCGCACCCGAAGTTTTTCCCACCAACCATGATGTCCCCAGCTTTAACGTCCTGGGCAAAGTTTGTACCGGCATCTTCCATGCAATGTGCTGCAAGATGTTCAGGCGTCGATTTATTTAAATAACGTGCAGGCAAAATGACATCCGTATCGATGTCATGCCCAAACTTCCACGCTTTCCCCAATTTAAACTACCTCCTCTGGATGAGTAATTTGACCCTTGATCGCGGATGCCGCTGCGACAGCCGGGTTGGCTAAGTAGATTTCACTCTCCACATGCCCCATTCGTCCCACAAAGTTACGATTTGTGGTGGATATGGCCCGCTCTCCTTTGGCCAAAATACCCATGTGTCCACCCAGACAAGGTCCACACGTCGGTGTGCTCACGGCGGCTCCGGCATCAATCAACGTCTCGATGATCCCTTCACGCATAGCCTCCCGCAGAATGGTTTGGGTTCCAGGGAACACCAAGAGGCGAATTTCGGGGTGTACTTTCTTACCACGCAAGACATCTGCAGCGATCCGCAGATCTTCCAGTCGGCCATTTGTGCAGGATCCGATCACGACTTGATCAATTTTAATGCCGCTAGCTTCCTGTATAGATTTGGCGTTTTCTGGAGAATGAGGATATGACACTTGTAAGGGGATATCTGCTACATTAAACTCCTGAACTTCCATGTAATTTGCTTCTTTATCACTATAGTACAAAGGATAGGAGCGGCGTGCCCGTCCTTCGAGATAAGCAAACGTCTTCTCATCGGGAGCAATGATTCCATTTTTAGCGCCCGCTTCAATTGCCATATTACACATCGTGAACCGATTATCCATGGATAAGGCGGAGATTCCTTCGCCTGTAAACTCCATGGCTCGGTAGCGTGCTCCATCAACACCCAGTTTTCCTATCAGATAAAGGATCAGGTCTTTACCCCCGACCCATTTTTGAAAATTTGTCCCATGAAAGATGAACTTCATGGATTCCGGAACTCGAAACCATGCTTCGCCAGTCGCTAAACCCGCTGCTAAATCGGTGCTTCCTACTCCTGTTGCAAACGCACCAACTGCTCCATACGTACATGTATGGGAGTCCGCGCCAATAATCAGGTCTCCTGGCAAAGTCAGTCCTTGTTCTGGTAGGAGGCAATGTTCAATTCCCATCCGTCCAACTTCAAAATAATGTTCGATCTTTTGTTTTCGAGCAAAGTCACGCATTACCTTACACTGCTCGGCCGATAATATATCTTTATTTGGAGCAAAATGGTCTGGAACCAAAGCCACTTTGGTCGAATCAAACACAGTATCTGTTCCAAATTTGGCAAACTCTTGAATTGCGACTGGGCCTGTTACATCATTTGCTAAGACTAAATCTAGCTTCGCGGTGATCAGTTGCCCTGGAACGACTTCATCCAAACCAGCATGTTGTGCCAGAATTTTCTCTGTAATGGTCATTGACATAACATTTATTCTCTCCCTTTAGCTTCGCTTAGTTCTCGCGAATCTTAATTCCAGCCTCTGAGCACCCACACTTTATTCATGTTTTTTAAGCCAACTCATCATTCCTCTTAGTTGTTCCCCGACTTTTTCAATCTGGTGTTTTTCTTCGTTCCGGGTCATAGCGTTAAAGGCCGGGCGATTTGCTTGATTCTCAAGTAACCATGCTTTGGCAAATCTTCCGTCTTGGATTTCTTCCAGAACCTTTTTCATTTCTTTACGGGTTTCTTGGTTGATGATTCGTTTACCGATGGTCATATCCCCATATTGGGCAGTATCCGAAACTGAATAACGCATCCAGCTTAAGCCGCCTTCATACATCAAATCGACGATCAGCTTAAGTTCGTGTAAACATTCAAAGTAAGCGATTTCCGGCTGATAGCCTGCTTCTACCAGGGTATCAAATCCAGCTTTGACGAGTTCTGAAGTCCCTCCACATAGGACCGCTTGTTCCCCGAACAAATCTGTTTCCGTTTCTTCGCCAAAGGTTGTTTCCAGAACGCCAGCTTTAGTTGAACCAATTCCCTTGGCATAGGCAAGTGCTAATTCTTTTGCTTTCCCAGTAGCATCTTGATGCACCGCGATTAATGAGGGTACCCCGGCGCCTTCTGTGTAGGTCCGACGAACCAAGTGACCTGGACTTTTAGGTGCCACCATGAAAACGTCGACATCACTTGGAGGAACAATTTGTCCAAAGTGAATATTAAACCCGTGCGAAAACACGAGAGCTTTTCCTGCTGTAAGATATTGTTTAATTTCAGCTTGATAGACTTTACTTTGGCTCTCATCTGGTAATAAGATTTGAATGACATCGGCACGTTTCGCAGCCTCTTCCACTGTCATGACTTCAAAGCCAGCAGCTTCTGCACGCCCCCAGCGAGCACTTCCGGGACGAAGTCCAATCAAAACTTTGAGTCCGGAATCTTTAAGGTTTTGGGCCTGGGCATGCCCTTGGCTCCCATATCCCATAACCGCAATTACTTTACCTTTTAAAAGTTCTAGGTTCGCATCTTCTTCATAATACATTTTTGCCATTTCAATAACTTCCTCTCAATTTTAGCCTTTTCTTGATAAGTTGATAGTTTAGTATACCATTGCTCTGGTTTGTCATGCTTCAGATCGCATAATGGCAATCTTACCTGTTCGTACCAATTCGACTAACCCATAGGGGCTAATTGAATTGACAAACGCATCAAGTTTCTCGCTGTCCCCTGTTATTTCAACCGTAATATTGCTTCTTCCCATATCCACGACCCGCCCTCGGAAAACATCGACTATCTGAAGAACCTCTGATCGTGTTTCCGCACTGACCTTAACACGAACTAATGCCAGTTCTCGATCAACAATACTTTCCTCGGTCAAATCCATGACAGTATGAACAGCCACTAATTTATTAAGTTGATTCCTCACTTGCTCGATGATCTGATCATCCCCATTGACGACGATCGTCATTCTTGAAAGTTCAGGATTCTCCGTCTGACAAACCGAGAGGCTATCAATATTATACGCCCTACGGGCAAATAGTCCAGCCACCCGGGCTAAAACACCAGGATGGTTCTCCACAAGGGCAGCAAGTGTATGCAACATGTTTCTACCTCCCTAGCATTTCCGTAATGGCTTTACCTGGTGGAATAATCGGCAAAACATCTTCGTGTGGCGAGATTACAAAATTTAACAACACTGGCCCGGGATGTTTGATTGCCTCCATAATAGCACTGTGAACCTGTTCAGTAGAATCGACTTGGATTCCTCGAATTCCATATGCTTCCGCTAGTTTAAGAAAATTGGGGTTATCATCGAGTTGTATACTGCTGTACCGTTCGTCGCAAAACATCTTTTGCCATTGGCGTACCATGCCCAGCACTCCGTTGTTCAAAAGTACTATTTTAATTGGAAGCTTATTATGGGCTATGGTGGCTAACTCCTGAATCGTCATTTGAAAGGAACCATCACCAGTGAACAAAAACACTAGATCGTCCGGACAAGCTATTTGCGCTCCAACTGCTGCAGGAAGGCCAAAGCCCATCGTTCCTAGTCCGCCACTCGTTGTTAGTTTGCGGGTGTGCATAATTGGATAAAACTGGGCTACCCACATTTGGTGCTGTCCTACATCGGTTACGACAATCGTATCCTCACCGGCAAGTTCGCCAACACTTTCTATGACCATTTGCGGTGTAAGTCTGTCTCTGTCAAACCTATAAGGATAAGTGATCTTCCAAGCGTTCAATCTCTCCCACCAGTCAGTGAATTTGGGGACGCTGCAACCCACTAAGCCGTTTAACGCCTCTTCCAGAACTAAGCGAGCATCCCCGACGATGGGGATATGTGTTTTCACGACCTTGCCAATCTCTGCAGGATCAATATCAATATGAATGATTTTTGCGTTGGTTGCGAAGGTATGCCCTAAACCACTTGTCACACGATCATCGAACCGTACCCCCACAGCAATTAGCAAATCACAATCATCCACGGCATAGTTCGCAGTCACGGTTCCGTGCATTCCAACCATACCTAATAGATTGGGATGATCAGAGGGCAAACACCCTATCCCCATCAAAGTCGTGACCACCGGCAAACCAGCTTTTTCAGATAACTGCTTTAAGACTTCCCCGGCTTCGGCTGTGATAACCCCTCCTCCGGCATAGATAACGGGCTTTTGTGATACTGAAAGTGCATTGAGTATTTCATTAATTTTTTCACCATCTACTCGGTCAAACACATGGTATCCATTTAATTTCATATCTGAAGAAATGGCCGCAACATCTTCTGCGGCTAAAATATCCTTTGGAAGATCGACGAGCACCGGTCCTGGTCGGCCAGTACGAGCAAGATAGAATGCTTCTTTGACAATCCGCGGAATCTCTCTGGCATCCTTAACCAAATAAGCGTGCTTAGTAATGGGCATGGTAATTCCTGTTATATCCGCTTCTTGAAAAGCATCTGTTCCCAGTAAAGATGTGGATACCTGCCCCGTCAAAACGACCATGGGAATAGAGTCTAAATAGGCATTGGCAATTCCCGTAACTAGATTCGTGGCTCCCGGACCGGACGTAGCTAAGCATACTCCAACCTTCCCACTGACTCGGGCATAGCCATCAGCAGCATGCACCACCCCTTGTTCATGACGTCCCAATACATGTCGAATGGGGCTATCCAATAAGGCATCATACAGGGCCAGTAATACCCCGCCCGGATATCCAAAGATGACGTCAACGCCTTCCTGTTCCAAGGCTTTTAATAAAACGGTTGCCCCCGTCATTCCGATTTTTTCTCCACTCATGCCCACACCCCTCCTAACTCATCTGGCCGTTGCACTCTCGACGCTGTAAATTTTCGGGCCATTGATAAGGGTAAGTGCCCTAAATTCAGCGAGTAGTTGCTTAAATATTGGTCCTGGAACTCCATCCCCAATTTCCCGTCCATCAACATCGATTACAGGAATTAATTCAGCAGCTGTACCTGTGAGAAAACACTCATCAGCAGTATACAAGTCGTGCCGTGTAAATAACTCTTCCGAAACCTTAATTCCCATTTCACTGGCGATTTCAAGTGTAGAATTTCGGGTAACCCCTTCAAGAATTCCAACTGAGCGAGGCGGGGTCATCAATACTCCATTCCGATAAATAAAGATGTTGTCTCCCGTACCTTCAGTCACATACCCCTCTTGATTAAGAAGAACTCCTTCCATAGCACCGGACAGATTGGCCTCTATTTTCGCCAGGATATTATTCAGATAATTAAGCGACTTAATCCTTGGGCTCAGGGTATCTGGATTATTTCTCCGGATAGCCACTGTTTTGACTGCCAATCCATGTTCATACGTGCTTTGTTCAAAGAGCTTTATTTGATCCGCAATACAATATATTGCAGCCTGTGGACATTTGTTGGGATCAAGCCCCAAGTCCCCCTTACCTCGGGAAACCACCAAGCGAATATAAGCATCCTTTAAACCGTTTCTGCGCAGCGTCTCCAATATGATCTCCTGCATCTGATCTTTGGTTATACCAATTGTTAATCTAATCGACTTCGCTGACTCATAGAGGCGTTTCAAATGTTCGTCTAATTTAAACACTCGGCCATGATACGCACGAATCCCTTCGAATATTCCGTCTCCGTATAAAAAACCATGGTCGAAAACCGAAACTTTTGCCTCTTCCTCTGGAACGAATACACCATTGCAGTAAATTTTAAGCCCCATTTGATCTACCCCTTTCTCGATAAAATCTGAATAAAACAAAAACCCTAAGCTTAGTCCCCTAATAACGTGGAACTTTCCGCTTGGGTTTTTTCCACCCACGGTGTAAATCCGATTTGGATTCTGTACCGCTTGGACCAGACAGGGATCTTTCCCTCGGAACCCTAGGTACACTTCCGCTTGTGTTCTATTACATTCAAAAATGTTAACGATGTGTATATGATACAGGAATTCATTCCCCACTGTCAACCCTATTTGCAACCAATATACGAAATTTCTCAAATACTCTCTTGTCAAAGCTAGCTAAAACGAGGTATAATGTCCACTATGTAAACACATTTGTACGTTAAGAGAGGAGTTGTCTTCCATTGCCAATTCAAATAGGAATATTAGGCTTAGGTACAGTGGGTACCGGAGTAGTGAAGATACTACAGCAAAATGCCGAAGCTATACAAACTCGTACACATTGCGAAATTAACATCAAAGGAATTCTGGACCGCGATCTGCACCGAGAACGCGAAGTTAGCGGAGACTTTATCCTCACTGATCAACCGGAGAAGATTCTTCAAGATCCGGAAATCGATATTATTGTGGAAGTCATGGGCGGAATCGAACCCGCTCGCACGTTTATTTTAGAAGCCTTCCAACATGGTAAACATGTGGTAACCGCGAATAAAGATTTATTAGCTCTTCACGGTCATGAACTTTTAGATGCCGCGGATAAAGCGGGCAAGGAACTCCACTTTGAAGCCAGTGTTGGAGGCGGAATTCCCATCATTGCAACCCTGAAAGAGTCCCTCGTCGCTAATCGGATTACCGCTTTAATCGGGATTATTAATGGAACAACCAACTATATTTTGACGGCTATGGCTGACCAGGGACGGGATTATGCTGAGGTCCTGGCGGAAGCCCAACAGTTAGGGTATGCCGAAGCCGACCCTTCATCCGATGTCGACGGCTTGGATGCTGCACGTAAACTTGCCATTCTTTCCTCCATTGCCTTTAATTCACGCGTAGCCCTAAATGACGTATTTGTAGAAGGGATCTCTAGAATTACACGTGAAGATCTAGCCTATGCTGCCGAGCTAGGCTGTACTATAAAATTATTAGCGATTGCTAAACATCAAGAGGAAGGGATCGAAGTTCGCGTTCATCCCGCGATCTTACCTTTAACCCACCCTCTCGCTTCTGTAAACGGTGTTTATAACGCCATTTTTGTCATTGGAGATGCCGTTGGGGAAACAATGTATTATGGTCGAGGAGCTGGTTCTCTCCCCACAGGAAGTGCGATTGTCTCTGATGTCATGCGGATCGTCAACAACATTCAGGCAAACTCCACCTCTCCTAGTAATTGCACCTGTTACCTTGAGCTTCCCCTTAAGGCAGCCTCAGATTTCCATACCGCTTTCTATATTCGCTTACTTGTCAAAGACGAGCCTCGTGTGCTTGCCACTCTGGCCTTACTTTTCGCCGAAGCCAATATTAGCTTTGCCTCCATCATCCAAAAACCGCGTGGTCACCATCAAGCTGAGATTGTCCTTGTGACCCATCCCTGTCGTGAGGGGTCACTTCAAGAGGCCTTAGATTCTGTCAAAGCGTATAGCAAGGTGCTTACGATTCAAAATGTGATTCGCTTTGAAAGCGGACAGGGCGAAAACCCATGATTCGGGTTAAGATACCAGCGACATCGGCCAATCTAGGACCTGGTTTTGATTGTTTGGGGATGGCGCTACAACTACACAATACAATAACGGTTGAGCCCGAGCAACCGTTTCAGATAACTCTAACCGGGTCTTATCACGACGGGATTCCGGTCGATGAAAGCAACCTTGTCTGGCAAACAATGTGCCGTTTTTGGGAACTTCTCCACTACCCTACTCCCTCCGTCGCCTTAACGCTTGAAAACAATATACCTCCTTCTCGGGGCTTAGGAAGCAGTTCCGCTGCTATTGTCGGGGGACTGGTGGCCGCTAATACTTTAGCAGGTTCACCGTATTCGAAGTACGAATTGCTCCAAGTTGCGAATGCCCTGGAAGGCCATCCTGATAATGTTACTCCTGCTTTGTATGGGGGGGTTACACTCTCAATACCTACAAATGGTGGCATGCTTCCCCGCGTTCTGTCCCAAGAGCCAAATCTTAAAGCGGTTGTTGTGATTCCCAACACCCTCTTGAGCACATCCAAAGCTCGGGGAATATTACCCCCAAGCGTTTCTCGCAAGGATGCCGTTTTTAATATCTCCCATGTTGGATTACTTATTGAAGCCTTTATTCGAGAAGAATATTCCCTCTTAAAAGAAGGAATGCGTGACGTACTTCACCAAAATCAACGCGCCATGCTCATTCACGGCCTGCTCGAAACCTTAGAAGCGGCCCTTGAAGCTGGGGCTTATGGAGCTGCTCTTAGTGGTTCTGGCCCTACGCTTTTGGCACTTACTAAACCGGAATTAGAACAGAACGTTGCTCAGAGTATGCTCGATATTTTCAAAAACCACGACGTTCGCGCTCAAGCGTATGTATTATGCATAGATTCTAAAGGAGCACAAGTGATTTAATCATCATAATCTTGGATGCTCCTGTCCAAATAGGTATACATTGAATTTTCCTCTCCCTACAACCATGAGGAAGCCATCTCCTGCTTTGATTTTGCATGAGATGGCTTTTCCTTTTAACGCCAAACAACATGGTTGGTTAGCTTGTAACACTTTAGAAAACTTGGACATATCCTATAATATAAATAATCATTAATGGTACTCCAAAATTTCTTATCTTATATCGCCACGTTTGTGGTAGATGAAAAAGAAGGAGCTCAACCATATGCTATTTCAATCATCATTTGGAGTTCCGTTTAGTTCTGTTAACCCAATAGTAGGTCTATTTAACTCTCATCCCATTGGTACACGCTTGGGAATAGGAACAGATTCAAGTTTTTGGGTTGGCAACTTTGGTGGAATTAGAGATTGTGTTGCAATATTGACCAACGCTCAACTGTTTGCCAACATGGGAAAACCAATTGATGGAATCCGCCCACTAGTCCGAATCCCAATCGGACAGATTACGTTTGTGTCCCTCAACAACGAAAGAAATGAAAACAACGAAAGAAACGAGAACAACGAAAGAAACGAGAACAACGAAAGAAACGAGAACAACGAAAGAAACGAGAACAACGAAAGAAACGAGAACAACAAAAGAAACGAGAACAACGAAAGAAACGAGAACAGAAATAACAGAAGATAACAAAGCATTGTAATCAGTCGGCCTAGGTGCATATGCCTAGGCCTTTCTCACTGTTTCCACCTCTGAATGCGATGAATGATTTTTTTATATTATAGTGAACAGTCATGGGGAAGGTGGCCAACCTTGTAACACTTTAGAAAACTTGTACATAGCTTATATAAATAAATACTTACCAACGGTACTCTCAAATTTCTTATCTTATATCGCCACGCTTGTGGTAGATAAAAAAAAGGGGATCAACCATATGTCATTTGAGTCACCATTTGGGTCACCATTTAGATCACCAGTTGAATCACCATTTGGGTCACCATTTAGATCACCAGTTGAATCACCATTCAAAGCACTTTCTAATCCTGCTCCCCCACGTGTAGGTTTATCAAGCTCTTATTCAATTGGTACACGTTTGGGAATAGGTACGGATTCAAGTTTTTGGGTTGGCAGCTTTGGTGGAATACAAGATGGAGTTGCATTATTGATCAACGCTCAACTGTTTGCCAATGTTGGAAAACCAATTGATGGAATCCGCCCCGTCGTCCGAATCCCAATCAAACAGATTACGTTTGTATCCCAATAATATTCGAGCAAAGGGGCTGTAAACTCTCTACTCCTTCAATGAACACCCAATGGACATGTTGCATAAGATATATCAGACAACCTCCACTCTCTTACGAATATCTTTAAAAAGGAGGTGAAACAATATGCCCGAACGTTTCCTTAATATTGCAATCGTAATAGAGTTAGCGGTAATTATAGTCTTATTCTTCGTATGCGAACTCAATGGAAATACTGATAACACCGATAATACTGATAATATTGATAATAATGGGCGTAGTGATAATAATAATAGTTATAAGAACTATAAAAATTATATCGAATGGAATAATTAATTAGACGGACTAGCAAATGAGCTTTTCCACCAATTCAACGTGGTGTTAGCCTAGGTGTATATATGCCTAGGCCTTTTTCTCAGATCAACCCGGTGAAAACGATATTAATTAAGGCAGAAAAAGAGGACATAGATATAACAAGGGTAGGATTTCTTCTACCCTTGTTATTTTCCTAATTCCCTTCTCCTTCCGTGAACACCCAATAGATGTTTGAATTAGCTCTATTAGACATTCGCATTAGAAGAATAGCCACTCTACCCAAAAATAAAGGCTTAGTAAACTAATGATTAGCCCTATGGGAATTACCATAATGGTTACTTTCAAACTATCTGCCCAACTGATCCTAATCCCGTTTTTCTTTAGCTGGAACATCCAAATGAGTGATGCCAGGGTTCCCATCGGGGTAATCAATGAGCCGATATCCGCCCCTAGAATGTTTGCCAAATAGGCGATATGCAACGTTTGTATATCCAGCCCCATTCCTGTAAGGGTGAAGGCCCCAATCATGGTCGATGGAATATTATTGAATAAATTAGACATCACCGTAAGCAAACCGCCACTGATCAAACAAGCGCTCAAATGGTTAGCTGATATAGGTCCTCGAAGAAGTTTGACAAGCACTCCGGTTAAACCGCTATTGTAAAGGACGAAAACGACAACATAGATACTAAAGGCGAATAAAATGAAATGCCAAGGCGTTTTTTTTACAATATCGTGCGGTCCTACTCCTTTCCGGTACCATCTATACCCAATGAGCAATAGGGCACCGAAGACGCCGATCCATTCGATAGGGATACCCAAGCTCGCGCCTAAAAACAGACCGCCTCTAATCAGAACGACAATAGCGATGCAAACCTTGAACATAGACATGTCGATAACAGGTGAATGAATAGCGTTGTCCGCAATTAGGTGAAGATGACGAGGGTGAGCTTTGTCCTCTATTAGGTGAAGATGACGAAGATGAGCTTTGTCCTCTAATGAATGACGAGGGATGGATGAGGGGGAGTCGGAGTATTTTTCGTCAATATTGGAAGCCGGAAGAACCATGATTCTTTTCGGAATATCCTGACGAAAGTAATAAAACAGGAGCAATGAAATAGTGGTGATACCCACCATCGAGGGAACAATCATCATAGCCACATACGCATTCAAATCCATCCCGACAATTTTAAGGGCGATCAGGTTGGCGAGATTACTTACAGCAATTGGCGCACTAGAGGCGATAGATATCATTGCCCCGGAAAAAAGATAAGGGAATTGTTGATTTTCTTTAAGTTTTAAAATGGTGACGATATTAATGATAATTGGGGTGGCGATGAGGATGCTTCCGTCATTGTTGAAAAACAGGGTCATGAGGAAACAAAGCAGATTAATATACCAGTAGAGCAAAACGCCTGAACCGTTGGCTCGGTTCACTAGGTTAATGGCAGCCAAGCGAAAAAAACCGATACTGTCAAGGACAATGGACATCACGCAAGTAGACAGTATAGTAATTGAAGCCCCGCTTACAATCCCTAGTATTTTGAATATATCACTCAAAGGAACGATTCCGGCGAGGAAAATGAATATAGCACAAATAGAAGGGGGGATGGATTCATTAACGCCATGAGGCTTCCAAAGGAGAAACAAAACCATTAGGATAAAAATAGTTAACGTGAATAGGGTTGTGAAATCAAACATCCAGCCACGCCCTCAACGTTTAGGGAAGGATCCCTTGGAACTGCAATTTCCTCTTCCAAGACGGAATTATGGGGAACCGGAGGTTTCAACAGCCAATATAAGAAGCAACCGCTAATGATCATTAAAGAACCCATGAACATATTTTTTCCTCCTTTTCCGAAGAATTTCAAGTAATTTCTTTTTGTTTTGCTTTCGTTCAACTTAGATTTTTCTACATTATAATATGTATTTAGGGACAACTCGGTGCATCTCGGATCATTAGGTCTGAGCATTTTGTACGTCCACCCGCTAACGTTCAGCTTGGTGCACGCATGAAAAGGGAGTAGTTCAATAGGACCTACTCCCTTTTCGTATTGTTAAACGCCATTTTAATAGTCCTTTGCAGCAGACTTCTCAAGTCAAGACTAGCCTTCCCAGGTTTCTTCCACAACAGCCACTAGAAGGTTATTGTGATCAGTTTGTATATTTTTACTATCCCAGTCGCCTAATAGATAATAGGGAATGTGCAACATATCGTTTAATCGCTCCTTGCTCAAATAACGGGTTGAAACCTTAATTCGAACATCGCTTTTGCTAATAGGCTTAGTTGATGCAATACAGAATCTCCGGTACGAACCAGTTGATTCAGGGATATCAATAATGATAACATCCCACTTTTCTGACGAGTTTTCTAAGAATATTCGACCGTCCTGGATTACCGTACGAACTTTCGAATATGAAGTTGTTCTGATTGCCCATGTCTAATTGCCTTACAATCAGCTAAATTTTTTTATCTTATGTGAGTTGTAGGCTTTGTGTTAAACAAAAGATTGTAATACCACCTTCTTAAAATGCTATTTTATAAATCCATTCCACCCAATAAGGCAAAATTATTAAGGTAAATAAAACAGTCGGGGGTATGGCAATGATCGTAATTTTAACATAATCTTTCCAGCTTACCTTTACATTGTGCTCCTTTAGGATATGCATCCATATCAAAGAAGCCAGAGTCCCGATCGGCAATAACAAAGAACCTACGTCACTTCCGATCACACTAGCTAAATAAGCTATTTTCAGCGTGAGTGGGTCCAACTGCATATTCGATAACGTGAGTGTTCCTATCAATAAGGCCGGATGATTGTTAAAGAAGATAGACATAAGCGATATAAGCGCCCCCATCATTAAGCTGGCGTTGTGCAAATCGCCTAAAACCAAAGGTTTTAATAAACGTATCAGCCAACTCGTTAAACCGATGTTGTTTAATCCATAAATGATGACATACATGCTGAACGCAAATACAAAGATGTGCCAAGGTGTTTTCTTCAATAAATCTGAAGGAGATATATTAAAAAATACCCACCGCCAGCCGAGCAACAGTAAGGAACCTAATACTGCAACCAACTCAATGGGAACGCCCAAATAAGAAGCGACAAAAAGGCTCATTCTTACGAAAAAAACGAAGAGAAGAATATTCCGCATGAATTTGTTTCGGTTCTTAATGGGAGGAACTTGAGTTGCCGGGTGATGGTCTGAGTGATGGCCCGGGGGATGACCAGGGAGCCGACCAGGTGGATGACCAGGGCGATGACCAGGTGGACGACCAGGACGATGACCGGGGCGATGACCAGGTGGAGGACCATCATCCATATAAATCTCGTCGAATCGTATTTTCATTAATGGTAGTTTACGAGGCAGGCGTCGATAGAAACATAAAAACAAAAGGAATAAAAGAAATAACAATCCGAGTGTGGCCGGTACGAACATCATGGCAGTATGCATATATAGAGTCATTCCTACAATTTTTAAAGCAATCAGGTTGACAATATTGCTGACTCCGATAGGAGCGCTTGAGGCTGTTGCGATTAATGCACCTGAGATTAGATAGGGAATCTTATCGTGATTTTTCAGCCTAAGTTGATCTAGTAAGATGAGCAGAATGGGTGTCGTGATTAATATACTCCCGTCGTTGTTGAAGAAGAGGGTCATCAGAAAGCAAATTAAATTCACGTACCAAAAAAGACGGATACCTGAACCCTTTGCCCTCGAAGCTAATCCTTCCGCAGCCCAATAAAAGAACCCGAAGCTTCCCAAGACATTAGCCATCACGATCGTTGCTATAATGGTTATGGCGGCACTGCTTATCGTAGCGCCGATTTTTCCCAAATCTGCCACGGAGACACTTCCGCTTAGAACGACCAAAATAGCCCCGGCGGTAGCGGGTATCGCTTCATTTAGCCCGTTTGGGCGCCAGAGAATCAGAATTATTGTAAGCATGAAGGCGATGATCGTGATGGAAACCATGGCTAAACCTGGCATGTTTTTGTCTCCTCTCAAAAGACCTTTCCGAATCCTCTTGGCATACTCTGTTTTTTCGTTACTGCTAATTCAGGTTCAGAAATAGATTTGTATCTTAACGCCTGTTCGTTTTGAAAATCTGTAGGTGGCTTCAGAAGAAAATACAATGAGATTCCGGCTAACGCAATGATAACTAAAATAAACATAATTTCACCCCCATATTCCTAATGAACCCGATGTGTTATTCAAATAATTACAGCATTAATCACTATTTCTTCTCCCAAACGGGTTCCTGTTTCACAACCGCAAGCAGTTCCTTCTACACAACCGAATGCCATTTGCATTTCCTCTAGAGATAATACACAGTATGCATAAATCTGGTAATATGTAACTATTTGGTATTGAGTCCTAAGAACTTAGGCCAGAAGATGGTATGAAATTTTTGAAGCTTTGTTATGTGGGGGATATCCAAACTTATTACAAAATTACATTAGAGACCTTAAACATAATAAAAACGCCCGAAAGGGCGTTATTGAAAATAACGTTAATTTTCCTATATGCTCTATCTCGGCAGCCATTCTCATTTCCTTCAGCATTTGCCGCATTGACAAGATGCTGTGAGGATAAGCCTAAATAGAACTCATGCTTGACGAATGTTGCCAGACTTACAATAACATGCATGAACATCCAATGGACATGAAAACGTTCGGTTGCCGTGTCAAAATAGACTTGGATCAGCTGGTTGCAACAGCAGAAAAGGCACTCTGTGAGATGATTTGCCCAGAAAGTAACTGTTGTAAAAAGTAAAATCAATGGTTTGACCGTAGTAGAGGCTAAAGTGCTGAACCGAATGAATACAAATGCCCTGAGAATTTATCCCAGAGCAAGATATAAGCATTTCACTCGATGACTTCAAACCATACTGGAGATTGATCCTTAGGGTCGCCATTATAATTAACGGTAATTTCTTCTTTCTCCTGAATATCTTCCCTTGCATAGAAGTCAATCGATTGCTTTTCAATATTCGTAAGATACCTCGCATTAGGAGTGTAGGAGTGATTGTATAATGAGCCATATCCCAAAGCGAGAGCTTTATCCTCTCCCCAACGGAAGACGTAGTTTGAAAGAACGCTCTTCTTCATCAGCTTCCATTCTGTTTTAGATATAACTATTACAGGTGCTTCCTCAATAAATTCGCCCTTCTTAATATTACGGTTCGCAAATATTCCTCGACCATATTTCTCCGTATTTTTCATAATAATCGGTCGCAACGTACTACCCCCTTCATATTAAATCCTTAAGATGCCTCCGCAGATAGATATTTCGATCCGAAATGAAACGAAGGATAAAATCCGGTTCGCTATCAAACATATTGATGGACTTCTTTTTATAAGGATCTAACGATAAATAGGGACGCAATTGCTTGTAGAGATTTGTAATTCTTGGTTCTAAAGCCGCAACTGTGAACGAGGTTTCCAAAATTTCTTCTAAGAGAAGACGGTATTGATTGCGGATATCCTTTACATCAAGAAGACGAGCAGTGAGTGTATTATAGCCTTCAATGGGAACATAATTGTATTCCATAATTTGTCCATTCCAATCCCTGCCCCATGTTGCATCGTAATCCCAGGGAATCATCTGGTACAATTTCGTTTCCCCATTTTGATACATGGCATAATTGTGAATGAAACCATCATAGTTCTGCGTACAAACTACACCACATAGCCACAATAAATATTTTTCGATATCCACGCACCTTGCAATTTCTTCACCAAAATCGCTACGTGGAATCGTATTCACTTTATATATGAGCATTTCTAAATCACGGTTATCGTCATCATTCCCGATTTTTTGCACATATCCGGATAGAAAGGAAGGTTTCGGATTATACCTTGGGGTTAATAATGAAAAATTAGCATGGTAGTTCGTTGCATAAAAGATAGGACCATACGGCAGCTGTCTTTTCTGTAAAAACAAATCGTCGACTGATTCAAGCTGTAAATAAACACCCATAGGCTTTCCATTAAGCTCTATGAAAACATGCTTGCAATCAGGTGAAATACTCCCAATGGTTTGAAAAAAATCAAAAGATAGCTTGTTTCGAATTAATGAGGGATCGCGAAATTCAGCATTAAGGTGAATTTCGCGCCCTTCAAAGTCCCTATTGTATGCGCCAAAATCGATTCTGTACGATTTTTTGCGGAATTTGCGTATGTGATCTCCACGATAAGTGATACCTACTTCGTAAGGAATGTTGTCTACTACCAGTTTGGAAGGAAAAGGTTCCTCGTTCCATACGTTACTTTGTAATTCTTTAAGGTGGGTAGGCTCAATAATAATAATGAATGTAGGAAGAGCATCATGGTGCATAACATTATCCCCTCACCTGTTCTTTCCATATTATCATATGAGAAAGAAGATGCACTTGATAAAAAAAATCAATAGAAACTTGGAACAAGCTCAAATATATTTTCATAAAATACAATACCTAAATGGAATCTATGTTGAAAGGTGGTTCTAATGATGCAACAAGCTCAAATATGCGAGTTAGTAGAACAACTAAAGAAATCGGGACTTGATAAGTTCTTATTTCGAAACCCAGTAGCACAAGGCAAAAGAAAAAGGAAAGGTACTGGTGGTACCGGTACAGGTACTGGCACAGGTAAAGGTACGGGTACGGGTACAGGCACTGGCACTGGTACTGGCACTGGCACTGGCACTGGTACTGGTACTGGCACTGGTAAAGGTACAGGTAAAGGCACGGGTAAAGGCACAGGTAAAGGCACGGGTAAAGGCACAGGTAAAGGCACGGGTAAAGGCACAGGTAAAGGCACGGGTAAAGGCACAGGTAAAGGCACGGGTAAAGGCACAGGTAAAGGCACAGGTAAAGGCACGGGTAAAAGGCACAGGTAAAAGGCGGTAAATGTACGGGTACTGGTGCGTATTAAGGATTTTCCCAATTTTTGTGCATGAAAAAGCCAGCGATTAACTGAACTATACCCCCAATATCGGACACTTAAAAAAGTTCCGATATTGGGGTATCTCTGTTTATAGAGCTAAAACGAGTTATAACGTTAATAACGTATGGTAATTAATTTGGCCTAGGTGTATATACCTAGGCCTTTCTCATTATATCAATGAGCGCGATGATTCTTATGAGGACATCGTTGTAGACTTAGACTTTTCCGAATCGTCCTCCGGAGATTCAATACTTCCTCGTGCCAGTGAAGCTAAGATCCCAGCACAACAAATAAGGGTGAACACCACAAAAGCAGCCTTTGAACTTTTGAGGTACTGTGTAACATAATCGACGGATCCGATAGTTGAAGCTCTCATAAAAAGTGAGGTGATTAAAGTGACTATGGTCATACTTATCGCCTGCCCAACAAGCCTCATCGTACCCAGCGTTGATGAAGCGACCCCGTAAAAGCTCTTACTGACTGAACTCATCACGGCTTTGGTATTCGGGGATGAAAACAAAGCAAACCCAAGGCCTATCAACATTAAATTAGCGACAACCAGCCCAACTGAAGTGCGTTCACTTAAAAAGATAAAGAAGAATAATCCAATAGTCGTAATGCCCATGCCCCATGATGCAACCATGCGTGGTTGCTTCCGATCCGAAAGTCTCCCGGCATAAGGGGATAAGATCGCCATCACTATAGGTTGAGCCAATAGAATGATACCTGCTTTTTCAGGGCTAAACCCCATGACGGTCTGTAAATAGAGCGACATCATGAACGTTGACGCAAACGTGGCAGCATAATTGATGAGAGCCGCTAAATTGGAAAAGGCAAAGGGTATGTTGCGAGTAAACATCTCGATTTTAATTAACGGGAATTTAAGGCTCATTTCATAACGTATAAACACTATAAATAACACAAGGCCTGCAAGCAATATATATCTTGCCAAGAAAACGGAAGAAATAGAGGATACTCCATATAGAATTGAAACAATTCCTGTTACGCAAAGCACACTGCCTATTAAATCAAACGTCTCTTCTTGTGCTGCACTCGAGTCTCTCGGGACCTTTAGCAACGTGAAAACCGCTACAAATAAGCCGATAAGACTATTAAAGTAGAAAATGACCCTCCAGCTTAAATATGCTGTCATGAACCCGCCCAGTACAGGCCCTAGAGAAAGGCCAAGATACGTCGTGGAAACCGTCAAACCAATGGCCTTACCCCTCTCGTGGGGAGGAACAAATGAAATTAAGATGGCCATTGACGTACCGAAGATCATCGAACTAGCCACGCCCTGCAAAACCCTAAAGAGAATCAACGATTGCAGAGAAAAGGCTATCGCACAAAGGAACGATGTTATGGTAAATAGGACCATGCCGATGACAAAAACTTTTCTTCTTCCTACAATATCTCCCAGTCGACCGAACGGGAGTAAAAAGGCCGCTGAAGCGATAATGTAACTGGCTACAACCATGTTTAGCATCACTGGCGTACTATGAAATTCACCTGCTATCGCTGGAATAGCAATATTAATGGCATTGCCTGTAAACGGTGTTATAAATGAGGTAATCATGACGACGATTAATACTGATCTTAATGAATTCTCTTTCATTTTTTTCCTCCGTCCCCCAACTGTTGAAAACAAGGTCTATGCTTGACTCTTAGATCTCTAACGAAATGAATTGAAACTCGTTCGAAATGCCATTTCTAAAAGATATGTCTAGGTGCTTGCTTTATACCTTTCATCTTCACGTCTGTCTATACAGTATTATGTAGATCTTACCCTACGATCAATTTGCGCATCATCATGGGAATTGTGCGTTCTTTTACTACGCCTCTAGAATTCTCTTTCATGCTTGCTACTATAATACCAATTTTGCAAGTAAAGGGGTACTCATAAACTTATATTTTCTACTCAAAAATTACTATATAAAGAAAAGCAATACCTCTTGATACCTTTGTAACTAGGGGTATTGCTTCTAAAGCATATAAGAATTTGTTGTAAAAACCACATAATAACCATCTTCAGAGAATGGGCACTTTAGAATTCGGTGATTTTAAGTTATCTAAGTATTTCACAGCCTGCAGAGCAGCAGTTCCACCTTCTCCTGCAGCTTTAATTAATTGATAGGGTTGCCCTGTACAATCTCCAGCTGCAAATAAACCGGACAGACTTGTCTCCAGTTTATGATTAACCTTGATTGCTCCGTCATCCATTTCCAAGCCGGAAACGAGCTGCTCAGCTGGTAGAGTTTCTCTAATGATAAATACTCCATTGACCCGCAATTGTTCCCCCCCAAGGTCAAGTTGTTCTACGTTTTGGGTTCCTACAATTCCAATAACCTTGCTCTTCTTAACTTCAATTCGTGGGTCAAGTCGCAATACATCGCTGTAATAGGGAATGTAATAAACTTTGGCACAGATATCCGCCATAAAATTGGCTTCATCTTCACCTTCCTGATTATAAGAAACGATCGCCACGTTTTTATTTTTATATAAGGGTCCGTCACATGTGGCACAATACCCTACTCCCTTACCTAGTAATTTGGTCTCCCCTGGAAATAATTTATTGACCGATACGCCGGTGGCAATAATAATTGCATCCGCTTCTAAGGATTGATCCTTGCCCACGAGTGTAAAGGGCGGCCCAGGGTAAATGTTGTTTACTCTGAAAGATACGATGTGTATCTCACTTTTCTTTAAATGCTCTAAGAACCGTTGACGCAATTCTTCCCCACCAATTTCCGGGAATCCAAGCCAATTGTCAATTTGTGGAGCCTTAGAGAGCTTGGGACTACAAAATTCTGTACCCATTAAGATGAAATCGCGTTTCCGAATTTTTGCGTTAAGTGCCGCGGCCATTCCTGCCGGTCCACATCCAACAATCGCAAGTTCATAATGATTCTTTAGAGTCTGAAAATCCTCTGACATTATTGGTAACCCTCCTCAAGTATAAATTCCATTTCCTTAATAAGTGTTCCCCTAATTAACGCCAAAATACTAATCAATAAACAGAGCAGTGTCTGCCTTTCATGGTTATATTACTGTTAGTATTAACACTAAATTTAAAAGCACGAAAGTTGGCAATATTTCCTATTCACAAGTTGACGGATATTATTGCTAGCTGTAGAATATATACAACAAGATCCTATATGCACAATGATAGTAGTTGAGGTGTAAACTATGAACGAAGATATGATCCGTAAATTCGAACTCACCATTCCCGTTGAGCGTTCTATCCAAGCGGAATTACTTCTCCTCTTAGGACAAAGACCTTCTCATGGATATGAACTGATTCAACGCCTTAATGAGGCCGATTTTAAGAGCGCTGAAGCAGATGCTGCAACCGTTTATAGAAATCTAAGGCGCATGGATAAGGATGGTTTAATCAGATCTCATTGGGAAGTCGGTGAATCTGGCCCAGGAAGGAGACAATACAAATTAACCCCTCAAGGAGACGAGTCTCTAAAATTATGGTTTCAATACATTGTTCAACAAAAGACAAAGTTAGAGAACTTTTTGCAAGCCTATTGTGAATACGAAGAATCTTCGTCCAAGAGGAAAGATGGGGTGAACAAACCATGAACGGCTCAAACAAGACTCTCAAAATTATCCATGCTGGCGCCTTACAGCGTGTCGTTGAAACTTGCCTTGAACACTTTTTAAAGCAAAACTCAGGTCTAAAATTAGAGATAAAAGGGGTTGGTTCACGGGAGGGTGCCAAACGCTTATTATCGGGGGACCACTATGACATCATTGCTCTAGCTGACCAAGCCCTCTTTGCGGAGTTCTTAGTGCCCGATCTAGTAGAAAACTACTTTGCCTTTGCTGCTGATCAAATGGTCATTGGCTATGATCGCTTTTCAAGTGGAAGTCAGGAGATTAATCCCGACAATTGGATCGAGCTGTTACTTAAGCCCCAAGTTCGCTTTGCCCGATCCGACCATCATCTTGATCCCTGCGGCTATCGAGCCCTTATGGTTTGGCAATTGGCTGAAAAGCTCTATAACATACCGGGTCTCTACTCTAAGATGGAAACCGCCTGTATTCCTTACTCTACTTACCCTAAATCATTAGATCTTGCCAATGCTTTATTTCAAGGTAAGGTTGATTATGCTTTTCTCTATTCCTCTGAGGCTACACAATTAGGGCTTCCCCATATCATCCTACCTTCCAAAATTAACCTCTCTAACCCTGCTTTCGCCGATTTTTATGACCAGGCTGCGGTCTCCTTAGAAAGCAAACTCCCCGGAAATACCGTCATCATTCATGGTAAACCTATAGAATTTGCGATTGGTTTATCCAAGAATTGCCCCTATCCCGAACTAGCTCAATCGTTCGTCGATCTTTTGACTGGTTCAGAAGGCTCTTTGATTCTAGAAGAATGTGGTCTAATTCCCTGCTAATCAACTCGAAAAAATCCCTATGAAATCTCCAAGTTTGACCGACAACCGTTGAGCCAGGAAAAACCCTAGACTAAGAAGTGAGTTAGGGGGCTAAATCATGGAAAACAAGACGGAACGTAAGCTTAACCAGTCGTTGGAACAACCCAGGTTGGTGAGTCTCTTGGAAATTGCTAAAACGTTTTTGCACATCGGGTTTGTATCTTATAGTTTAGCAGCGCTTGGGGAAGCAAAAAAGGCCTTAGTGGATAAGAAAAACTGGCTGACCGATGAGGAATATTTGAACGGCTTAGCTCTTTCACAACTCTTACCCGGTGCACCTACCGTCAACCTAAACACTTACATTGGATATTTCCTGAGAGGATTTCCGGGTGCCTTAGTGGCTAGTATCTTTTTTGTGATTCCCTGTTTTCTATTAATGGTCGTTCTCGCCCACCTCTATCTAAACTATAACGACGTACCTTTAGTATCCTCGTTGTTTAAAGGAGTAGGCGCTTTAGTCGTAGGCCTGGTCTTAAACACCATCCTTGATCTCTGGAAAAAAGGAGTAAACTCCCCTCAGCTGACAATCCTGGCTGTTGTCGGATTTGTGATGGTGTATTTTATGAAGGTCAATATTATGTCTCTTCTTTTAGTCGCGGGAGTAGTAAGCCTCGTCTCAACCTTCCTAACTTATAAAGTTACTGGATGGAAAGCCATAATGGATAAAAAGTTTTGGCTCGCCAAAAAGTCCTCCCCCAGGGCAGTTTCTGCCATTAAGTTTGAGTTCAGCAAGAAAAAGTACGTGGCTATGTTAATGATGCTGGCAGTCCTCCTGATCCTCAATTTTGTGATCAATTCTAGCAATCCAACCTATCGTCAACTGGGAACCACATTATTCGGCATCGGCGGGCTAACCTTCGGGAGTGGCTACGCAATGCTGCCATTTATCCAAGATACCATGGTTAATCAATATCACTTTGTTACAGATAAGGAATTTGGGGTAGCCCTAGCCTTGAGCTTACTAACCCCCGGTCCAGTCACTGTTATCTCTGCCTTTATAGGCTATAAAGTAGCAGGCCTATTTGGAGCAGCACTGGCTATGGCCAATATGTATTTACCGGCCTTTGCCTTTGTGAATATTATCTCAGACCTCTACAATCGTGCACGCAAAGTAGATAAATTCAAAATGGTTATCACTGGAGTTGTAGCCGCATTCATCGGGACACTCTGGGCAGTTGTTATTAAATTGACGGGTAGCTCGTTAGTCGATTTGCCGACCTATGGAATGGCTATAGCAGCATTTGGGGTACAGCGTTTTACCAAGATCGATACGCTCTGGATCATAATCGGTGGAGCGTTGATCTCGTTGGTTATTTTCTAGATTCAGTCCGTAAGTTGCATCCAGTATTCTTAAGTATCTCAGTTGCAGAAATGAGAACGGAAATTGCATTAAGAAGCAATTTCCGTTCTCCTGTCGACAATCTAACAGAGTCGTTTTTAGGGTGCTTTTTAGTAACAAACACTTATATAGTAAATTTCTTTAAGGAGTCTTGCAATTCATCGGCCATTTTTGCTAAAACCTGACTTGAAGACGCGATTTCTTCAACAGATGCTGATTGTTCCTCCGTTGCAGCAGATACAGTTTGTGTCTGTCCTGTAATATCTCGACTAGTCTCAAAGATATCAGTCACTGAAGAAACTATTCTTTCGCTACCCAGCGCCATTTGTTCAATCTCATCAGAGATTTCCCCAACCTGAGACGAAACGTGATTAACTAATGATGCAATTTCATCAAATGCCTGGCCAGCAATCTCAGCGACCTCTGTCCCCAGTTTAACTTGATGCGTTCCCTCATTCATTGATAATACTGCCTTATGTGTGTCTTGTTGAATTTCACTAATCAATAAAGCAATTTGTTGTGAAGCTTCCTGTGATTGTTCTGCTAATTTACGGACCTCATCCGCTACAACAGCGAATCCTCTTCCTTGTTCACCTGCTCGCGCAGCCTCAATCGCAGCATTTAAAGCGAGAAGATTTGTTTGTGCAGCAATACCCGATATGGTATCTACGATCTGTCCAATTTCTTTAGAACGCTCCCCCAAATTCAAAACCACTTCTGCCGATCCCGTCACTGTTTTTTCAATATTAATCATTTGCTGAATGGTTTTATTGATCATCTGACTTCCCTCAGCTGCTGAAGAAGCCGTATTTTCAGAGGATTGGACTGCTACTTTGGCGTTTTCCAACATATGTTGGATCCCCGCTGACATTTGCTGCACAATCGCAGACGTTTCATTCACTGCATTAAGTTGTTTTTCTGCACCTACTGCGACTTCCATTATAGCCATGGCTACCTGTTGAGAAGCTTGAGCGGATTGTTCTGCTCCAGAGCTCAATTGTTGAGATGATGCCGCAACTTGCGTCGAGGATAATGACACTTGTTGAATAAGGTGTATTAGGTTATCCGTCATAGTTTTGAAAGCTCTATCAAGTTGACCTATTTCATCTTTTGAATTATTCTCGAATTCTCTGATTTTCAGATTACCCTTAGCTATTTCTTCTGCATTTTCTGCCACAGCTACAATCTGTTTTGATATTTTATTGCTCAAAATAATGCCCAACACAAGAGAAACTCCAAAAGCTACTAGGATGGATAGGATAGTATAGATTACACTTCTCCGAGTCTTTTGTTGATAATCCAGTTGTTTCGCTAAAACAAGTTTATCTATATCATCAACCCAATTTCCTGTCCCGATCACCCAATTATAAGGTTGAAACAACACTGTATAACCTCTTTTGGGTAACGCTTCGGTTTGATTCGGCTTAGCAAATGAATAGTCTGTATACCCACCACCTGCTTGAGTTCCCTTAGTAATCATTTCCTGAATAAAAAGTTTACCTTTACTGTCCTTGCTGTCATAGCGCGACTTACCTTCAGAAGCCTCTCTCCCTAAAAGAACAACATTTATTCCAGCGGTCGTATCTATCCAGAAGTAATTATCCGTATCATACCGTAAATTTCTAACTAAATCAGCAGCTTTAATTTTTGCTTCTTCTGGAGATAATTCTCCTTTTTGCTGCCTATTATAAGTATCTTGAACTAAACTATAAGCGGTTTGTACCTCTAATTTAATTGTCCGATCAAATTGTTCGTATAAAGTATTACGATATTGAGTTATGTTAGTTTGTTCGGTCACGATTACATTATAAATATTATACCCACCAAGAATTGAACCCATAATGAAAGCCGTAGTCAATAACAAAAGAATAATTCGATATTTTATTTTAGTCATATTCCATCTCCTTTTCAAAATACTATAGATTTAAAGTCAATATAATTAAAACTAAAAACAAAATCGCCACGTAAATGACATGGCGACAGAGTCCTTAATTGGTAGCTCGGCTATCATCACCCTAAGTGGAAGACCCGTAGCTTTGCGTCCCCGGCTTTCACCGAGTTTGCCTTTCTCAATAGCCCTATGCAAGATACAAATATGTAATAAATTGTATTTTAATTATTAATGGTAGAAGCCAATTTATTTATTTTAATCTTTCTTTGAGTCTTAGTCAAGACTTAACATGTCAGAGGCAACCTTAAAATATTTTTTTCATACGCTTTCATCGCTGCGAGAAGGACATTCCTGAGTTAATCAAGAATGTGTTAATGTAGTAAGGAGATCTTTACAAGGTGGAGAAATTCATGAATTGTGATCTTTTAATAAAAAATGGTTTCATCATCGATGGCACTGGAAACCCGGGTTTCTATGGCGATCTGGCTGTAAGCGAAGGGAAGATTATTGCAATAGCTACCAAAATCGAATGCGAAGCGGAGAGAGTTATTGATGCCTTCGGATTAACGGTATGTCCAGGCTTTATTGACCCCCATGTACATGAAGAACTTACAGTTTTAACGAGTGGTAAGTTTGAGGAATTTCTGCGACAAGGGGTTACCACAACGGTTAATGGGAACTGTGGACATTCCATAACGCCCTATTCTTCAGATAACATCTATGAATATATGGCTAAAAAAGGGCTTATTTCCGTTGAGACAAAAGAACGAAATAAACGAGTCGTGCCTGCCTGGTCATCTTTCTCAGGCTATATCGACGTTATCAAAAACAAAGGTACCAACTTAAATATGGGATTTCTCTTAGGGCATGGCACTTTAAGATGGAGTGTCATGGGAGACACGAAAAATAGAAAACCAACCGTTGAAGAAGAAAAAAAAATAGGCTATCTAATTAAAGAGGGCATGGAACATGGGGCCTTAGGGATATCAACCGGCTTGACCTATGGTCCAAGCAAATATGCCGATACCGATGAAATCATTACACTATCTAAGGTAGCACAAAAATATGATGGAATATATGCATCCCATATCAGAAACTATATTGGAATCTTGGAAGCTGTTAAGGAAGCCATAAGAATCGGTGAAGCGGCAGGCATAAGAGTACAGGTGTCCCATCTGACGCCGAATTGTCCTGAAGCATTTGATGAAATACTCGCTGCTCGGGAAAGGGGAGTGGAAATTGCAGTCGATACTATCCCCAAAAGCAGCGGGCACTACAGGAGAAAGGACAGATTATTTCAGTTTATAGTATCACAAGAGAGCATCAAGACTCCTGAGGGAAGACGAAAACTATTAAAAAAGATTCGATTCAAAGACCAACTTTTGGTTATCAATACGGATGATCCTCACATGGAAAATCGGACCTTAAAAGAAATTGCTTACGAGCGAAGGATAGATGTCGATGAACTAATCCTCAATCTATTGGAAAATGACAGTCCTAACCTGGCCTTCTGTCAGGGTGGACTCATCAGACGAGATTTTCCAGGAGCCCCTTATGAGGATAATATAGTCAAGAATCCCCTAGTCATGGTTGGTTCAGATAGGGTATTTGGGGAAATAGACGACCCTTCTGCCTGGTATGAATTATTTAGAAAAGGCGCATTTCCAATATTCTCCGACTTATGCAGGCAAAAAGGTATGAGATTAGAAGAAATTATTAGAAGGATAACTTCCCTACCCGCCCAGCAGTTCCGATTGAGTGATAGAGGTATGCTCGCCAAAAGAAAAGCAGCCGATATAACAATCATCGATATGGATAATTATTATTACCCCTCCGACGAGGAAATCGATTATAAAAACCCATTAACAATGGCAAGAGGGGTTAAGTATACGATTGTTAATGGCAAAGTAGCCTTAGATGATGGAACGTTAAAAGAAATAAATGCAGGGCAATTATTATCGAGAAATGGTCGCAAATTATAATATTTTGCTCACAAAAAGGGTGAGCGGGCCGAGATTGCTTACTCCTTTGAGATTGTTCCCAACCTGGTTATCCAAGATATTTTGAAATATAAAAGAGGATTATTCACCTATAATGGGGTGAATAATCCTCTTTTAATATTTAGCACATCCCGCAATCACGATGGCTTTTCTTATAATCACTAACCTCTTTTTTCTCTGAACCTTTAATAACTTGGGTCTCCGGATCAATCAGCTGCTGCTCTCCTGATGTCTCCACAGGATTTGCTATCCCTGGTTTGACGGGCGAAAGGAGACAGGATTTGAAACCTCCGTCAAGATTTTTTACTCTGAATCCATTTTGGGTTAAGATCCTAGACGCGACATACCCTCTCAGTCCAATCTGACAATATTCCAAGATCTCTTTATCCTTATCAAGTTCTCCAAGTCGTCCTCTGAGACCGTCCACTGGAATATGGAGAGCCCCCTCGATGTGACCCGCATTGAATTCGATGTCTGTACGCACATCCAATAAGATCGTGTTTTCTCGATCATAAGACACGAGCTGCTCGGTCGATATGACATCCACTCGGCCTGCTAAGAGATTTTCCGCGACATACCCTGCCATATTCACTGGATCCTTAGCGGAAGAATACGGCGGCGCATAGCAAAGCTCTAACTCGGTTAAATCCGTGACCGTTCCACCCAGGCGAAGAACCGTCGCGATAACATCGATTCTCTTATCCACCCCATCGCTGCCTACCCCCTGTGCTCCTAATATTTTGCCCTCTTCACTGAAAATCAGCTTCAAGGTCATCATCAAGGCTCCAGGATAGTAGGAGGCATGGGCAGCCGGATGAACAGTGATCGTTTTATAAGGGATGTTTAGACGTTTCAAAGTCCGCTCATTATTACCTGTACTGGCCGCCGTCAAGCCAAACACCTTGATAATTGAAGTTCCCTGGGTCCCTTTATACGTTGTGTTTAAACCTGCAATATTGTCCGCTGCAATTCGACCTTGCTTATTGGCAGGACCAGCTAGGGGAACTGCTGTATTTTGTTTGTTAACAAAATCCACGACTTCAATCGCGTCTCCGACTGCATATACATTTTCTGCATTAGTGGCCATATTTTCGTTGACTAAAATATGCCCTTTCGCTCCCAACTTAATTCCACTCTCTTTAAGGAACCCAGTATCCGGAATCACTCCAATTGCTAAGATCACGAGATCAGCCTTCAATTTTTTCTCGCTATTGAGGGTGATTTCAACTCCGTTTTCCAGATCCTTAAAGGACTTAACCCCATCATTTAAGATGAGCTGGACCTCATTATCGCTAATCTCCTTTTCCACGGCTGCCACAATATCCGTGTCGAAGGGAGCCAGGACATGGGGTGCGGCTTCGACTAAGGTAACGTCTACCCCTCGATGCTTTAAATTCTCAGCCATCTCTACGCCGACAAAGCCACCCCCGATGACGACTGCACTATTAACCCCTTGGTTATCGACATAGTCTTTAATACTATCCGTATCGGGTATGTTTCGTAAGGTCAATATTCTCTTACTATTGATCCCTTCGATATAGGGTTTGATCGCTCTTGCGCCTGGAGATAAAACGACGTAGTCATACGTTTCTAAATACATGCCTCTGTCTTTACTTCTTACCGTCACTAACTTTTTACGAGTATCCAGACTGATTACTTCGCTGTTCACTCTGACGTCGATATTAAATCTATTCTTCATACTTTCAGGGGTTTGGACTAAAAGCTTTTCCCTTTCCTTAATGGTTTCCCCGATGTAATAGGGTAACCCACAATTGGCAAAGGAAATGTACTCGTCCCTTTCAAACATAATAATCTCAGCACTTTCATCGAGTCTTCTCAATCTTGCAGCTGCAGATGCACCGCCAGCCACACCGCCTACAACTAAAACCTTCTTACTCACAACTTGTCCTCCTCTAGTTTCGTATTTGAACCGTAATATTTGGTCCAAGCCATCTCGGGAAAGTTCGTTTGCAGTTGAAATTAATAATGTTTGTGAAAAAAAGGACATTTATAAGACTGCAAAAAATGCATCTTATCTTATACTAAAAAGCTGTGCTCACACCAACCCAATATTTCGCCGTTAAGAACTCTTCAAATAATTATTTTCACAAAACAAATAATAGCATAAAGGCATCCTATCTATACGGACAGAGTGCCTTTGCCTTTTCATTGATTTCATCCAACAACTATCTTGCTAAATCGCCTCATCTAAAGCTTTCTTCAACACTGTTTCTACCTGTTGTGCAATGCTTAGTAGTTCTTCTTGCTCCAACATGCCAATCATAGAAGTAGGACGCATCATCCCCATAAAAACACTGTTTTCTTTTTCATACACAACCATTTTACACGGTAAAAAGTAGCCAACTTCAATATGACGATCTAATACCTCTTTAGCTTGTTTTGGATTACATACCTCCAACACCTTAAAATTCTGATGAAAATCTAATCCCTTTTCCTCCAACTTTTCTTTAAAATTGAGCTCCCATAATACACCAAATTTATTTTCAGTTAAGCTTTTTTTCAAATCTTCAACGGCAGTTGAAAAGGTTTTACTGGTCTTTACTTCATATTTTATATCCATGTAATTACCCTCCTTATTCGTCTTCTTCATATTCCTGATCCGTCTTTACGGAAACTCTTACATTTAAAAGAAAAATTTGACGTGGTATCAGAGTATTCAACTATCACGCTGGATTGATTATGCCTAATAAGCGGTCTCGTTCCTCTTCCAAGTCCTCTCGTTCCGCCACCATCTTAGGTTGCACAGAATGAAAAGGCCAGCGTGCTTCTAAATCTGCTAACTTTTTTTCTACAGCGTCAAGCTGGAGCAGTAATTCCTGTTGATCAAGACGTTTTTCTTGGGCCTGATTTATATCAACCATTCGTTTTCTTCTCCTCTAGCGCTGCAAAGGTAATTGCACCATGCATACAAGCTTCCATGCAGGCTTCGCATTCAATACAGATCGCTGAATCTACAATTGCTAGATGGGAAAACATCGTGATCGCTTGTACGGGACAGGTATTGACACAGCGTTTGCACCCCCGACACAGCTTTTCCAAGATGAACGCTGACATTTCTACTCCCCCTCATTAAAAGAAACACCCGGTTTCTCGCTTAGCAACCCGCTCAGCCAAAGCGCTGAGGAACTGGATTTGAACCCGCGGCAGATCCTCCGCCAGAGCTTTTTCCCAGTACATTAACCGTCGTAAACCGCTGCTTAATTTGGGTACTCCCACATTCTGGACAAACTTGATGGTCTTTTTGGCTCATAGTACAAAAGATTGAAAACTTGTGGGTACATGTCTGACAAACTAAGTCATAACTTGGCATTGAACTCCCCCCTAATAACCCATCTTCAGTATATCATCCCCATAGTAGTTTAACCCAATCGTTAACAACTCTTTAATTGGATGACAATCCGGAGCCAGCACTTTTCCATGCCTATCTTTGGCCACAGCACCGCATCCTCCGCCACAGATCAAGCTAACTTCACAGTCCTGGCATTCTGGAATCGTAAGCACACTTCGTTCCTGCCATTCTTTCACATCTTCCTTAAGTTGAAATTTTGGAAAGTAAGTGCCTAGTTTGAACTGCTCCTGTCCTGTTGTTGCGGTACAACCATAAATATCGCCGTATAAGTCAAACACCCATTCTGTTTTACAAGCTGGACAAGTGTCATAAGATGGCAAATAGAGTTCACCAGTTTGGACCAAGTGATTTATTCCCTTGAACTCCGGCTTATGGAACTTCTTGAGTACAGGATGTTTCTCGGCTAGCTCCACAAACATCGCCCAATGTTCGGCATGGCTGAGTAAATGCATCGGTGTAGCAGAACACTCAAACAGTTCGTAATTGCGACCCACTTGGGTTTTGAATCGTTGAGGAGGAAGATCCAGCCAACCCCTGTTGTCTAAGTCTTCAGCTAGGGTAACAAGCTCTTCAAAGTTGGATTTATCCATCACAGCTCGTAAATTAATCGGAATCCCTCGTCGTACAGCCTCCTCGACACCGAGCATAATTTTGGTATACGTCCCTTGCCCCCCGATCGTATGGCGACGTTGGTCGTGAACCTCTTGCGGACCATCTAAGGTGATTTGAATTTCCTTGACGGTGGCCTGCTGGAGAATATCTAAATACGACAATAGATCGTAACCATTAGTGACTGCTGTAATCGCATACCCGCCTTGTGCGGCTTTTTTAACAATGTAGTCAATAATTTCTTTCTGACGTGGTGAACCATTTAATGCTTCCCCGCCAAATAAGGTGATAAATGGTTTTTGATCAGGAAATTGGACCTTTAGATGATCAAAAAAAGCGTCTGCAACTTCTCGTTTCATCAGTTGTGATTTTTGTTTAATCCCACTTTGGTAACAATAAGTGCAAGCTAAGTTACACCCATACGTCGGGACCAAGAGAACTTGAGGAGCTGTCTCCTGCAGGGCTTCTGCAAATTCAGGCCATCGGGCGTTCAGACGATTCTTTTCAGCCTGCTCATCTGGATAGAGATAACCTCGCTCAGTTAAATATTGAATGAACTCGTTGTCGTCTAAAGCGTCTCCTCGTTTTATACCTTGGAGTTTATCAAATTCCTGAGTTTTTACAAGGTCAAACCCGCCCGACAATGAATTCATGATGGCATAAGGGAATTCCGGATTTTCTTTCATTGGCAAGATCAGGTTATAACGGCTAAAATACATGTTTCCACTCTTTTCTTACACGTTCGTCTGGGAACTCTTCTATGCTTTTGCTGCAAAACGATTCTCTTAAGAGATCTTAACAGCGTCATTTTCATATTCTTGGTGCAGCCCTAACGCGCTAGAGTCAAAAAATTGAATAAAGACGAGACGACAGCTCAACGCTGCCGCCTATTGAAATCAGTCGTGGCATCCAGCGACGATTTTAGATGACTTTGAGCAGCATTGAGCGACGGATAAGGCCAGGCTCGAGCAGCAGGTTGACGATAGTTTGCTGATTGGACGCAATGAGTTCACCCCCTCTCATTAACAAGCGTAGTGGCGTTTTTGCCCTTGAAATGTACGACTGATCATTTCGTACCCATTCTTGACGTAGTGTCGTTCTTTGAAAATCTCCAGCGTGTTAAATCCAGCAGCAACTAGCGCTTTTTCATATTCGTCCACCGTAATGGCCCCTCCAAAGCAGGCTGCAACTGCTTCAGGATCTTGCCTAATCTCTAACGGAAGTGGGGTATCCGTCATGATGTCAGAAACAACGAACCGACCACCAGGTTTCAGGATTCGATGGATTTCACGATAAACGGCCACCTTATCTTCCACATGATTAATAGCACAGTTGCTGATCACTGCATCCAAGCTGGCATCCTCTAACGGAATTTTCTCCATCGACGATATTAAGAATTTTACATTCTTGAGTGATCCTTGTGTGAGACGTTCTTGAGCTCTTTCGATCATTTTTGGAGTAATGTCAAGTCCCCAAGTAAATCCGTTTTCTCCGACGAGCTCTGCAGCTTGTAGGGTTTCCTCCCCACGACCGCATCCAAGATCCAGCACTTTTTCGCCCTGTTTTAAATTCAAAAAAGCGAGATTTCCGCCACAACTCAAGTTGGAGTTTTCGTTTTCTCCTGTATACCTTTTCATGATTTCGAACACGGCCACGAGTCTCACCCTCAATTTTATATAGAATGACCATCGTCAGTTAGACAGCCTGAAGCTTATCCTTCACACCTTGTAATTTAGTACAATCGGGGCACCCTGTACTGGCTCCCCCCTCCTTACACGTCTTGAGGCAGTTATCAATAGAATTCAAAATTACCTGGACTTCCTCTGGTGTCAAGTTAATATTTACCATTTTTTAAACCCTCCTATAGTATAGATTGACCTTAAAATAGTGTTCCCCAAAAATCTCCAAACATGTCTTAGCGCTGTTTCTGACTTGCCAAGTAACGCTCTGCATTAACAGCAGCAACCGCTCCATCTCCGACAGCCGTGGCCACTTGACGAACCGTTTTACTGCGAACATCCCCTGCTACAAAGACGCCTGCCAGATTTGTTCGCATTTCATCGTCCGCCTCAACATACCCCCATTGATTAAGCTTGATTTGCTCAGCAAAAATGGTTGTGCGGGGTTGCATACCGATATAAACAAAGACTCCATTAGCCTCGACCGTGCTCATTTCATGGGTCTTAACATTTTCAATGACCACTCCGGTCAAATGCTTTTCTCCCACAATGGAGCGAACTTCAGAATCCCAAATTACGCTCAGTTTTTGATTGGCAAACGCTTCTTCTTGAGCAGTTTTAGATGCTTGGTAGTGATCAAATTGATGAATTATGGTGACGTGCTTCGCAAACTTCGTCAGGTACACAGCTTCTTCTACTGCCGAGTTTCCTCCACCAACAACGATAACCTCCTCAGCATCCTGATACATTGCGCCATCACAGGTCGCACAGTAGTGGATACCGTTACCACGGAAATCCGCTTCCCCTTCAGCAGGCAGACGTCGAGATTCTGCGCCTGTTGCCAAAATTACCACTGGCGCCTCGTATTCGACGTCTTCCGTTATAATCCGCTTCACCTCCCTTTGAAGATCAAGGCTCACGACTTCTTTGAGGTCATGGATTTCTGTTCCAAAACCCTTGGCTTGGTCAATCATGTTGTTCATCAATTCTTTACCACTGAGAACCCCTGGTGTCCCTGGATAATTGGCTATGTGATACGTGGTTGCCGCTTGCCCTCCAGCGAGACCTTCTTCTACGACGATTACCTTTAATTTGGCGCGGGATGCATAGGTAGCCGCGGTTAAGCCAGCAGGCCCTCCCCCCAAAATCAAGACATCAGCGCCTACCTTTTCTTTCACAATCTCTTCAGGTTTTATGCCCAGTAAACTCTCAAAAGCCTGGCGCGCTTGGGTTATGGAGATATACCCGCTCAAACGCTGTCCTACTTCCTCTCCCTTGCGAAAAAACAAAACGGTCGGACTTCCTTTGACCCCAAATTTTTCAGCCAATGGACGATTCGCCTGACGCAACATTTTTACGAATTTAACATCGGGAAACTTTTCAGCCATACGTTCATAGATCGGTGCCAGTTGAGCACAAGGAGGACAATCCTCGGAAAAAAAGTCGAGGGCAATTAAACCCTTAAAGTTTTTTAACTCATCTTCAAACTCTTCTACTGATAAATGAAGAATATGGTCATCCATTGATCTCGCTCCTTTTTATAAACCTCTTAGAAGGCATCCATCTTCCTCATACCCCTTATACCCTGCAGGGGTATTTTACTACTCTAATATATTCGTCTCTCTTTCATTTGTCAACCCTTCTTCACAATATCTTTTCTCATTTTCAATTATTTATTCTACACCAGTGCCCTACGTTGGAGTCGTATTTCTAAGGGGTAAAAAGAAGCCCAAAAACGTTTATTGTTTCTGGGCTCAAGGGTGTGAGGCACTTCGGTTATGACATTTATGGCACGAATCCGCTCCCTGTTCCATGAGGGATTGCTGGCACTTGCTTCCATAGACTAAGGGGATTTTGAAGGTCTTGCCTGTTACACGGCTACTCTGTACCCAATCATTTCCTTGATGGCGTGTGAAGGGCAATTCCTCTCCTTTTGCCGTCATAAGAATTTCATTTCCAATTTTTAGCTCTGGAAACTTTGAATTCGTTATTTGCTCTTCAAATGCTAGGTCATTAGTATCCTTGATTATCTTGGTTTGGGGGAGTTTTTCCTTCGTCCCATGACAATCTTGGCATTGCAGATGGACCGCATCATATTGAGAGGTATAAAGTTTGTTATCTCCCATCACATCCTGTCGTGTATGACAATCGATGCAATCCAGACTCACTTCACACTGAGCGAAAATTTCGCCTGGTAAATAGTAATCTTTGAGACGATCCAACCAATTCGTATCTCCGGCTTTCCAGTCGTTTACAACCTTAGTCATATCTGAGCGAATAGCAAAGCTCATTTTTAAAGGGTCATGGTTGCCTTGGTTGTGACACTGATTACACTGGGTATAAGGAATTTGGGTCGTTAGACTATGGACCTTTCCTCGCCCAATATTACTGGACTTCATGGTCGTATCCGCACCGATGTAAGTATGTGTAGGATTAGTCAAGACATGACATACCTCACAGCCATTCCCTTGTATAGCCTTTGATTCGGCCTGCACCTTACCTTGAGTGACCTCTGGGTGAGGATTCTTTGTCGCAATAGGAGTTGGAATATCCCCTCCACTTTGATGACATTGACTGAGGCAGTTCTGTTGGAAGTCTTTTTCATTAGGTCGTCCCTGCAGCGGATTAGGATAAAGAAATCCCACCTGTCCCTTGGTGAGTCCCGGTACATCCTTGGTTTTATCGAATCCGAACATCATGCGCACAACACTGAGTTCTCCCGCCTTCGTGGACATGATCGAGGTCTTCACTAGATCGACTTCATTTTTGGCCTGTTCATGGTTACCTGTGTGACAAGCTACTCCATTCGCCCCTGTCCCTCCACAGCTTAAAGAGGCGACATCGAGTGAACCCGGATGCCCCCCCCCATACATTTGGGCATGGGCCGTCGTTTTGTCTAGCGAGAGAGGATTTCCTCCATGGCATACCGCACACCCAAACGTATTGCTGGGATGGGAGTTCGATATTTCTTCAATTCCGATGTGGCATGTTTTGCAGCGCTCGACCTTCCCATTAGGAAGAACAAGGTTGATGATCTCAGGCTTACGCGTTTGATAACTTGCAAGTTCTTGTTGAAGCTGGTTTTTCTTAGTTGAATCGTTTATAGTACCGAGCTGAACTTGCAATTTCGAAATTTGCTCCGTAAAATAGTCTCTTTGATAACGAGTCCAGCTTGGAGTGTTCTCCTGTTTCAGCGCCAGAATCACGATCAGTATTAATAAAAGACTTGCTAGCAAGAATGTTTTTTTCATATTAAATCCACCACAATTCTTTGACCATAAACCACAGAAGAAGGAGTAGGACAAACCCGAAGAGAGTGCTGAAGATCATCTGCCCCCACTTAATACCGATATAATCCACGAGCCAAGGTAACCCTGAAAACCCGCTTATTATTAGAATCGGGACAATTAGAGCGCCTAACCAGGGAGGAAGGTACAATAAAAGAACTTGGAAAGGTCCAAAAATCCAAGGAGCAACGGCATGTGTAACGGCGGGAGCTAAATTGCTCGTTCCGACACTAGGCGTAAATTCTAAGGCCAGAGCAGTACAAACTACGAGAAAAAACAAGGTAGCGATGCCCTCTTTTTCCTTGAGGTGTCTTATTGGTGAACGGGCCATTTTGGTCTCCCCCTTAGAGCGGACGTACTCCCCCATCACGACGAATCCGCCAGAAATGATAGAACTGTAGTATCAAAGCAACCATAGGTAGCCCGACACAATGCCATACATACACTACTAGGGTACTTCCGCTTAATGCCGAAGGTTCGCCGAGCGAAATCTGCCCCAGGGCAGTACCTAAACCAGGGATTAACCCCAAAATATTGACAGCAACGGTTGCGGCCGCACCACTTTCTTGTGAACCGATTAGTAAGTAACCGGTAAAATCCAAAACCAAGATAAGAACCAGCAGACCCACGCCGACCAGCCAATTCAGTTGCCTAGGCGACTTGTAGGAATGGGTCCAAACGACCCGTAGCATATGTAGATTTACGGTGACGACCATGATCTGTCCTGCCCAGTAGTGTAAATTCCGAATGACCCCACCGTAAGGAATCACAGAAGCTATCGTAACAATACTGCTAAAGCTAGTGCTCTCTCCCGGTTGATAGTGAAACATCAGCAGAAGTCCCGTGACCCCCAAGACGATAAATGCTAGGAAAGACAACCCTCCTAGGCAAAAAGTATAGAGTACGGATAGAACCCCGTCTGGAACAAAACGGGGTCTAATATGGTTCACAAAGTTTTTCATAGACGTGCATCCAATCCAACTTGTTTCGAAGTATTGATGATGAGAGATCCATCCGCTTTGCGTTCTACAGCCACTCTTGTCAACGCTTTAGGGGCAGGTCCGGATAGGGGCCTGCCCTCTGAGTCATAAATGCTACCGTGACAAGGGCAAAACCATTCTTTCTTTTCCGGATGATAATTCACTTCGCAGCCGAGATGAGTGCAAGTCGCAACCATGGCCATAATGCCCAATGTGTCCCGCTTTACCCAAACCCGAGAAGTGGAGGTGTTTTGCCAGTCAATGTTTTCGTCGAGCGGCTTGTCATAGAACACTAAAGGAGATCGCAGTCGATCCTCATTATTGGTGAGATACTGAGCTAGAGGCTTGATTGTCAGTGCACCGGCAGCGACAATTCCAACCCACGCTAAGCGCAACACCGCGCGTCTTGTCCATTCTGATTGCCTAGCCATTTCGTTCCCCAGCCTCCTACCACAAAACCTCCACCACTAAAACCAGCTACTCCATTGCCCAGCGTAGGTGATAATATAACGCACAAAAAATCCACCAAAAAGAACTAGAAAACTGCTGCTAATGGTCACAGGTAACGTCCAACGGACAGGAATTTTGTCTTTCAATTCTAGGTACTCCAGCGAAAAGGGGACAAGCAACCCGAGTCCGACAATCAGAAGCCAGAAAATCACAGCGAACTCTCCGTATAACAGACTTCCGAAGGCATCCGAGACGCTTACCGAGCTTAGTCTGCCCATTACGATCATTATTAATAGTATAAAACATTCCAGAATAATGAGTAAAGCGTCTGCCTTGGTCAAATCATGCAATTCTTTATGACTCGCACGTTGCCATGGACTTAGCGCCGATAGGAAAATCACGGACGCTACCCCTGTCGACAAAGCAGACACTAAGAACAGCACGGGTAGTAAGGGGGCCGTCCATAAGGGACGTACGGCGGCATTAAGCAGAAGGCCGGTGTACGATGCCACACCTACTGCTAAGAAAGGCATCCCTTTAGCTAAGCCCTTTTTCCATTTTTCTAAAGTCTTCGTCTGCCCAATAATTTGAAATTTTTCCGGAAGCCAAAGATATAGATAGATGACACTTAAAATTGTAAAGAACAGAATTGCCCAACTTCCATAGGACATCGGGGACCTTACTTGCAAGGTTAAAAATAATTGATAAAAATTAAAAGGACTTCCTAGATCTAGCAAAAGCACGCCTAAGCCCAAGGAAATGGGGAAGGGTGAGATAAAGGCACCCCAGCGGCCAACGCGCTCAAAGTCTTGGCCGCCGTAGAGCAAGGCCAGATTGGACGTGACCATGGCTCCTGCACTCACTCCTGCTGTGAAGAGGTAAATAACAATCATTAAGCCCCAAGTTATTTCCACGTGAAGACTCCCTCCTAAGCCCGTTATTTGCCCTCGGGTATTTCTGGTACCACGTCATCAATATAATAAATATTAGGGCCCGTTCCCACATGTTTTAGCAACTGACGGGTCGGATATTTGGCGATCAACTTAGAAACGATACTATTCGGATCATTGAGGTCGCCTGCCTGCCGAGATTTTCCTAAGCAAGTTTGCACACACGCTGGCTGAAGTCCTTGCTCTAGACGTTGTAAGCAGAGAGTACACTTGTCGGCCTTTCCCGTTTCAGGATTAGCAAAGCGAGCATCATACGGACAAGCCGTAATACAGTATTTACATCCAATACATTTACTGTTTTCTACGATGACAATCCCATCTGGGCGTTTTTGGGAAGCCCCCGTCGGGCAAACGGAGACACACGGTGGGTGGTCACAATGCATGCAGTTTCCAGGTTGGAAAATTTCCCTCACCTTAGGAAACTGTCCCAGAACTCCACTACTTTTTACCCAATTTCTCGTATGCCCAATGGGCACGTCATTTTCCGCGCGACAAGCCACCATACAGGCATCGCAGTCGATACAGCGCGAGGTAATGATGACAAATCCCATGCGAACAGCCATATTTTCTCCTCCTACGCCTTACTCACTGTTACAAAGGTTTCACTTAAGGCCGAACCTCCCGAGATCGGGTCTGTGACGGTCTTGTGTAGAGCGGAATCACTTGCTCCCAGCTTATAAGCTGATTTAAGCCCTTTGCTTATGTGTCCAAACCCTCCAACCATAAAGATACAATCTGGTCGTATACCCTCTGTTACATAGGCTTTAATACTCACCTTGCCGACCTCACTTTCCAACACCACTCGATCATCCGTCTTAACCCCGATCTTGTCGGCCACCGAAGTATGCAACCAAGCACGATTTTCCGAAAAGACTTCCAAGAGCCAGCGGTTATTCTGAGTGAACATTTGAGAATGCTGAGCGGTTTTCCCTGTCAAGAGGTAAAAGTGGTCCGCTGCTGGCCGTGGGGGTTCATTCCAAGTTGGCACCGCTTTCTTGCCCATCTGGGCCATTATGCTGGACGAAATCTCGATTTTTCCGCTACTCGTTTGGAATTCAAAGTCTTTGGAATGGTCTTCTTTCAGAGTTTGCACGACATAGTGCCCTGCTCGCTGTAATTCCTCCAAACTGACTGGAAACGGCTTAAGTTGCAGGGTCAAGAGATCCTTTTCATCCTTATAAGGTAGAAATTCTCCTAACCCTAACTTATCCGCGAGTTCCTTATAAATCATTAAGCTACTTTTCGTTTCGTAGAGAGGCTCGATCACGGGCTGGCGGATAAAGATCTTATTGCCAATCGGTATCAAACCGTCATAGCGTTCGAGATAGCTGGATTCAGGCAAAATCACATCCGCATAATACGCCGTATCACTCGCTTGAATATCGATCACCGCTACAAAATCTAACTTCATTAAAGCGTTAATGGTTTTTTGTCGTTCCGGAATCGAGAGCACCGGATTTTGCCTGGAGATCAACCACCCTTTAGCCTCATAGGGTTTACCGGTCAAAATATTATCCCGCATCGTCTGGATCACGCCATAAGATAAGGGGACCATAGGATACTGCCAGGGCACTCCATCAAGGCGCATTCCCTGAGTCGGTGGGAAGGGAGGATGGGACAGAACCCCCAGCTTGGCAGTGTTGATTTCCTGATCGGGAATCAGTCCGCCCGGCTGTGCCCAATTACCCATCAGAGCATTAAGCACTGCGATGGCCCGTTCCGTTTGAAATGAATTTACAAAGTTCGAAGTCCTCCAGTTGGGATGGGCAATTACCGCTGGAGCAGCAGCCGCAAACTCCCGCGCGATCCTGCGAATGGTCGTCGCTGGGATCTCGCATTTCTGCTCCGCCCATTCAGGCGTATAGTCCTTCACTTCAGTGGTCAGATCTTCGAAACCCTGAGTATACGTTTTGACAAACGTTGCATTGTACAATTTTTCTTTTATGATCACGTTGATCATCGCAAGGAAGAAGGCTGAATCTGTGCCGGGACGCGTCGGCAACCATTCCGTTGCTTTCGCCGCCGTCTTGCTGAAACGTGGATCAAGCACAACGACCTTAACCCCTCTGGCCACCATTTCGATCATTTCCTGAGTTTCGTTATTGGAAATTCCCTCCGCCAGATTTCTGCCCGTGAAAATCATATACTTGCAATGCTTATAATCTGTCCCCGGTTGCGGTACACCGTAGGTATACAGAAATCCGGTAGTCATGGCATTAAAACATAAACTTCGCTGCGTGCCGTAATTAGGAGTTCCATAGGCTTTAAGCAGAATCTCAAAAAACGGTTGAGACAAATTGTCCGTCGAGTTGAACATCATAGCCTTGGCGCCGTATTTATCTTTGATTTTCTTCATTTGATCTGCAGTATAGCTCAAAGCTTCATCCCATGAAGCCCTCCGCCACAAACCGCTTCCCCGTGCCCCTGCTCGAATCATTGGAAATTTAATGCGATCCGGGCTATACATCGTTTCAATGCCCGCATTTCCACGAGGGCATAGTTTTCCTAAATTATTGGGGTGATCTGGATTCCCCTCCAACTTCTTCACGACGCCATTTTCGACCTTAGCCATAACTCCGCACCGCCAGACACACTGCTCACAAATGGTGGTAACAGTCTTTGCACCTGTAGCTGATGTCTGCACTGAACTTTGACTCGCGCTTACGCTGGTTCCTTGCGCTAGGAGCCCAAAGCCAGAGGTAGCGCCCAGTGCAGCACCTGCGGCAGTTCCTTTAATAAACTGACGGCGGCTGAACAATTGATCCCAAGTATACACTTCGGACACATGGAGGCCTCCTTTCCTTGGGAGATAGAATAATTAATTCAAGTTTAAGTCGTTGACCTGTGTCTTTGAAGCGTCTTTAGATTTCTCCATAATTTTTGAACCCACATAAAACACGATAGTACACAGGACAAAGAGCGAGATGAATAGCCAATGATTGACATAGAGAAGTTCTTCCAGAGTTTTTTGTCCATAGGAACCAATGGTGGATATTTTTAAGAAAACGGATTGGTAAGTGGCTCCAAAAATGACCCCCCCGACGAGAAAACCCAAAACTCCCGGAATTAAATAATCTAAATTTCCCTGACCACAACCTGTGATCAACGTACCCGGTCACGTGCCGGCGATGGCCATACCAACCCCAAACAGGAGTCCGCCCAAAAGGTTTCCTACAATATAAGTGGAGGATACTTGATCCAACTGGATAAAACCGAGGTCTTTCAGGGTATAGAGACCCACAAGTCCTACGGAAATTCCTGTCATCATGAGCTTCATGACGGTATTATCTTTGAAACGGAATTGATTAACGATCCGATGATAGTGACCTAAGCCAGCTTTCTGTAGAGAAAAGGCGAAGAAAAAACCAATGATTAAGGGGACAACATACGTTGTCATATTAATAATCCCCCCCATACAAAATCTTCGTTGTGATGATCCCAGACACGAACAGCCCTGCAATGAAGAGCAGCCCAGCTGGCGAAAGTTGCATGGTTCCTGAAATAGCCAAACCACTCGTACACCCGCCAGCAATCCCTGCGGAATACTCGATGATGATCCCACCAAGAAAAATCATCGCCCAGCGCTTTAGCTTACTGGGTCCAAAGTTCTGTGTCCACTGCTGATCCGGCATTATTCTAAACTTAAAATCCTTAGACCACTTGCTGGAGACAAAGGCACCCAGCAACATTCCAGCAAAGAGTATAATTTGAAAACTAACGACGGGTGGCATCTGGAATTTAAAGTACATGGAATTTGCCAAATTTAAATGAAATGTTTTCAAAAGGATACTGTCAATGCTCTCGATACCACCTGAAGAGCCGATAGTTTTGTCGACCAAAACATAGGAAGCGATGGCCGTTAGTCCCAAAAGAACTCCTGCTGCCCAAGGGGACCATACTTTTTCCTTCATTTTTTCATTAAAGGACACGGTTAAATTTCCCCCTTTCCATTCTTTCTCTCACCTAACGAAGCCAAAGACTTAAGTTCATTTTCATCCATCGTTGTTATGGCTTGCAACAATTGACTCCCGTGTTCACGTTCTAGAATCTTTTGGAGAGCCAAAACGGTATGCATATCCCCTTTTAGTAATTGTTTGAACACGTCTTGAACTTCCGGTGGCAGAGTGTTAAATGGAACATTCTTATGCTTTCCTTGCGCGAAGGCCCAGGGCCATAACCCTTTTTTCCACTTCCATAGCAGGACAGCTAAAATCAAGAGTGCCAAGATGTCTGCGATGACGATCGCCCAAGCTAGCCAGGGCAACTTACCGCTGGTGTTAAAATCAAGGATGTCAAAGTTAGGATTTGCGCTGGGCGGAACTTGAGTTGCTGCCGGAGACGGAGTGACTGTTCCAGTCCCTGTCGCGGGAGCCGTTCCAGCCGCTGAGGCACCCGGTGCTGCAGGGGTAGTTCCTGTAGGAGTTGAAGTTGTTGCAGCTCCGCCGTATTTTGCGACCCGAGCCGCTACATCTGCAGGGTGACAGGATGCACAGGATTGATCCGGTTGCGCTAAGGGCTTAGCGACAACCCCTACATGAGCTTTTGTCTTATCTGTTTCCGTAGCTACACCTAGATGACAGGCCTGGCAGAAATCTCCAAAGGAGTGTTGGGTATGCCAATCTCCCTTTTTGGAGACAGGGTCCGCTCCTTGAACCTCATGACAGGTTTTACAGGAGGAGGTTGATGCCCCACAGGCAGCCTGGGTATCTTTTGGAGTTGACAGCCAAAAAGAACCCATGAGCACAATACCGAAGATGCCAAAAATTAAGGCTAATAAGGACAGCTTTTTCTTTTTCACGTTTGCTCCTCACCTCACATGTTAATATTGATTTGATTTAAGATAAGAACTTTTGTCCTATTACCACCTCCAAAGGCCATTCTTGGATGCGATGGGGTAATGTTTTTTAAAAAGTTTTATATAACTATGCCAAGGTAAACTAAAAGGTAATTATTATTGGTAAAATATTCACAAATAAAACCAAGCAGAGAATTATCTGAGAGTTAGCAATACGAACACCCTTGCGCACTTATGCCACCCGAAGGTCTTTTACACTATCGAGCCCCCTATACCCGCGTTAGGTATATATATTACATCATTAATATATTCGAATGGCTTTAATTTGTCAACCGTTCAGCTTACCTTTTATCCTAAAGACTATTATCACCGACCTTAGAGTCCTACACTAAGGAATAGCCAAAAAACACCGAGAAACCTCGAGATTTCATACGTTTTGTTACAAGTAAAATAGAAAAAGAAGCCCAAAAACTATAATTAGTTTTCGGGCTTCTTGCTCGTCTAATATCTTTAGACTAAAGACTATTAGCTTAACTGATTTTAGCGACCATAGACGCAGTGCTAACAACATGCTTACGGATACCCAATACAGAGTTAGGAATTCCAAAAGCCATACCAATGAGTTCAGTAATGTACATCACTGGCACCTGCGCCTTTTTCCCAGTGGCTTTTGCCATGGCCCCTTGGCGCAGATCGAGATTCGACATGCACATGGGGCAAGCGGTTGCTATGGCGTCGGCTCCCGTTTCTTTAGCTTGATAAACGATCTTGCCACTCAGCTCGACCACAATTTCCGGCCTTGTTAACACATAAGCTGCACCGCAGCAATCGGTTTTACAGTCCCAAGAAACCACTTCAGCCCCTAAGGCTACTAAGAGTTTATCCATGCTTACCGGATTCGTCGGATGGTCAAACTGGGCAATCTTCGCCGGGCGAGTCAGCATGCATCCGTAATAGGGAGCAATCTTCAAACCCTTTAAGGGTTTTTTTACTTTAGCAGCCACTTTGTCAAGCCCAATCCGATCCACCAATAGTTCCAAAATGTTTAACACGTGAACCGTATTTTTGTAGTTCATCTCGATGGCCTGTTGAACTTTCTGGGATGTTTCTTTACTTTCAGCACACTCGATCTCAGCCGTACGTAAATGATTGAAACATGCCGCACAGGGAGCCATGACTTCTTTCATTCCTGCCTTCTCAGCTTGCGCTAAGTTTCTTGCCGGTAAGGCCAAGGCCAAAAGATGATCCACCTGATGAGCAGGGGTTGACCCACAGCAGTTCCAGTCTGGAATTTCTTCCAATTGGACATCTAAGGTTTTAAATACCTCTCGGGTTGAGGATTCATAGTTCTTGGCAGTTGAATGGAGGGAACATCCAGGAAAGTAACCAGTTTTCATCACGCATGCCCTCCTTGCATTTTCTGAACATTTTCAAATATTTTAGCCACTGCAGCCTGCCCGTGAATCTTACGAGGTAGGATGTCGCCGAAACCCATAATACCCTTCAAAAACATAGGTGGACCAATCGGAATCAGGGCTGCCACATCTCGGACAAGTTCTCCCTGAGAAAGCATGTTCTTGACCATCAGGCCAACTTCATGCATGCGTCCGATGTTCCGTACTTCTCCGAGGAAAATCTCATTCATCTTAGGGATTTTCTTCTCGTTAGACGTATACCCTTCTTCTTTGGACATCGCCCGCAACGCATTCATCACTTTGTAAAGTTCGAAACCCGCAGGGCACTGCGCACCGCACGTTCCACATTGAATACACATTTGAATCGACTTGCTGGGTAGAACTTGATCTTTCATATTATAGACAATCATTTCCAAAATGGAGTTCGGTGCATAATCCATGACCCGGGAAAATGGGCACCCTCCTGAGCATTTACTGCATTGATAGCATTCTTGTACTTTTTGTCCGCTTCGGGCTTCCACCTCATTAAGAAAGCTATGTTCTTCCTGTAGTACTACTTTCAACCCTCTTCACCCTCTCTTCGGTGTTTCGAACAGTGCTCATACTTATGATATATCAAAGACGGTTGCTCATATTTAGGTTCAATACCACGCCGCGTTGCTTCTTTGCGAAGCGTGGCCATAATCTCACTTAAGGGAATACCGACGGGACATATTACCTCACACCCGGTACAATTTTTGCCGCAAAGCCAAATGGTACGGCTGTTCAAAACCTGTTCATCCAGACAATCCAGCAAATATTCAATCACTTGGCGTGGGGACAAGTCGAATTCATCCAGATGGGCACACCCTCCACCACACTTTGAACATTGCAAGCAGGCTGTGAGGGACTTTTGAATGCCCTCTTCTACGATCGTTCGAATACCATCTTCATGAATGCGCAAACGCATTTGGTTCACATCCTCACTTTTCAGCGTTCTTAGCGGGTCACTGCGAGAGCCTCACTGGCTGAAAGTCCACCCATCGCCACAGCGCTGGCAATCTCCATCGGTTGCGTACAGCTTCCTGCAAGGAAAATACCCGGTTTGGACGAGTGGCAAGGTCGAACATTTGACTCCACATCTTGGAAGAATCCATACTCATCGGTTGCGATGCCTAAAATGTTCGCCAGTTCACGTGACCCAACAGGGGGTTCCATGGCCGATGCTAAGACAACCAAGTCAGCTTCAACTTCAACAGGGTTTCCCATGAGTGAATCCTCGGCACGGACGAGGAGTTTCCCTTCGCTTTCCAGCACTTTGGCCACCCGTCCGCGGATATAGCGCACATTATACTCTTCCATGGCCGAACGAATGAACTCTTCGTATCCTTTGCCGAGCGCACGGATGTCGATATAGAAAACATAAGCTTTTGACTCGGGATTAGCTTTTTTCAACATAATGGCATGCTTTGCGGAATATGAGCAGCAAATCTTTGAACAGTATACATAACCCTTGGCTTTATCGCGTGAACCAACGCAGTGCACAAAGACGACCCGAACATTTCCTTGAGGTAGTCGGTTTTCTGCAGCCATCTTTTCAAATTCTAAACTCGTAACCACCTTGGGACTCCGTCCATAGCTATACTCAGTGTAGGCAGTTGGCTCCATATAATGAAATCCCGCTGCAACGATAATAGCGCCGACGGTCTCTTGGCGGGTTTCGTTCATCGTCTTTAACTCAACGGAGAAGGACCCGACACTTCCTTGGCAGGCTGTTAACGTAGTGTTTGTCAGGACCTCGATTGACGGCGCGGCCTGAACTTTTTGAACTTCCTGAGAAACTAAAGATTTCGCATCCCCGAGGACCGGAAATGTATAGGTTAATTTTGCAAAGTTGCCTCCGAGTGCGTCCTCTTTTTCAATTAAAATTACTTCTCCACCGTTTTGGGCAATTTTCTGTGCGGCCGTAATTCCAGCAATCCCTCCGCCGATGACTAACGTCTTTTTGCTCAAGATCCTTCCTCCTCTTTTAACGACCGATCCGGTCCAAGACATTCTCCAGACGTGCACGTCCACTAACATGGGCGGCAAAACCTAACTTCGCTACATCAAGTCCCAAACCCATACCGACGAGTTGAGCGATGTGCAAAACAGGAGTTTGGAAATCTCCCTCATCACGGAAATTCAACTGTTGTTGAATGCGGTCTAACTGACTGTGACAATAAGGACACTGCACGACAAGAATATCTGGGTCAGCTTCTTTGACCGAATCCAGTTTGCTCTTGGTATGCTCTATAGAAAGGTCTTTGCCATTAATAATCTGCGTAAAGCCCGTTCCGCAGCATTCGCGGTTTGCTGTATAAGGGACGACTTCTCCCCCTAAAATTTCAATAATTTCTTCCAAATAGGAAGGCATCTGTGCATCATCGATAGCAGTATATTTACCTCCCCCTAGATAATGGCATCCATAGTGAGTTGCCACCTTAATCCCTGTGAGCGGGCGTTTTACGTTCGCTGCAAGTTCTTCTTTTAAGCGGTAGTACATTTCAGCGATATGATAAACATTACTTGTCCCTTTATATTCCTTGCCCATCATGTTTAACATCATATTGACACTAGCCTTCACTTCTTCATTGTGATTCATAAAATGACCAAACTCATTTAAGAAGGTCCAGCAACCATTGCAAACAACACAGGTGTCTAACCCTTTTTCCTCAGCCAAAGACAGATTACGCGCCACTGCGGGCATGGAAGCCGTTGGAGCTGCAACATTGGCAAACGTTACAAAGCCACCGCAACAGGTCTGTTCATCCGAATCCACAGGTTCTACTCCAAGCACACGCAGGGAATCGAATGAACATGCTTCAATCCCAGGATATTTATTACTAGCTACGCAGCTTTTGAAGACGAAGATTTTCTCTGGTTTTGGAATTTGAGCTACTTTATCAAGCCTAGGCATTGGTCTTCCCTCCCGATGGTTCTCCATAATTGTAAAAACGTGTCTTTGTTTTGATTTTACCAACTTTAGAAGGCATTGGCTTTGTCTTGCACCGTTTAGTTTGCGCATCATCACAAGCATTGCAATCCAATAGGTCAACTCCTCCAATTTTCTTCATAAAGCTGGTCATTCCACTCAGATCTGAGATCATATTAATCTCGGCCACACCCCGTTTACTGACGATCCGCTTTGGAGGGAGCCCCGCTGCTTCACGAATTTTACCGATGTCTCCAATCGCATCTACGACAAATGGATTCCGCTCCCGAGTCGAAACAGTAATCCCATCCTTAAGGTAGTCTTTTTCCGCATAAGCTTCGAGCTGTTTTACATCTTCCCAACCATACCCTTCATTCATGGCGCCTAGACGGAGCATGAAAATGAAGAACGGAAAGTTGATATCCATAGGGCAAGTGGAGTAACAACCACTACAGAAGAAACATTGCCAAAGTTCGACACTTGACAAAATTCGTTTGACATTACCGTCAACAAGGTCACGAATCAGCTTTCTAGGATTGTATCCAGGTGTTACCGCAGCAGCAGGACACTGTCCTGTACATTTTCCACATTGCAAACATCGTTCTGCTTCATTGACAAATCCCATAGCGATGGGCTTCCACCGCTCATAAAAATCGTCGTCCCAGTCTTTAACTTGTTCGAGCACGAGTCTCCCCCCTATTCAGCTTCTTCTTACTTACCCGTCATCGCCTGTTTAATCATGGGCGTCATTTGAGGCATGAACTTAAACAAATCCTCACGTGTATCCTTGCTCGACATCATGAACTTGACCATACCAGGCATCATTTTCATCATTCTGCTTAAGGGCATCTCCATGCTAAAGAGATCTTCAAAATACTTAAGTGTGCGTTCCCCGGCATCCTCACTAGTTTCTTTTCCATATTCCTCTAAATAATTATCCGCCATTATTAACCCCTCCTCAAAAAATCTATAAATTATGGAAATAATTTCACAAACCTACCTAAGGCATTGCCCTCGGCACCCAATATTTAAAATTTGTTCCGGTTCCATGGGGTTATATAGGGGTTGAAAATATGAACATTGAGAACAAGCTTTAAGATCTATGGCATAATTAAGGCCACCGCACTTTGGACAAGTTATCTCTTTCACATTAGGTGGCATCGGATCTGCCTTTTCTAAAACCATAAAAAATTTAGGTCGAAATTCGGAAACTAGGGTACCACAATGTGAACACTCCAGCATGCTTAACTCCCTCCCCCCCCGGTGTGGGGTTTTGTTACCTTAGGATACATCTAAACTATAATTAGGTCAATAAGTATTTAAGAAATTTCTTACTTTCTTATTACTTTTCGACATTATATAAATTATTGGGCTAACATAGGTATGAAAAAACCGATATCCTCTTTATAAGTAGGATACCGGCAAAAAGGCCCATTTTATTGATTAAGTTTCATTAATGTTGCAATCGCTCTGTTCAGAACAACTTGAAGATCCTCCCCCTCTTCAATCGCATCGGACATACACGTATTTGCATAACGTTGCGCGACAATAACAGAGACTTTATGCACGGCAGAACGTATAGCGACGAGCTGTAGAAATATTTCCTCACATTTCTTTTCTTCCTCCATCATGCGTTCAACCCCTGCAATATGACCACGAACTGTTTTAAGTCGAGTAATGATCCTTTTTGTTTCTTCCGGGTCTACATTTTTCTTCAAGGTCTCTCTCCCTCTCATAAGCCTGGGATATACCTCCCCCGCTGGGCGGGGTATTTATTTTAGAATACAACTTAACAATAGATAGGTCAATATGTTTTCATGATTAAGAAACAACGGTGCCCCAAATTAATTTTTGTATTATAATAAGCTCATAGCGAAATGAAGGGAGAGAACATTATGGAAAATTTGATGAAATTACGTGACGAAGACTTAACACGACGTATACAAACCTTGTCCGAGGAACTTGAAGAGTTGGAAGAAGAAAGAGACTTCGTCTTGAGGCAGACCGGACTTCATCTCCCCGGGCACGCCGTCAAAAAATACGAGTCTCAAACAACCGCTTTACAAGAATCCATAGCGGAGCTTAAAGTGGAGTTAGAGCACCGTAAATAGGCTAGAAAACGGTATTATTGTAATATTACAACAACTGGGTCCTCGTATTATGCGAGGACCCAGTTGTATAGGTTCGGTCAGTTTCGGAAAAAATTTTATACCTTACAACCCGTACAGCCAGTACAGTGACTCAATAGATCACATAAACTGCACATCTCAGCCTTGTCGCTTGCTATGAGGCAATAAGTACCTTCAGTTTTCCAACAAGCCTTTGCTTCGTTCACCTCAACAGGGCTGCTTTGCTTTGCCCCCCCAGTGCAATTGCGCTTAAACCAACAAGAATACATAGAAGTCAAGTACTTTACCCCTGCAATGTTCAAACCTTTTTTATGCATGAGGTCTTTGATAAACTTGAGCCTTTTAACGTCATTACTTGAATACTTTCGTTGGTACCCTTTCCGATCAGGACGTACAAGATCATTCCGTTCCCACACCCTCAGTGTCTCAGGATGTTCTTGTAGCAATTCCGCCACAGTGCCTATGGTATACAATCCCTTATCTTCATCAAACATCGATTTCCACTTCCAAAGTAGTTTACTCAAGACGTTATCTGCACAATACACTCTCTTATTTTTTTACTGAAAAGTTAAATTTAGATGCAGAAGAAACCTCAGTGTCAATATGACAACAAAAAATACCTCGTTTTACCGCATAATTTTCGATGGCTTTACGTAATGCGCTAACTCCCAGATTGGCACATTGCCGTTCCTCCTCAGGTAAACAATCTAAATACTGCAGCACATCCTGTTCGGAGATGGTCATTGCTTCATCAATACATTTGCCCTTTGCCAAAACTGTTATCAGGCTGCCTGTTGTAACAGCTGCAGTGCTACCAATAGCCACAAAACTAATCTCAGTGATTATTCGAAACTGTACTCTGATATAAATCGTCAAAGCATCCCCCTTATTGGGGTCTTCAATAGTTCCTTCACCATCCGAATTCTGCATAGTACCAACGTTCTGAGGACACTTTAAAAGCTCCATAACTTTTTGTGAGTACAATTTTGTCCACCACCTATGGTTTTTTTAATACTATAACTATATAATATTATACAAGAGATATCAATAACTTTATTGATGTTTAAAGCAAAAGTTAATTCATTTCTAATGTTCAAAAAAGTTAATCCTACGACATGATGTGATAGTATCTTGAGGAAAAATGAAAAAGACCAGGGAGATTTGCCGAAATGCAGTTCCTGGTCTTGGTTTAGTGGTATTAGTTCGGAGGGCTTACTCGATGTATCTTAAGCTAAGTTTTTTTCACTTTGCTTTCTAATCTCGTCCGCTAAACGCTTGGCAATTTGATCAAAGATTGGGGATTGATAATCTTCAATTTTGCCAGCATCCGATAATTCCGCTAAAGCTGGATCCAGTGGAAGCTCTCCCAAATAAGGAATAGAAGTGCGATCAGCTTCCTCCTGCCCTTGAGGTTTACCAAAGACTTCAATTCGTTTCGTGCAATCCGGACATTGTACATATGCCATATTTTCAATCAAACCGTAGATGGGAGGTTTATAGTTTCGCACCATTTTAATTGCTTTTCGCACCACCATATTTGCCAGCGACTGCGGGCTTGTCACCATAACGACTCCATCAATTGGTAACGATTGGAATACCGTGATTGGAACATCTCCCGTGCCAGGCGGCAAGTCAATCAACAGATAATCTAATTCACCCCAAATGACATCTGTATAAAACTGATTGACAATCTGAGTGATAAGTGGTCCACGTAGTATTACCGGATCATCTTCTGTTTCAATCATAAGATTTAATGACATTACTTTAACCCCGCCACGGCTTTTGGATGCTAGGATTCCCGCATTACTGACTCCCGCTTTTCCCGTTACTCCGAAAATCTTAGGAATACTAGGACCTGTAATGTCAGCGTCTAAAATCCCTACTTTATATCCTTGGCGCATTAAGCTTACGGCTAACATGCCCGTTACAGAAGATTTACCGACTCCCCCTTTACCGCTCATCACAGCAATGACCTTGTCAATATGGCTCGCTTTTTGAGCCTCTGTCAATTTGGGTTCATTCGAACAACTATCCGTGGTACAGGAACCTGCTGCTGAACAGCTATTACACGCCTCGCTCACGGTACTGCCTCCTTTTCTAAACATCGTAATTTACCCACTTTTAGGGTTAATAATCCGAATTCATCTTACTCCCCTGATTCTTGCTTTGTCAAGTTTGTCCTTCTCTTGTCAAATCTCTACTTAGTGGTGCTCATGCCCGTGTTCATGGTCATGGTCATGTTTGCAGACGGATCCGGTACTTACAATCTGACCCTTGGCATACAGATTGGCCACATCAACCACGTTGCCGGAGGCCCCGGAAACCACTTCAAGTCCGATTGCGGTGAGACCATTGATCATACCTCCACCGATACCTCCGCAGACGAGCACTTCTACCCCATTACCTTTAAACATATTTGCCAAACCTTCGTGCTGATGTTGAAGACCTATGGTGCTTAATACGTCTACCTTGCGTGCTTCATTCCCTTCGATTTCAAACACTGTGAATCCAGTAGCTCGTCCAAAATGAGCATCTAAAACCTCACCGTTTGTTGGAATTGCAATCTTTTTAGCCATAATTAAAACCCTCCCAATAATTTTTTTGTTACGAATCTTCTTTACAACAACCACCCTGGCCTTTTCCGTGTTGGCCAGTGCAGGGATGCTCAACCCCATTGTCTAATCTCATCTTCTTCGTGCTCCCACATTGCGGACAGTCAATTTCATATCCGTGTTTTCCGCCTTCGCTACACGGCTGAACCTCCCACACATGTCGGCAATCAACACACTCAAAGACCCTATTCTTGATCGAGTAGTTACCTCCTTGTATTATTATCGGTCGTCCTTCTGTTAAGGCAGTGGCAATTTTCGACCTAGCTGCTCCAAGGATTCGCTGAAACGTAGCTCTGGAAACTCCCATAGATGCTGCACACTCAACTTGATCTAGCCCCACTTTGTCTTTAAGACGAATGGCCTCTAGTTCCTCTAGCTGGACTAATACTTCAGGCCAACGTGCGTATCCCTCTGGAATGAACGTTTGGCAGACTATTGTCTCATCGATTCGGCCACAACAACGCCGCCTTGACATTGTATCAGCTCCTTTTGAGCATATGCTCAATTAATTATACTCAACCTTAAGGATTAAATCAAGTAAGTTTCACCTCAACCACTGTACCCTTATTAAGTTCGCTCTGAACTGAAACTTCGCCCTCATGAAGTTCTATGAGGTGCTTGGCGATAGCCAAGCCAAGCCCTGTACCAGTGCCGTTTCGAGATTGATCAATTTTATAAAAGCGATCCCAGATCTGTTTCAATTCTTCAGCAGCCATCCCGTACCCTTGATCCCGAATTTTAACCGAGATCGAATGATTCTCTAGGATACTCGTTTCTACCGAGACTTTGGTGTTGTTAGGGGAATATTTAATAGCATTATCCAAGAAGATGACAAACAATTGACGGATTCGGTCATAGTCGCCTAAAAATGGAGGGATATCTTGCTCGGATTGAAACCCAATTTTTATTCCCTTTTTCTCAGCGATGGTTTGCATACTCCTTACTGCGTCTGCAAGAAGGCTTGGAATATGGATTTTTTCTTTATTCATTGTAATTTTGCCTGATTGAAGACGTGAAAGCTCTAGAAGGTCGCCAACCAAGCGTTCCAAACCGCGTGTTTCCGATAGCATCCTTTGGTGGTAGCGCTTGATCTCCTCGCTTTTTTCCAAGGTGCCATCCAACAATGCTTCGAGGGAGCCACGAATGACGGTCAGAGGAGTTCGAAATTCATGTGAAACATTAGCTACAAAGTCCCGTCGGAGTTGCTCAAGGCGCTCACTTTCACTGATGTCCTGAACCAAGGCCACGCTTCCTGTGACGGTGCCGTAGTTGTCTACAATAGGTGAAAACGTAAACCTAAGCTTTTTGCCGAACCAATCTTTAAGAATTTGTACAGGTTCCTTTCCTTCCATTACTTCTGTAAGCTGAGTCTCTATCCCCAAATCATACAGGTCTTTTTTTAATTCTTTAGGCGGATATGGATAGGATCGATTCAAAATTTCTGAGAGAGCAGAATTGGCACTCATCGGCTCACGTCTAATATCAAAGGCTACAATGCCTTCTGAAATACTTGTGATTATATCGTTTAGTTTTCCCTTTTCCTGAAAAAGCTGATTAATGGTAGACCCCAATTCTGAGGCGAGATGGTCGAGGGAATTACCAAGTTGCCCCAACTCATCCTGACGTTTTACACCTGTTCTTGCAGCATAATTTCCATGCGTTATTTCCAGCGCAGTGTGGTTCATAGCTTTCAGAGGACGAGTAAAGAGAAGGGAGTAGAAGATCCCCAGGGCTACTGCTAGAATGAGCGCTACCAAGAGACTCACTAATAAGATGCTCGTTGCTCTAGTCAGCGTGTTCGTTACCCCTGTTACCGGAGAATGAAGAAGCACTGCGCCCGTGACGACATTGTTAGAATCAACGATCGGGACACCTACCGTTATGGTGGCTTCGTTGTAGACACTACTAAAACTTTCGCTGATGGATTCCTTACCTGATAGAACCTCTTGGATAACATTTTCTGCTTCCTTGGGGAGGGGGGCTGAGTTTTTCCACAAAACCTGTCCTTTACCTGCCCCCATTCCTTGTCCTTGCCCTTGTCTCAAACCATAACCTTGACCTGATCCCATGCCCTGCCCTTGACCCATGCCTGAGATTATGGAGGGGTTTCCTTTACTATCAATAATCCATACGTTGGATTCGGTTAGCGTATCAAGAGAACGCATATACCCGCCGAAACCTCGCATTTGGGCATTAGGAACATTTGGACTGGTCGTGGAGTTAGGCACATTACTTTGTGTATACTCTGCCATTACTCCGGATATACTCCGAGCACTTGCCAGCATGGTTTTTTCCCGGCTGTCAAAAGCATATTGCCGAAACATTTGCATAAAGACAATCCCAATCGTAAGCATTGACACGAGCACGATGACAACAAATCCTGCCGTCAATTTAAAAGCGATTCTGTTCTTAAACATGCTTGACCTCAAACTTATATCCTACGCCCCAGATGGTTTTGATATCCCAACTAGAGGTTTCTGTTATGTTTATTTTTGCACGCAACCGTTTGATATGAGTGTCGACGGTGCGGGCATCCCCGAAGTACTCATAACCCCATACACTGTTTAACAGGTTATCCCGCGAGAAAACCTTTCCAGGGTTGGATGCTAAAAGCCATAATATTTCGACTTCCTTCTTAGTAAGGCCTAGAGGCTGCCCATCAATCATCACTTCATAATCTGAGAGGCTGATTTTCAGGCCGGGGTAAAAGACGATATCCGGTCGTTGCTCCTCAGATGGATCTAAGCGTCTAAGAACAGCACGGATTCGGGCCATAACTTCCCCTGGACTGAACGGTTTCACAATATAGTCATCCGCGCCAATATCTAATCCCATAATGCGATCCCCGTCTTCCCCTTTGGCTGTAATCATTATAATTGGCACCGTAGAATTCTGCCGAATTTCCCGGCACACCGTAAAGCCGTCCTTCTTAGGCATCATAACATCGAGCAGCAACAGTATAGGTCTATAGTCTTTAAACAACTTTAATGCCTCTTCGCCATCATGCGCAATAAGCGGGGAAAAGCCTTCTTTTGTAACATAGGTACTTAATATATCGAGAATGCCATCATTATCATCTGCAATTAGCAAATACTTATCCAAACTGTTTACCTCCTTACGTCTTCTGACTAGTTTATCATCAATTTGATGGATTTTTGTGACATATTTATGGCAAATGACAAATAAAAAAAGCCGTTATCCAGCTAACAGGATTCCGGCTATAAGGTCTAACTTATTGATTGATCTTCATTATAGTTTCAATCGCTTTGTTCATTATTTCCTGGCGATCCTCCCCTTGGTCAATCGCCTCAATTAAACAACCATTAGCATAACGCTGGGCGACAATCGTTGATACTTTATGCACTGCTGAACGAATGGCAACCAGTTGCAACAAGATGGCCTCACATTTCTTTTCTTCTTCAATCATGCGTTCAACCCCTGATATATGGCCGCGTATTGTTTTCAGCCGGGTTAATATCTGTTGCACTTCTACCGGGTCTATCTCTTTCACAAGGACCCATCCTTCCCGTTATAAACTAAAGCAATCCCTCAATTCAGAGGGAATTTTCATCCCCATGATTGTGACTAGACCTTGGGCATCCAATCGATGAGCCTACTCACGGTAAAGTTTAATATATTTTTGATAGCTGTTCAAGACACGGCCAACATAATCCTTAGTTTCCATAAACGGAATATCTTGTTGTAGCGTGTTCTTAGGGTCAATCAGGCCAGCATTAATCCACTCTTGTACGTGTCCTCTCCCCCCGTTATAGGCAGCAATCACTAACGTCGTATTATTGGCAAAGACCTTTTGCAGACTGGCGAGATACCATGTTCCATATTGAATATTTTTTTCTGGATTAAGCAAATCCCCGTCACTATAGCTCTTATCCCCAATGCTTTGAGCGATTGATTGTGCCGTACTAGGCATCAACTGCATCAACCCTTTTGCCCCTTTATGTGATTCGGATTGGGGTAGAAACTTGCTCTCCTCTCGGATTACGGCTACGACAAGGAAAGGGTCTACGCCGTACTGTGCGGCATATTTTTCAATAATATCCCGATGTGGATACGGATATATGATCTTCTCCAAAACTGGAACCTGAAGCATACAATAGACCCCTACGATTACTAGGACAAAAAAGAGAATTACCTTTTTGATCATCGTCCAACTTTTCGATTTCTTTTGACTCATCACATCTCCTCTTCTCGATTAAGGTGGCCTCATTAATCTTCGTAATTTTCGATGTTCGTTCTCTTATTATGCTTCATTAAATCTTTCCATGCTTCTTCAAGTTGGCGCATCGTCTCTATTTGATTCCCTGAATTATCAATCACCACATCCGCTTGTTTACGTTTTTCATCTAACGATTGTTGTGCAGCTATACGAGCTTCCACCTCATCCTGCCTCAGCTTGTCCCGCGCAAGAACACGTTTGATCTGTAAGTCACGAGGTACCCAAACAACCCAAACTACGTCAACAAATTGGTCAAACCCCGTTTCAAAGAGCAAAGGGACATCCCACACACACACTTTTGCTCCAAGACTTCGCTGCACATCTCGTTCAGAGTTCATGCATTCAATGACGCGAGGATGCACTATGCGCTCAAGGCGCTTTCGTGCATCTCCCTCCTTGAAAACTCGTCTACCTAGTTCCACTCGATTGATTTCCCCATTTTCTCCTAAAATTTCAGATCCAAATTCGCGAACCAGTTTTGAAATAGTAGACGAGTCCGATTGCAACAAGTGGTGAACTGTTTTGTCGGCATCCATCACTGGAACTCCTTGCTGTTTAAACCACTGGGCGACCGTCGATTTGCCGCTTCCGATCCCCCCTGTCAGTCCGATGGTTAACACATACCTCACCTCAGATCAATTTGCCCAGTCCAACTATGATTAAAACAGTTCCTGGTAAATATTCCGCTTTAGTCGTCCAGTTTTCCGGTATCTTTCCAGCCATCTGTTGCCCTAAGCGCAACATAATAATTTGGGTGAGAGCCACAATTGCAATAACAGAAAGAGTCATTCCTGCCATTGCAGCTCCGATTCCGCCGGCAAAAGCATCCATTGCCAGTGCACTCCCCAGTAGTAAACTTTCTCGCAAACTAATTCCCCCGGAGCCATCAACATCGGCTATATCTGGCGTCTTTAATACTTGGATCACTAATCCTAAAAAACGAAATTGGAATCGAAAAATTGGCTCCAACACGGGCTTTTGAAGGGCTACGGCCATTACTGGAACCGCTTGCGGAAAGGTCTCTCGTTTACGGTTCCAAATCGCCCTGCTCAGTTGAAAGATCCCTAGGGCCAGCAAAATTGAAGCTCCCAATAATCGAGCCGGAATAAACTTGAGCCATAACGTAACCCAGCTGCCAAAAAGCATAGATATCCCCATTGCAACCACGGTACACAATGCAATGACAATAAGTGAACTCATTGGAATGCGAATTCGACGTAACCCATAAGCCAGCCCGACGCCAAATCCATCCAAACTCAAAGCCACTGCCATAAGTAAAGCTACCCCCATATATGTATCCCTCCACCTTGCGACTTCAGGATAATATATGGGTTCACACGCTATTTGGTGAAATCAATCGCTGCCTGCAATCCATTCTTCTAAGACACTATCTAGGTGTTTTCTTACTTTTTCGGATTCTTCATGAAGTTTCATGGCTAATTCATAATTTGTATCTGCTAAGGCAAGCTCTGATTCTAACGTTTGCAGTGATTCTTCTAGGGCTTCAATTTCTATTTCTAATTGCTTCATTCGTTTTTTCTCTCGTGCTAGATTACGGCTATCTTGCTGCTGATCTTGGCTACTTGGCTTAGAACACTTTTCAATTGGTGCGACTTGCGTTTCTTCCTGTTGTTTATACTCTTTAAAACTTGTATAATCTCCTTCAAACAGTGATAACCCCTGAGTTGTCAATTCCGCGATCTTATGAACGACTTTATCCAAGAAATATCGGTCATGGGAAACAACGAGCACAGTTCCCTCATACTCCTGAAGAGCTTCTTCAAGCACTCCTCGGGTTTCTGTATCAAGGTGATTGGTAGGTTCATCCAACAATAACAAGTTTCCTTGTTCGAGGAAAAGTTTGCATAAGGCTAAACGACTCTTCTCTCCCCCGCTCAACACTGAAACAAGTTTAAAGACATCATCTTTTCTAAATCCATACCGGGCAAGTAGACTCCGGATTTCCGGGTCCTTCAAACTTGAGACTTCCCGAATTTCGTCCATCACGGTTCCCGAACTACCCAAATTCTCATGCTCTTGAGAATAGTAGGCAACCTTCACATTTGCACCTAAGCGAATGGTTCCCGCAAAAGGAACCTGATGAAGGATCGCTTTCAAAATCGAAGTCTTCCCAACGCCGTTTTTACCCAGCAGTGCGACCCGATCTCCCCGTCTCAAATCTAAGTGCCCCTTCTGAAAAAGGGTGCGTGCTCCGAAGGTGATAGAAAGATCCTCAATCAAAAGAACGCGGTCCCCACTTCGGCCACCACTACCCAAGGAAATCGAAAGTCCATGGTCTACCTTGGTGACCTGGATCGGTTTTAGCTTTTGTAACTGACTCTCCCGACCACGGGCCTGTTTCGAATTGACTCCCGCCTTATTTCTTCGGACATATTCCTCAAGTTTGGCAATTTTTTTCTCGAGCCGTTCTGCTTCACGGCCAATAGTTTTGCTTTCTATCACACGCAGAAGTTCGTATTCTGAATAATTCCCGGCATACCCTTTTAGTGCTCCATTTTCGAGGCAAAAGATACGAGTCACGGTGCGATCCAAAAAATATCGGTCGTGCGAAACAATAAGCAGTGCTCCTGGATAATCTCGCAAATACCCCTCGAGCCACTCCAGGGCTGCAACATCTAAATGATTCGTGGGCTCATCCAAAATCAGGAGTTCGGGGGCTCGAAGTAAGAGCTTGCATAAGGCCAACCGCGTTTTTTGCCCCCCACTCAAGGTGGTGACCAGGGAATTCATCTCCGCTTCTAGCCCAAGTCCAGCTAAAATTCTCCGGACCAAGGCCTCTAAGGCATATCCTCCCTGACGTTCAAATAACTCAGTCAAAGCAGCATATTGTTCCATGACTTTCTCACTTGGCGTTAGAGCCATCTTCTCTTCTAACTCACGCAGTTGTTCCTGCATTTGCAATAAATCGGCTCGTTCTTGAATCACACACTCAAACACGTTTCCCTCATCCTCGACAATCGGTGTTTGAGGAAGGTATCCGCATGAGCCCAAAATTTGAACTTCTCCGCTTTCTAAGCGCAGGTCGCCTAAACAGGCTCGAATCAGCGTAGTTTTACCTGCTCCATTCGGACCAACCAGAGCAGCTTTCTCTCCATTCTCTAAGGCAAAACTAACCCGCCGAAACAGCGGATCACCAGAAATATCGACGCCGCAATCCCGGCAAAACAAAACACTCATTTCTCTAGCTGGCCCCTTTATTCACTGATATATATATTATAAAATACCTGTCTGTGCAATCTTAAACCCAATTTGTTCGCATTTAACTATATCATACCCAGTGCATCCTAACAACGATCCGTCGCTTTCATCTTGGTTTGGCAAATTCCGCAAAAAAGTTCTGCCACTTTTATAATCCTTCTTTTGCCCGCGTACGGCCCCCAATATCTGCTAATTGGCTTAGAATTCAACTAATATTTTCTATGATATATTGCAACAAAAAGAAAATATACAATAGGCATCAATAGCAGTGTGAAGATTGAAAATCTCTGCATTGATACGTTAATGACATTACTAAAAACTGAAACAATGACGATATACCAGTAGGAAATCCAGAATGCCGTGTGACCTGCCTTAGAGTTTATGAAAATATTACGCTCTTCTTTTTCCAGTCGTAAGTTCCTTGCCAAGCCTGAGTGGTTCTTGGATTTTCGAAAAATAAGAAACGAACCTGCTCCTGTAGGCAAAAATCCGATTGCAATTCCAAACATTATCGATTTTTCAAACCCGAAAACATAAAAAATCCAAGCCGCAATACCAACCAGAATAAAGATAACTGAATAAATCATATCTCTATTCCAATATTCATCTCTTTCCATCAAATCTCCCCCTCAAAAATAAAGATTTCTTCAATGGGCAAGTTAAATACTCTAGAAATTTTATATGCCAGAAAAATAGAAGGATTGTATTTACCGGTCTCTAATGAAATAATTGTTTGCCTCGATACCTCAACTTTTTCAGCTAAATCCAGCTGAGTTAAATCGAATTGATCCCTTAGATCCCTTATCCTATTTTTCAAGCTCAAACCCCTTTCTATATCTTTTTGTAAAGTTTACTTTACAATACTAATATAAATATGATGGCGTTCAATGTCAAGCGCACTTTACGTCCATGGCATAATTTCACGTTACACTGTGCCTCTTTACTACTTTTCAAGCTCCGCTTCAGGTTCATCCATTGCGGTCAAAATTGAGGGTATAGGCTTGTACTATACAGATTCATGTAGGTCCTTTTGCCGCCAATTGCCCTGCTCTCAAATAAAACAACCTCCTTGACTATGAACTCGCCGAGTTTCTTGGTATGAAAAACGGATAAATCAATGTCGTAAAGTTTAGGACGCGAGGCCAAGGTAATATGAGGCTTAAATTTCCTGTCCTCCAAAATAAATCCATTCTTAGCGAGTTCAGTATGTATCTCGTCTCTTAGTTGATCCAGTTCACTTAAGCTTCCACCTACCCCTGTCCACAAGGTATGAGGCCGCTTAAAAGAAGGAAATGCCCCTAGGCCACCTATGCTCAACATGAAACGGGAATGTTTTCTGACTCCCTTAGAGAGTGTTTCGGTAATGATCGGGAGTGCATTATGGTCTAACTCCCCCAAAAATTCTAACGTGATATGGAAGTTCTCTTCTGATTTCCATAGTCCATCGACTCCATGATGTCTTAGTTCAGACTGAAATTCAAGGAGAGTTTGTTTGATCGCATCAGGTAACTCAATCCCTATAAATAATCTCATAGATTGTTCTCCTTTATATGGAAGATGCGCCGAAAATCTGTCCTAGATGATGATCCATATGTCTCACGTAGTCTTGAATAAGCTCGGATAGCGTAATATATTTATTCTCACCAATATCACACAGGTACAATAGTTTTCCTTCTGGAATATTTGAAATGATCCTAATGATCTGTTGATTGATTGTTATCCAAAAGTCGACGATCTCGTCTGTTGGTATAGTTTGATAGTCATGAATCAATACCCAATTGTTTTGGTCATATGAAACGAGAAAAAAGGGCAGCTTTTCAAACTGAATTCTGATGAATCTATGATAGTTGTTGGTGGCGGAATCACATAAATGCCCCAGTATCTCCTTTTTCGACCACTTTTTTTCTGGCTGTTCAGAAACTTCCTGTTCAGAAAACTGCTTAACTTTCAGAGGAAGGGCTACGATTAGGTAATTTAACCTTTCAAGGATTTCCTTCATTTTCTCACTCCTGCCTAAAACTATTCAAATCTTTCGCCCGATCAGGCATTTTCCATCTACTTTTTGGATAATATCTATCTAAACATACAAATAAGTAAACTTTGCTTTCTTTATTTTTTAAATTATAATACTTGAAAAGGCAATCTGCATTATATTTGTCAAAAGGAGATTTATGTTATGACTAAATTCAAGGAAATCAAAGCCGATCAATTTGAGCAAAGCCCTTTTAAACTGATAGGTAAAGATTGGATGCTCATTACCTCTGAAAAAGATGGAAAGGTGAACACGATGACAGCCTCTTGGGGCGGTTTTGGTGTAATGTGGGGGAAAAATGTTGCCTATATTGTTCTCCGTCCACAACGCTACACCAAGGAGTTTGTTGATCACTCCAACACCTTTTCACTTTCTTTTTTTGATGATACCTATAAGAAACAATTAGGATATCTAGGTAGTGTATCCGGCAGAGATGAAGATAAAATTGAAAAATCCAAGTTAACAGTTCTTCACACTGACGATACTCCGTATTTTGAGGAAGCAAACATGACCGTCCTCTGCCAAAAACTATATGCACAAAAATTAAAGCCTGAGTACTTCATTGAACAAGAACTCGACGAAAAATGGTATCCCGATCATGATTATCACACACTATATATCGCAGAGGTTGCAAAGATTCTGATTAAAGAGTAATTAAGAAAAAGGCCTATTTTTAGGTCTTTTTTGGTTATTTAGGAACATTCATTTTGCAGTTTGGGTCTTGATCTGTAACCTACGTTGTAATATCAATTAGGTTACCTAATTAATCTGTAGCCCCATACAAACTGAGTCATAAAATACGCTGTCTATAAAGGAGTCCCTTGTTGTAACCCCTTCCTTTAAAAAGCCCTGCCTTGTATAGACGTCAATTGCTCTGTGATTATCCATTCGAACCCTTAAGTTTATTTTTCGAATTATCCCTGACCCTTTAGCCCAATTGATCAAATACATTAGGAGTTCTGTAGCTATTCCTAATCCCCAATACTCCTTCAGTACAGTGATTCCTACTTCCCCCGTGTGATGAACCCGAGGCCTCACGCCGCCCCGAAAGTTTACGCCGCCAACAATCTTATTGTCTACCAATGCCAAGAGTAAAAGTCGGTTATCCGCTTCGGCGCTACTCTCAATCATTAATTCTTGTTCATGTTGTGATGTAATCATTTCCCCCGCGCCAAAAGTAAGAAAATCGGTCTCAGTACCAATTTGAAGCAAGTAATCTACATATGCCGAAGCATCTTCTTTCCTAGCCTCTCTAATAATTACCATATTTTCGTTTTTTAATTTGTACGATTTCATATTAAGCACCTTTCTGTTAGACCTATCAATCTCGGTAAAGGCCGCTATGTAGCAAAATAAGCCATAACAACCACCCTAGCATTAGAACCCAGACGGAAACAATAATTATAGCCGCTAGCCAATTTTCAGGTTTTGTCTGTAACGATTCTGCCTTCAGTCTGGCCTCCTCCATGACATTTGGAGGTATCATCCTAATTGCAACTGCAACTCCAAGTGGGATCAACACAAGGTCATCGAGATATCCGAAAACTGGAATAAAGTCTGGGATTAGGTCGATAGGACTGATTGCGTACCCCACCAACAAAACAATAAGCAGCTTAGCATACCACGGAACTCTTGGATCTTTGTATGCAAAGTTGAGGGCAAACACCTCTGCCTTTAACCTCTTGGCATGTTGTTTCCATCGTCCCTTTGCAGTTAACGACTTCGACTCCAGCAGATCTATTCCCTCCCATTGTCTAATTTTTTTCCATTAAACAATACCTAATTGCACTTTCCACGTGTATCTTCGTAGTATTCAGGAACGGAATATCAAACTCATTCTTTGTGAGAATAAGAGGTAATTCGGTACAGCCAAGAATCAATCCATCGATCAAATCCTCGTTGACCATACGTTTAACAATCGCTAGCAAGCCTTTACGAGTTTCTTCGAGAAATTGTCCCAATTCAATCTCTGTCATTAATTTATACTGAATATAATCTTGGTCTTGTTCTCTTGGCACAACAATGGAGATATTGTTGTTAGCAAATACTTTTTGAAAAAAGCTCGCTTTCATAGTAAAACTGGTTCCAAATAATCCGACTCTTTGCAACCCCATCTCTTTCGCCTTCTTACTTGTCTCTTCCACAATGCTGATCAGCGGAATAGGCGATGAGCTTCTTAACCGATCAAAAACGATGTGTGGTGTGTTCGCTGAAATTATTCCAAATTCGGCTCCGGCTTTGTATAGAGTGTTGATTCCTTTCAGTAACCACTCCGTCACATCATCCCAGCGCTTCTGGCCAACCAAGGTGAGTAAAGTATAAATATCCATGCTATAAATGATAATCTCAGGAAGAGTTTCCTCTCCTTGTTTCTGACGATAACGTTCAATCATTAGACGATAGTAATCTAGTGTGGCCTCAGGCCCAAAACCACCAATCATCCCGATCTTCTTCATTAAAATACACTCCCTTGACCCTAAATAAGTATCCAAAGCAAGCCTATTTAATCAGTTTGGAAAGTTCCCTGAACAGAGGAGTACCCGCTTCCTTCATCATATCAAAGAATACTGTTTCTGTGTTAGTAACTACTGCTCCCATAGATGACAAAAGGGATAACCCGTTTAGGTAATTTTCCTTAGTTCGTGAACACACCGCGTCACCCACTACAAAAACCTGGTAACCATGAGCAAGTAAATCCCTTACCGTTTGAAAAACGCAAACATGGGTTTCCATTCCAGTAATAATGATCTTTTTTCTTCCTAGTCCTTTTAATGCCGAAGTTACTTCTCTGGTGCAACCCGAAAAGGTAATCTTTTCGCAGGTTAACGATTCCTCGAGATTGTTGCTCACTTCTAAAACGGTCTTCCCAAGGCCTTTTGGATATTGTTCTGTGACGATGGTCGGAACCCCTAATTTTTTGGCGAAGGAAATTATTGTATTGGTGTTTCGAATAACTTGTTCCCCGTATTTCATAGCAGGAACTAATTTTTCCTGAATATCTATTACCAATAGAACGGCTTCTTCCCGTGTTAATACGTATTTGTTCAATGTTGACACTCCTCTGTAAAAAAGTATGTTTCTAAAAATCTGCCTACCTTGAGCATTAAGTTAGAACGTTTACAAGTCCCTGTATATGTCGTTCATCGGTCCCACAACAACCCCCTAATACTTTAACTTGATGGTTATTGTGTAAATAAACCATTTCATTAACTAACGTTACGATGTCTTCTGATTCTAGCTCAGTCGAGCCATCTAATTCTTCCGGGCTTTTTGATGAGGTATTAGCTTGGATTCCTTTCAGACGCTGTTTTACTATATTCGTGAAGTTCACATGATTCTCAATAGCTTTTAAAAGAACGGATGGATGGATGCAGTTTGTCATGTAGAACAAGGGCTGGCGCGAGGAGACCTGGTCGATTCTCGAAATTGTTTCATGAAGAGAATTACCATCAAGCAACGTTCCATTTGCTCGAATAACGAAACTAAGAATGTAGGGTTTCCCAGTCCGTGCCATTGCCTGTGCAAGGCCAACTGCTTCTGACATTGCCGGAAGGGTTGTCCCACAAAGAAAATCTACTCCCGCGTCGGCTAACGCATTCGCTTGTTCTTGGTGAAAAAATAGCGCTTCGTCAGAAGTTAGTGCCTCTTCCGCATTATATGCATCTCCTCTACAACCCATTAGTCCTCCAATAAAGATACGTTTTGAATATTCTCCGTATTCGCTACGAATGTCCATAAGAAGGCGGGCACAATCGCCATTTACATCTGTCCTCAATAGACCTGCTTGCGCTATTTGTTCCGGGTTTGAACGTCGTGTCGGAGTGAAAATCATCATAGGAATATTGCATTTGCGTACTATGTCAATGTATTGCTTATAAATTCCACGGAGAATAAGCCTTCCTTGTTGATCATAAACCAAACCAGAGTGAACAATGTGTTGATTAAGTCCAACTCTATATTCACGACGTAGCCGTTCAACGACTGCGCCTTCTGTAAAAATTACTTTAGATGTATTGAAGGTACTTATAAAGTCCATCGATTTCACATCTCTCTTCATGCAATTATTATTTACAAAATCCTTATTGACCGAATTTGTCGTGTAACGTTTAAGCATTCCCGCAACGACTTTAGACTACCCATCTAACTGCTAGTGCTAGTGTTTGTGATTAATTTTTTCTTCATATGTACAAGTAAAGGTTGGATTTTCCTCCAACCTTTACTTATGATGGGTGTACCAAATTTACTTATTAACGTATTTTGCTAGTGTTCTTTGCACGTCATAAATATTCTTATCCTTTTTGAATTCTTTCGAGATTGGTTCATTCGTCCCAGAAATCCAAATTTTCAGCTCGGCATCCAAATCGAAATGACCCGCTGATTCTACACTGAAATGAGTAATACTTTTGTATGGTATAGAGTGATATTCAACTTTTTTACCGGTGACCCCTTGTTTATCCACTAATATCAGACGTTTATCGGTGAAAACCAAAAGGTCCCTAAGAATTTGTGGGATAGAATATTACGTAAGCAACTTCAGATATGCGAAAGTGACTTTTGGAAAGGGCTCTAGTAATGACCGATTTCTCATAACGTTCAGCGTATTCCCGAAGTCTGGTTACTACATTCATATCCTCTCAGATGTCGCAAATCCTCTGAAAGAGGCCCTGCTCCAAATTAAACATAAAAATCTAAGGCTTAATTGATTCTTCGAGAGACTCAAATTCTTCCACATATTCGGACAAACCTCTCTTCTTAGAATTTATAATCCTTTTGCCCTCATCAAATCCATTCTTGATAAGGATTCTCATCGCAATAATATCGGAATACTCCCATAAATCAGTATGTAACGCGATTAACACTAATTCTTCCTTCAACTCTTCAACAATATCTTTCTGACTAACATGTGTATAAATTTCTGTGTCTTAGAATTCTTATGTTAGTTCTTGGATATATCTCAAGTCAGTCCCACCTTCCAGAAGGTGGGTAGCAAATGCATGCCTTAAAGAATTTATTTAATAACACTCTTCGGCATGGGAAGCTAAATTCCTTCTAAACATATGAAATATATTACTTTTATACCCATATAACCCATATTCTTAATTATTCGTCATATATATCTAAAAATTTGTTGGTATCCAATTGCTTATCTTCAATTGCAAAGCGATATCGCTTGATATGATTATATGTGCAATGCAGATATAATCAGCATAAAAACAGCCCTCTATAAAAGAGGGCCGAAAGAATAATTTTACTGTCCGTTGATCAAATATCAAATTGTTTTGTTCGTTACTTCTGGCACCTTGGGCAATACACCGTAGTCCGCCCGGCGAGGCGTAGTCGTTCCAATGTCTGCCCGCAGACTTGGCAGGGTTCCCCACCTCTGCCATACACCTGGAGGGCTTGTTCGAACCACCCTTTTTCCCCATTAGCATCCCTATAATCTCGAAAGGATGTACCCTGGGCATCAATGCCTGCTTGCAAAACAGTCTGAATGGCTTGATGCAGTTTGGAGATTTCTTCTTCTGACAGAGTGTCTACCCGACGTTCAGGGGATATTCCCGCTTGAAACAGGGATTCATCCACATAGATGTTACCCATTCCTGCTAGGACATGCTGGTCGAGCAAAGCGGCCTTTAATGAGACCTTTTTTGTTCCAAAACGGTCTTTCAGGACGGCTGGCGTAAATTCGTGTTCCAAAGGTTCAGGACCGAGTTTGCGCAAAGAGGATTCACTCACAGATAGTGGCGTAGGTAAGGCTTGTATCCTCCCAAATTTTCGCACATCTGAGAAATGCACTTCCCCTTGTTCAAGAGTGAAAACCACATGCGTGTGTTTTTCGGGTTCCTGATGATCCGCATAGTAATTGAGTCGTCCAGTCATACGCATATGGGCAATTAACGTTATCTCCTCATCCAGCCGGATGAGGAGATATTTTCCCCGTCGGTCTATCCCTATAATCCGACGTCCGATGACTAAATCTTCAAAGGCCTTACCTTCCCAACCGCAAACAGCGGTTGGCCAAATGAGGGTTATGTTTTTAATCATTAAATCCGTGACGTGTATAGCTAAAGTTCGTCGAATCGTTTCGACCTCTGGCAATTCAGGCATTATTGCTCCTTTTCCTATTGGCTATATGTTTTCATATTGCACTATAACATCAGTTTATTCGTTTTTTTGTTTCACTGCACTGATATCGCATTTAATCTATTCTTCCGGCTTATACGCCTTCATATCATACCAATTTGGTCCGACTTTACAGTCCACTGTCATAGGCACTGAAAGCGGAAAGGCATTTTCCATTTTCTCTTTCAATAAGCCTGCTACACTCTCTAAATCCTCTGGCGCTACTTGCAGCAAGAGTTCGTCATGAACTTGCAAAAGGATTGCCGCTCGAAAAGGCTTTAATCCTTCGGCTACATGAATCATGGCAAGTTTCATAATATCAGCCGCAGTCCCTTGTACAGGTGTATTCATGGCTATGCGTTCTCCAAGCTGGCGCTGTGTCCTATTGGAATGAAACAATTCAGGAATGCGACGCAGACGGTTTAACAAGGTACGCACTTGTCCCTCTTGTTTAGCCTGAGCGACCACACTTTCTAAATAACGTTTGACCCCACTATAACGTTTAAAATATTGTTCAATGTAAAACTTAGATTCTTTACGGGGAATTCCTAAATCCCTTGACAAACCAAACTCCGTTAAGCCGTAAACCAATCCAAAATTAACTGCCTTGGCACTCCTCCGCATCTCCTGAGTAACGTCTTCCAGCGAAATACCGAAGACTTCCGCAGCCGTCCGAGTATGAACATCCTGACCAAGAGCGAACGATTCACAGAGCAGTGGATCTTGAGAATAGTGAGCTAAAATACGCAGTTCAATCTGGGAGTAATCGGCTGAAAGGAGCACCCAGTCAGGTTCCGTAGGGTGGAAAATCTTCCGTAACAGTCGACCCTGTTCCAGTCGAATGGGAATATTTTGCAAGTTAGGTTCTGTGCTTGACAGGCGACCGGTTGTGGTCACCGTTTGTTGGAAGGTGGTATGAATTCGGCCATTCTTCTCTTGGGCAAGCAACCCATTGACATAAGTAGACATGAGTTTATTGAGCTGCCGATAATCTAGGATCTTCTCTATAATCGGATGAGCTAAACGCAATTCTTCCAACGTCTCCGCATCTGTGGAATAACCCGTCTTGGTCTTTTTAGCCGTTGCCAAACCCAGCTTTTCAAACAAAATGGTTCCCAATTGTTTGGGAGAATTGATATTAAATGTGTTTCCCGCTAAGGCATAAATGTCTTGTTCTAGTTGCCTTAAAGTGATACTAATTCCTTCACCAAAGTGTTTCAATTGGTCAACGTCAATTCCGATCCCTTGACGTTCCACTTGAGCCAAGACCAGACTTAGTGGCTCTTCAACAGTATGCAGCAAATCTGCCAGTCCTAAAGTATGAAGTTCTTCCTTAAATTTGGTGGCGACTTGCGCTAAGGCCGCAGCTTCTTCCGAGACACTCTTGAAAACGTCTTGCTTCGGCGCATATTCTTTGACTAAATCAAGTGGGGCAAATTTCGTTCGAGAGGATTGAATCAGATAAGAGGCTAAGCTAAGATCGAGCACAACCCCCTTTAACATTGTTCCTTCATTTCCAAGCAACAATGACACGGTTTTACTATCTGCTAAGATTTTCGGCACCTTATCATTTTCTAAGAGGTCTAGCCAAGCCTTTATTACTTGGGTGGATGCCTCTTCACGGGTCAGTTTAAAGGACTCTCCTAAGACAGCGACTCCCCATTCAAGCCAACGACCACCCTGTAATCCAGTTCCCTCATAACGACAGGCCAAAGTAAGGGGTTCTCGGCTTGTTTGCCACTGTTCAATCTGAGTAAGCCAACCTTCTTCGGAAAGCTCGCGTTCTGACCAGGCTTGAACTACCATTTCAGAATTTTCTTCCGTTGTTTCTCCATCGTTCGTATAGCGTTCTTGCCATAAGCGGGTCACATTTTTCAAATCATACTTCTTTAAGACGGGAAGGACTTTGCTTGCTTGAGGACGACGGTAAATAAAGTTGTCCAATGAAAACGGAAGAGGAACTTCGGTCAGCATGGTCGCTAACGTTTTGCTGAGTCTTGCCTGGTCTGCATATTCCTTTAAGTTACTTTGCAGTTTTTTGCCAGAGACTTTATCCGCGTTGGCCAAAACCCCCTCGACGGTTTCATATTCCCAGAGTAATTTTAGCGCGGTTTTCTCACCGATGCCTGGAACTCCCGGGATATTATCCGAAGTGTCTCCCATAAGACCTTTTAAATCAATAATTTGGTAAGGGCGTAGCTGATAGCGCTCCCACAAAACATGCTCATCATAGCACTCGACGTCGCTAATTCCCTTTTTCGTCAAAAATATATGGGTCTTTGGAGAGATCAGTTGCAAGGCATCTCTATCACCAGTGTAAACCTGTATCTCCATGCCCTGAGCTTCTGCCTGTTTGGTCACTGCGGCAATGAGGTCATCTGCTTCATACCCCGCAAGTTCCAGCATGGGCACGTCTAGCTCGGCGAGTATTTCTTTGAGATAGTCAAATTGCGGGCGCAATCCCTCCGGAGTTTCTTTCCGCTGCGCTTTATACCCGGCGTACTGTTCAATCCGTACGGTTGCCTTGGTTTTATCGAAAGCCACCACCCAGTAATCCGGATGTTGTTCTTGTTCTAATCGAAAAAGCATCGTAAGAAAACCATGCAAGACATTCGTTGGGCGCCCGTCAGCCGTCGTCAACGGCGGCAGTGCATAGAAAGCGCGATTTGCAAGGCTATTTCCGTCTAAAATCACCATTCGCGGCATCGTGAAAACCCCTTTCATTTCGAATTTTACTATATCATACCCACTGGTTTCTCACAAACACTAAAGATCGTTAGAAACATTCAGCTTATTTTCAGCAATCTATCAATTTCATTTCAGCTAGTCGCAGTATACTAATACCCAATTCGTCACATTATAACTTAATTATTTTAATTTTTATTGTTTTGTTAAATGTTTCGCAAGGAGGACGAAATGAAATTACTATTAGTTGGAGATGAAATAAACCACCTCAGAACACTTAGCCAAATCCTAAAAAAAGAAGGTTATCTCGTCGACAAAATCGCAGATGGCGAAATTGGACTTGAAATGGCCCTATTGGGTTCCTACGATATAATTATTTTAGATTGGTTTCTTCCAACACTCAATGGATTAACGATCGTTAAGGAATTACGTCTTCAAGAAGTTACTACCCCCATTATATTTCTTACTGCGCATAATCGTCCCGAAGACAAAGTAATTGGTTTGGACGCTGGTGCTGATGACTACCTGATTCAGCCTTTTGTCCCTGAGGAATTTCTAGCACGATTAAGAGCTCTTTCAAGAAGAACGAGCAAGGAATACGCAGCTTGTCTACTAGAAGCACGGGAACTTACCTTAGATTCCTCAAAATGTAATGTAGTTATCGGTCAAATTAACGTTAAATTAAGCCTCAAGGAAACACTATTACTGGAAATTCTGATGCGTAACTATGGACATGTTGTAACCAAGGAACGTATCTTTGAAAGGCTCTGGGGAACTTATTCAGGAAATATGTTTTCTAATGTTGATCTATATATTTTCTATCTACGGAAGAAAATCGGGGCGTCGTACATAAAAACAGTCCGAGGCGTAGGTTACTATTTTGGAGAATGAATTACTTATATTTAAAGTGTTTTCAATGATTTCCCAAGACTACGATCACCGATTCTCCAGTGATATCTTAGGCAAAAGTTACTCCGCAGCACTATTACAGTACTGCGGAGTTCGTGTTGTATACCCTATGTGTAGTGAGAGTCCTATGCTTAGCGCTGATGAGACTGTCTGGCAGTTTCCAGAGTAGTCATGATCGTATTTTCTTGGTCTTGGCTAATCGTTCCGTTACTCACTAAACTGTCCAAAGGATTCGTCTTGGTTGTGGACTGTGTTTGCGACTCCATGGCGGCCTTTAATGCATCTTTAATAGTATCAGCTTGTTTCTGAGTAATCGTGCCATTAGAAACTAAATCTGCCAATGGATCTTTCCTCGAACTTGTGCTTGTTTGTGACTCCCTGGCTGTTTGGAAAGCATCTTTGATAGAAGCTGCTTGTTCTTTAGTAATCGTTCCGTTAGATATCAAACTGGCCAACGGATCAGTCGTCGTAGAATTTGATGTACCCGTCGACGACTGTATTGCGAACTGCGATTGCATAGCCGCTTGAAGGGTACTCGCAATAATATCTTCTTGCTTTTTTGTTATTGTGCCATTAGAGACCAAATCGTCCAGAGGGTTTTTTTGTGAGTTCCTTGACGCTTGGAGTGCCTCCGGGCTTAATACCGCACTGTCCAACGTTGACAATGAATTACTCTGCTTTTCAATTGTTTGACGGGCTTGCTTTGCTTTCTCTTGGGCAGCTAAAATTTGGTTATAAATACTTGATGAACTAATTGAGCTAACAGACGAAATACTCATTTGAACTTCCCCCTTAAACCTAAATGAATCTTAATATTTATTATATCGAATGTATATCTTGGTAAAGTCTTTGAAATTATAATATTTTAGGCCTTTTTTCTCATGAAAATAGGCCTAAAATATATTATTTCTGATTTCTAACGCTTCAGGCAGGGTGTAGCGTCTATCGTTATGTTAGAGAGCTTAATAATTGTTTATATATGTCTTGTGGTTGGAAAGAAGGATTCTTTTGTTTATCTCCACTCGGATTTCCATTTGGATTCGCGTTTGGGTCCCCTTTTTGTGTTTGAGATTTTAAATAGGTTTTTTGCTGTTCTGTAAACACTGCATTGATTTCATCTGCTTTTTGTTGGAGAAAATCTCGACTGGGACTAGTCGTATCAATTAGAAGCTGAATAACCGGTTTGATTTTATCTTTTTGATCACTGGTCAAAACCATTTCTTGATTGCTTTGAAGACGACGTATTTCCATAGCGGCTTGCATCGCTGGATTGAGAGTTGGTTTTTGGCTCGTTTGCCCCTGGGCCGTCTCATTTGTATTTGTTGATTTTGATGTTGCCTCCGTCGTGGTACCACAACCACCTACTCCAATTATCATTATGGACAATGCTATACCCACTGCGATCCAGGGTTTACTTTTTGATTTCTGAACTCGATTCAATTTTACCATTTAGTGAATTCCTCCCTAAATTATATTAGATAAAATACTTGGCCGGCCATAACTTAGTCTATCGGCGTTTCAGAAGTAACCTTACTCCATCCTCTCCCTTCACTTCGTGTTAAATCGAATAAAACCTTAACAAGGTATACAAAACACAAGATATTTAGTATTGAAGAAACAATCAGAAACGGCCCATAGGATATAGAATTTACGCCATTTAATGTTTCATAAAGGACATAATGAGTATTAATATAAATCGTTGAACTAAGTCCTGCAGCCACCAACAACAGCCTTTTATCCTTAAGATAGATGAAGGTTATAATCGACAGTGCTAAGGCAGGGAATAAATATCGCTCATGCATCCGAGCGGAAAATGTGAAGACCCCCACAATCAACACCAGTGCAACAGCCGGTGCGAAAACCCTGCTCTTCCCTCTGATATAGAGAAGCCATGATAAGGCAGTGATTAAGACAATAAAAATCATCCCCCAGGTATGATAGCTAAACAAAAACAAGGTACCAGCATCCTTGGCATAGTTTTTCCCGAGCAGACTAAAAAAGTTAAAAGCATTGACGGAAGCATACGGGTATTCACCAAGCGTACTGGCGAAAAGTTTGAAAATCCAAAGCCAATCTGCATTCCATGAAAAGGGAAGCACGAGGACAATAGCTGTTATAAAGCCGGGCACTAGGATTTTGACCCAACTCTTTAGATTTTTTTGCCTAATCAGCTCAAAGAAAACGACCGGGAGAAAGATAATCCCTTGCGGCTTCATGAGCACAGCTGAAGTGAACAAAACAGAAGCCAGACCTATCTTCCTTTCTGTGAGTAGAACGACCGCGGAAACAATCAAAAGGGTGAAGAAAGAATCAACTTGACCCCAAATTGTTGAATTGATAAACACCGCAGGGTTGAAGGCATAAAATGCGGATAGCAGCAGGCTCATTTCCAAAGTAAGATATTTCTTAGCCTGTTTGTATAGTAAGAACGAGGTGACGATATCTGCGATAATGGACGGAAGTTTCAAAAATAACGTGAAATAGGGACTAACAGCGGAAAGGCTACCTAGTTTTCCGATCATATACAAAACGTAAATATACAACGGTGGGTAGTCACTGGAGTGACGGCCTTGATAAAACTGTGTGAGATTATTCGCAGCCGTGGTCGCCCAGTTTTTGAAGGTGCTTAAATCATACGGATGCCCATTGATTAGAGTCGCCAGAGTAATCCGCAATAAAAAGCCCACACCGAGAACGGTCAAAATCACTAATGTTTCCTGACTGGGATGGATGTTCACCTTCTTATGGGTAATAAGGTAATAGGCCACAAGGAAAATGATCAAGAATATTCCAGCATACGCGGCGACTTGGGTAGTATAATTCCCCGTCTGATTATTCCCTAGATTATTCATCGCTTCATTCCGAAAATTGTTGTTGGGAGGAGCATTTAAACTTGGCGTCCCATTTGGCACGGAGCCGTTTGGGGAATCCATTTTAGAACTATCATTTCGCAACGGATGATTACCGTTTGGGACTGATCCGTGGTCCACTATAGTATTCTGATTCGATTGAGCTTTCCCACTGTAACTCCCTAAGGACGAGATGCACAACACCCCAGCTAATATGAGCATTGTTAGTAAGCTAATTTTAAACAAGTGCTTCTTCAAACCCACTAGCAGGATGCTCCTTTCATATCACATTTCATACCGCAGTTCTTTTTATTCGATTCTTGCCGAGTTCCTTATTAAATACTTTCTGTAAATAATCCATCAATTGAGGGTAGAGTTCTTCACGCTGAAGTCCCATTTCCAGGATAGCTTTCATATAGCCAAACTTATCCCCAATATCGTAGCGTTCTCCCTTCAATTCCAAACCAAGCAGACCCTCTTGTTCACGTACTTGTCGCAAAGCATCTGTAAGTTGATACTCGTTTCCCGCCCCTCTTTCTTGAGTTTTCAAGATGGGGAAAATCGATGGTTTCAAAATATACCGACCCATGATTGCTATATTTGACGGTGCTTTAGCAGGCGTAGGCTTTTCGATTAAATCCCTTACTTGCAAAATCTTATTGTGCAGGGCTACAGCCGAGATGATCCCATATTTGCTGACTTCCTCAGGTTGCACTGTCTGGACTCCCACAACGGTTGACTCATAGGTTTCAAAGACATTCATGAGTTGTTTCAGAGCTGGTGGCTCGGACACCATAATATCGTCCCCAAGCAAGACCGCGAAAGGTACGTCTCCTATAAATTGTTCAGCACATAGAATGGCATGTCCCAAACCCAAAGGCTCCCTTTGACGCATATAATGAATATTGGCCATATCGCTGATGTTTTGAATCTCGAGCAACAGATCAGTTTTTCCTTTTTCCCAAAGAGATTGTTCGAGCTCGACAGACTTGTCAAAATGATCTTCAATCGATTTTTTATTTCTACCCGTTACAATGAGTATACTTTCGATACCCGACTGCACCGCTTCTTCCACAATATACTGAATGGCTGGCTTATCAACGATCGGCAACATTTCTTTCGGCTGTGCTTTTGTTGCAGGTAAAAATCTCGTGCCTAAACCAGCTGCCGGGATAACGGCTTTCCTGATTTTCATGATAATCACTCCAATTCATTAATATCGGGTAAGAGACTCCTGTTTACGTGCTGTTTCTGAAAAGTGCATTGCGCATCTTTCGGAACATAAGCTTTTCTCGTATTCTTTTTTACTTAACCAAAAACTAATAAACGACTGCCGATAAAATTAATAACAAGGCTCACACCTGTCGCAAGTAATTTACTGACGAGTATTGACCAAACAAAATGATTGTGAAAATAGATTAACAGGCCATAAGTTATAGTCAATGTGCCTAGGTTGAGAACCAGAAATCGGAGGAATGATCGGGAGGATTGAGCGCGTCCTCTAAAAGTCCATGTCCGATTCAGAAGGAAGCTGTTCAATACTCCACACGTGTAAGAAATACATTGCGCCACGAATAGGACAACACCCAGATTGGAGAACACTGTAAACACAGTAAAATCTACACCAGTATTTACTGCTCCAACCAAACAAAACTTTAAAAATTCAAGAGGGCGCTTCGCCATTTAGACAACCTTCTTTACAGTGCGTTCTCTTTTGACTATCCGTTCGTCCTTCACAATTCGCTCTTCGTTCTTCAACCCATAACACTCACTCACTATATACAGGGGGCGATTTCTTGTTTCGTCATAAATTCGACCAATATATTCTCCGATGACCCCCATCATTGTGAGGAGAACACCGCTTAACACGAATTGCATTGCCAAAACCAAATTCCACCCAGCGATAGCAGATTTACTGAATATTTTCAAAAGCAAGAGTACTACCAAGTAAGTTATACCTGAAGAAATGATGATTGCTCCAGCATAGGTTGCCAGTTTGATGGGTTTATAGGAAAAGGAGGTAATCCCATCCAAACTTAGTTTGATCATCTTTTTCAAAGGATACTTGCTTTCTCCAGCCAAGCGTTCATCCCGCTCATATTCAACCGCAGTCTGCTTAAACCCCACCCAGCTCACAAGGCCACGGACATAACGGTTTTTCTCAGGCAAGCGTTTCAGTTCTTCGCACACTCTGCGATCCAATAAGCGAAAATCCCCTGTATCTGTTGGGATATTGAGATCTGTTGACGCACTAAGAATGCGATAAAACAAGCGTGCGGTCAGTTTTTTAAACCAAGTTTCTCCCTTGCGCTTCGTTCGTTTGGCATAAACGACGTTATACCCTTCTTTCCACTTAGCAATCATTTTTAGAATTAATTCAGGAGGATCCTGTAGATCAGCGTCAATCACAACAACCGCAGCGCCAGACGCATAATCCATTCCCGCTGTAATTGCAATCTGATGCCCAAAGTTACGGGAAAAGGAAATTAGTTTGACATCCTCATCTTGAGCTCGGATGCTTTTAATCATTTCCAGTGTATGGTCACTACTGCCGTCATTCACGAAAATTAGCTCATACGATTCTCGAGTTGTATCCATTACCTGCTTCAAGCGCTGGTAAGTTTGACAAAGGACAACTTCTTCATTGTAGACGGGAATGACTATAGAATAGCGAATGTCCATGTTCATACGTCGTTTACCTCCTTTCCGTTAAGATTTGATTTCATATAACGCAGAAGATCCGTTTCTATCCATTCCCATGCCTCCGCTAGAATCTGTACTTGATTGCCACTCGCTTGATGGAATGGCGGTTCCATTCTGACGAATCCAAGTCTGAACGTCCGAACTTTCTCCCCCAGGGCCGCCTGATGAAAGCAAGACGTATTTGATTTCTTTGTTGGCAATCATTTGTTTCAATTTATCCACGGTTAGGATCGGATCAGAGCCAGAAAACCCACCCATGGCCATAACTGCTTTTCCGGTTTTAATAATATATGCCTCTGCCGTGCCGGCATTGGTCGTGGCAAACAAGTATTTCTCGCCAGTATTGTTGGTTGTCAGATAGTCCACCAATTTTGTGTTAATAGATTCCTGCATCTGGCCTTGAGCTTGGCCTTGTCTCTGAACACGAGCCAGATCTTGTGTTTGGTACGTGGTTTTAGTTTGGTCCTGGGTCTGGCTTTGAGCTTGTGCTTGGTTTGGGATCTGACCTTGTGGACCCTGACCTGGCATACCCTCTCCACTTTGTGGCCCCGCTGCAGGCATCATACTGTTTCCCCCGTAGATCATCGGAGTCGTTGCCCAAAAGAGCGGAGCGACTAGAAGCGTCATAATCCCACCTATAGCAGATATCCTAGAAATAGAGGTTCTAAACGATAGTTTTTGCGGAACACTATCCCCTAGTGAATCCCCAGTTGGAGTTGGAGTTGCAGTTGCAGATCCGAGATTCGAGGTTCGCTGGAAGAAAGGTGAAACCAATAGGATTAGAGAGAATACGACCCCCAATACCCCCACAACGACCGGCAGACTAATACCAATCTGGGTCTTATACGGCCAGAGAATAAAGACTTCGAAAGCTGTCGTTCCTAAGAATCCCACGGGTAGCAACCACCGTTTCCACCCTTCACTTTGTCGGTGATAGTAACAAAGTTCTACCCACCCAGCTCCTGTTAAGACCGCAATGGGAGGAGCTAACATAATCAAATAGTACTGATGGAAAAATCCTGCTACACTGAAGAAACCCATGATCGGCAACAACCAAGCCAGCCAGAACAAACTTTCCATCTGTTTATCAGTTAGCGGTTGTTTACGACGAATTCCTATGAGTAAGCCGATCGAAGATAATAAAGCAAAGGGCAGTAACCAGCTAATTTGTCCTGATAACTGAGACTGAAACAATCTTAGCGGACCGGCCGTTCCAGTGTTGAACATGCCATTGCTACCATTTCCAGGGCCTCCTCCACCCGGGCCACCATCTCTCATTTGACGATTTGAATCAGTTCCGTCGATGGCGGGCGGTTGCCCTGCAGAGTTCTGACCTGTTGCGTTCTGCACTGAACTAGAACCTTGCGAAGAACCATCAGCTCCCCCGCGGTTGCCTCCTCCCGGCCCTCCTTGTCCGGTCAGACGGGATATCCCGTTATAGCCAAAGGCTAATTCCAGGACTGAATTTGTTTGGCTGCTTCCAATATAAGGCCGATTTGCCGCAGGAATGCTATCCACGATGATTGGCCAGGATAACGAAACGATCAGTAGGGCTGCAGTAGACACGGCAAGCACGCCCAGCTTCTTTTTCCAATTCACTTTGAAAGCGAGTAAATAGAACAAGTAGAACGCAGGTAAAACCATATACGCTTGAAGCATTTTGATATTGAAACCCACCCCGATCATGGCAAAAGCTGCGATGGACCAAACCATTTTTTTTGTTTTCATGGCCCTAAATAACATCCACGTTGCCGCTAGAAGCGTGAAAACCAATAAACTATCCACATTATTCGTACGACTTACAGCGACTGCGATCGGTGTACAAGCAGCTACCAACGCTGCGAACCTGGCGGCAGTTTTACCGAAAGACGGTTTCACAAGTACGTAAATCAGCAGTACTGACCCTACTCCTGCCAAAGCCTGGGGCAAAATGACACTCCAGCCGTGTATGCCAAGTACTGAAGCAAACATCGTTTGAATCCAGAACGCCACAGGGGGCTTATCCACAGTCACGAACCCCCCTGGATCAAAGGACGCGAAAAAGAAGTTGTGAAAACTCTGTAGCATACTCGTAACCGCCGCCGTGTAATAGGCATTGGCATATTGATCTTGCCAAATGCCATAGATATTTAAGAAGGCGGCCAGTAAGACGATTCCAATCAGCAGCGAGTCAATTCGTTTAGCCTTTAAAAATTTCATTGCCTTGATAACTCCTTTTTAAGTAATTGTCTGTAGCACACTTTTGCTCTTTAGTTCTTCTTTACTATAACCTTCGTTTCTGAATCGCTCCTAAATGCCACCTGAACGTTAATTGAGTGTTTCCTGAAAATTAGCTGAAAAGCTCGGAAAATAAAAAACAGCTCTATCTGCAACAAATTGGCAGATAGAGCTGAAATTCTTAGGAACAACACCTCTGACGTTCCAACCCCGACCTTGTAGGAAATAACAGAAGAGCTCTGTTCACAATAATGCGAACAAAACTCTTCTTAATCCAAGACTATTATGACGGTTCATCGACTGGCAACCATACATAAAAGGTGGTTCCTTCCTCTGGCATACTTTCTACCCTTATCGTACCGCCATGAAGCTCCACGATGGATTTTGTAATCGCCAAGCCAAGTCCAGCACCTCCGTATTTACGAGTCCTAGACGAATCACTCCGATAAAATCGATCGAACAGCATAGCTAAATGTTCTTCGGGTATACCAGAACCGTTATCCTTCACGGTTAGCTCAACACCCTCGCCAGCCGTTGCCAAAGAAAGCTGAATATCTCCCTTCTCGGGATCGGTATGTTGAACCGCATTATGAAAGAGATTCAGTATAACCTGTTTTATTTTATCGGCATCAAACCAACTTCTTAAATTTGAGGTGAGTCTCAGACTGACTTTGCGAGTTCCAGCCAACAACCTTAATTGCGGGGCCATATCTTTAATGATCTCGTCCAATGCTCCCTCGCTTAATTGGATTTTGGGTGAACGGTCCAGCTTAGCAAGTAAGAGTAAGTCTTCTACCAGCTTTTTCATGCGGTCGGATTCTGCGTACATACTCGTCAGGGATCTGTTTAACATATCCGGTTGATTCATGGCACCCCGGAGGAGCACTTCTATAAATCCATGAATGACGGTCAATGGAGTACGTAACTCATGTGAAGCATCCGCAACAAAGCGGCGCATTTGCTCCTTGGACTCTTTTTCCGCCTCAAACGACAATTCTAGTCTCTGGAGCATGCCATTAAACGAATTTGCCAGTCGATCAATTTCCACTTGCCCTTGCTCAACAGGTAAACGCTCGGCAAGATTTCCAACGTCAATTTGTCCCACCGTGTCGACCATGTTAGACAAGGGAACCAAAGTTTTTCTCAGCACAGGAATAAAGGCTAACATTCCACCGATTAAGGCGAGCAAAGAAATTCCAAGGAACATAAGCAATTGCTGGAGCAACATATCTTGCAATGGCTTAGTACTTAAGTCTACTTGGACCACTTCAGGAATATGGTCTCTCGTCCGAATGGTCTGAAGGACAATCAGTTGTTCCTCTCCTTCTGTTGAGTTAACTATTTTATAGGTCAAGTTATGCTCAGAGCCCAGAGCATTTTGGTAATCCTGTTCAGGTAACTTTTGTGGTGTTCCCACGTTCACCGAGGAATTGGATAGGACCGTAAACGTCCCCTTCTCATCGATGAGGGCAATTGAGGCATCGGGCATAAAGAAAAAAGGAGCATGATGAGGTCCTTTTTCAAACAATGAACTTGATGAGCTATCGGTCACGGTCATCTGCTGCCAGGCGTCTGGAGGGACGGACTGAACCTGGCTCTGAATACTCTTCGCTTGATTTTGGTAGACAAACCCTTGCATAAAAACATATTGTAGGAAACCGATAACAACCAGCAAGGCGGCCATGAGTAACAGTGAACGAGCTAAGAGCTGAAACCGAAGGGAGTTTGGTACAAAAAAGCGTTGAAAGCGGGTTCTCAGTTTCATAACAAGTCAACTCTGTATCCAGCCCCGCGCAGAGTTCGAATCAAGCGATGTTCTTTGTCGTTCAATTTTTCTCGGAGTGATCGTATATACACTTCGACGATATTTTCATCTCCGCCGAAATCATAGCCCCATACCTTATCCAAGATTTTTGCTTTACTTAAGACCAGACCTTGGTTGAGCACCATGAATTTGAGCAACTCATACTCCGTGGTCGAAAGTTCTAGAACGCGCTGCTGGTATTGGATCTCCTTGCGCCGATCATCAATTCTAAATCCTCCGATTACCACTTCCCCTAAAAGATTGGGAAATTGATTGCGAACTCTAGCGTGGATGCGTGCCAACAATTCCTCGAAACTAAAGGGTTTCATCACATAGTCGTCCGCTCCTAAAGTCAACCCTTTGACTCTGTCCTCCACTTCATCCTTTGCCGTAAGCATAATAATCGCTACATTCTCCGTTTTTTTAAGCATACGGCACACTTCAAACCCATCCATACCAGGCATCATAACATCAAGAATTATAATATGAGGCTGGAATTGTTTTGCAAGGGTCACCCCAGTCATCCCATCTTGGGCAGTTTGCACTTCAAATCCTTCATTCTGAAGACCCATCTCTAAGAATTGTAAAATATTTGGTTCATCATCGACCAATAATATCTTGATTCCTTTTAAATTATTCACGATATACCCTCCAAATTAACTTAGAACGCAAATTAAGGTATAAATCTTTTGGATTCTTTCTTTATTATCCTATGGCGAGCTGAATTGACTCTGAAAGAACGCTGAAAGTTAGCTGAATCGGTCTAATTATAAGATAAAGTCGATTTCTCCTACATTATGGAATAACGACTTTGCTAAGATTAACATGTCTCCCAATCTAAAGTCAAACATAAACTCACAGAGGGTAAATAAAAATAGAGCCTTGATAGACTCTATTCGTAAGTTCTTTGTGGTGGGCGAGGGCAACTACAGCTAAACCACAGGTAAAACTAATAAAAAAGAGACATTGTAATTGTAAACTAGAATTTCCATCAAGTTTCTTTCATATCTGGCACTTACGAGTTGCCTACGTAAGGTGTGACATTCGAGTGGTAACAAATTTGTATGGCTAGTTTCCTCATCAAACAAGAATGCATCCTTTAGTTTAGTAAAGTAAGAAAGCAGTCGATAACTGGGAGTAATCTCCCTAGATCGGCTGTTTTCCATATCTTGATGTAATTACAAAGTGCTCCCGCCCCGGCGTAGCGGTTACTTGGGCATCTCAACATATAGTACTAATTCCACAATTATCCTCTATTCCCTGCAATAAGAACGCAAAAAGAGCGTCCAAAAACGCTCCGTTAAATTTTACCCCGCACCGTTTCCGTCGTCCAAATTTCCTGCTCCACGCAAGACTCAGCACTTGACTGCTGGCCAGGATTTATCAACGTTGGAGGTTACCTCACTTTGAAAATGAGGATCTATTAATGACCTATAATCCTGCAGGTTGTGTCGGCTCAACAGATAACTACCCATATTGGAGTGGAGGATTTACCACACGCGGTCTTGGCTCTGCGTTCAATTATGCTGCCCACAATGTCTTTAACCCAGCAACTATTGCCACAATTGCCTCAATGGAAACACTGTGGAACGATAGTGCATCAACAGCAGAATCGGAAGACTGCAGCCCATGTAATCAGTATGGTGTGGGAATTTGTCAGGTTGGAAAAACAATGTTCGATCAGTGGAACAGCTTCGTTGGAGGTGGCTATACCTGGTGCGGCGGCATATGTGGTAGCAACTATGCAAATAACATCCAGATATGTGCAGACTTTTTAGTTGCTGCTTTCTACAAACTACAAGAGCTTGGGTATACAGATTCTGTTCAGATGATGGCAATGGCTGCCACTGGATGGAACGGCCACTACTGCGGCTATGACCCTAATACAGCAATTTATGTATGGGGAAACAATTTTCCACCGTATTACTTGCCTGGCCCCAGTCAACTAACTCAATACGGAGCCTCGGCCGGATACTACTTTAAGAACTCAGGGTATTTTGGAAACGGCGTTTTGGATTATTCCATCCGGCTACCTTAGATTAAAGCCACTGCTATTATTTTAATAGTAGTGGCGGCCTCTTTACTTACTTTACCGTTCCCTTTCGGATGTTATCGAAGTCAGTCGGCTATTTTTCTATTTTGTTTGCTCATTAATACCTATCTGCTTCATGCTCCGCAGAATCTTGATGGCGTTACTTGGGTCATCTCGCCAATCTAGCTGATACCAGACAGAATTATTCACTTTCCAGAAGATTTCTGTGGTAGGGTGGTTTGCACCAGTATAAAAAAAATATAATCTTCCAGGAAACTCTGAAAGAGCTAAGCCGTTTCCTCCAATGAGGTTGATGATCTGGGAAGCATAACTTATGGTGCTTCCTTCTTTGCTGTCTGGTTGAGCCGCTACAAAGTAACCCCATTGACCAGATTCCCATGAGATTGCCTTACCGGCAGCAGGATCAATAATGTATTCCTTGCACTCAATTTCATTAGTAAGTTTGATGGTTTTCAGTTCTCTGTTTTCACTGATAAACTGCTTTTCCAGCGGCGATACTGGAGGGTTCCCGACATTACCGGAAAGTGTTCCAACATACATTCCGGTTTTATTTCCCCGAGACCGCAGGTCGATTTCTATCGTAAACTTATTATTGCTTGATTCAAGATTAAGAAACCACTCCTCTCCCGTATATGGGGCAGGAAGATAAGCGGGTAAAAAAACGGGAAAATCACTTGTTTCAAGCAGCCTTCCAGCAATCTTATCAAATGGTATAGCTATAGGAGTTGACTGTGGTGAGACTTTTATTGCCTGATCAGAGCTATTTATCGTCGAATTACTTGCACAGCCAGAAGCACTAATTACTAGCAAAGCTACAAAAAAGATTATGGGGATAAATAATTTCCATTTCCTCAATTTACCCATGATATAGGAAAACCTCTTTTCACTAATAGAATAGTTTACTGGTTTCTTGTAAGTGCAAATAACCCCAAAAGGATAATATCATATAAGGTTAAAGCCGGAGGCAATTATCATAATAAGATGTGCCGTTCGCTATTTTCAAGTACAAAGAACATTGAGAAACACATATCAGACATTGAACGTGTTGCTTTAGGCTTAGCTCAGCCATATTTGCCACAAATAGAGATCATTTTATCATTGCCAAGCATCAAGGATGTTTTTACTGCCATTGCTATCATCGGTGAGATCGGTAGTGATATGGCAAGGCCACTATAGCTATTGGGCATACGCTGCTAACTTGCATTTTACCACATGCTGGATAAGAATGAGACGTTTGATTATGAATTATACAAAATCAACTCCAAACCAAAACAAACTTATGTATCTCAGATCACTGAGGAAATGGCTATACGCTACCTGCAAACATTAGGCTACCAAATACCCGATATGCGTAATACGACTTAATACTTAAATTTAATATTCATTTTAAAGTCCGCTTATGGTGGGCTTATTTTGGTGCACCTTTCTTTTTTCACAGTCTCATTTCTGAACTCTTTCAAACTATGTGCCTCCTTTCTGTTTGCTACAAATTTGTATTACAGTAGGGGATAATCCGTTTACTGCTTTCTATTATATACTTCCTATCCAGATTCCACCAATACATAATTTGTAATAGACGAGTTGAATTTTTTACAAATTTATTTTTACATTTATTAAGAAGTCAAGAGGGAATACAGATGCAGGGGAATCGACGCTCTAACACATTGTATTGATTATGAAATATTGAGTTCAGTTAGGTACTTAACCCCAACGACCCCAAAAAGGCCTGTGGCAAAACGGCTAGCCGTATGGTATCCATACTATATCCACCGAATCCACAGTTCACCACCATAGTTACTAAGAATTACATTACAACCTCAATTACAGTCTCAAGGGTAGTCCTATATGAATATTTCAATATTCATACACTAATTTACTTGCAAACTCTGAAACCCTTGCCATAAGCGACTTTCAAAATGCAACCACAGTATAATCACCATCCATAGTTATTTTCTTCCTTGTGCCTCTACCCCTTGTCGCAGTGGCCTTTGCTGTCATTTCAGTGTACCTCCTTGTTATTCAGGGAACGAGAACCGTTGCCCTGTTATAATGTATCGGTCACACCTACCTTTGAATGTATCGGTCTAAAAAGCAAAAAGAGCTGGTAATTTCTTACCAACTCCGTAAACCCTTGATATAACTGTGTTTCAATAATCTGGTGGGCGAGGGGGGACTTGAACCCCCACATACTCACATATATCGGATTTTGAGACCGACGCGTCTGCCATTCCGCCACTCGCCCAATATGCTGTCGTCGCATTGATTAATGACGACTTAGATATAATAACACTAGTTCAACGGATTAGTCAAGCCTTTTCTAAAATTCCCAAGGACTTTTGGGAAATTTCTTGGTACACTCCAATGGCCCTCAACTTTTGATAGCGATTTTCCCGCAGCGCTTCTGGATTCTCCGACCTCAGACTCACAAGATGTTTGGAAATGACCTGAGATAATTTCTCTGCGGTCTGATTTAAGTCTTTATGTGCTCCGCCAAGAGGTTCGTGAACCATCTCATCCACTACCCCAAGTCTTTGTAAGTCTGGAGCTGTAAATTGCAAAGCAGCCGCCGCTTCTTTCGCCTTGGCCGGGTCTTTCCAAAGAATAGAGGCACAGCTTTCCGGAGCAATAACCGAGTAAAAGGAATTCTCTAGCATCAAGACCACATTACCTACCCCTAGAGCGAGTGCGCCCCCACTGCCACCCTCTCCGATGACCGTACTGATCACCGGAACGTGGTAGCCGGACATCGCTTGGAGGCATCGCGCAATAGCCTCACCCTGCCCTCGTTCCTCAGCGGCTAAGTCACAGGCTGCCCCAGGAGTGTCTATAAATGTCAGGATCGGACGACCAAATTTTTCGGCCTGATCCATCAAACGCAACGCCTTATGATAGCCTTCCGGATGGGGCATGCCAAAGTTACGCTTGATATTCTCCTTCGTATCCTTCCCCTTTACTTGGGCGACAACTGTCACGGCTGTCCCGTGAAAAAGTGCAATCCCACCCACAATTGAGCGATCATCCGCAAAGAGCCGATCCCCTTTGAGTTCTATGAAATCCTCAAACAACAAGGATGCATAGTCGTAAAAATTAGGCCGTTCCGGATGCCTAGCAATCTGAACTTTCTGCCAGGGTTCAAGGTTTCCATAAATCTCTTGCTTCAAAAGGAGCACTTTCTTTTCCAGGGTAGCAATTTCCTGGAAAAGATCAATTTCCTTTTCCGCCGAGAATTTTTGGAGTTCTGCAATTTTTTGAACGAGTTCTACTATCGGCTTTTCAAAATCAAACAGTTGCACCATACTGAGCCCCTTCCTGATGGTACCGCAACAAGCGGGCTAAGACAGATCGCATCTGAGCACGTCCTACAATAAGATCAATTAAGCCATGTTCTAGGTTGAACTCAGCCGTTTGTGCGCCTGCAGGAAGTTCTTGCCTCATCGTTTGCTTGATCACACGCGGCCCTGTAAAGCCTATTAAGGCATTGGGTTCGGCAATTAAAATGTCCCCGAGTGAAGCATAGCTAGCTGTCACTCCCCCGAACGTGGGATCTGTAAGTACCGAAATATAAAGTAAATGGTTTTCTGCCAGTTTTCCCAAAGCAGCACTAGTTTTAGCCATCTGGTAAAGCGAGAGAATTCCTTCCTGCATCCGTGCCCCCCCTGAAGTCGATATTATGATCACAGGCAAATGTAAATCAATCGCCCGTTCAATGGCCCGAGTAATCTTTTCCCCCACAACGGAGCCCATGCTGCCCATCATAAAATTTCCTTCATTAATAGCAAGCACGACAGAGTTACCTTCAATCTTTGCTAAACCCGTAAGTACACCTTCCGGGATCCCAGATTTCTCCTGTGCCTCCTGAAGCTTCCCTTCGTAACCGGGGAACTCTAAAGGATCAAGGGTGAATACCTCTGTGTCCCATTCTTCAAAACTGTTTTCATCCACCAATAACTCCAGTCGTTCTCGAGCTGGAATTCGGAAATGATGCTCGCACGTTGTGCACACTCGTGAGTTTTCCTCAAGGTTTTTGTTAAAGAGAACTTCCCCGCACTTCGGACACTTGACCCAAAGACCGTCAGGAAGTTCTTTCTTGCCAATATACGTCGGCTCTTGGGGAGGAACATCCGAGGGACTACGTTTCTGCGTCGGCGTAGATGGAATGGTGACATACTTTGTTTTTCGAAATATATCTTTAAACATGTTTAGCTCCCTATGGCGCCAGTAATGATCTCATGCGCTTCTTCTGCTTCAGATTCTGGTACGAGGATTTCGACTGAAGCGTGTTCAGCCAGATGTGCTGAACCAATCGGACGAAGTTGAACGAGCATCCCTTCTTCTGTGAGGATTGCTTTATATTTCTCTGCTATTAACTTATTGGGTGCAATATAAATGACGGTCCACATTCTGCAAAAGCCCCCTTATTAAATCCGTATTATGATACCACAGCCCTTCAGATTGTGCAACTTATGCGAGCTAGCTACTAATCCTCAGCATTTAATTCAGTGCGCAAATTGGAGTATTTAGCGATTAATGCCTTTTCGACATGCGGTGGTACAAAATCCGAGATCACGGCATGCAAACTGGCCGTCAATTTAATCGCACTTGAACTGATAAATGAGAATTCACTCTGGGTCATGAGGAAAATCGTTTCAATATCTGGTGCAATCTTCTTGTTCATTAAGGCTAGTTGGAATTCATATTCAAAATCGGATAAAGCGCGAAGCCCACGAAGAATGGCTACTGCTCCACATTGTCGTGCAAATTCAACCGTCAAGCCTTCAAAAACGCGAACATGGACATTCGGCATTTCCTTGGTTGATTCCAAGAGAAGTTCCATTCTCTCTCCGAGTGTAAACAAGGGGGTCTTGTTACTATCGGCAGCAATGGCAATGGTCACCTCATCAAAAAGCTCTTTCGCCCGGATTAAAATATCAAGATGTCCATTCGTCACCGGGTCGAAGGTTCCAGGATAAATCGCTGTACGCACAGTGTATCTCCTTTTTTATTTAGGATATTTCCATGGATTTCGCCTTAAAAATCAATAATCCTGCTAAGGAAAATCATTTTAAGCAAAATTTTTAGCAGATTTCCAGACTACATTACGTTGGTCCATTGCTTCTTGAAGTTCCTTCTTCAATTCTTCTTCGTCATTGACCCATAGTTCCCGTTTTCCTTCAATAACTTTCTGATTATCCTCAAAATAGAAATAAACCGGCTGACTTCCCGGAAAACGCTCTAAAATACTTAATACCGTTGGCATAAGGTCACTTTTCTCATTAGAAAATCTCAAAAAAAGGCGCCTTCCTGTTACTATTGATGAGACACTTTTAGGTGTAGTAGTGCCAGCAATCTTATTGTTCTGTCCAGAAGGCTTTAGGTCCACAAGTTTGGTGATTTTCTCAGCGAAGATTTTTCTTTCCTCATCTCGGACAATGTAGTTCCCCACGACAACAAGGACTTGGTCATTTCCTAAATTGCGTGTTTGCGCATAGATCCGCGGAAAAATCAAAACCTCAATCTCACCTGTTAAATCTTCCAAAACAAAACTGGCCATCATCTCGCCCTTTTTAGTCACATTCTGCCGAAAGCCAGTTACTAATCCGCCGAGAGCCACCTTCCTTTCTTCCTCACTTTCCAAGCAAGTGAGAATATCTGAGGAAAGAAAAGGTTGAAGTTGAGGAAGAACAGAGGAAAGAGGGTGCCCACTTAAGTAGAGTCCCAAGTATTCCTTTTCCATCTCTAGGATCTCCCGTTCTTGGAAATCCGGAAGTTGAGGTAAAATAATCCCTTCGTCCAACTCTTCATCCAAATCGAAAAGAGAGAATTGGCCTGAAAGTCGATCTTTTTGCCGACGTTGCGCCGTGTCTAAAACCTGATCCAACACAGCCATGGCCTGAGCACGTGAACAAAACGAACCGAAGGCACCGGAGCGGACCAAGCTTTCCAGAACACGCCGATTTAAGACCTTTTGGTCAACACGCATGCAAAAATCATAGAGTGATTTAAAGGGGCCCTCTTTCCGTGCATCCAAAATCTTCTCGACGACATTGACTCCCACATTGCGAATAGCTCCTAAGCCGAAACGAATCACTCGCTCTTCAATGGAAAACCCAACTTGGCTATACTGCACATCCGGAGGGAGCACATGTATTCCACTTTGCTTAGCATCTTGAATATAAAACGAGATTTTATCTGACGAGCCCATCACCGTGCTCAACAAGGCTGCCATGAACTCTATTGGGTAGTTTGCTTTCAAATAAGCCGTTTGATACGAAATCACAGCATAGGCTGTTGCATGCCCTTTATTAAAGCCATATTCCGCAAACTTAGCCATTAAATCAAAAATTTCCTCGGCATCTCGGCGCGTCAAACCGATCCGAAGTGCCCCTGGGATAATCCATTTCCCATCTTCATCTTGTAACCCTTCAATAAAGTTCTTCCGTTCTTCTTCCATAATCTCTTTTTTCTTTTTTCCCATTGCCCGACGGAGCAGATCCGCGCGCCCCAGAGAATAACCGCCAAGGTCACGAGCAATTTGCATGACTTGCTCTTGATAAACGATAATCCCATAGGTGGATTTGAGAATCGGCTCCAATTTCGGATGCAAATACGTAATTTTGCTCCCATGTTTTCGACGAATAAACTCTGGGATTTGTTCCATCGGACCAGGTCGGTACAAAGCCAAAACCGCAATAATATCTTCGAAACAAGTCGGCTTAAGATCCTTAAGAATCGCTCGCATTCCGCCGCTTTCCAGCTGAAAAATTCCTGTGCTATTTCCCGAAGCCAACAAAGTGTACGTTTGCAGATCGTCTAAGGGCAAGGTTTGTAAATCCAGTTTAGAACCCTTCGTCTCTTCAATTTGGCGCACAGCCTCTTGCAAGATCGTTAAGTTTCGCAACCCCAAAAAATCCATTTTTAGCAACCCAATTTCTTCGACTGCTTTCATTGGGAATTGGGTCATGACGAAGTCCTCAGACGTCCTCTGGAGAGGCAGGTAATTGACGAGAGCTTCTTTAGAGATCACGACCCCTGCAGCATGAGTAGAGGCATGTCTCGTCATTCCTTCAAGAGATCGCGCTAAAGTGTAGAGGCGTTTAATCTCTTCATCCCCTTCAACCATCCGGGCCAAATCAGGGGATACACTTAAAGCTTTCTCCAGAGTCATCCCTAAATCTGAAGGAATGGCTTTCGCTACTTTATCGACTCGCGCTAAAGGCATAGCTAAAACCCGCCCCCCATCTCGGATCGCTGCTTTAGCCCCCATGGTTCCGAAGGTTATAATCTGGCAGACTTTATCCGCACCATATTTTTCGGTAACATAGCGGATGACACGTTCCCGGCCATCTGGGTCAAAATCTATGTCAATATCCGGCATGGAGATTCGTTCCGGATTTAAAAACCGTTCGAAAAGAAGATCAAAACGCAGCGGTTCAACTGACGTAATTCCCAGTAAATACGCCACCATACTCGCCGCTGCCGAGCCACGTCCTGGCCCTACGGCAACCCCGTTTTCTCGAGCAAAACGGCAAAAATCCGCCACAATCAAAAAATACCCTGAGAAACCGGTTTGAAAGATGACCCCAAGTTCATACTCCAACCGTTCACGTTCTACCTCCGTCATTTGAGGGTAGAAACGCGGAAAAGTCTCCCGACATTCTTTCTCGAGATAGGCATCTAAGGTGTACCCTGCGGGTATCTCAAACACAGGTAATAGATTTTCTCCAAAATGAAAATCAAATTGACACCGTTCGGCAATGAGACCTGTGTTTTTCAGGACCTCAGGGTGTTCACCGAACAACAGAGACATATCCTGTACGGACTTGAGAAAGAATTCCTGACTAGAGAAACGCATCCGGGCAGTATCCGCTAAGGTTTTACCTGTTTGGATACAGAGTAGAGCATCCTGCACGAAAGCATCTTCTCGGTTGACATAATGCACATCATTAGTTGCCACCATGGGTATCCCTGTACGCTCATGCACCTGCCACATTCCTGCCATAACTTTGCGCTGTTCGTCTAAACCGTGATCTTGGATTTCGAGAAAGAAATTTCCCTTGCCGAAAATCTCAACATAGTCGAGGGCACTTTGTACTGCCATCTCTAATTGATCGTGTAAAAGATAGTCTGCAACCTCTCCGGCCAAACAAGCGCTTAGCGCAATGATCCCTTTAGCGTGATTGCGAAGAATTTCTTTATCTACGCGAGGCTTATAGTAAAAGCCTTCTATATGAGCCATGGAAACCAGCCTGATCAAGTTACGATACCCTTCCTCATTTTCGGCTAATAGCACCAAATGATGATTGGTATCATCCTTCCCCGGCGTTCGGTCTGTCCGTTTGCGAGGGGCTACATAGACTTCGCACCCGATGATCGGTTTAATCCCCTCTTTACGGCAAGCCTTATAGAAGTCGATGACCCCATACATCACCCCATGGTCAGTAATGGCCAAAGACGACATCTTCAACTCTACCGCTCGCTTGACTAAGTTTTTGATCCGTGCTGCTCCATCGAGTAAGCTAAATTCTGTGTGATTATGGAGGTGAACAAAGCCATAAGGGTTATTATTAGTTTCTTCAATCATTATAAGGCTTCACCTTCCTCCCCATGGTCCATAAGAAAACTAGATATCATGAGACTTTCATAAATTGTTCGGAATAGGCGTTTGGTCTCAATATAATAATTGTAACGTTAAATTGACGGATTGTCTAACCCTATTGGCCTAATGCGAGTGTCGGGGGGCCTAAAAACAAAAAGAGCCCTAAACCGGTTTGCACGGTCAGGGCTTCCATTCTTCCTATTCCTGCTTCAAAACATTTACACATTGAATGATTAACTAGTCGTTTCACTGACTAATTTCTTATCCCCAATCCTAGCCGTCATCAGGCCTTTTGCAACTATGGCATCATTAACCGTGACTTCTACTTCAATATTGCAATGTTTTTTAGCAACTAATAACAGCTTAGCCGTGACTTTGATTTCTGTTCCCACTGCAATCGGTTGCAGTTGATACAAGGTGAAATTTTCCGTGATTGCATCGAGCCGATACTTCTTGCGCAACCCGATGTAACCCGCCATGTTCATCACGGTTACGAGAACCCCACAACTTGCGGAACCATAATCATTAACCATGGAATTGGTAATTTCTCCTTCGATGGTCAGATGCTCAGCATCATCGACATATCGGAATCCGCTTAAGACCAGATTGTCCACAGTTTCACCAAATTGAGGTTGCTTTTGGACCTGTTGGTAAGCTTCTATGACATCTTGCAGGCTAACAATACCAATCAGTTTGCCCTGGTCAGCCACGACCGCGATTTCCCATCCTTCCCAAACCATGATTCGAGAAATATGGGTCACTGGATCATCTCGTCCCACCAAAAATGGTTTTGTATTCATCACGTCTTTAATCCGCGTTGTAGCTTCTTCTCCGGAGACATCTACAGCAGTGACGATTCCCACAAGCGTCATGTCAGGCTCAACGACAGGGAAACGGCTGTGACCCGTATTATGCGAAAGCTCGCGCCAGTCTCCAACCGTGGCATCCGTAGTTAAATAGTTTACATCTTTAACCATAATATCTTCAACTAAAATTAGTTCCTTTTCAATTAAGCGATCATATAAAGCCCGGTTAATCATCGTCGTGACCGCAAAAGTATCATAGGGAGATTGTATAATTACCAGTTGTTCTTTTCTAGCTAAGTCCACGACCTCTTCATCTGGTTCCAGTCCTCCTGTGATCAACAATGACGCATTCTGCTGCAAAGCAACAATCTGGACGTCACGACGGTTTCCAACAATACACAACGCTCCATCTTCCAAGTAGCGTTCCATGGCATCTACTTCCATCGCCGCGATAATAAATTTGTTTGGCGAGCGATCGAGATACTCGAAACCACAGATAACAACCCCTTCGGCAATCTGAGAAACTTCACGCAACGTCAAATCCTCAATTTGTCGCTCTTTGACCCCTTCAATTCGAATGGTTCCGACCTTAGGAATCGAACGTACAAATCCTTTGCCCTCTGCCTCTTTAATAGCCCGATAAGCAGTCCCTTCACTGACATCCAACTCTTTGGCAATAAACCGCACGGAAACCTTACTGCCAATGGCCAGATCTTCAATAAATGTTAAAATTTGTTGGTGCTTTGTCAACTAAAAACTCTCCCCACATAATACTATACGATCAATAATTATATCACAAAATTCTTGATCAAACTATGCCTAAGGCAGGTCTTTTAACCATCTTTTCGTCTCCTCTGGGTCATAAGTCCTCCGATTCTGCCGGCATCTTTGGCACTCAAGGAATGCCACCCGTCACTATGGATCTGTTCAAGCAAACCCAATTCGGCCGCAATCTCCATTTTTAACGGTTCTAACGGATCTATTCTCTTTACTTTTGGTTTTGACTGTTTCACTTTAGATCCTCCCCCTACTCATGATATTAAAATCTTCTTCATAATGTGGACAGTTCGGTCCCCGGTCTCCTATCAGATGTTCCAAACGACAGTGCCCTTCAACCGCATAAAGACAACGGATAGAACATAATTTTCTGGTCAACAACCTCATCTCCTTTCTACGACAAGTTTTACCGTTTTTACATAAAAATATCCCGCTTGAAATCAAGCGGGATATTCAATCTCTAATTTGTTTTTAAATTACTAGCGTTTCACCGGGATTCAGAACCTTGCCTTGACTTTCCGGAGCCCTGCGTTGGAGGAGGTGCAGGAACTCTCCTACATCCTGAGCAATGAGTGGAAACGTATTATAGTGCATCGGAATGACCACTTTAGGCCGTAGTAATTGAGAAGCATGGACAGCTTCATCAATCCCCATGACATAATTGTCACCGATCGGAAGCATGGCAACTTCTATGGGATGCCGAAGACCGATAAGTTCCATATCGCCGAACAGTCCTGTATCCCCTGCATGATAAAGCCATTTCCCTTCAATTTGAAGCAAAAATCCACAGGGCGGACCGCCATAGATCATGTTCCCTCCATCGGGGCTCGCGATCCCCGATCCATGCAAAGCAAGAGTCAGTTTAACCCACCCAAAAGGAAATTGGTGCTTTCCTCCGATATGCATGGCGTGCGTCTCTGCCCCTTGACTTCGACAATAAGCGGCCAACTCGGCCACAGCAATAATAGGAGCTCCAGTACGTCTTGACAAATAAATAGCATCCCCCAAATGGTCGTTATGACCATGAGTCACCAAAATCGCATCAAGTTGAGTGAAATCGTCGGGTTTAGTCGTTGTACTCGGGTTATCTGTCAAAAAAGGATCAATAAGGATTCTTCCTGCTTTCCCTTCAATTTCAAAGCAAGCATGTCCGTGGAAATGGATGTGCATTCTTAACCCTCCTACTTAATTTTTAAGTGTTTAAACATATGTTTGAAGCATTTCCCAGAATCGAGGATAACTAAGATTCATTTCCCATAAAGCAACACCCTGTATATCCTTCTGAGAGGCGAGATCCAGCTTGTCTCTCAAGCTACGGGGATCTTCAAAATACACAGTGTGGCGAACTCCCATCTCCTCATAACGGAAAAACATACTATGTTGAGTCGCATCCCATCGTAACGGGGCACCGTGACGTCGTGCCAACTCAATGGCCCTTGTATAGCCAATGACTTTGGCTCCCCCTCGCTCTGTCCAATCATACCCGTAAAGCGGGATTCCCATATAGATCTTATGAGGGGGAATAGTAGCCAAACCGTAATTTAAAATATCGTTAACCCAAGGTATGGAGGCAACAGAACCCGGGGCACTTCCTGGCCAATGTTCCTCATACGTCATAAGAATCACCCCATCGACAGCCTGCCCAATCAGCTTGTAATCAAAGGCACCCTTCCACGGATCCAACGGATCGTTGCGATCCTTTGCCGGAACATCAATTGTAACCAGAAACTTCGCCTGTTGAAATAGAGCAGACCACGTTTGAATAAGCTGACTAAAAAGGGGTCTATCCAATGGAGCGGCTTTCTCTAAATCAAAATTGACTCCATCACATTGGTACTCAACCAAGAGATTCCTTATGTTTTGCCAAACGAGGTTCGAAAAATTACGATCTCGAACCAAACGTCCTATTAATAGAGTAGAAAACTGTCCTCGCAACGTTAGATTACTAACTGTCAAAAATACTTTGGCACCCAGGGCATGAGCTTCATTAATAAGCGATCGACTCGGACGCCCATAGAGAGCTCCATTGTTCTGAATAGAAATCTGAAAAAGCGCCAATTGACTAATGATAGTTCCATAGCGTTTGAGATAAGGATAGCCCTTAGCCTCTTGATTTAAACCATTATAAAAGGCAAACACCTTTAATGGCATACTTATACCCCCTTTCCGTCCATCATATGCATGGAGAGAATAAGAAGTGTAAGCATAAAAGCGGGCCTTTGAAAGGAAACTTCTTAGAAAAAGAAGTTATTTCGAATGACGTCGACCAAAAACGGCCAGCTTAGCCGTTTGGCGCATAAGAATGATGATAAGCAAAGAAAAAACGACCAAGAGTACTGCAAAGGCCCAAATCCATTGCCCCATGGCTCCGAGCACGGCGGCCACGCCAAAGCAAGCACTAATTCCGTACATTGAAAGTACAGCCTGTCGTTGGGTCAAGCCTGCATCTAGTAAACGATGGTGCAAATGTCCTCGGTCAGCCGTGGCGATAGACTGCCCGCGTAACTTACGCCGAATAATGGCAAAGGTTAGGTCCGTAACCGGCATACCCAAAACAAGAAGAGGAAAAACCAATCCCAGAATCGTTGCTGTTTTGAGTAGCCCCATGATGGAGATTCCCCCAATAATGTACCCAAGGAACATACTCCCCGAATCCCCCATAAAGACACGTGCCGGGGGGAAATTGAAAAAGAGGAATCCAAGGAGCGAACCTGCCAAAGCTAAAGTGAGGTGGGCAGCTGGAACTTGATCAATTCGGTTTGCAGACCAAAATAATAATAGTGCCACTATAAAACAAATCCCAGCTGCAAGACCATCCAACCCATCGGAAACATTAACGGTGTTAACCAATCCAACGACCCAAAAAATCATTAAAATAATACCGACGGCACTTAACCCGAGATCCCCAAAAATAACGGGATGATCGACGAATGGCAGGGAAATAAAATCCATAGAAAAATCAAAAAAGAAAAGTAGTGATGCCGCCGCAATTTGACAAAAAAGCTTAACTAAAGGGCGGATTTCACAAATATCATCCCATATGCCCACCGCCAAAATAACAGTGCTTCCAATAAATAGCCCCCAAATGGATTTATCCCACTCTTGCATGACTAAGGCTGCTATCCAGAAGGCAGCATAGATCGCCAAGCCGCCCAGTCGAGGGATCGGGCGATTATGGACATGCCGCCCACCCGGATAGGCAATCGCCCCCCATTGGCCTGCCAGTTTCATGGAAATCGGCGTAGCTAGCACTGCAATCACCAAGGCCATGACAAACGTTAACGCAAAGGTCATGATTGTTTCACCACTCTCCACACCTTTCTAGACAAGCCCCGGGAAACCCCATTGTCGTAATGCTTCGTAAACTACAACTGCTACAGAATTCGATAAATTTAAGGAACGAGCTTCAGTGCGCATTGGCAAACGAAGAGTTGTGTCTGGATATCGTGCCAAAATTTCTGGTGCTAATCCTTTTGTTTCCTTACCGAAAAGCAGATATCCTCCCTGCTCATAGTTGATGTCAGTATGAGTTCGTCCACCTTTTGTGGTCGCTAAATAACGCGGACCCACTGGGTTCTTTTCCTCAAATTCAGCGAAGTTTTCATAGATAGAAATATCAAGAAGGTTCCAGTAGTCCAAGCCCGCTCGTTTAAGTTGCTTGTCATCAATACTAAACCCTAATGGCTTTACCAAATGAAGTGATGCTCCAGTTACAGCACAAAGCCGAGCCACATTCCCTGTATTTGGTGGGATTTCCGGCTCAACCATAACAATATTCAGGTGCTTGTTCAAGACTTAAATTCCCCTTTCAATGACACGCCGCACAGTTTCCACGACACCCCGACGAACAATTTCCACCCCCGGTCCCTCCTGACACTCCGAGACTTGAAAACCCAGAGATCTGCTTCATGAGGCCCTCGTGCCCACACTCAAGACACTTCAGGAAATCACCATTTTCCCCCATCTGACACAATTCCGTTGTTTGAACGCCACAACTTGGACACCCGAATTCGTACATAGGCAATTTGATGATACCTCCTAGGACATGAAGTTTCATTTCTATTGCACTATTATAACCTGAAATTGGGCTAAACCCAAACTATAATATCGAAGCAAGTCAGTTTTCCACATCTCGCAGAGTGCTTATCCTGTTCTAACAGATATTCTGTATACTTTCACCAAAACCACTAGATGTTCCCTCTCGTTTTTGGTAAAGTTAATACCAACTTCAAAGGAGGAATGTACCATGGGGCAAAGCCTGACTCAGAAAATACTTGCATCACACCTAGTCTCTGGTGACTTGGAACAAGGAAACGAAATCGCACTTCGGATCGATCAAACGTTAACCCAGGACGCCACAGGAACTATGGCTTATTTACAATTTGAAGCCATGAATCTTTCTAGAGTTCAAACCGAGTGTTCGGTAAGTTATATAGATCATAACACCCTACAGACTGGATTTGAAAATGCAGATGACCACGCCTTTCTGCAAAGCGCAGCCGCCCGGTTTGGGGCGTATTTTTCACGACCGGGAAACGGAATTTGTCACCAGGTCCATCTTGAACGCTTCGCTAAGCCCGGAAAAACGTTACTTGGATCCGACAGTCATACCCCCACTGCTGGTGGAATGGGAATGCTTGCTATGGGTGCCGGGGGGCTTGATGTTGCCGTGGCAATGGGTGGAGGACCTTTTTATCTTCCCAACCCCAAAGTCCTTCGTGTCTGGCTGAACGGACAGCTTTCTGAATGGGTTTCAGCCAAAGATATCATTTTGGAAATTCTTCGTACTCTCACTGTCAAAGGGGGCGTCGGTAAAATCATCGAATACGCCGGGCCAGGCGTGAAAACCCTTACTGTCCCAGAGCGCTCCACCATTACCAATATGGGAGCAGAATTAGGGGCATCTTCTTCTATATTTCCCAGCGACGAACAGACCCTCCGTTTTCTAGAAGCACAAGGAAGAGCAGAGGACTGGGTTCCTCTCTCTGCCGACAAAGATGCCTCCTATGATGAAGAACTTAGAATCGATCTTTCCCAGCTTGTCCCACTGGTCGCCCAACCCCATAGTCCAGACAACGTAGTCCCCGTGAGTGATCTTGCGACCACGCCCGTGCAACAGGTTGCTATTGGAAGTTGTACGAACTCCTCGTACCAAGACCTAATGCGAGTGAGTCAGATTCTTAAAGGTAAACACGTTCATCCCAGCGTCAGCTTAGTCATTTCACCTGGATCCCGCCAAGTTTTAACCATGCTTGCCGACAATGGAGCCTTGACAAATCTTCTAGACAGCGGCGCACGACTGCTTGAATCCACATGTGGCCCATGTATTGGAATGGGACAATCGCCCGTTTCTAAAGCTGTCTCTGTTCGAACTTTTAACCGAAATTTTAAGGGCCGTAGCGGGACGCAAGATGCATCTGTATTTCTTGCCAGCCCTGAAGTTGCGTCAGCTTGTGCTTTGACAGGCTATATAACAGACCCCAGAACCTTGGGAACCTCATCCAACGTGGATTATCCACAGCAATTCCGCATCGACGATAGCATGATTTTACCACCCGGTGATCCTGATACCCCAATTCAGCGCGGTCCGAACATTCAGCCACTTCCTCTGGCCCCTGCGCTAGACAACACCCTTGACTTGCCCATTATCTTAAAGCTTGGGGATAATGTGACGACAGACGATATCATGCCTGCAGGGTCTAAGATTCTTCCTCTTCGTTCGAATATCCCGGCTATTTCTGAGTATACCTTTCACAAGATCGACCCTCAGTTTGCTGCCAAAGCAAAAGACTTAAAACAAAGCGTTATTGTTGCAGGGCATAATTATGGTCAGGGCTCAAGTCGTGAACACGCTGCCCTTGCCCCTATGTACTTGGGGCTACGCGTAGTTCTAGCTCAGAGTTTTGCCCGTATCCACCGTGCTAACCTGATTAACTTTGGCATTCTTCCACTCACCTTTGTCAACGAAGAAGACCTTACCCGTTTTGAGTCAGGGATGATTCTACACCTCTCAGGCCTACATCAGGCCATTCAAACTCCTGGTCCCTTTGCCCTTACCACTGACAACGACGCGAACCCAATTTTGGTCAGACATGATCTCACCGAACGCCAAGCCAAAATCCTTCTCGCCGGTGGACTTCTTAATTCAACAAAAGCGGCATATTAATGTTTATTTCCATAGCTTATTCTGTTATATAGAAGCAAAGCATGTTATGATATTTATAGCTTTAAAAGAGGTGTATATTATGCTTACTACAGAGGATCACAAACTACTCAAACTTATCGAGGAAAATTGCCGCTTAACCCCTGAAGAACTTTCTATTCAAACCGGATTGACGCCTGAATACATCACCAAGAGGATCAAAGAGTGGGAAGAAGAAAGGGTTATAGTGGATTATCGCCCACTGATCAACTGGGCCCGAACTGGAGACGAAAAGGTTTCTGCCCTCATTGAAGTAAGAGTCTTACCTCAACGGGGTTTCGGGTTTGACAAGATTGCCAAACGACTGCAAAAATTTCCAGAGATAAAGTCGTTGTTGCTCATGTCTGGAGGGTATGACCTAGCCTTGCTCATCGAAGGAAAAACTATGCAAGAAGTCGCACTTTTTGTCGCCGAAAAACTGGCTCCTCTTGAACATGTTCAGAGTACAGCCACTCATTTTGTACTTCGCCGCTATAAGCAAGACGGGGTCGAGCTTATGGGAGAGGAAGAGACCATTCAACGTCTCGTGGTTTCCCCATGAATCGTTATCTCGCCTCCCATGTCGCCAACCTCCCTCCCTCAGGGATCCGCAAGTTCTTTGATCTTGTCGCAACCATGAAAGATGTCATTTCATTAGGGGTCGGAGAACCTGATTTTGTAACTCCTTGGACTGTACGTGAAAGTGGCATTTTTTCTTTAGAACAAGGACAGACCATGTATACTAGTAACGCTGGCCTCTTTGAACTGCGTGAAGAACTTTCCCACCATTTAGCGACCTCTTTAGGACTTTCCTACAATCCGCTTGACGAGATTCTGATCACCTCGGGAGCAAGCGAAGCCGTCGACCTCGTGATGCGCGCTGTGCTTGCACCCGGAGATGTTGTCTTAGTCCCTGATCCCTCCTATGTATCCTATGCCCCTTGCGCCACGTTGGCTGGGGCAAGTGTTCGCTATGTTCCGACCCATGCCAAAGAAGCCTTTCGTTTACGTGTAGAAGACTTAACCCAAGCTTATTCGCCCAAGGCCAAGCTCTTAGTTCTGTCCTACCCCAATAATCCGACCGGTGCGATCATGCAACGCGAGGACCTTCTCCCCATTGCAGATTTTGTGGCCAAGCACGATCTACTCGTTCTTGCCGATGATATTTATTCCGATCTCACCTATGCTGGAGCACATACCTCTTTCGCAAGTTTGCCAGGCATGCACGACCGCACTCTCTTTGTCAGTGGCTTCTCGAAATCCTACGCCATGACCGGCTGGAGAATTGGGTACGTTGCCGGACATAAAGACCTCATCGGAGGTATGACTAAAATTCATCAATACACCATGCTTTGCGCCCCCATCACAGGACAATTCGCAGCCTTAGAAGCGCTACGTTCTGCCTCAGAAGCCAAAACAGATATGGTCACAGCCTATGATCGCCGACGCCGCCTCATGGTTCACGGTTTTCGGCAAATGGGTTTGGACTGTTTCGAGCCCTTAGGAGCCTTCTATGTTTTTCCAAATATTTCCATTACTAACTTATCTTCGGAAGAGTTTGCCGAAGAACTCTTAAAAGAAGAAAAAGTAGCCGTTGTTCCTGGCACCGCCTTCGGACCATCTGGTGAAGGACATATTCGCTGTTCTTATGCCTATTCCACGGAACAACTTCAAGAAGCCCTCAAACGAATTGCACATTTTGTTAAGCCCAGACTTGCCTGAAAGACTTCCTTCCTGGATAAGGTGCAAGTTGGGGGACGGTTCTTGAACTTGCATCATCATAAAATAAACTCGATTAACTTAAAGAGCCAGTCGTTGATTATTGAAAGATAAATGTTAGACTACCTAGTTAATTGTTGCAAATATGGAGCAATGATTGGAGGAACTAACTTATCCTTTTCTCGTTCTGCCAACCAAAGTTTATAACGGGAATCCTTAATATTGCGCATGACCAGAAAGGCGTTTCTCTGAAGAACACCCTTTCCACGCCATCCCGCGGCCGTCGTTTTGAAATGTTGTTGAAACTCTCCTTTGCTTAAATTGAGAGTATCGAGTAAATCAACGCCACGGCGCAGCGGGAATACAGACGAGGACGGGGCAAAGGAAGAGAGCGCCTTTTGTTCGTCGTGAATCCTTTTTTGGTTGTGTGGACAAACCTCCTGACAAGTATCACACCCGAAAATTCGCATTCCAAGGAGTCCACACTCCACCTGCGTGAGAACCTCTTTACTCTGCGTAAGATAAGAGACGCAGTGTTTGGCCGCGAACGGTTCTTGCCCGATGATCTGCGCTGGACATGCTTCGGCACATCTTTGACAGGCTCCACATTGATCCAGCATGGGGGGATGATCTGGTTCAATCTCTTGATCTAGTAGGAGTAAAGCTAAGGCCACAAACGAACCATAACCCGGGATAATAAGGTGTTGATTGCGGCCGATCCAACCAAGCCCCGCCCGAACTGCAAAGGCACGCTCCACTAATGGCCCAGTATCCACTTGCCAGCGAAAGGTCCCTGGCCAACCCTCAATAACCATGGTCTGTACCAGGACATTTATCTTTTGTTGAAGAACACGATGATAGTCTTCTCCCACTGCAGAGCGGGCAATCACACCCTCTCCTTCCTTAGATGGTAGTGTGGATGGGAGCGGATAAGCCAGGGCGACCACTGTCAGACAGCTTTGCCAATTCGCTTGGGGATCGATCCGTTGCTCAATTTCCTTATCTTCAAAAGGAGCCGCCACTCCTTGATCCATCCGAGCCTTTAACAATTGGGCCAAACCGTTAATTGGGTCCGCTGTGGTAAAACCGACTGAAACAAAACCCAATTCATATCCCCATGTTTTAATATTTGTTTTCCACCGTATTTGTTCGACCGCTTCCATAGTTCCTCCTCAAGCGAAACCTGCACGAAAGAATGGCGTGTAGGTTCATTGGCATCCGTGAGAAGTATAACTTTCTAAAGACACAAATGCAACTAAAGCTCATGCAAGTCAAGAACCGTCCCTTACTTGCACCTGACTTACATATAAAGAAACTTGGCTAGCGCAAGCCCTGGCGAAGGCTGTCGACTTAGTTGCGCTTATACCTCCAGAAGCAAAAAAACAAACCTCTCACTTAAGTGAGGGGTTTGTTTCACACTATCGATTGACTTTCTTAGAACAATCGGTCCAAAAGCCCTTTGAAAGCAGCTGCATGACGAGCTTCGTCTTTCGACGCTCTCTCAAAGAATTCCACGGCCGCCATGTTTCCATCCTTACGGGCTATTTCTGCTGCTTCAGCTTTTCCCTTTTGAGCTCCGAGTTCTGCCTCAACACGCCATGCTAGATTTTCCTTGGTGGACTTAACCTTGCCTCGAATGGCATAGATTTCGGACGCATGAGCGGCCTCTTCTTGCCCAATCTTCATAAAGGCCTGAGCAACTTCGGGGTAGCCCTCTTCTTCCGCTTTCTTGGCAAAAGCATAATACATGCCAACTTCTTCAGTTTCTCCATCCCAGTTTCCCGATAAATTACCCGCCGTCTTATTTTCGTCAGCCGACAAAAGTACAAATTTCTCCTTAGGAGCCCCACACATCGGACAACGATCCGGTGCCTCATCTCCTTCATGAATATATCCACATACACTACATTGCCATTTCTTCATTACTAAGTTACCCCCTTCATTCTTATAAGCTATCAACTATAAAAAGCGCCCTTACTTACTTGCTCTGAAAAAAGCGTAGGTCATTGGATCCCCTTCTTGTAGGATCTCTCCGGCTGTTACATCCGCAAGAAATAACGTATGTGTTCCTGCATCCAACTGCCCCATAACCGTTGCTTCCATGGTTACTAGCGAATCATTAAGTAAAAAGACTCCCGATTCTCCACGATGAACTGCTAACCCTTCAAACTTATTAACATCGCGACCTGAGCGATATCCGAACCCACGAGCATAATCGTGACCTGTTTGATTTAGTACTGAGACGCCAAACTTGCCACTTTTTTGAATTAATTCGTGAGTAAAGTTTTGCTTATTGATTCCAATCGCCAATCTCGCCGGCTCTGCTGTAACTTGAAAACAAGTGTTAGCACATTGACCATTATCCCTGCCTTCAGCCTGAGCCGTAATAATATAGAGACCATACGAAATCCGGTAAAGCGCTTGACGAATAGCCGTTGCTTTGTCCGGTTGCTCGCTTACCGTTTTTATGACCGATTTAACTTCATTGGACTTACTAGCTTCATCCTCTGTTACAAGTTCAAAGAAACTTGCATCTACACCGCAAATTGGACATATTTCCGGCGGATTTTCGCCATTATGAATGTAACCGCATACAGTACAACGCCAACGTTTCTCCATTTACCATAACAACTCCCCTCATTGTAATAATTATAACTTTATAATTTGTACAGGTCAAGTAATTTTCCTGTACTTCCATTATTTATTTAATCCAATCCTCAGCGCAATCGTATTCCTTAATGACATCAGTCATGACTTTTTGAAGAAACCATATTCCCGCTCGAGAAACCGGGGATCATTCAGGTTATTCTTTGCATCAAGCATGACTTGTCGACGAACCTGTTCTTTGAACTGACCGAACTTTTCTCCTTCGAGCCCCTTTCCATGGGTATATTCTCCGAAATAAGCCCAATTCAGCAGATTATCTCGTTCCAATAAAAAGGCACATTCACTTCTAATTTGCTCCTGAATCCAGTTAAACCGTTCTATTGTTTCTTCTTCAACCTGTTTTCCACCAAGAAAATCCGCTCGCCACAGGTCAAGCAGGTCCTCTACCCTTTGTTTGTTGTAAACTTGCCCATTCCAGCCAATTTCCCAAGCAAAGTGGCGCATCTTACTGCGAACCTTAGGATGTTCAGCTTCCCCTTTTAAGGCACTCATAAAGGTCAGTGTCCCTACCATATGATGCCCTACTAAATATTCGAGTTCTCGTTCTCCCTTATTCCCTCCGGGGAGAACCATGCTCCATTGGAAGCGGGGCAAAATTTCCCTAACCAATCGAGCACTCTCCCTTTCATGTTGGAGAAAGTGCCGTTTTCCTGCTGGAACTAATTCGAAATGTTTTTTTGCCTTCGCTTGTGTTGCAGTTATACGTTTTATAACTATAGTATCTGGATAGTTATCCAGCCTTCCACCGCGAACTTCAACATTCTTGTCTTTCCATCTCTCAAGATTCTTATCAACTAACTTGAACCCCTCTACTTGATAGCCCTGATTGGTTAAGCGCACAGTTCCCCAAACATAACATTCCCGGCTGGCTGTTTCCCATTTCCCCATGTCATGAAATAACGCAGCCAACCGCAATAACACTCGATTAGGCGTATTTCTCACGACATGCCGAGTATGTTCCCAAGCATCCTTTGTATGATAGCGATTTTGCACTAGTCCTTTAAGCCGCGCCAATTCAGGGATGTACATTTGCCAATACCCTAAGTCATCAAGAAGTCCCAGTGCTTTGTCAATCTCTTCTAAAACTAGAATTCGAGCTAATTCTTCAGTGACCCGCTCAGAAGAAACTTTATGTAATAGTGAGAGGTTATCGACTGCAGCCTGCCACGTCTCCTGTTCAATTTCAAAACCGTACCGGACCGATAGGCGTATGAGTCGCATAATTCTCAACGGATCTTCCACAAAACGATCTACTGCACAGCCGCATGCTCTCAGTCGTCTTTCATCTAAATCCTGCAGACCCCCTAAAGGGTCTTTGATCTCTCCAGTCCGAACATCTTGATAAATCGCATTCAGTGTGAAATCCCTGCGCAGGGCATCCTTTTCCACCTCTCCGGAGAAAGACGCAATGTCCAAACGCTCTGTCTCCTTGAACAAACTGACCGTCTGAAGGTGTGCCCCTATCACGTGTGGCGTATAGCCCCAATCAGACAGTTTTATCTCTATTTCCTGGAGGGGAAGTGTTGTAACCACATCCACGTCTTTTGCAGGGATCCCCAATTGTGCATCGCGAACTGCCCCACCAACTATGTAGAGTGGACCTAGGTCACTGAGTTTTTTCAGGATCTCTCGTTGGAACGATGTGCCAATCATGCAACCCCTCCGTTCGCTTTTACATTTATGGTTATGCTTATGTTCTCTTTGCTATAAGCCATTAATAAACATAAACATTTTCTCCAACAAATCGATTTTCTACTCTTGATTAGTGGTCCACGTTTTAACAGAGTACGGAAATTTTTGGCCCAATTTGAATATGCCATGTGCTTACTGGACCACATTCCCCATCAAGATCCGAAGAGATCGATCGATCCGTATGTACCGTCAGTTCTGCTGTCTGAAATTCTTTGATTTTTTCGCCATCAACTTTTTCTCCACGCAAAACTTTTAAGAGGAGTCGAATAGTTTCAGGCCAGCCTGCTGCCGGAACCATTAAGATATCCAGTTTCCCATCAGTCAAAGAAGCCCTTGGCACAAGTTGTCTCATTCCCCCAACCGAAAGACCATTTACGGCCATAAACAAGACAACCTCTTCAATACATCGTTGGCCGTCATTCTCAAACTCAACCCGAAAGGGCCGAAATGAAGGGAGGGTCTCAATCCCTTTGAGAAAATAGGCCAATTGCCCGAGTGTATTCTTGACGCGAGTATCCACCTTTTGGGATACATCCGTTAAAAGTCCTGCACTTGCCACATTAACAAAATATCGATCGTTGAGCTTTCCTGTATCCATCTCAAAAATGTTTCCCTTAGCTATGACTTTACACGCTTCCGGAATACTTTTCGGTAAGCGCAACGCATAGGCCAAATCATTCGCGGTTCCCACGGGCAAAATGCCAAGTGCAGGACGTTGTTTCGCCGAAACGTGTAGCAATCCGTTCACCGCTTGATGAATACTTCCATCTCCTCCAGCAATAACCAAGCGATCTACATCCGTGCTTTGAGCCGAGATCTGTTCAATATCTTCGGGAGAAGACGCCCGATGAACGCATACCTGATTGCCACCTTCTTGAAAAACACGGATCACAGTATCCAGTTGGGCGGTTAATTTACGTCGCCCTGCGTAGGGATTATAGATCAACCGCAATCGTTTACTTTTCATGGCTGTTGTTCATCGACTCCTTGTCAAGCTCTAGCTTACGTTCTTCCAATCGCGTGTGTAACTGGCGAATTTTCGTATTCAGTAAGTGCGCATTAAACAGAAAAACGGTGGCAAGAATAACGGCGATTAAACCGCTCTGAATTAACACGGCCCTCGTTTCATCGTACGGAAAAGCATGGATTACCATATACTCCATAATAAGATTGGCAATCGGAAAGAATAGCGCTTCTATAGCGAGCCCTCGAAAAATAAGAATCCATAGATCTTTATTGCTCTTATCCTCCTGAAACCCTTTACGGATCAAAAGCCCCAAAGCCAGAATTGCACCAGCAAAAAAAGCGATCAGACCATATTTACCTATGGCCACCCCAACATTAAGATTAGCGCCCAAGCCCCATAATACAGCGCCTAAGAAAATTGAAAGCAGCTTATTAATCACGATACCCCTCCATAAATATTCCCAGTAATAGTTTCTCCAAATGGTGTTTTCAGATTTTCAGGATTTAAAGCCTCAAGCTCTGGTAAGACAAAGCGCCCATCTTTTCGGATTAGCTTTTCATCAAAGTAAATCTCTCCACCGCCATAGTCTGGTCTTTGAATACACACTAAATCCCAGTGAATAGCGGATTTATTTCCATTGTCGCAATCGTCATAACAGGCTCCGGGAGTGAAATGGAAACTTCCATCAATCTTTTCATCAAACAATGTGTCCTTTATGGGTGTCTGAATATACGGATTAACCCCGATAGCAAATTCGCCAACGTAACGTGCTCCCTCGTCGGTATTAAAGACGGATTCAATTCGTTCCGTATCGTTGGCAGTTGCTTTAACAATCTTTCCGTTTTCAAAGTCTAAAACGACAGTATCATAAGTGAAACCCTGGTAAAGTGACGGTGTGTTATAGCTAATTCGTCCCTTGATTGATTCTTTCAGTGGGGCACTAAATACCTCTCCATCAGGGATATTAAGGCGTCCGTCACATTTAATGGCTGGCATCCCTTTGATAGAGAATTCCAAATTCGTTCCTGGTCCAACAATATGTACACGATCCGTTTTCTCCATCAAGTCCTTCAGCGGATCCATGGCCCTCGACATCTTAGAATAATCCAAGTTACACACATCAAAGTAAAAATCCTCAAAACCTTCAAGGCTCGTATTCGCTAATTGAGCCATTGCAGGATTTGGATATCTCAACACACACCAACGAGTATGGGGCACCCGTTGCTCCGAATGCACAGGTTTTTGGTAGTGAGACGCATATAGTTTCATGCTTTCACTAGGGACGTCTGCCCACTCATTGACATTTTCTCCCGCCCGAATTCCAATATAAGCTTGCATTTCTTTCATGCGTGCTAGATCCCAACGCGTCATGGCTTCCGCCTGCTCCACTGAGAATTCTTTCAATACTTCTCGTAGTAAGGTATGATTAATAGTAGATACAAACGGCATTCCACCTGCTTGATAGGCATAGCGCACTAGCGCTTGGGCAAGTGGAATATCTTGGCCTATCACTTCAATAAGAATCTTTTCGCTGGGTTTAAGGGCAATCGAGTAATTGATTAAAGAATCGGCGAGTTTTTCAATACGGGAGTCTTTCATTTTTGGGCCTCCTTACAATCTCTATCAGGCAAAGACATATATGAAGTTTATATTCTTCATGCTTGATAATTTTCCTTTTTATCGTCAATTTTATGTCAGAAAGGGAGGAATATATGAACAACCAACCTATTCTGTGGGAATACCGTTTGCAGGCGGAGGACTCCGGCCAGAAATATCTATCCATTCTGCTGCACAAATTTCATTTTTCCCTCAAAGTATTGCAACACTTAAAACAAGGAGAACGAGTTTGGGTTAATGGGCGCTTCACTTATTTAACGGCGCGAGGCAAAGAAGGAGAACTATTATCCATCCAGCTCTTTTTCGACGAGGAAGCCAATATTCCTGGAGAAGATCTCCCACTTGATCTTCTTTATGAAGATGAATACATTTTGGCTGTGAATAAGCCGGTGGGTCAGGTGGTTCATCCCAACCACCGTTATCTTACAAACACGTTAGGGAATGCCGTCATCGGCTATTGGGAACGTCAGGGGGAACATCGCCTGTATCGTCCAATTCACAGAATTGACCGAAATACCTCCGGCGTCGTTGTCATCGCCAAAAATCAATTTGCTCATCAACAACTCGCCTGGCAACTTGAACGCGGACAACTTCATAAACGATACTACGGGTTCGTTCAGGGAGTTGTCCGCAAAAAAGAAGGAACCATCGATAATCCAATTGGGCTTGCCCCCGATAGTTTCATCAAGCGCAAAGTCCAACCCAATGGACAACCTGCACGGACGCATTTCCGCGTCCTCCATCGCTATCCGAACGCTACGTTTCTCGAATTCATCCTAGAAACCGGTCGCACCCATCAAATCCGCGCACACTGTGAGGGCCTCGGGCACCCCTTGCTTGGGGATGATCTTTACGGTGGAGACCCTATGCTTATTAACCGCCAAGCCCTACACTCCTCAGTGTATGCTTTTCTACATCCTGCCACTGGCCTCCCCATTGTTATTCGTGCTCCTTTTCCCGAGGATCTACGGGTATTAATGAAAAAGTTAAAATTTGATATTTTATAGACGTTATTATATAATGTCTATAAAATATCAAATAGTTTAAGGATGTGTTTACAATGAAGATTTCTGATCTATTTTGGAATGCTGAATTTGAGGATCTCAAATCCGGCTATGTCCAAGAAGAGGATCATTATGTATGCCTACTCTGTGGCAAAAAGATCGAGAAAGGAATTATCTACCATGAGGACGAGGTTTTCTATGAAGCAAGCAAATATATGCGTATCCATATTGAAAAGCTCCATCAATCAGTCTTCGAGTATCTGAACAAACTTGATAAAAAACTTACGGGGCTGACTGATCATCAGAACAACCTCCTTCGACTCTTTTACGAGGGAAAAAGCGATGCCGAAGTACAAAAGGAAATGGGTATTGGGAGTGCTTCAACCATTCGGAATCACCGTTTTTCATTAAAAGAGAAAGAGCGTCAGTCGAAAGTGTATCTAGTCATGATGGAACTTCTCAAAGAGAAAACTAAAAACCAGTCTACCTTTTTAACCCCTCCAAAAACAGCCAAGATGGTGGATGACCGTTATAAGGTTACCCAGAAAGATAATGATAAATTATTAAGGACGTTCTTTCCGGAAGGCACAGATGGACCCTTAAAGACTTTCTCTATCAAGGAAAAGCATAAACTAGTTGTCTTGCAAGAAATTGTGAAGCGGTTTCAAGGTGAACGGACCTATACAGAAAAGGAAATCAATCAGATCTTAAAACTAGTTTATCCCGATTTTGCGACCCTCCGAAGGTATTTAATTGAATACGGCTTTCTTGATCGAACGCCTGATGGAAGAGAATATTGGTTACGAAATGATTCTGGAAACAAGGAGGAGATAACTATGGATCGTAAAGAGGAGCTGAAACGACAATATAAAGAAACAAAATCCGAAGCCGGTGTCTATCAAATCAGAAACACTAAAAATGAAAAAGTTTTTGTCGAAAGCACCATGAATTTTAAGACGATTAATGGGAAACGATTTACGCTAGAAACGGGGACGTACCAAAACCGACTTCTCCAAAATGAGTGGAATGAATTTGGAGAAGAGGTGTTTGTCTTTGAAGTATTAGAAATCCTGGAAATACCAGAGACTGGTTATTTTGATGCCAAAGATGCCTTGAAAAAGCTGAAAGAAAAATGGTTAGAAAAACTTCAACCCTATGGAGAGCGTGGCTATAATACGCTCAAACCCCTCCCGCGGAATGCCTAGGTAGAAAATGCGTTGGTTGAGATTATTTTGATCTCTCAACCAACGCATTAGACTATTTCACAGTTCCTCTAAAAGCTCTCATCCCCAGTTTGATCAATTCACTGAAGATCACTACACTAAACGTAAACCCAATGATCCTCAGCCATACATCCAATTCAAGAGGAACAGTTTTGAAGACATCCCCCCCAAACTGAGTAACTAAGACTTGAATGATAAAGGTTATGAACACAACCCCAACCATGGCTTTATTTTTAAAGATATTGGCGAAAACGCTCGTTACTCCAAACTCCCTGCTATTAAAGGCATTCCAGAGCTGGAACAGGACAAATGACGTAAACACGATGGTTGACTGTTGTGCTTCCGTACCACCAAGGAGTTGTGTTTTCATAAGCAGCACTAAGCCAGTTACAATAAACAAACCGTTGGAAATAATCTTAAAGAGCATGTCCTTCGTCACAATAGAAGCATTTCTCTGAATGGGCTGTTTTTCAAGCAGATGCTCTCGCGGCGGTTCTAACCCTAAGGTTAAAGCTGGAGGCCCGTCCATGATAATATTAACCCATAACAACTGCAGCGTGGTAAATGGCATTTTATATCCCATAACCTCTGCTAAAATAACGGTGACAAACGCCACAACATTGACCGTAAGTTGGAACTGAATAAATCGCTGGAAATTCTCGTAGATCCCTCGCCCCCACTTAATTGCTTTAACAATTGTGGAAAATGAGTCGTCTAATAAGACAATATCTGCAGCTTCCTTGGATACTTCCGTGCCCGCAATCCCCATAGCAACCCCAACATCCGCGGCTTTTAAGGCTGGAGCGTCATTAATGCCATCGCCTGTCACAACCACTGAATCATTATTCTCTTTTAAAAGTTTTACAACTCTCATTTTAGCTGTGGGATTTGAGCGGGCAATAACCACGATTTTATCAAGCTTACTCTTCAACTCTTGATCATTCATGTTCTCAATATCCGTGACCTCAAGCACTAAAGAGTCCTTTTTTACAATTCCTAGTTGGTTAGCGATGGCTCTGGCCGTATTGATGTTATCTCCTGTTAGGATTTTGACTGTGATGCCTGCTCGACGGCAATGATCAATAGCTTCTTTGACGTCCAAACGCAGAGGATCTTCGATGCCTACGAAGCCTGTAAATACCAGATCTTTCTCCACGTTATAGATATCTTCCCATTGAGGCTCCTGACTAAAATCATTGAAGGCAAACGCTAGTACTCTTCGAGCATTATCCTGGAGATCCTTGATACTTGCCTCAATAACCTCTTTGTGCTCCTGAGTTATCGGAACGATCGTACCATTTTCCAGAATTCTATTACAAATGCTTAAAACCTTTTCAGGTGAACCCTTGGAATAGAGTATATAGCCCCCTTCTTTTTCATAAGCTGTCGACATCATTTTCCTGGCCGAAGTAAAATTGAATTCAGCAACCGGCTCTCCAAACTGTTTTCGATAATGCAGATAATTTATTGCATTTTTATCCGCGCAGACAAGCAACGAACACTCCGTCGGATTTCCTAAGAATTCGAATTTATCATCCTCTCGCGATATATCTGCTGTAGAGTTAACACAAAAATTCTGCAGCATTTCCTCACATTGTATTTTTCCTACCGGAACGCTTTTCCCATCACACCAAACATCAACGACGGTCATCCTATTTTCTGTCAAAGTTCCCGTTTTATCTGAACATATGACATTCACGGAGCCAATGGTTTCGCACGCTATAAGCTTACGAACTAAAGCGTTATTCTTGGCCATTTTCTGCATGTTAAAAGCTAGGGTAATGGCCACCATGGTTGGCAATCCTTCAGGCACTGCCGCAACAATGAGTGCCACGGAGGTGACAAAGGCATCTTTTATTCCCGGAAGTGCCGCTCCGATATTATTCAGAACCAGAATTCCCTGTCGATACATATTGAACAATTCGAAAATAAAGATACCCGCTGCTACAATCGATCCAATGATGGATATTCTTTTGCCTAGATCCGCTAATTTCTGTTGGAGCGGAGTTTCAGACGTGACTTCTTCCTTGAGTTCATTGGCAATTTTGCCCATTTCGGTCCCATCACCAATGGAAGTGACAATGGCAATTGCCCTTCCTTCAATCACCATGGTACCTGAGTAAAGCATATTTTTCCGTTCTGCCAGGGGACTATTTTCTCTTTCAATTCTGACAGAATTCTTGGAAACTGCTTCGGCTTCACCCGTAAGCATAGATTCGTCAATTCCGAGATTGGAGGAATGCACTATCCTCGCGTCAGCAGGAACTTTATCTCCCGTTTCCAAATGAATGATATCCCCAAGAGTCAGATCAATCTGTGTGATATAGACGATTTTACCATCACGTACTACTTTCACATGGACATCGTCACTTAGCTTAGATAAGGCCTCAAAAGCCTTATCCGATTTACCCTCTTGAATCACAGAAATGGATGTGGCAATCAAGACAGCAACGAAAATCCCTAATCCATCCGCAATATGTCCCATAGCAAGCGAGATTAAGCCTGAAATCAAGAGAATTACGATTAGAGGTTCTTTTAAACTATCAAAGATCTTAGCAAAAATGCTGTCCTTTTCTTTGGGAGTAAAAACATTTTTCCCATAGCGCAGGGTTCTAGCTTCAGCTTCAGTTGCTGATAATCCACGCTCTTCATTACTGTCTAATTCAGCAATGACTTCATTAACTTCCTTTTGAAAATAATCCACGCCCAGAATCCTCCTTCAATTTCGAATTAGCATACAATGCCAGATTTGTTTATAGTATTAACGAAACAATCACTCCCTACTTCAGTTCAAACTACTCTTCGGTAAACAGAAAAGACTTTCGACACAGCCAAAACAGCTATGTCAAAAGTCTCGTTACCTCTAAGGTTTACAAAGACAGGTAAGTTTCCCTACCGGGTATGTTGCCTTTGCAATTCAACTACTCCCTCTTAACGATTAAAGTGTACCGCAATTATAACAGTTTGTCAACCTGTGGATTCCCTTCGATCAACTCAATTTTTTCTTTCTTCTTTTAACCTGTAATCATAATTGGGCAATATGGTCCTCGTTTTCATTAAACACATCAACATTATAATTTGAGATTTTCTGGGAGGCGGATAAAACCATAGACCCATTCCAATAACTTTAGGAATGGGTCTAATATAACTCAAGATTATATTATTTAAAGTACCTATTGAGAAGACCCTTAAAGGCTGATCCATGCCTTGCTTCATCCTTGCACATCTCATGCACTGTGTCATGGATAGCATCATAGTTTAACTGTTTTGCTTTTGTGGCAATATCCTTTTTACCCTGACAGGCACCAAATTCTGCCTCAACCCTTAGCTCTAAGTTCTTCTTGGTATCAGCATAAACAACTTCTCCAAGTAACTCTGCAAACTTAGCTGCATGATCTGCCTCTTCAAAAGCTATCCTCTTATAAGCCTCAGCGATTTCCGGATATCCTTCTCGATCAGCCTGACGACTCATCGCCAGATACATACCAACCTCAGTGCATTCACCCATGAAATTTGCTCTTAGTCCCTCAAGTATTTCAGCATCAACACCCTGGGCAACTCCGATTTTGTGTTCGTCAGCCCATTGCATTACACCATCTTTTTTCTCAGAAAATTTCTCCTTCGGAGACTTACATTGCGGACACTCATCAGGCGCTTCATTTCCCTCGAATACATACCCACATACTGAACATATAAATTTCTTCATCATGATTTGTTCCTCCTAAAAATCTGTAATTAAGCTATACCTTATTTTACAATAACTTTAAATATAAATCAATTACTAAAATAGATTTTTTATAAAAGTTCATGGATGCTTTTCACTAAAGCCCCAAGTAAACGGTGAAACCCCTGGGGGTTTTGCGCTGGGACCCTAAAGTGCTTGTTAATCTCCACCTGCACAGCGGGAATTCCTAATTCATGCATAATTGGTGACAGTATTGGGACCTCGGGCGGCAAAATGACCATGGGATAGTTTTTCTAACCCGAATGCCCGAAAGTTTCGCTCCAGCGTTTTTTCTATGCTTACAGCTTCTTCGTTAATCCGAGCTCGATTAAACTCCTGTAGAATTTCATCATAGTTTCCCAAAATGTTGACCCCCGGTATTTTCTTAACTTCTATCTTACGTTTCGAATCGATGCCTTGAGAACGTGAATCAAGGTTAATTCTAACGGGAAAATCAGAGATTGTCCATTATTGGATACAAAAAGAAGGAGCTCTATGCGAGGCTCCTTCCTTACACCGGTTCACCCGGACTAAGGTGAGTAATACCTTTTTCAGTAAAACTTTATGCCTTTTTACGCCAAATCTTGAGTTCTTGTGCTTCAGCGATCAGCGCTTCTCTAAAGTCTGGGTGAGCAATGGAAATCAAAGCTTCTGCACGCTGCCAAGTGGATAACCCTTTAAGATTAACCTTCCCGAACTCTGTGACCACAAACTGAACGGTCGGACGAGTATCGGTTATCGCCGAGCCCAGCGTCATTAATCCTTTAATGCGGGAATGCAGTTGCCCACTTTTATCCTTATAGGTGGAAGGTAAGCAGATAAAGCTTTTCCCCCCTTTTGAATTATAGGCAGCTTCCACAAAGTCAAGCTGGCCCCCCGCACCACTAATCATAGTTGATCCAGCCGATTCTGAACAAACTTGGCCAGTCAAGTCGATTTCCAAAGCACTGTTGATGGAAATTAGTTGGTCATTTTGAGAAGCAATAAAGGGATGATTGGTGTAATCCACAGGATAACCTGCCACCGAAGGGTTATTCCGCATAAAGTCATAGAGTTTTTGGGTGCCGGCCGCGAAGGCATAGACCATCCTGCCTCGGTCAAGTTGCTTACGCATCCCAGTAACCTTTCCTGCTTCCACCATATCCACAAATCCGTCAACCAGCATCTCAGTGTGAATTCCTAGGTCTTTTAGATCCGATTCAGCAATCATTTTCCCTAAGGCATTCGGCATTCCGCCTATACCCAATTGAATACATGCCCCATCCATAATTTCAGGCAATACATACTCAGCAATTTGCCTATCAAGTTCTGACGCAGATGCCGAAGGTAAGATGGGAAGTCCTCGGTGACCACCCTCAACAACATAATCCACCTTCGAAATATGAACTGCATGATCATAACCGCCATGGACACCTGGCATATCCTCGTTAACTTCAAGAATAACTGCACGGGCCTTTTCAATCGCTGCAGCGTAGTGAGACACCGTAACTCCAAAACTGAAATATCCATGTTGGTCCATGGGAGCAACTTGAATAGCCACTACATCAGTTTTTAGATTTTCGCGCAAATATCGTGGCAATTCCGAATATTTAAGTGGAATATAATAAGCTTGACCGTTTTGAACCAATTTACGTTCTCGTCCGCCAAGATGCCAACTATTCCATGTAAAATGTTCTCCAGTAGGATCACATTCCAAACAAGCCACTGGCGAAATAATCACGCCTCCGCGCAAATTCACATCGTGAAGTTCATCTTTACGCCGAGCCAAAGCTTCATCTAGTAAACCTGGCATACTTGCAGCCCAAGCAAACTCTATCCAATCCCCACTACGAATTACTTTTACCGCTTCATCTGCTGAGACACACTTTTTTCGATACTCCTCCATATACATTGGTACATCCCCCTTTTGCTCTTCAACCCAATTATTTATCTTTTTAAAAACGTTATAATTACATGTTGTAAGCGAAAAATGCAACAAATGTTAACTCTGGACGTAGAAATGCAGACGTAGTTATCTTAGGATATTAACGTTCTACAATTAATGCGATACCCTGGCCGCCACCGATACATAGTGTTGCCAACCCGCGATGCGCATTGCTACGCTTCATTTCGTGAAGTAATGACACGAGAATGCGTGTCCCAGAAGCTCCAACAGGGTGGCCTAGAGCAATCGCCCCGCCGTTGACATTCGTCTTAGCCATATCGAGCTTCAACTCTTGAGCGACTCTCAAAGTTTGGGAAGCAAAGGCCTCGTTAGCTTCAACGAGATCGATATCTTCAATTTTCAGTCCAGCTTTTTCTAATGCTTTACGGCTTGCAGGGATAGGACCAGTCCCCATGATCTTTGGATCTACACCAGCTGAAGCCCATGATTTAATCGTTGCCAACGGTGTTAAGCCTAGTTCCTCCGCTTTCTCTTTCGCCATGATAACAAGGGCAGCTGCTCCGTCATTAATCCCCGAAGCATTTGCAGCTGTGACGGTTCCATCCTTTTTAAAAGCTGGCCGTAGTTTGGCAACGGATTCATAGGTAGCTCCAAAGCGCGGGAATTCGTCCTGGGAAACAACAACAGGATCACCTTTGCGTTGGGGAATGGACACAGGTACTATTTCTTCAGTAAACTTTCCGTCTTTTATGGCAACTTCGCAACGATTTTGACTAGCCACTGAATAACGATCTTGTTCCTCGCGAGAAATGCCAAATTGTTCCGCGATGTTTTCGGCTGTAATGCCCATGTGAATCTTGTCAAACGCATCAGTTAAGCCATCGTTAATCATGGAATCGACGATGGTATCATTGCCCATTCTATAACCTGTACGCGCTTTGGGAAGCACATAAGGAGCAAGGGACATACTCTCCATTCCACCTGCTACTACAATATCAGCATCCCCTACCATAATGGTCTGAGCGGCACAAACGATTGTTTTAAGTCCGGATCCGCATACTTTATTCAGTGTCCATGAAGGCACTTCTTGAGGAATTCCGGCCTTAATTGACGCTTGGCGAGCAGGATTCTGGCCTAGTCCAGCCTGTAGAACGTTACCCAAAATAACCTCATCGACTTGCTCCGGGGTAATTCCTGCTCTTTTAATCGCTTCTTTAACGGCCAAGGCACCTAAGTCTGCGGCAGGGATTTGTCCTAATGTACCACAAAAAGAACCGACAGGGGTACGAACTGCACTCACGATAACAACGTCTCTCATTTAAAGTCCTCTCCTTCTGTAACGATTAATAGTCCGAAGTTCCCATCTTACCATTTTTTAGCGAAGCACCTCAGTGGGCGCTTCGCTAAATGCTTCGTAAATCTTCTATTTTAGAATATGACTACTAATAACAATTCGTTGAATTTCATTGGTTCCTTCATAAATCTCGGTGATTTTGGCATCCCGCATCATGCGCTCAGCAGGATAATCACGCGTATATCCATATCCACCGTGGAGTTGAACACCCATTGTGGTTACTGCCATGGCAGTCTCGGAAGCAAAAAGTTTGGCCATAGCGGAAGCCTTGCCAACAGGTTTATGTTGAGATGCCAAATATGCAGCTTGATAAACGAGGAGACGGGCGGCTTCAATTTGCGTTGCCATGTCTGCCAGTTTGAATTGAGTATTTTGGAACTCAGAAATGGCCTTGCCAAACTGTACTCTTTCCTTGGTATATTTCATGGCTTGCTCATAAGCGCCTTGGGCAATTCCTAATGCTTGGGAAGCGATACCAATTCGACCAAAATCGAGTGTTTGCATTGCAATTTTAAAACCTTGCCCTTCTTGACCGAGCAGATTTTCAGCAGGAACGCGGACATCTTCAAAGACCAATTCATAGGTGGCTGAAGAACGAATCCCCATCTTTTTCTCTTTTTTACCGAACGAGAAGCCAGGCATTCCTTTTTCGACGATAAAGGCTGCAATCCCTCGATTTCCTTTACTCTTATCCATTTGGGCTGTGACAACATACACGTCTGCATAGTAAGCATTCGTAATAAAGCATTTACTGCCGTTTAAGATGTAATCATTGCCATCACGAACAGCCGTTGTCCGCGTTCCTGAAGCATCGGAACCAGCCATGGGCTCTGTCAAACCAAACGCTCCGAGCTTTTCACCAGTAGCCAACGGTACCAAATATTTCTTTTTCTGTTCATCGGTACCAAACAATGAGATCGGATTAGCACACAAACTAGCATGGGCAGAAATGGTTACGCCTACAGATGCATCGACGCGAGAAAGTTCTTCGACAGTGATAGCATAAGAGATGTAGTCCGCTCCGACACCGCCGTACTCTTCAGGAAATGTAACTCCTGCCAGGCCGAGCTCGCCAGCTTTCTTCCATATATCTACAGAAAACTCTTCTTTTTCATCGCGTTCTTCTGCTCCCGGGCCACATTCCTTCTCAGCAAAATCACGAACCATTTTACGCATCATGATATGGTCTTCAGTTAAATCAAAAATCATTTAAAATCAATCCTCTCGTTATTAACATCTATAAAATAAAATAATTCCTTAATATACCCAATGACCACACAAAACTTCGGTAAAGATATTATCGTCCTTCAAATACAGCTTTGCGTTTTTCCACAAAGGCAGTACATCCCTCTGTTTGATCCTGAGTACTGAAGGTCAGGGCAAATACCTCTGATTCGTAGGCTTGCGCACTGTCTAAGTCCATGTTCGTGCCTCGTTGGATGGCACTTTTACTGAGCTGAACAGCTGCAGGGGCTCGTCCTGCAATTCGTTTGGCAAGCTTTTGGGCTTCTTCCATGAGAGTGCCTGAGGTATAGACCCGATTCACTAACCCTATACGATAGGCTTCTTGGGCATCTATGATATCACCGGTAAAGAGCATTTCGCTTGCCAATCCTGTGCCAACTAAGCGGGGCAACCGCTGTGTGCCTCCAAATCCAGCCGTAAGTCCTAAGGTTACTTCCGGTTGTCCGAACTTGGCATTTTCACTGGCTAAACGAATATCGCAAGCCATGGCTAATTCACACCCACCACCTAAGGCGAATCCGTTGATGGCAGCGATCACAGGCTGAGGCAGAAGTTCAAGTTTTCGGAAGGTTGCTTGACCTAATTGACCAAATCGTCGGCCTTCCAGAGGGTTAAAGTCTTTCATTTGAGATATATCCGCGCCGGCGACAAAGGCCTTCTCTCCACTACCTGTGAGGATAACCACTTTGACACTGGAATCTCTCCCGAGCTCATCGAGCACTGTGGACAGTTCCGACAATGTGTCACTGTTCAAGGCATTTAAGGCTTTGGGGCGATTGAAGGTCAGAACGGCGATCGGGCCACTCTTTTCAAGTAAGAGATTTGCGTACTCCACACTTTGTCCTCCTTGTTTGATCCTATCTTCGCACTTGAATGAAACGTCGCTTCTTGGGAAAGAGAGGGAGCCCCATTCCTAGGCTTGTATAAGATTGATTAACGCATTGGATTATGTTTCGTAATTATAAAAACCACGACCAGATTTCCTGCCAAGCCATCCTGCCTTAACATACTTACGGAGTAACGGGCAGGGGCGATATTTATCGCCGAGTCCTTCATGTAAGACTTCCATAATGGATAGGACGGTATCCAAACCGATTAGATCACCTAATGCTAACGGTCCCATAGGGTGATTCATGCCCAATTTCATAACATTATCAATCGCTTCAACCGTGGCAATCCCCTCATAAAGGGTGTAGACGGCTTCATTGATCATGGGGATTAAAATCCTGTTCGCCACAAAGCCAGGGGCGTCATTGACTTCCACAGGTATTTTTCCCATTTCGAGGCTCAGGGCTTCGATAGTTTTATACACTTCGTCACTAGTCGCCAAACCACGAATAACCTCAACGAGCTTCATGACAGGAACGGGATTCATAAAGTGCATCCCGATCACTCGATCCGGTCGTTTTGTGAACGCTGCAATCTCGGTGATGGGTAAGGACGACGTATTAGTCGAGAGAATCGTATGTGGCGGGCAAATGACGTCAAGTTGGGAGAAAACTTGGGCCTTAATCGCCATATTTTCAACTGCCGCCTCAATAACCAAGTCAGCAGAAGCAGCATCTTGTAAGGAGGTCGATTTTGTAATGCGCACTAAAGTAGCTTCCATATCTGTCGCATTAAGTTTCCCCTTTTCGACACTACGACGGAGGTTTTTCTCAATGATGCCAAGACCGCGAGTTACAAATTCTTCTTTGATGTCATTTAAGATGACAGAGTAGCCCGCTTGGGCAGCAACTTGGGCGATTCCACCACCCATCTGTCCTGCCCCAATAACCATTATTGTCTTCACGCTTACTCCTCCTTTTTCTGTTCGGATCACAAGCCCTAGAAGACTTGGTAATTCCGAATCCATCGAATTGTCTTGCAATTGTTGTGCCAATAATTTGTAGAGTTAATTCGGAATCTTCCTTCTAAGCTAATACCAAGGGTTACAGGGCTTTGTCCTTCTTAAATACACAAACTAAGTAGAATTTATAAATGTACACGATTGTATACACTTTAAGGTTTAAAACCTGAAGATTCAATTTATTGGCGCAAATTTAACTTGTCTACAATTGGATACATGTCCAAAAACATGGACATGTATCGTTCAATTTTTGCTTTATTTATCCAACTTGTAAGTTATTTAATAATGTAAAAAGAAAAAAGCATCTGTTTTTCTCCTCAGATGCTTCATGAATTCCTAAAGCCTTTCATACTCGCCTTTCTCATTAAGATATTGGATGTCCAAACAACCATAGTACTCGCCAAACATGTCTAACGGATCAAAGCCGCTCTTTTTAGTACAATCATCCGAATACCCGATATAATAGACTACTTGGTCTTCGTCTCGCATACGAAATTTAAACTGTGGTTCAGCTTCGAATTTCTTAATAAGTTGTTTGAATTCCTCAGAACCTTCCTTCGCGTCTGAGGTATAGTACTGTTCCATGATCTTATTTTCGATGCAATCCTCAGTAATTTTAAACATGCGACCACCACCTTCACTATGCACTATTTTTTTATATCATAACATATTTTGCCCTGTGATTCCCACTTCAATTAAACATCGTATTGCTTATTATTACAAAAGTGGTTGGACGAAATATGTCTCTTGTACAATAACCAGCACCGTCTGTGCTATAAATGAACAGATAATTATTCAATCACCCTTCATATTATGCTTTTTAACTTTCTTAACTGGTCCAAGCCCTTTTGTATAAAAAATCATCATGAATACAGCTGCAACGAGAGCCATAATCGATCCATAGTAAAAAGGTGCCCTGTTATTAATTTTATCATAAAGTAGGCCTGCAATTACGCTCGCCGGAAGAAGTGTAACCCCGATAAGACAATTATAAATCCCAAGACCAGTACCCCTTTTATTCTTATCAATAAGGTCAGAAACCAAAGCCTTCTGAACCCCGTCAGTTGCTGCACTATAAAGCCCATACAAAGCAAATAGCATAATAAGGACAACTTGACTATTTGTCCTTCCAAATCCGAAATATATTAAGGAATATAGCAAATACCCAAATATAATAAGTCTTTCTCTTCCTATTTTATCTGATAAAATTCCTGCAGGGACAGCAAATATTACGGATACAGAGTTGAAGATAAGATAAATAATAGGTATATATGTCGCTTGTATTCCTAAGTCGCTTGCCTTAACTAAAAGTAAGGCGTCGGTTGAATTACCAAGGGTAAATAGGAAAATTACTCCGAGAAAGAAATAATATTTTTTTGAAAAGTCCTTTAAGGCAATTTTTCCAAGGATCTCTTCCTTATCTCTTTTGGCTTCCTTAACAAAGAATATAATAGAGATCAATCCAAATAAACCGGGGATTGCTGCAAATACAAATACCCTTCGATAATCCCCTGGAAAAACTCCCAAAATTCCGAATGCCAACAGTGGCCCTAATATTGCCCCACTGTTATCCATAGCTTTGTGAAAGCCGAACCCACGCCCCTTTGTGTCCTCCTCAGAGGAAGCGGCAACTAAACTGTCACGCGGAGCTGTTCTTATTCCTTTACCAACTCTTTCAGTAAATCTAATCAAAAGAACCTGTAGTGGTGACGTAACAAGTGCAAACAATGGAGATAAGATTGCTGTGAATGTATATCCGATGATCATGAACGGTTTATTTTTCCCGATTTTATCACTCCACCAGCCTGATAAAGCCTTTAAAACAGATGCAGTACTTTCTGCAATCCCTTCAATCAAAGAAAGCTCTGTTTTCGTTGCACCTAAGGTCATTAAAAATAACGGCATGATGGCATAGATCATTTTTGTTGTCGTATCAGTCAGAAAACTGGTAATTCCTACAAAGAATATATTTCGGTCGATTCCAATAATCTTTTCTTTTGCTTCTTTTTCTATACTCATTTTTTTAATTTCCTACTATCTATTTTAATTGAAATCCTTACATTCACTTTAAAATAATTCCCTACTCCTCATCTCGTATATCATACATCAAGAAGACTTACACGATTTCCAACAGGAAAACGCGTAAGCCTTTGTTGTTTAGTATATCTTGGTGCAGCAATGGATTTTATTTTACTTCTTCTATCAAAGCCTTAAAGCCCGGCAATGCTTTCTCAATTGTTTTATAAGCGACACAATAGGCAATACGAACATAACCAGGGCAGCCAAATGCAGTGCCAGTAACAATGAGAATATTTTTCTTCTTGGCCAGATTACAGAATTCAACATCATTCTCAATAGGAGTCTTTACAAACAAGTAAAATGCACCTTCTGGTTTAATACATTGGTAGCCGTAGGATGAGAGCCCATTATAGAGAAGTTCACGATTCCTGTTATAGGTATCAATATCCACCTTTGCATTTAAGCACTTAGCAACGACGCGCTGGAATAACGACGGAGCATTTACGAAACCTAAAATGCGATTGGCGATATTTGCTGCTGAGATGATATTTTTGTAATCAGCCGCCTGATCTGGAATCACTAAATAGCCTATTCTTTCGCCGGGTAACGAAAGGGACTTGCTGAAAGAATACCCGATGATTGTGTTCGCATAATAGTTTGATAGATACGGTACTTCAACATTATCATAAGCAAGTTCTCGATACGGTTCATCGGAAACGAGATAAATATCTGTTCCAAATTCCTTTTGCTTCTCCCTAAGTATTTCAGAGAGTTTGATTATGGTTTCTTCTGAGTAAATAACACCAGTTGGATTATTGGGGGAATTGATGATCACCGCTTTCGTTTTAGGGGTGATTTTCTCTTTAAATTCTTCAAGATTTGGCTGGAAATCAATCGTATTGGGAGATATTACCACCAATTCACCCTCATAGTTTTTTACATAATTTTTGTATTCTCCGAAAAAAGGTGCGAAAGTAATGACCTCATCCTTTGGGTTAAGCAACGTTTTGAAAATAACGTTTAACCCGCCTGCCGCGCCGACGGTCATGAGAATGTTATTTTGTGTAAAAGCGGTCCCGAATTTATCATTGATAGACTCTGCAATGGCTGCTCTTACTTCTTCATAACCTGAGTTATTCATATACCCGTGAATGCTCATAAGATTTTCAGTTTTTAAAATCTCTAAAATTGCTTCATTTATTTCCTCAGGTGGTTCAACATTGGGGTTCCCAATGCTAAAATCAAAGACATTTTCCACCCCGTGAATTTCTGCCAGTCTTTTTCCTTCCTCAAACATGGCTCTAATAACAGAACTGCTTTGTACCTGCTCTTGCATTTTAATTGAAATCATGGCACTCAACCTTTCTTCAATAACTTTTTTAAGTTTAAGATTTTCTTAACTTATGTCAACTATTAATGGTTTCTCACAATATTAACTGCATTCTCTTTAATCCGTGTAACCAGCTCGTCTGAATCCGATGTTGTCCTATTTTAAGAATGAATAAGCTACGATCAAAAATTGATAAACTCCTTTATAATCCGTTCTTAGGATTCTATCCAATTCGCTCCTTTTACTCACCTAAACTCAAAAACCTGTCGCAGGCTTGGGATAGTCCGTAATATCTATTTGGGGCAGTTCCTCAAAGGAAACTTCTTTGTACCAAAAATCAGGAAACAAAGTTCTTAACAGATTTCTAAATCTCGCTTTATTCTTGAAGGTCTCAATCCTATCTGGCAAATCGCTGAAAGCTAAATTCGCTTGGATCCATGGGATCGAGTTTTCCGAGTTGGTATACAGTGGGAACTTTGCTTTAGCTTGAAATCTTTGAATAAAAACCTTCTCATCAAGAAGATAACACTCTTCTAACCCTGAATTTCTGGCAACTTCATTTCCCAAGACCTCTATCTCCAAGCCTCGGATCGTATCTAGCAAAAGCTCGGATACATAGGGCTTCTCTAAAATTATCACGTACTTAAACCTTCCTCTCTTGTAAGTTCAATACAATCATACAAAAACACTCTTATAGGCTCCTTCCATAGGATTTTATATGAAAAGACATCTAATATTGAACGTTAAAAGTTAGCATGCTATAGTTGTCTTAGGTGATAGGGCTCTTCTAATATTTAACTAACTAGTAATAGCTACTACTTACGTAGTGGCTTGATTTTTCTGGTTCTTCTCCCTCAGAGGAATCACTTACCCATTCTCGCTCAGGAAAGGAATTCCTCCTTTTTCGCTTAAAATCGTTTCCATTACCAGCACTAAAAGGAATAACATATGATCCAATTTGAAAAAATAAGTCATCTACTAAATAATTGCAGAACTATTAAACAAAGTCCCACTCCTTTGCCACAGATGACGTATTCTATATCAGCAAGGACGGGCAGTTTGAACATAGTTCTGCCTATGATCGTATAACGGGTCAGAAAATTGGTCTGGAAGGGTTAGAAGATAACTTCAAGAAAGCAAACTGGGAGCTCAAATGTCTGATCAGATTCTTCAGACTAATGGTCTGCCAAAAATCATTGCGTTAAGTCAATTTATCCCTTCTGAATTTACTTTTAGCAAGTAACCCTATCGCCTTCTTACTATTTCTTCTGCCACTTGAAAAGTAAACCATAGTATCTACGCACTCCACATTTTCGAAATTGTTTATTTAAAGTCCTTTTCCAGCTCTTGGACATTATGATACAGCCATTCATTTATAGGTGTTGGCACATTATATTGTTTTCCCAATGCGATGGCTGTTACAGAAAAAAGCCCTACCTCTGTTTTCCTGCTTGCTGCCATATCTTGACGCATAGAAGGAATCCCCAACGGATTTAAGGTAGCAAGGACATCTAACCAATACGTCAAATCTGCTTCTCCTAAATTTATACCCACTTTTTGAGAGAGGGCGATAACTTCCCTCATCGCAGCTATCATAACATTTCTAGGCTCACCCTCTACTTGGATACCACCATAATTCGTTGAATATACTGTTACAGTCTGATTCACTCCTGTATTTAACATAAATTTTCCCCACATCCGATGATCCATATCTTTCGGAACTTCATAAGGGAACTTAAGGGTATCAAAAAATTCTGCTACGGCAGTAACTTTCTCAGACCAAACCGTATTATCTTTCTCACCAAAGCAAAGCATTCCCATGTTCTTATAGTCCAACTTGTTTTCAATCTTTACTGCATCCATCCCCTGTGCGACACAATAAAGCATTTTTTCCATTCCAACTGTATTTCCTATAATTTCTTCACTGGAAATTCCATTTAATGCTGAAAGAATGATGGTATGCTCTCCCACTTGCTGCCTTGCGTCCTCAATCGCCTGCTGTAATTGGTTAAACTTTACACAGAAAATCAATAAATCGACAGGCTTTTGCTCGCTTTCAGGTAAAACATAATTAAAATCATAACGTTCTCCGTTACAATAGATGCCATTCTTCTGATACTTCTGTATACGGCTTTGGCTTGCAATAACACGAACATCATCTTTTGGTAATTTATCAGAAAAATACTTTGCCAACATTGTTCCCAAAGCACCTAAGCCTATAATTGAAACTGTTTTAATTGTCATCTTCCAAACTCGCCCCTTGCCTCTTCTAAATGTCTTCTCATGAGCTTCTGAGCTTCCCTAGAGTCATGACGCAAAATTGCCTCATAGATCGCGATGTGCTCCTGGACCGTGCGTAATCCACCAATATCATGGCTAAACCGAATCGGCCCGGCCTTCTTAATAAGCTCAAAGATATGAACAACTAACGTTTGGAGAAGCCGATTCATGAGAGTATTCTGAGAGGCTTGAGCAACCATATAGTGAAAACGCATATCCGCTTTAGCATACGCATTTAAGTCATTCAACTTCGCCTGCATATCCTCAAGAGCATGCGAGATCCAACGCAAGCTCTCCTCTGATGCCCGTGATGCTGCCAAGCCTGCACATTCGACCTCGAGGGTAATCCGGATTTCCCAGAGCTCGTCCAAGCGAGTCGGCTCGACCGATAAAGCTAAAGCTAGAGGGCTAATCACGTCGTTTAACTGGACATCACGAATAAACGTTCCGCCTCCCGGCTTAATTTCCACCAAATCTAAGAGCTCCATGGTTCGCAAAGCCTCGCGAAGTGTCGTGCGACTAACCCCCAATTCTGTAGCCATCTCTCTTTCACCCATCAGACGATCGCCGGGGCTCAGCTTTCCTTCAATAATTAGGTTGTTAATTTGTTTTAAGACCTCTTGATATGTCCGGTGTGTCTTAACTTTTTCGAATTGCATGAGAACCCTCCATAAATAAGGACATCCAGGCAATACCTGTCATTCTTCGCTAAGTTCTAACACCAGTTTACCAAATAAAACTATAAATTTCCATTACGGTTAATTAAGCCACCCTGCTTTTTTGAGAAGGTGTAACCACTAATGGTCGATCCGGCCGAACGAAGAACCATGCACACACTCCTAAAATCCCAATAAATGCTGTCGCTGAAATTGCCCACTGCCAACCATAACGAACAGCAATAATTGCAGTCAAAGTGGGCGCGACCACACCTCCTAGATTACCGCAGAGGTTCATCCAACCTGAAATTGTGCCAGTAAATTTTTGCCCCAAATCGTTACAACTAGCCCACGAAGAACTGAAGGTAAATCCTAGAGCCCCTAAGGATAGCGTAAGCCAAATGACCGTAGTAATGGGATTAGACGAACCAGCAGCTAAATACAGTGTTATGCTGGAGATCACCAAACCGATCGCCCCAAAAGACGTCCGGATCCGATTGACTGCTACTCCTTTGGCTATGAGCCGATCACTAAAGTATCCACTGGATAAGGTCGTTATCGCTAGAGCCAGCCAGGGAAAGGCCGCTGCGACTCCCATTTCCTTTAAAGAAAATTTCTGGGCTTCCATCAAGTAGATAGGCAACCAGGATAAGTATACATACATGATATAATCCGCAACAAAATATTGGATCCCAATCGCCCAGAACTGGACAGAGCCAATAAAGTTTCGCCAAGGAGCCATTTCCTTTTTAGCAGGTTCCGAAGCATTTTTACCTTCCATAATGATAGCTAGCTCAGCTTGATTGACAAGCGGATGATCCTTCGGATGATCACGAGCGATAAGCCACCAACCCAGAGCAACCAAAATACCAATGCCCCCAAAGATATAAAAGATAGCTTTCCACCCGAACGTTGTAATTACTGCTACGGTAATCGCCGGAGCGAGTACAGGTCCAACAAAGGAGCCCGCTAGAATAAAGGAATTGGCCGTTCCTCTTTCCTTTTCATTAAACCAATTCCTAACCAACACGCTTCCACCGGGGTAAAGAGGTCCTTCACCCACACCAAACAACGCACGAACAATACCGAAGGTCAAGAAATTGCTTGAAGTTGCGGTGAATAAAGTGAAGGCAGACCACCAAGAAATTGCAAGCGTCATAGCTTTTCGTGCTCCAAAATATTCTGCTATCATTCCACCGGGAATCTGCATTATTGCATACCCGAAAAAAAATAATGTTTGAACCATTCCAAACCGCACTTTGTCAAAACCAAACTCTTTCATAATCATAGGTCCAGCTACCGATAGATTAACCCGATCCATGTACGCAACAAACCCTAAAACAAAGAGAAAAAATCCTAAAACCCAGCGAATTTTCGTTGGTTTCTGTCCCATTTCGCTTTCCTCCTCCAAATTTTTTAAGGCTATTTGCCTTATTTCTTAAGACTCCTCACTTATAATTAAGGTCCTTATTCTGTGATCCTAAACTTGGATACCGACGGGACATAGTTCATTGCAGAGCGAACAATCTCCGCAATCCGCATCCTCGACTTGCTTTACTCCATCTAAAAAACCTATCAGAACCTTCGCCCTTTTCCCCGTATAACGATATCCCTTTTCTAATCCCTCTTCCAGGTATCCGGGACAAGCGACCAGACAGCCACCGCAACCAAGACATTTAAGAAGATCCAACTTCTGACTCTCTGCCGCTGCTAATCGTCCGTTATCGAGTAAAATCACATAGACTTCTTTGGGCCCGTGCATGCCTTGTACCATTTTGAACTCGATATCGGCAGTACGACTGGGGCCGGAGAGAAAGGAAATATAGCTCAGCATATCTTTTCCCATTCCATAGACACTCGTTGTCCGACAGACAGTCAATGCATCTTCGAGTGTGTGAACGATTTTGTCCAGCCCTGCAACGACGATATGGTTATACGGGAGATTCGAGGTAAATCGGACGTTCCCTTCACTTTCTAAAAGTGCAATGGTTCCATTCTGTTCAACGATAGCATCAGCACCCGTAATTCCATATTCCAAAGTAGATACCGTTTGCTTAATTTCATCTTTAACTTGAGAGACCGTTACTTTGTTTGATATCTCCGTATTGATCGTGGCAATCCAAGGATGGGCATCTACTGCTGTACCCGCAAGTCTTTCCCCGAGATCGGTATTCGTCACCACCACGTCGTTCGCCTTCAGAAACTCCCTCAGAGCAATCTCCGTAAAAACAGGGTTCTTACTCATAGCGACCTGCTTTTTCCCGGAAAGAATTTTAAGAATTTGCTGCCGAGCATCAGCGCCATCCGCTGCAACGATCACGTGACAGCCTTTACTTTTTAATGAGGTGATCGCCTTTTCAACATACTCTTTTAAGTTCATCGCTACCGACGTCTTTATTTTGTTTACTTGAGAGGCTAGGTGAGGATACTCTTGAAGAAGTTTTTTACGGTTTGATTCAATCGTCTTCAAGATCATTTTTGCTTTTGTATTTCTCATCTCTCTTGCCTTCTTCCATATGCCTGACTTAGTAATTGTACTGTATGCAAAACTTTTTGCTTCATATGATGCTGGGATATTCCATCACGAAAATGCACCATACATCCCGGACAGCTCGTGGCAAGTGTCGTTGCTTGAGTATCGGCAATGGTCTTAAGTTTTCCCTCATTGATCCGATGCGAAAGTTCATAGAAGCTTAGGCTAAACGAACCACCAAAACCACAACACGCGTCGGCCTCTTCCATTTCTACATACTCCACTCCCGGGATTCGTTGCAAAATGTCTCGCGGCTCTTTTTTTACTCCCATACTTCGTGCAAGATGACAGGGATCATGATAGGTCACCTTTTCCCTCAGTTGTCCATCCGGAATCTTAATTTGAATGTCATGGAACAAGAATTCGTTAATGTCTCGAACTTTAAGAGCGACTTTTTTCACCTTCTCCTGAATCTCAGGCGAATCCTCTGCGAAAAGCTTGGGGTACTCTTCCTTGAAGGCCACCGCGCAGCTCGGACAAACAAAAACCAAAGCATCCATCTCAAACTGACTGTAGATTTCAATATTTTTTAGGGCCATTGCTTTGGCATGAGCCATATCCCCACTCACAATGCTGGGGATCCCACAGCAAACATCTTCTTGAGCCAGTTTTACCGCCACTTTGTTTTCCCCTAACACGTGTAAAAGCGACTCCCCGAGATCCGTCTCGGAATAGTTGACGACACATCCGGGGAAAAACCCAACGGTCTTGATCGGTCGATCGACCGTTTTAGGTTTGACGTTATCCAAAAAGGACTGTCCTGCAACTTTGGGGATGACTCGTTCTTTGGGCATCCCGAGCGAGCTCAATGACACACGAAACGCCATCCCTTGGCCGGATTCTTTTAAAACCAGTTTACCAAAGGTCGTCGCGAGTTTTGTCACAGTAGGTAGTGATTTGGGTTTTGTTAACATAGAGAAGATAAGGTCTTTTTTCCAACCTACCCCTTCTTTAGCCACAGCGGTTTGTCGAAGTTTCCACAACATTTCCGGAGTAGGCATTTGCACAGGGCAAGCGGTTTTACACTTTTGACAACCGATACAGAGGGATAATCCGTTTTCCTCTGATTTTTCCAGATCTCCGTGAAACGCAGCAAAGACTAAGCCACGTCCGCCGAGATACTTATACCCGTACCTACTACCCACTTCTGCATAGACCGGGCAAAAGTTCAAACAGCTACCACAGTTAATGCAATAGAGTGAATCTCGGTATCCCGCTCGGATGGCTTTCTCGCGGCCATTTTTTAGTAGGACAACATGGACCTCCTTGGGCCCTTGACCGTGTACTTGCTCCTCTAAGTCAGGATCGAGGGATTCACTTACCCCCGAGATCACAGAAACATAGGTTCCGATATCTTGTCCAACGCCATAGACCGCGGCGGCCCGAACGACTTGCATAGCATCCTCCAGCGTGGGCACAATTTTCTCTACCCCAGCGATCACAATGTGCATTTTCGGCATCATCGTAACGGCCCGAATATTCCCCTCATTCTCCGTGAGGAAGACACTACCCGTATCAGCAGCAATTGCATTCGCTCCGGAGATTCCCACATCCGCATTGATTAAATAACTTCTAAGACTTTTTCGCGCTGCTACGACCAAAGCTTCAGGAGTGCACTCTAGCTGTGTTCCAGCCTCTTCAGAAAAAACTTCGGTGACTCTTTCAATGGGAATATGGATGGCGGGTGCGAGCGAGTGACTCGCTTCACTCTTCGAGAGCTGGTTAATTCGGTCTCCAAGATCCGTTTCTACGACTGTAACTCCATAATCTTCCAGATAATGTGAAATATTAATTTCTTTACCCGCATTGGACTTTGACTTAACAACTAAACCTTCCTTTGGAATCAGACTTGCAATATACTTCTGGGCTTCATCTGTGGTCTCAGCAATAAAGACTTTGCATCCTTTGTCTTCCATCGACCTTTGAGCTTTTGCGATGCTTTCATCCAAATGATCGATACTGTATTTTTTTATCTCCCGCAAACGATTAGAAAGCTCGGGATAGTCTGGAACCATCCCCAACATTGCCGGTCGAATCGCTTCAAAGGCTCGAAATCGTCCTTTACGCGACTCCAAATCATGAAGTCCCTCTAGGGCCTTATTTTTTACGATTTTGTATGTACGTTTTCCCATGATATCCCCCTCCTCTTAGGTCTACTGGTTGGACCAGTTAGATTAAAGCAAAAGCCTTTGCGAGGAGGGAACAGAGGGACAGGTTCCTTGTTCGCTCTGGAAATGATCCGGTTTACGATCTTTATGACTGTGGTATCCATTCTAGATAATAATACTCCCTTGAAAAAAGCACCTGCCGTCATTCAGCAGGTGCTCTAGTCTAACCATTAGTTATCTGTATAGTTCATCGAAATATGTGTTGCATCACAAAATGGCCTATTTCGGGTTTTGCCACAGCGACAAAGAGTTACTCGGTTTCTTATTTCATAAGTATAACCCTCTGAAGATTCAATCGGAATATTGCCTTTAACAAAAATCGGGCCACTAGCTTCTTTTTCAGGATCCTGAAGTATTTCAATGGAAGGTTCATATTCAGGTTCAATCGCTTTTCCCGTTTTATCATAGGCAACTAATCTTCCCGCTGGACACTCAGAGGCTGCGATAATTGCCTCTTCTCTGTATTTTGGATTATTAGAGTTTTCGGTAAGCTCCCATACTTTTCCGTCTTCCCTGTGACAGAAACGGGCAAATGCACATCGATTATCATCTAGAAGGTCAAGATCTGGTCCCTCTAACAGTTCAGCCCTGTCTTCAAACGTCTCTCTCGATGCCTTCTCAACTCCATTAAAACCGACTTTTTCATGAGAGCCGTCACAAAAGGGTGCATTTTTTGATTTACCGCAACGGCATAGTGCATACTCTTCAGCCTGCGGTAATTTACGTCCATCTTTCAATTCATTAATTTTGCCCTTAGAAACAATTATTTTCTCGGACAAAGGGACATTCCCCGTGACGATATAGGGCCCATTTTTTAATATTTTAATGTTACACTTCTTTTCATTGTTCATCATGTTGAATATCGCCCTTCAATTTTTTACGCGATTTAATTTCGTAATCTGTTAAAACATCGACATAAGCAGTTAAGAGTTGATCTTCAGCTGCGCAACTTTGCTGATAATACCAGTCCCGGACAATTTTATTGATTTCAGCATCAGTACCCTCTGCTTTATATGGGTACACAGCTAGAAGTTTATTGGTTTCTTTGTCTCTTAATCCTATCTTTTCAGCACTTTCGAATTTACCCATAACATTCATTCCTTTCGTTCATATGTCGTGATATTTGTATCATCTTTTCTCTGATGAGTCAACACAATAAGACCCTTGAAATCCTCCTTACAATTTTCAACAATAAGCCGCTCAGCTGATTTTCATCATCTAAGCGGCGTGTTCATTGGTTTCTATCAACATCTTAACGTGTATACTGATTATACTGTCAAGGTCGATTAAACTTAATCATTTTTCGTTCAACTAATCGCTAATCTTATGCCCACATTCACCTTCAATAATTAAGTGCGATTAATGATCAATTTTGTTGCCCTAAAGCAGAATTTGCTTCACTCGACCGACAATGCCGCCAACGAGCCTGACCTTTATGCCATGGGGATGAGTAGAAGAACTCGTAAGAATGGTTTCAACTATTCCTTCTGTCACTTTCCCAGTACGCTGATCTTGTTTTTGAACAATCGAAACCCTGTGTGCCTTGCTTAATATTATCACGTATATTTCCGTTCATGATCTATCTCCTCGGTTCCTTTATCTTCTACATAGACGTCGTCAAAGTTAGCACGGACGGATCGGAATCAGCCGGGATGAGAGAGTGCCTTCTCAACGATTGGCTTACCGGCGCCTCAGTGTGTTCCTTTTAGATGACAGATTCTGATTTCAAAATGAATTCATCAGTGCTTAGATAAGGCGGACGCTTGGCTATATACATGCCAAGCGTCCATCTTCGTATCCCTAACACTAGCTAATTAAGCCCAGTTCCCTTTTTGTACGTTCTGCCATTAGTTTTAGCATTTTTTCTCTTTCGTCTGTAAATAACGGTCCGTAGAACACTATCCCATATTTTTCCAACATATTTGCTTGTATTAATTTTTTTGTCCGTCCAACTTCTGGAACATATTTAGACTTCCTTTTGGTTTTGAGGAATTTAGTATGATTATCACTATCAATAAACACGGCAAGATTTGCAGTTCTGTCGTCATCATTAACCCCATTAAGATGGTGCATAATCTCAGTTTCTTTTAATTTTCTTTTTAGGTGTCTCTCGATTATTAACCTAGGAATATCCATTGTTTCGTTTTCACTACTCGTGACAATCTTATCGCTCAAATTTGCTCCTTTCAAAATGGCCCAATAAAAAAACAACAGACATTGGGAATTTGCTTCTCTTCCCGCCAGCCAAGTTGCCAAATTAATTAAAAAGATGAATTCAGTTCAGTTATCAACCTTATCAGTATACCATGTTTTGCCCATAATCACAATAGAATAGTTGATTAGTCGCCTCGCTGTCACAAGCGGTTTTCAGGTGTTCATATTCACAAGACTTACCGTCTATTTTCATTTGAACATTGCGTTAGAAACAGATCACCGATTTCGGGGATCTGTTGATTTTTCTCTTAGGTTAAATTTCTTAAGGAATTCTTGGCATCGTCATCATAAAATATGCACAATCCTATTGTATTCTAATAGCAGAATATCATTCGCCAATATTTGACTTATTGTTTGCTTCTTCATCCTTTTATGTTGTTCTAAAGGGTACACCGCCGGAGGAAAATGAATCAGCATTTTTTTGGGAGGACGCTTCCATAAAATCCGGTGGACTACTTTTAGATACTGCGCAATGTCTAAACTAAAATACTATTCATTTTAAGGGGGTGAGGGACGACTAGAGACGTCCTAGGCTGAGAAAAGAGATTGTCTGTTACCAAAAAGAGAAAAGACCCAAATTGAGAGGAGATATTCACTACATGAAAAAAACAAAAAAAGCCTTAGCTTCCTTAGCTATTGCTGGTATGTCACTCACTTCGGTTCCTTTTAATGCATTTGCTGCTGGAACAGTCCCAACTCGCTTATCAGGTACAACTGCTGCCCAAACCGCAGTAGCAATCGCAGAGCAAACTGGTTGGACTGGCACAGCAATCCTCGCATCTTCAGCTTCTTATGGTATGGTTGATGCACTGACCGCTGGCCCACTCGCATCCTACTTGAAAGCTCCTATCCTTCTGACCGGAGCTGGAAACTCGCTAGATGCTGACACTAAAGCAGAACTTACTAAACTTAATGTTAAGACGGTTTATGTAACCAGTGGAACGGCTGTTATCAGCCAAGCAGTTCTTGATCAAATCTCCGCAATGGGTATCACAGTTGTTCCTCTTGGTGGAGTAGACCGTGCTGCAACCTCCGTCAACATTGCTAAAAAAATGGTTGGCGTAACCAAAGTTGCCGTTGCTAACGGCCTGCAAGATGCGCTCTCCATCGCAGCAGTTGCTTCGGCTGCTAATGAGCCCATCCTCTTAACCGACAAAGACGCTGTTCCTGCTAGCGTTTCCGCCTACTTGGCTGCTAATCCTGGCATCACTTCTTCTGATGTTATTGGTGGAACAGTCATCATCAGTGACGCCGTTAAAGCCGCACTTCCTAGCGCAACCCGTCATGCTGGAACCACGGCTTATGACACCAACAACCAAGTTATCCAAGATTTCAATTCATCCCTCGACTTTAACAATGTCTATGTGGCTAACGGCGTAACGGGCATTGATGCTCTTGCTGGTGCACCACTTGCAGCTCAAACTAAGTCTCCCATTGTTCTCACGGACGGAACAGTTCCTGCCGTTGCTACGTTTGTACACAGCAAACTTGCTGCTGATGGTGTTGTTACTGCTCTTGGTGGTTCGGTTGTCGTTTCTGATGCAGTACGCACCGGAGTGATAAACGGCACCCCGGCACCTGCCCAAGGTAATTTGGCAGTTACATCTGTAAGTGCTATCAGCTCTTCAAGCTTCAAAGTAGTCTTCAACCAAGCTCCAGCAGATACTTCCAAAGTTACATTTACCGTACAAAGAGCAACGACTCCTGTAACGGTAACTACGACTTGGAATACTGCTAAGACAGAAGCTACGGTGAGCAGTGCATCCAATTTGCCAGAAGGATCTTATACAGTAGCTGTTAAGAATGACACGACAGATCTCGGAACTTCGACTGTTGCTGTATCCCCACAAAAGATCGCTAAAATTAATATAACGTCCACCAAATTATCGATCACTAGTGCAAATATTGGATATGCAACTTATAATGTCTTAGACCAATATGGAAACGACATTACAACGTCATCTCTTGCTAATAGTTTAACTTTCCAAAGTGGAGCTGGTACTGTTACAGCAGATAAAGGTTTGCTCAAATTAGATCCAGGTGCAATTGGCGCAAATCTCATTCAGTTTGCTACAGTAACAATAACTGGTTATGATTCAACGTCTGGAGTTTCAACAAATGCTACCCTAAATACCTCTTCAGCGCTTGGCACATTAAGCAATATGACCCTTAATACCTTAACAAATGCTGATGGAAAAGTTTTGACTGATGGAGATACATCAAGTGTATTCTATATTGATTACACTGCTACCGACGTTAGTGGTAATGCAACAAAAGATTATAACCTCGTAGTCAATGGCCTAATCACCAGTACGATCAATGGCAATCAAAATTGTTTAACTTCTTCAAACTCCAATGTACTCGCTCAAGTTGTAACGGATCCTAGTGATTCTAGTAAAGCAGCCATAAAAGTCACTGTTGTTAGTAATAGTAATCTTGCGATGGATCTTCCTGTGACAATTACAGCAATGTCTTATGGCGGAACAACTTCAACATTGAATGTTACTTTAAAGAAAGCAGCATCCGTCGATACCTTTACGTTAATGGCTCCAGCGTATGATATAGCTGTCAACGAACAAAAAGAAATTCCTTTTACGGCTGTTGACCAAAATGGAGTTGCCTTGACCAAATATAGTGACTTGTCTGGTATCACCTTTACTGGAGCAACACTTTACCCAAATATTGATGGAACGGCTTCATTGAAAAACAATTTAAAAACCATTGACGGTCCAGATGTTATAACAGCTATGACACCTACGGGTAAATATAGTTCAATAACCATCAACATCCAAAAGGCTGCCAAAGCCGACACACTATCTGTCGACTCTTCAGTCCTTGTAAGTTCTATGCAAGTAGGGGCCGCTCAAAAAATTGACTTAGGATACGATAAGGGTGGTTTATCTGTTAAAGATCAATATGGTAGAGTCGTGGATATGACAGGTGGTGCCGACACTTACGAAGTTCAAGCTGTATCTAGTGATAATGCTATTGTTAAGGCCGTTGGAATCTCAAAGGTTGGACAAAATCAAACTAACATTACTGCCGTAGCAGCTGGAACAGCAACCGTAACCTTCCAATTAGTCGCTATTTCTGCTCCAACCGTTGTCATTGACTCTAAGTCTGTAACGTTCTCAGTTATAAAAGACGCCGATATTCAAGGCTATACTATGGATACAGTGGCTAACCCAATCTATGCCAATGCCTATTTGAGTGATATTTCCGGACGAGATACTGACTATCATGCTAATCCAAAAATTTATGGCACTACAGCAAGTGGAACAAAAGTACTATTAGGTGGCACTCCCATCATTGGGGCCTATGTTGATAATACCACGGACTTTGCTATCGAAAGTGCCGTAGGTGCCTATGATAGTGTGAAGGTCGATGCTGGGAAGTTAGCCAATAATGTCACAACATCAACCACGAATTTAACCGTAACCCTTTTAGGTACTGATGGCGCTGTCCATTCGCTAACGACACCGATCAAATCTTCAACTGCAGCACCTGTGGCTAGTACTATTGTTGCTAATGTCGACACTTCCGTGAATGGCGTTTCAGTGAGTTCCGATGGAAATACTGTAACCGTTAGTGCAGCTTCAGGTGTCCTGGCTCCTAACAATGTTATGGCAAGATTCGATGCCGCTGGAAGTTCCAAGAAACGAGCAGCAGTTTACTTCTATGCTCTCGATCAGTATGGTCAAGAAGGTATGCAATTAGCACAGATTGTCAAGGTTGCTTCGGGTAGCACTTTGACTGATGATCAATTTAACGTCAAATCTGATGGCACGATCACTGGTAGTGGGGCAGTTGCTGGCGGAACCGTTACACTTTCCGGGATTACCACGAACGGATTAGTGAAAACCATTAAGGTGATCTTCAACTAGTTGTACCAAATCAGTCATTTGATACCATCGAACAAGAGAAGGACAAAATTGTCCTTCTCTTGTTCTTGCTTAAATCCTCTTTC
>NZ_MLBF01000007.1 GCF_001936615.1 Desulfosporosinus metallidurans
TAGTAACAAGAAGTCCCCGACAAATGTTCGATTGTCAGGGACTTCTTAGCTATATTAAAATAAAGCAATCTGCTCATTAACCATAGCCTTTAGATTCTGCTCCTCATTACTCATATATTTACGATGAATATCTAATCGCTGAGCTTTTTCGCCTAATTTTTGCGTAAACCATTCGCTCAAATGCTTTGTGCTTGACAACACCGCCGAATCGATGGGTATAGCACCTTGGTCAATCAGTGTGCGATTTCCACTAGGACATGATTCTTCATCTCGAACAAAAAGTGGTACCCACTGTGCTTTAAGATTCTCCGCGGCTCCAGTCCATGTACCTCCCTTTTTTTCCGCAGCTGAAATCACAACTGTATAATTAGACATAGCATACACAAATTTATTCCGTTCCATTGCATTATAAGCGTGAAAGGGTACTTTTGGATGAAACGGAGTGAGTAATAACATTTTGTTTTCCAAAATATTTTTTCTCACTTCTCGGCGCTGAATGATTTTCTCTAACCCGTTTGCCAGAATAGATAGAACTCGCCCGCCGTTATTAAGTGCTGTATCTTGAGCAATAGAGTCCACCCCTCTCGCTCCTCCAGAAATAACAACCAGTTCTTCATTCGCGCACTTCTGAGCAAGTTTTGCTGTAAATTCCACACCAGCGCTATCAACATCACGCGACCCAACGATGGCAACTCCCCCAGCAGAAGCAAGATTATAATCCCCGACACCAAACATAATGACAGGACATTTTCTTTTAAGTACTTTCTTTAGGCGTTGGGGGTAAGTAGGTTCTGCTCGCGTCGTTATCCATATTCCTAAGCTAGATAATCGTTCTATTTCCATCGATAGGTTTGCCCCGCGGGCTAGTAACCTTTGCATGCGTTCGACTTGAGCTTCATTTAAATCAAGTTGTTCTTTCCACTCGTTCGGATCAGCTTCAAAAAACTTCCTTGGATACTTCAAGGTCGAATGACTTAGTTTCTCAGACATTGCGTTCCATTCTGAAGAGCTCAAAGGTTTTAAATCCATATTCTTGACTATAGGTAAACCAACGTTACTAGCCAGTAAAAGAATTGCCTGGCTGTCAACAGACAAACTTATTGTCATTCAATATCACCTCCTCCAGATGTTGAAGCAATTGCCAAAGGAATTACCGGACCGCACCCGGCCTGGCGTAATAAATTGCCGCATATAGTCATTGTCCAACGTGAATCAATCATATCATCGACGAGAAGAACTGGGTCAGCCCTAACCACTCCTTGAACAGAAAACGCTCCGAGAACATTGGACGCCTGTTGTATCCTATTCTGCATGCTTTTCTGCTCAGGGGTTTCCCTAGTTTTAATTAACACTGAATGAAAAGGTATTCCTAGCTTTCGTGCAAGCCTCTGTGCAAAATCAGGGACTAACAAAGGCCTCCGCAAAGAAGGAATTGCGGTCACCCAAACAGGGTAGGGATTAGGTTGCCACGCTTTTATTAGCTCAACAGCTGCATCGACCAACTCATCACTGAAGCAACCGTCAATGTATTTATTGCTGGCTACCAAGCTACCCCAACCCGCATCACGGTAGATGCAAAGGACACGGCCAGATTCATTACGTAAATCTTCAGGAATTCGTCCCTTTTTGTCGCCAACTCCACCGGGAGGCCACTGCTTTCTTGGCTCAATCTCCAGAAAATCTCTGCGCAAGAAGGTAATCGCTTCCCTTACAATACCAGCTTCTACAGACGTAGACAAGCGTTCTCCCGTACAGTTAGCGCAGCGATTGCACTGTTTTGCATATGGGTCGTCCAGTTCTTTCGATATATATTCCATAAAACATTGCTTAGTTTGGGTAAATTCCCTCATAATCCCCATTTCCTGTTGTCGCAATGCCGTAACCTTTTCAAAACGCGCGAGATCTAGCTTCCAGGGATTAACCGTTCTATAATAGGTACTCTTGTTTTTAGCAATAATTCCGTCAATCTCTAAAACCTTTATACATCTTTCGATTCGCCCTTTACTCAAATTTGCGAGTTTAAGAATCTCATTTATTGTTAAACCATGCTCAGCTTCCTCAATCAAGTGGACAATTCGAACCATTTCACCAGACGTCGGGAACGCAGAGTTGATAAAGTATTCCCCTATTTCGTCATCTTCACTACCCGTTAAGAGTATAGCATAAGCTGTATCTAACGCTCTTCCTGCACGGCCGATCTGTTGATAGTAGGCTATCACAGAAGAGGGTCTTTGAAAATGAATTACAAAACCTAGGTCAGGTTTATCAAAACCCATACCTAACGCAATGGTAGCAACCAATGCTTTAATTTCGTTTTTCAGAAGTCTCTGTTCTAGTATTTCCCTTATGGGATTATCAATTTTCCCTGTGTATTCTGCAACATCATGGTGATTTTTCCTAAGCCACTGAGCTACTCGGCGACAGTCGGCTATAGTTAAGCAATATATAATACCCGAGCCCGGCAGATTAGATAAGTTTTCTGCCAGCCACGCTAATCTTTCCGCTTGATGCGCTAGTTGAATAACTTGCAACTGAATCGAGTCACGAGCCAATGCTCCTCTCAAAACCAAAAGATCGGGACCAAGTTGTTCGGAAATATCGTCCACAACTCGAGAATTGGCTGTGGCGGTTGTAGCCAAGATTGGAATATTAGGGGGCATCATTTTCACAATTTCCACGATTCGCCGATAGTCCGGTCTAAAATCGTGACCCCAATCCGAGATGCAGTGCGCTTCATCGACAACCAACATACCTATGGCCTCGCGGATACTGGAAAACATCTCAACAAACCTATGGTTAGCAAGTCTTTCGGGGGAAATTATAATAATGTCTAGTAACCCTTTACTCAATTCAGCTTCGATTTGAGGCCATTCCTCCTCGTTAGAGCTGTTTATAGTGGCAGCTTTGACGCCAATACGTTCCGCCGCCTCAATTTGATTACGCATCAGCGATAAAAGAGGACTCACGATAATTGTAAAACCTAATCCTTGATTACGAAGCAATTTGGAAGCTATAAAGTAGATGACACTTTTTCCCCATCCCGTCCGTTGAACAACCAGGGTTCGTCTTTTTTTAATTACTATAGATTCGATGGCTTCCCATTGACCATTCCGAAAGCTTGCATCAGTCCCTAACATACCTTTTAAGAGATTTAACGCGCTCTGCTCAATATTCTCATTATTAGTCACGATCCCCCACCTCTCACAATTACTGCCAATACAACAGGAATTCTTCATAAACCAACTATTTCCTGCTAATGTATTGATAGCCAATCTTGTAAGAGAAGGGACTTGTAAATCCTTTTCTTATATCTGATACAAAGCGTCTTACTAATTTGGCTTAATCATTAAATACTTGGGACCTCTTCATACTACTGAGCTGCTCCACTGCTTTAAAGTTAGTAGCTCCCAAATAGGACGTTGAGATAACCCGTAGTTTGCCGCCACCCATTGTAACCTGAGTAGCTCATTGATGATCAACCGTAAACCACTACACCTAATAAACGAGACTAGAAAATCTATCCTGTCACTGTTTAGGATTCCCGTTTTAGTTCTGAGATCATGCTCGGCTTTTGGACCGCCCAGTAAAGAGAAAGTTCTCTGAATAGACGTGTCTGGTCTCACAGTACTCTAATAACCGATTAAAGAAAGTTACGCCACTCATCGAATAGAATAACTACCAAAAAAGTTATTCTTCTCACAAGCCTCAAGAAAAGGAACTTTTAAAAAGTTGATTTCTTGAAGAGGAGAGTGTCTAGCATACCTATTCAACTCTTCCAAAGCCTCTTGTATTAAATAGCCCTTGTTTATTGCCATCTCTTCAATTTGCATGAACCAATAATTTGTTGTGTGCTTATCCAAATATATTGCTTTATATCTTTCATCTAAAGAAAAGATCTCTCTCCATGCTTGTACTTCTTCTTCATGACCCTCACAACTAATCCTCAAGTCTAAATTATCAGGTATTAGATTAACTATACCGTTAAGAAAGTGTAGTTCAATATTTATAGGTGGTTTCATCGCCATATAAGAGTAAAATGTTTTTCTTCGACTGCCTGAAAGGTCACGTAGTGGATCTTTAGCAGATTTATATGAGCGGTTACATTCCATACAAGTAGGTGCTAAATTTTTTAAGTTGACCGAATTAAATGGATAAATATCTTTAGGGAGATAATGGTCATAATCTTCTCGCTTAGAATTAAACTCCCCCTTAATTCTATGAATACCGCAAAATGGACATATTCTTTCAGTGTTTTTTAAAATAAATTTACTGTAATGATCGGAAATCTTACCGATTCTTGATTTTATTGCTTGTAACGAAAAAATATTAGAATTCCAAAGAAACTTATAAAAAACTTCCAATTTAACAGCAAGATTATGATGATATTGTTTTAATTCCTCATACGTCACTGGATCTTCCCCTGGCTGATTCCCACAAAGTGCTTCTATGTGATTATTGGCTTTGAACCAACGCGCAAGTCTGTCAATGTCATTCTGTGACAAGGTTTTAAACACAGCATAAATCGCTTTTATTTGATCAACAAAGAGTTTTCCCGTTTTAGTTGCAAGAAAGCGATTATTAGTAATAATAGCCTTCAATTCAGTATTTTTATTGAAAAGAGTAATTCTATACTGTCGACTGGGAGCTTTACACCATACTTCATCGAATATATAATCGATATATTCTTGCATTGTTTCTATTTCATGGGGTATAAACTCATAAACGTAATGCATTATTTATCCTCTCTTGAAGTAAGAATACTATTAATCAAAAGTATCTTTTCGACAGATTCGCCGAACAATTTATTAGTTTCGTCAATGATTTTTTCTCTGCTTTCTCCATGATAGAAACGTTCTTTCAATTGCTCAAGCATTTGCTCGGCGTATCCACCAATCGTTTCTCCCTTACCAAATGCTTTCATAGTAATTTTATTAATAGATGCTCCAAAGGTATTAAAATCGGGACGAGATATATTGATACGTGCAGTTGTCTTACTCTTTGAAAAAAGCAAGACATTTTCTTGCTTACTATCAGATATCAGAAATGGGGAATGCGTGGTTATCAGCATTTCTCTCATAATTTGTTTAGTATTATTAAAGCACTCTCGCAAACGTGATATAAAATTGGCCCTCCAGTCTGGGTTAAAGTGAGTTTCGGGCTCGTCCAAAAGAAATAAGCATGGCTCATCTTTAAATAAAAGACATAATCCTATCGAATGAATAAACTGATGTTCACCGTCGGACAACGACCGAGTATAAATTACGTTACCAATCTGATCTATGTCAAGCTCAAACTCCTTAATTCGAAATATACTTGTTTCCCCTAAAGCGATCGACGTCATATCTTGCTTCAAATAGATATTTTTCGATGTATATATCCGGGCTCGTGTTATTTGGTCAATGCAATAATAGTTTAGAGTATACAAAATTTGAAATGCTTGGAATAATTCCAATGGTGAATTGCTAAAATGAAAACGAAAAGCCTCTTTTGTGCTATCGTCCACGAAAAAGTCCAATGTGAGGGACTTTTCATTACCGTCCTCATCATAGTTAATATACGATGAAGTTGCGCAGTTTTTGAACTTATCTATTGTTATATTGATATTCGAAGTTAACTCTCTATGAGTTTTTGAGTAATCATTCCTCTCTTGGTTGGATAATGTTCGCAAACGATCTTCGTGAATTTCTTCGTAATGATGCTTACCAATAATAAGCCGGAACTCTTTCACTCCTTTAAGCCCTAGTTCTCTTTTGAAAGGCAGTAGTATATCTTCTGGCTGTAACAGAAGATTGCTAAGCAAAATAGCTTGGCTAAAATGGTCGTCAAGGTAAACCAATCGCCCTTCAGGGGCTTGCCCATAATAGTCATCTCGCGTCAGCATGTCTCTATACTCATCGAAATGGATAAATCTCATTTTAAAAAAAGGCAGACTTAAAATTTCGTTTTCACCTGAAGAATAGGCTAAAATATATTTTGGCAAGAGTTCTTTGGCCGTTTTTTTGTCAAGAGGAACAGATCGATTAATACCATCAGCGCGGTTACACCAAAATATTTTAGGTCTTAGACCTAATTTTTTGACTATTTTTAAGTGGGCAATGGTTTGCATTTTTTCGTTCTTTAACGAGTCCGGCAAGGGCATAAGGTACTCCAATTCAAAAGCATCAGGCGTTGCAATCTCTTCGCGAAATCCTCCGGCGTTTTCTTCTTCATCATAGCGTAGACTATCAGGCCGATAGCGAAGATGTATGCATTCTATGTGATAGAAAATAGCGGCTAAGGCCTCCAAGATATTTGACTTACCGCAACCATTGGGACCTGCAAGAATGTATGGATTAAATTCTGTATCATTGTCTTTATTATTCTGATTTCTCAGGAAATCAACAGTGAATCCTTGGTTCAGACTTCTGAATCCGTTGGGGTCGTTGATTTTTAGACGTAATAGCTTCATACATTCACCTTAAGCATGACTTTTTTCTTTTTTTCACCTGTATTCTTATCTATTGCTTCTATAAAGATTTGTTTGATAAAAGGCTTGTTTCCTTTCAACATTGAGTAGAGTATTTTCTTCACTTCATCATACTCTGGCAGTTCCTCAAAGAAGATTTCTTCTAAGCATTCCATTAATTCACTGAAATCAAAAGGTTGTCCTAACTTTGTCTCAATTATTGTTTTCAGAGTTTCCTCAGAAAATTGTTTTGTGGTTATCACTTCTATCGGCAAATACTTCACGTTTTTTTTCACCGGTTCGACCTCAACCACTACATCCACAGGAATACTGCTCAAATCCAGCTCGCCTCGAAAGGCGCGTTGAATTAATGAACTGTAGATGTTATCCAACTCTGTTAAACTTCTATTATATTTTGATTTGAGTGACTCGACCTTTTCGACAATAGTGGAGAATTTGTCTTGCAATATACGTGGCGATTTTAAAATTGGAAAAGATTCAATTTGTTTAAAATTCAGACCTGGCTTTGTTTGTCCGTATTGTTGCTTTTTTACATATCGCTGACCAGCATTTGGCATAGATAAGTAAAATGACAGGTATGTTGAATTTATTCCTCGAGTTCGAATTATTGCAACATGTTGGCTAACATACGCATCACTAAAATCAGTTGGTACATAAGCAACTCTACCAATGCATGAACCTGTAATAGTCAATAAAACATCTCCTGATCGAACTCTCGTTCGATCAGTCTCTTTGCTTTTGGGCGGTGAGACGTATACAGCATTTTCTTTGGATATGTGATTCATTTGTACATCTAGTGACCTGATAAATCTATCCCCCACAGTAGAATAATACTTAGACCACCCTCGCCCTCCACTTGTCATGTGAACGATGAAGTCTGATAATGGAGATATTTGAAATCCTTTCTCATTCCTCACCGGATCCCCAAACATCTCCAGAAAAGTACTCTTCAAGAGTTCATCCAACGCCATGATGCTCTCTTTGCGTTTGGCAATTAGATTTTCCGCCCGAGTCAGAATGGCGGCGATGCGGATTTGGTCAGATAAATCGAATTGGGGAACTTTAATACTGTCCAAAGCAGCACGATTTATATGCGGAATTGTCGCACCCGTGGCTGTTGATCTAAGATAGTCAAACTTTGATTGAAGCAGTTTCCCGAGGAATACTTCAGAATATTTCTTTGTATCTTTTATACGCAATCTCGATATCGTACTACCAATATAGCCCTTTTTCCCGTAGCCTATAGTACCAGCATTTGCTCCATCCCAAGCAATAAGAATATCCTTTTCGTAAGCCTCAACACCTTTATTGTCATCTGTAAAGACAATGGTAATGTCATTTCTAAGGTCATTAATCCCTATTATTCTCTTAGAACTTAAGCTGGGAGCTTCTACAGGGTTATGCTTCTTGCCTTTTGAAATGTCCACTATTTTACCAAGGTATTCGTATTTCATCCCAACATCCCCTCAAGCTCATTCAACTCCTGAGTAATCTCACACTCAATTTTCTTGAGCTTGGCTAAAATTACAGCCGGTTTCCCATACTCGACCTCTTCAAAAACATCCTCCTTATACTTATTCATAGAGAGATCATAGTTTTCTGCGATAATCTTGTCTTTAGGCACAAAGAAAAACTTTTCTTTGCGGTTGCTCTCTATCCGCTGATCCCGCTTTTTATACTGTGTTATAATATCCTGCAGATCGCCATACCCCTCAAGTTTTGCCCGCTTGTCATCAAGGATGTAACCGTCACTTTGCATATCATAAAACCAAACATTCTCAGTTTCGCCTCCCTTGGTAAAGATTAAAATGGCGGTACTAACTCCGGCATAGGGTTTAAATACTCCGCTTGGCATGGTGATAACTGCTTTTAATTCGCATTTTTCAATGAGTATTTTTCTTGCTTCAACAAAGGCTTTACCACTGCCAAATAAAACACCCTGCGGCACAATCACGCCGGCAGTTCCACCCATTTTAAGCAGATTATAAATGTTTTCGACAAACAAGAGTTCAGTTTTGGTAGTTCCTAATTTAAGCGATTCGTTAATGTCGCCCTTATCAATACTGCCAGTAAATGGCGGGTTAGCCATAATAATCTGATATTGATTGGACTCGGTAAAACCTTTGCTCAGGGTATCTTTGTAATCAATGTGCGGAGTGTCTACGCCATGCATCATCAGGTTCATCAGCCCCAGCCGCACCATGGTCACGTCTATATCGTAACCATACAGACGGTTATTCAGAATATCACTTACTTCTTTAGTCAAGAGACTACTCACCGAATTGCGGATAAACCCATCTTCATCGGGCTGAAGATTCTTCTTATTTTTATCCAGCTGAGTCACCATATACTGATAAGCGCCAAGTAAAAAACCACCGGTTCCACAGGCAGGATCGGCAATTCGGTTACCCAATTGTGGCTCAACCAGTTCGACAATAAGCTTAATGATATGTCGCGGAGTTCTAAACTGTCCGTTTTTTCCTGCTGAGGCGATTTCAGAGAGGAGCATTTCATAGACGTCCCCTTGTATATCCTGAAACGCCTGTCCACCCTCGTTAGCATCCTTTTCAATCTCCGCAAAAATCTCTTCAATGGTTGACATTACTTCTACTAACAAGGTTGGTTTAGGGATAATAAAGACCGCATTCTTCATGTGATGAGAAAAGGACGATTCATCCCCATTGAGCATTTTCAAGAAAGGAAACACATTTAGTTGAATGTGTTGTAACCGTTCTTCCGCAGGCAAATGTCTGAAATGACTCCAGCAAAGAGTTGCTTTATTTACATAATTCTCTTCTTTGTCAGGCATCCCAGTCGGCAGCCATTTTCCCTCAAATTTTGAGGTGTAAAGTTCTCCTGTAAATTCGGCATCTGCCTTCCTCTTAAGGTCAAGATCATCCAACCGCTTCATAAAGAGCAGATAGGTAATCTGTTCAATGGCCGTAAGCGGATTGGATATACCGCCACTCCAGAATTTATCCCAAAGTTGGGTAATTTTACTTTTAAGTGCTGAATTGTTTTGTAACATATTATGCTGCCACCCTTTTTGTAAGTTCTAGAATTTCGTTGATTTCTGCAGGGGTAAACAAGCCACGGATTCCCTGGGGGTGCAATACTGTAAAGGGTGATTCTATCAGATCTCGCTTTTGCACGGTCTCTTTTTCTAGGATAAAATCCTGCAAAAGATTTAAAAAATCCAGTTGCCGGGAGCTAAGGTTCGTATGGGTATGGATAAATTGCTCAAATGCCTTGGTGACTGTTTCAGGGAAACTTTCCAGGATTTCGAGCCCTAAAATATGTCTGATGAACTGAATGAACTTTGCTTTGCGGTTTCGATAGACATTTTTAAGTAAATCTTCGGTGATATGAGGGTGCTCATCGTGCAACAGTGCAGCAAGTTCCTGTGCCTCATCTTCGGTAACCTCTTTCCCATCTTTGATCTTCTGCAGAATAGGGTTACTCTCAGTAAGTTCCATGATGAGCTTCTCTACCATTTCTCGATACTTAGAAACACTCACCGCCGAATGTTCTGGCCCAAACTCCACCACTTCTTTTGTTTTCAGCAAGTCCACAAAGTCAAACCGAGCAGGTCCAAGTGCTTGAACATCACCATCACGGTATTTCATCAGTGGAGATAACTTTTCGGCAAGTTCATCAAATGTTCCGTCTGTTGCCTTTGCCCAATAGTTATTTGTTTGAGCAAGTCTTATAATAGACTCTTCCCTGGCAACAATATTGACGGAAAGCGGAAGTTCGCCAATCAGCTCAACGATATTATCCTTTAATGTCTCAAACTTCTCTTTCTCATTTGCCAATTTCGCCAATGATGTTTCAAGTAAATCTTTCTGAAATCGCATCATCTTAAAGTCAGTTTGAGAAACCGTTCTAAAAAGTGGCTTGATGGTCGCACGTAAATATTCAATCTTTTCACGTGTCAGTTTTGTCCAGAAATTGTCATCTTCGATTTTTAGTAAGTCTGTGGCTGACTCTTGAATAACCACCGAGTTTTTTGGGAGTTCCTGAATCTGCTGTCGGAGTTTAATAATCTCTTTTTCGGCAATAGTATCGTTTTGAATGTCGATTGCTTTTTCGATTTTATCAAGCCTGATTCCGAAAAAACGCACAGGGAGCGAAATCTGAACAGTTGTTTCTTTGCCCTTGGGACTAAGTTTAAAATATTCAAAATTGTCCCAGCAATCTAAAATAAGGAAGATATCTTTTTCTGTACACCAAGGCTTTATTTTATGTGATTCCAAAAGGCGTGTACCACGGCCGATCATCTGCCAGAACTTGGTGTAAGAATAGACTGGCTTAGCAAAAACAAGATTAACCAATTCTCTAATGTCAATCCCGGTATCCAGCATATCGACACTGAGGGCAATACGCGGCATATCGTTGTTTGTAAACTGATCCAGTAGCCCACCCTTGCCATAAACCCGCGGATCGTCCGAAACCAAAACTTTTGCCAGTTCCCCCTTATACTCAGGGTACAGGGAATCAAAAAAATCTGTTCGATTCTTCGGGCATGGGACATTGAAGAGCAGAAAAATATTGTTTTACCAGGAAGAACACCATTGGAATCTTTTATTGATTCTTCCATGAACTCTTTGACGATGAGTGCATTGGTTCCCTTATTGATAACAGTCTTCTCTAGCTCGGTGCCTTCAAAATTGATCTCTTCTACCTCTTTACCTTCAAGAATTAATCGCTTTTGGTCTTCCAGGGAGATAGTTCGCTTGCTAATACCCTCTTCCTGAAACTTAGTGTGTATCTTCATCACTTGAAAGTTACACAAATAGGGCGGTATGTGATTAACTGCTTCCTCGTAAGTGTAGGCAAACGTTGGAAGACCATTATCACAATCAAAAAGCTTAAAAGTGTTGTGATCAATAATATCTGTCGGAGTTGCAGTTAGGCCGAGTGTAATCGCTTTGAAATAATCGAGGACTTCTCCGTAGGTATTATATATGGAGCGATGGCTTTCATCAATCACAATCAGATCGAAGAAGTGAGGTGAAAGGGTGTTATCTTCTTCCCTTATTATATTGAGCATTGTGGGATAGGTTGAAATATAGATACGGCGATCTTTAGCAATGAGCTTTTCACCAAGCTTAGGCCAACGAGGTTCATTCGGTAAATGTTCCTTGAAAGCCGTTAGTCCCTGTTCCCGTAAAGCAATTCTATCCACCAGAAATAACACCCGCTCTGCATGACCCGCCCGCATGAGTGCATCAATTAGGGCAATACATGTTCTTGTTTTTCCAGTTCCCGTGGCCATCACCAGAAGGAAATTTCGTTGTTTCTTTTCTATTCCTTCCATTACAGAACGAATTGCCCGGATCTGATAGTCTCTTCCTGCAATTTCCGTATTAATCAGCTCATCAGCAAGACGTTTTCGATGTTCTCGAATATAAAGAAACCGCTCTAAATCATCTCGCGTTGGATAGCCGACTACTTTTCGGGGAGGGTAGTTTTCTAAATCCCAGAAGAAGATCTCAAGACCGTTAGTGTAGAAACAGAAAGGTAGTTTTTCATCATTTTGTTTTTGAATGTTGTAACAATACTGTTTTGCCTGTTCCCGACCGATTGCTGCATCTTTGGAACTCTTTTTAGCTTCAACAACAGCTAGCGGCTTCCCATCTCTCCCCAATAAAACATAATCACTATATTGATGACCTTCATAAGGTGTTCGCGCCTCTGCCACTCCATCTGGTAAGGGCACAGCAATATCGAACTCTTTTGAGACTTGGGTGAGATTATTTACATCCCAACCCGCTTTATGTAGTTTTGCATCAATAAGTTCTTTTCGTGTTTCTGCTTCAGTTTTCATCGTTTCTCCTATCTTAGGACTTGCTAGGTGAGGTCACTTTTATCCTAACACACTTTTAATGTTCAGTGTCTGTTAATTCGTAGTTACATACTGTAGTGTCTAATTACGGGGTTCTATTTAGCTTTTGTTTGATGTAATCGGTGAAATTAGTTAAATGCTTTCCAGTGCTAGTACCTATGATTTTCATAAACTCACTTTTCCTTTTATTTCTAGTAGCGATATACCAACTCGATATTATAAGCATGAATCCATACAACATTAAGACTACTAAAAATAGGAATATTGCGTGCTTAATTTCCCACCAGCTTGGAAAAATGCCGACATTTGTAAAACTATTCCATATTGATAAATATATTATTGCCAATGTTGTATAAACAGCAAAAGTTATAATATTATAGATTAAAACACTGATTTCCATTAATATTCTCAGTAATGGATTTCTATTAATAAGAGTTTTAGTCTTCAAGTAATCTTTATAGATAATATCGTGAGCTTCCCAAAATTCATTTGCGATAATTATTAAAACGAATCAAAGCACTTCCAAAATTCAGATCTAATAAGCTCATCTTGATTCCCAAACGAACTTTTATACTTTTTTTCAAGATCAAAATACTTTTCTAAAATAAACGTTGAGGCAATTAGTTTTAAGTTTGAATCTGATGAACTATATATTTTGAAATAATCAGAGACTAGCTGTTCCCTCTCACTAATTGGCTTTTCTTTGATGTTCTTAAGCATCATATACATAGGGTAATAGAGATTCTCGTAACTATTATTCAAGCTCTCAAGAAAAGAATCACTTCCTTTCGACCGTCTACCAAACTGATAAACAAAAAAAGCTGAAAATGCTACCAAAACAATTGACCATAAATTTTTATTTATCATAGTTGCCCTCCTATGAATCTATCATCAGTTTCGTGTATTACATAGTCACAGTAGAGTTACCTGTTTCCCGGCATACCTCGCACAGATCCCAGCGAGAAGAATTGCTGCATCGCGCTTCTTACTGGGCATCAATATCTTTTGAGACAACAGTAAGACTTATCACCTTAAAATAACTGTTTTTATAATACTCCTCCAAACTCTCATCACACCACCCATCAATCCATGCCTTCTCTTCCTGCGCCATCCTCTTCCAAACATACCTATTAAACTCCACATACTCAATATCCCTACATCGACTCATAAATCGCATATCCTCAAACCGCTTAAACGGATTGCCAAAGATATTTCTCACAACATCCTTTCTCGTATATTCGTCTTTACAGTACAGACTGGATTTTTTCTCAACCACTAGCGCTCTCGCTTTTCTAGCGCTATAAAAATCTATAAAATAATTAACGATGTCCTCGACCCTAACTCTTCCGTTTTCGTCCACATGCTCAAGCATCGCTTTAAGCAATACCGGCTTATAGGAGAAACTCATATCCATGGTCCTGACCATCTCCATAAACTTGTCTTTCATATTGGCCGCGGTAATAAGGTCCCAGCCATACTGTTTAGCATAATTCTCAATGGTTGCTTCCCTAAAATACTTAAAGCTTCTTTTATCCCCAAACGGTACCTCTAAATCAGCGGTTATCTTCCCTTCACGTATATATCGTTCAATGGTTTCCGTTTGGACATCGACCATTCTCACGAACTCCAGCTGAGAAATCATATCCTTAACTTCATCCTGCCAGTTAAACAGATCAATCAGCTCATAATCAGCAACATCCACCGGAAAGTCTAGAAAAACAGAGGGTTTCTCCCCTCGGGCTATTAAATCCCAATCAAGCTGAAACTGTTTCTGTGAAGCTACAACGTACTCCCCTGTCTTATACTCTTTGAGATTAAACATCCTATGCAAGGAGTAGGGCACGTTAAACATACTGGCATTATCGATGAAATCAAAGACCATCAGGTAGTCTTTGCCTTCAGATTTACGCATCCCTCTACCCAGTTGTTGAACATAAAGTGTTCTGCTCAGCGTCGGTCTCGCCATAAACAAGACTTCAGTTTTTGGACTGTCCCATCCTTCGTTTAAAAGGTCGCACGCACATAACACTTGGATATCCCCATTTTCATACTGATCCAGAATTCTCGATCGTTCTGCCGACTTCATGGAGCCGGACACAGCCTCACACTGAATCCCCTTCTGTTTAAATAGCTCCGATATTTCATTGGCATGTCGAACGGAAGCGCAGAAAACCACGGTTTTCTTGCCTTTAACAAAGTTCAAATAGGTTTCGGCTAAGATATTATTTCTCTCGGGCACAAACAGTTTGCTTTCTAAGTCCTGAGCATAGTATTTAACCCCATTAATTCTAACCGTGGAAAGATCGACATTGGTCTTGACCCGGATACACCGTATGGGAACAAGCACGCCTAGTTCAACCGCTTGTTGCAAATCCAGCTTATGCGCGACATTTTTGAAATCTTCAAGGATACTTTCTCCATCAGTTCTGTCCGGGGTCGCCGTAAGCCCTAATGTAAATTCTGGTTTGAAATAGCTTAAAACCTTCTTATAGGTGTCTGCCACTCCGTGATGGCATTCGTCGATGATGACGTAGCCAAAATCATCTGGCTTGAATTGATCAAGATTTCTAGAAATACTTTGAATGCTACTACAAACGACATAAGCCTGGTTATCTTTCTGCTCAGCTACATACAAGCCAGTCTCCGCAGTATCCCAGATAGTTTCAAAGGTACCTTGGGCCTGGGTTATTAGTTCTTTGGTGTGCGCCAAAAACAAGGTTCTTTTTCCGAGTCGTTTGGCATCACTGACAGCGGTCACCGTTTTTCCTGCGCCGGTGGCATGATAGAGCAGGGCGATGCTCTCCCCCTGATCGCGCATTGTCTGTAAACTCGTTAAGGCCGCTTGCTGATGCTCATGTAGCTCAATGAGTTTTCCCTTTTGCTTAGGCAGGTGATCCTCGATCATTTTAAATGTCGGAATCTCCCCCACGAAAATACGTAATTCATCCTTGACCTTTTCAGGATATTGCTTCAACTGGTTATAAACCCAGCGATAAACCTTCCAGTTTTGATAAATCAGGCTATTTTGCTTGGTGAGATCATCGTAATATTTATTGGAGGAAACCTTATTGGGGTTGTGGTAGGTTTCTCCATCAATTTCTATGGCTAGTTTTAAGTTCTCACTTTCCAGTGCAAAGTCGATGGAGCGCCTGTTTCCATAAATATCTGTGAAGGGATACTGGAGAAAAAGAAACTCTGATTTCTCCGGGCCGAAGGTGTCACAAAACAGCTCGACAAAAAGATCTTCAGCGACACTACCCAGACTTCCCTTCTGCTTAATCTTTTCTGTCATTAATTTAACCCCTCAACCGTCAACGACTTCTTTTAGCAACAGTTTCTCCTTGAAAGCGCCTCTCTCCTGAACCTTTTGTTTCCTGATCAGTTCGAACTGTTGTAAGGAGATGTTCTTATCGTCCAAGATCGCATAAACGACTTCAACCAAATCTGCCAGCTCTTCAATACTCTGGCTTTCTAGATATTCCTGAAGTTCTTCACTCAATTTGGCGTTTAATGAGTCTAGGTACTCCTTACCGGAGGCCTTCTTGATGATTGCCTGTTTTCCACTTTGTTCGATGATCTGGGGTATTTTATCACGAATAAGTTTATTGTAGACTTTAACACTCATTGATTTGAATCTTCCTTTACTTCCTATTATGTTGATGGTCATAACAATAAACTTTGCCACTAAACCTCTGTTGATTGGCTAAGCAATATTGTCTCACCTTTTCAGAAACTGGTTTATTGCATATAGCACAAACGTCATTTCCGACTGTGGCTTGTTCAACATTCGTAGCTGCAACTTCTTGTTGATGCTCAACAACAGGACTGTCCTTCTTAATTGACAACAGCGCCTTTACCAAGTGGTTCCTGTTCCACAATCCAACTCTGTTTGCTTTAGCCAGTTCCATTGCAGCTTTTGTATAATAGCTATTAGTCACGACCATGGCCTCCGAGCATCCGTACTTTCCCTTTGCTGCTACCGCCTCTTGTACCGCTTTTATTCCCACTCTTTGCTTATATCTTTTTGCTTGGATCACAGTTTTAATTCCATCTTTAGAAGTAATCAAGTCAGCACCATAATCACCGACGTATTGTGTCCTCTCGACCCTGTAACCGAGTTTCTCGAAAAGTGCTTCAAGATACTTTTCGAAGGTAATCCCGTCCATATGATCGATTTCGTCGATACCAGATTTCGATAGTCGGTTTTTTTCCCAAAGTATATAAGCAAGCTTTAAAAGAGCCATAATCCCTAGAATTAGCCACATTTGCCAAAGGGCCAACATCCCTTTTACAAATGCAAAAAATATGTCCTTAATTGAAAATATCGGCATAGAAACCCCTCCTTGTATTACTCCCTTGATAAGTTGATAGTTGATATGTAGTCAATTCAATACAATTCTCACCTTCAAATCTCACCTTCCCAATTTGACACACGTTCATATTGCCCGACTTTTTTACCCTTGCTCCTCAATTAAGAGGTTCATACCGTAAAACACCGTTGTTGACTCTGAGTTCCAATGTCAAACCCATTCTTCAGATGAAATCGCTTCACTGCCTCAATCATATGCTTTAAATCACTATCCTGATTTTCGGATTCAACTGAGACATGTACACTTTTTCCATCTATCACAGGTAATGCAATTAAACCCTCCTGATCATCACCGAACACTTTCCCATCATTTTTTCGTGCCAGTTCGCTGCATAAGCACATAAAAAGGTATCCAGCTTGTCCTCCAGATTCTTAAACCCTTTCTTGGACATAGCTTGAATACCCAATGTGAATTTTTTCTCTCATAAGAGCTCCGTCACAGTATCGAGAACCTGTTTCGTTATTCACGATTAGTGGTGCATCAATCGCAACGATTGCCCCATCTTGGGCATATTCTTCAACGATTGAAGCGATCATCTCATCAGTGAACACTTGGGATTCACAATATACGATCTTGCCAAAGTCATCGATGATACAAATCCCGGATTCTTTGGTATAGGTCCACGCTAAGTCAATTCCAATATAATGCATTGATTCACCTCCGATAGCGCTTGGCTTTTCCTTGTGACAAACCCTATTAATAAACCTAAATTCTTCATTATTTTGCAAAACCCTGCCAACAACTGTTTCGTTTTACAATATTCTTGAAATTACACACTATTTGCAAGGACTCCCTGCTTAATAGTCTTTCTTGCCTAGCATATTCTGCGTAAATCATAGCACTCAACTCAGACATTTCTATGTTGATCAGAACAATAAAAGGAGCGAAATCTAAGGTTCACTTAGTTTCGCTCCCTGTATTGGTTATCCACTCAAATGACATTCTCTTCCTGTTCTATCTTCAGAACATCATCTCGCCGTTATCAGCACTACTAAGGTCTGAATTCTTCACAGTGTTCGGCATTACGGTCAATATTTATTGCGGCTCGATATTTTATGGGCAAAGCAAGTTGTTAGCGAAGACCCTACGAGAGCTTGAAGGAAAAATCCAGTGTTTCTAAGCAACCCTATTTGATCAGTTTGGAGAGTTCCCTGAACAGAGGTGTACCTGCTTGCTTAATTAAATCGAAAAATACTGTTTCTGTGTTAGTAATTACTGCTCCCATAGATGACATAAGGGATAACCCATTTAGGTAATTCCCCTTGGTTCTTGAACACACTGCATCACCCACTACGAAAACCTGGTAACCATTGGCAAGTAAATCCCTTACCGTTTGAAAAACACAAACATGAGTTTCCGTTCCTGTAATAATGATTTTCTTCCGTCCTAACCCCTTTAGTTCCGAAGTTACCTCACTTGTACAGCCTGAAAAGGAAGTCTTTTCGTAGGTTAACGCTCCCTCGAGATTGTTGCTCACATCTGAAACGGTCTTCCCTAGACCTTTGGGGTATTGTTCTGTGACGATGATAGGAACACCTAATTTCTTGGCAACGGAAATTAGTATATTGGTGTTTTGAATAACTTGTTCTCCGTATTTCAACGCAGGAATTAATCTGTCTTGGATATCGATTACCAATAGCACTACTTCGGCCTCTATTAGAACATATTTGTTCAAGGTTAAGACTCCTCTCAAATATTATTCGGATAACATTCCTAAAGCATCATCGAGAGCAAGCAGGTATCGTGATGGCAAGTCATGAACCGTTTCCCGGATTTTTTTAAAAGCCCTTCGATGCGCATCCAAAGCTTGAGCGTCCTGGGGGTAACAGGAGTCCACCACTTTGACCAGAGCATTAGCCTCTTCGACATGCCCATTCTGGCTAAGATAATCATACAGAGGAAGTGCAAATTTTAATACATCACCCTGAGTTCTAATTGTAAAAGACATTCAGCAAACCTCCACTTCAAGTCTCGGAATTTTCCCTGAGTTTTATATCCAGCGATTGTAATGATTTGAGGTTCAGTACGCTACATTCAGAGTACCATTAACGAAGTTCGAAATATATCTGTTAGCTGAAATGTTCCTTGCATATGAGTCTTAAGGGTTGGAAAACAAAAACAGATCCTGAAAACAAGATCTGAGTTAATCAACGAATCGCTCTTCTAGCCAATCTGATAGTTCATTGATATCTACAAAACAGTGATTTTTAGTGAGGAAGTACCAGAGCATTGCTGCTTTATTAAAAGGAGTAGGATATTTATCAAAACCGAAATGAGGATATTGTTGATCAAGGATGCTTTTTAATTTTAGACTTAGTATCACTGTAAAAACCGAAGCTTCCACCGAAGCTTCCAATTGCCTCATTGTGAATCTCAAGGATATCGTTAACTGATAAAAGTTCGATGTTAACCATAACTACTCAGCTAGTTTCTTAAGGAGCTTTGAGTGATGGGATGTAACTTCCTTAATTGCTTTAGAAACTTTTTTATTATGGTCGTTTGAAGTATTTAGTTGAACACCGTTCTTGGTCTCTTTGGCAATAGCCATATTAACATCCCTTTCAATATCAGTACTCTCTTTATCCATATTGTACCACCCTTCATAAGTTTGAACAATTGTTTAGTAGTATTATTATTCAATCTGAAGGGATATAATCGTCCGAACTAGTCCATTTATTATGTTTCTATAAATTCTAATAGGGCATCTTTGTCTAATATAATAATCTTCTTGTATTTAGTATCAATCCATCCATGCTGCGAAAATTTGATTAAAACCCTACTTACAGTAACTCTACTTACCCCAACAGCTTTTCCTATATCTTCATGTGTACAATTAATAGAACGCTTAGTTTCGAAATTGATATTAAACAGATATTGGGCAATTCTCTTATCTGCTGATAAAAATGAGATGTTGTCTATTTCATTTGATAACATCCTTACTTTTTGTGATAAAAGCTCTATGAGATTCAAAGCGAGGAAGGGGCTTTTTTGAAAATACAACATAATATCAGCTTTATCAATTATGATAATATCTGAATCCAACAGAGTTTTTGCTGATGACATTCTTGGAAAACCATCAAAAAAAGATGCTTCTCCGAAAATCGTCTCCTTTTTATGAGTTATGAGAGTTTTTTCTAAGCCATCTAAGGAATTTACATAAATTTGAACTTGCCCACTTTTTAAGTAATAAAAACTTTTAGCGATTTCTCCTTGCCGATAGATGATTTGATTTTTCTTAAACGTCTGAGCTGGTTTTGTTTTAAAGGTCTCAAACAATTCGGTTGGTATATCTTTTTTATGGGTTGAAAATAAATTCCACTCATTCAAGAAAAACACCTCCTTTCCTTATTTTCAAATTGTATCACATGTAACATTCTTATTTGAAGTTCCATGTCATAATAAGTAAAACCTTATATGGAGGTGGCTTAGTTGAAATGGAATGAAAAGCTCGATTACTAGCCATTTATCCTACGAGATTTATGGGGTAGAAGGTTTACACGTTAAACACAGATTTGTGATTAAGGAAGTAAAATGCAAGGAGACGAATATGGGAAAAACAATAGCTGAGAAAATATTTGATACCCACAGGGTAAATATGCCGTTTCCTGATACGCATGTTTTAAAATTGGACAGGGTTTTCTGCCACGAAATTACCACACCCATTGCCATCACGGATCTTATGGCCAGGGGAATGGACAGAGTCTTTGATCCCACGAAAATTAAGGCTGTCATAGATCACGTAACGCCTGCCAAAGATTCTAAAACAGCTGAACAGGGAAAGATACTACGGGACTGGGCTAGAAGGCAGGGCATTAAAGACTTTTTTGACATCGGAAAAAATGGTGTTTGTCATGCGATCTTCCCTGAAAAAGGATTCGTAAGACCGGGTTATACGGTTATCATGGGGGATTCGCACACCTGTACTCATGGAGCGTTTGGAGCTTTTGCCGCAGGTGTCGGAACGACTGACCTGGAAGTAGGTATCCTTAAGGGTGTATGTGCCTTCCACTTTCCGAAAACAATTAAATTTGTGCTCAATGGCACCTTAAAACCGGGCGTTTATGCCAAAGACCTGATCCTCTTCATTATTAAAGAACTGACGGTAAACGGTGCAACGAACATGGTCATAGAATTTACAGGACCGGTTGTTGATGCCATGTCGATGGAATCACGTATGACCTTGTGCAATATGGCAATTGAAGCCGGAGGAACTTGTGGGATCTGCTACCCGGATATGACAACCGTCGAATATCTATGGGACTTCATTAAAGATGAATTTAGCACAAAGGAAGACGCTTTGAAAGAATACTCAAACTGGATTTCGGATGCGGATGCTTCCTATGAAAAAGTCTACGAATATGATGTTACGAATTTAGAACCTATGGTTACGTTTGGGTTCAAACCGGACCAAGTAAAAACAGTCCATGAAATGTCCGGTACAAAAATCGATCAGGTTTATATAGGGAGTTGTACCAATGGTCGTATAGAAGATCTGAGAATAGCTGCCAGTATCCTTAAGGATAAAAAAATAAGTGATGATGTGCGTGCCATTGTCAGCCCCGCAACTCCAGATGTTTATTCCATGGCCTTAAAAGAAGGACTGATCGAGATTTTCCACAACGCTGGTTTTTGCGTTACAAACCCAACCTGTGGCGCTTGTCTGGGCATGAGTAATGGGGTTCTTGCAAATGGCGAAGCCTGTGCGTCTACAACAAACCGTAATTTTAACGGCAGAATGGGTAAGGGCGGTACAGTTCATCTGATGAGTCCTGCTACTGCTGCAGCGTCAGCCATTGAAGGTAAAATAACAAATTCTAAAGTTTATCAAGCGTAAGTATCGGAGGGGAAAATGAAAGAATTTAGCGGAAAAGTCTTATTCTTAGATAGAAGTGATATCAATACCGATGAAATCATTCCAGCCAAGTATCTTACTGAAATCACTAAAGAGGCCTTGAAACCTTATTTATTGGAGGATTTATCTCTTGTTGGATTTAACGCAAAAGAAGATATTAAGGACAAAGCTGTGCTTGTAACAAAAGCCAATTTTGGTTGTGGTTCTTCCAGAGAGCATGCTCCATGGGCCTTAGAAGTCAATGGAATCAATGTCGTGATTGCTGAAAGCTTTGCAAGAATATTCAGACAGAACATGTATAACTGCGGCATGTTTGCAATCGAATTACCGAAGGATAAGGTCGAATATCTTTTTGAGAACTACGCGGAGAAGGACACTTTAATAACAATTGACATTAATAAAGATAAGATTATTGTAACTTCATCCGATAAATCAGAAGAAATTGATTTCAAAGTCGGCGAGTTTGACAAGACACTTGTTAAAGAAGGCGGCTGGGTTGGTTACGCTGATAAAAACTATTGATTCTTAAGAATAAGATAGGCACAGCTTTATTTTTTGCTGTGCCTATCTTATTGTCAACTCACCCGGACACTCAATTCTAATTCTACTGCCATCACATCGTCTGTCACCAAAGCAAAATGTTCGTATAGATTATTTGCCATGAGATAATCCAGGTTGTCCTTGGTCATATTAACTCACTTTCCCTATGATTGCGCGTATGCGCGAACAGTCGTCATAACCTGTCCGTCAAGGTTATCTTACTACATTCCCTCTCAACTACTTTTTCCATGTAGCATACCGTAAACGGCAAATGCTCATATTTTTTCAACCCAGTCTCGATAAAGCCATACAATTTATACCAATTTTTTAGAACTAAATTCTCATCAACAATACCAATAGAGACTTTCTCTGCTCCTTGGGCTTTCACATAATCAAAGACAAAATCCATTAAATGTTTCCCATACCCTTTATGCCTATATCCCGGTAACACCGATAATCTTTCTATGTAGAAAACATCATAAGCCTTTTCGATTGCTACAAATCCAATTTGATTTCTTTCTTTATACAAACCAAACATACCGATCCCTTTATCTTTCATCTTCTGGAGATTTACCAAATTTGCGAATGCTGGATTCGAAGGACAATTTTCTTCCGTTAGGTTAAGCTCTCTTGCAACTGTGATAAATGAATCCTTGATAACGTTTAAGCTATCTGACAAACTTACCTCGTTATTAATTTCTTTAATACTTACTTTCTCAAGAGTCATATAAAATCACCTTTCTATTCGGGGGGGGATGGCTTTCTTGACAAGTTTTTTTAAAACGTCCAAGTTTAGCAGAACGCCACCCCGGCGGTAGGCGGAAGCTACCATCAAAATTCAATTTATCTTTTTAGGAATACTACTTTCACACGGAACTCCTATCTGACATTTTCCACAACCATATCTTGGTTTACATTTCTCCTTTGTTTTGTTTATGAATTCAGAACAAAGTATGTGGTTTTTCCCCTTATCAAGAGATATCGCATTGACTGGACAATTTTTTACACACGCTCCACACATGGAACAGTTATCATAAATGTTTTCATACATCCTTTTATCAGGAGGCAACTCCAATTCTGTAACGATGCTGCCGAATCTGCCAGCAATCCCTTTTTCGGTGATTAGGCCTTTAGAAAGTCCGAATGTCCCAAGACCACATACAAAGGCAACATGTCTTTCAGACCAATTACTCGTGAATAATAGGTCTGTTCTCCTATTATTGTCCGAATTCTGAGCCGGTTTATTATCTTTGGTTTTGGCCCAGAATCTTTCATCCAAAGACGGCGCAAGGCTTTTATAGCCGGCATTTATCAATTCGGAATTCAAATATTGGCAAAGCTTAACAACTAGAGCTTGACCTTCAATCCGTCCATGCAACCATTCTTCTGAAGGCCATGACATATCTCGTCTGTTGCCCTTTTTTACTGCCTCGGTAAAGGGTAGAAAAAAGGAGATAACCGTTTTGGGCTGGGGTAACCATTCTTGGGGAGGCATAAAGTGTTGTCCTATTACTAATGGCTGTTTCAATATTTCAAAATACTGATCATCTGCAGCACCAAACGCAAAAATTGGAGTCTCAAAAATCCTCATACCAACGACCGCCTCTGAAAGCGCAACTTCCTTAGATATAAGATTGTGATCGGAGTTTTTCACAAACCATGTCGCCATTTTGACAATGTCCTTCTTATCCATAACTACCTCCCGCAAACCAACTTTATTTATACTTATTCGAGAAAGTTTTTTGGAAATCCTGTCCAATTATTAAACTTGCTTACGGAGCCTCTTGGGGCGACATGCTCCAAGTATCTACTACCACTGTATTTCCGATTATGTTATACTTCATTAACTGAATATGAACCTTCGGGGCAGGGTGAGATTCCCTACCGGCGGTGACGATTGCCCGTGCAATCCAGCCCGCGACTCGACGTAACCATAATTGTTGCGCCGATTGACTTGGTGAAATTCCAAGGCCGACGGTATAGTCCGGATGAGAGAAGGAACAAACTGGGTTAGACTAAGAGGTCTTTTCTAGTGAAACTTGCTGCCTCGAGAAACTTCTCGAGGTATTTTTGATGCGCGCTGTTCCGTTCGCGTTATGTCGGTTCAATTCAAATATCAGATCAGGTTGGAGGGTTTTCAATTGGTACAGAAAAAACAAACATCCCACATGGGCATATGGTGGATCGCTCTTGGAGCCGCTATGTGGGGACTCGACGGTGTCTTTATCGTGACGTTGCTCAACTATTTGACCTCTTCCCAGATTGTCTGGGTAGAGCACATGTTATTGTTGCTCTTTGCCGCGCCCGTGCTCATTTGGAAGCGTCATGAGCTCAAATGTCTGAATCTGGGCGACTGGTTAGCCATCTTGTTCATCGCCTGGGGTGGATCGGCTCTGGCCTCCCTCCTGTTTACAGCCGGATTTACGTACGGCAATCCGAACGTGGTGCTTATCCTGCAAAAGGTACGGCCCGTTTTCACGGTTCTGTTAGCCGCCTGGATACTCAGAGAGCGCATGGTGAAGGCTTTCTGGATGATGTTGGTTGTGGTGCTCATCGGTGCCTACCTACTCACCTTCGGCCTGCACATTCCGACGACCGGCGATAGCATGCAGCTTATCGGATCGTTATATGCTTTAGGAGCAGCCGCTCTGTGGGGCGGTTCGACGGTCATGGGTAAACGCCTTGTCGGCAAGGTGTCGTTTACCACCGTAACGGCATTAAGATTTGCTGTAGCGCTGCCATTATTGACTCTCATCATCCTAGTGCAACACTCGAATTGGCACAGTCTCAGCCAGGCACTAAGTTTGGCACCAGTTTGGGCAAACCTACTATTCCAAACCATTGTGCCAAGTCTATTGAGTCTACTGTTTTATTACCGAGGGTTGAATGGGGTCAAGGCCTCTCATGCAACTATTGCAGAGCTCGCCTTCCCTGCAACTGGCTTACTCCTCAACTGGCTTATATTACACCAGACCATTGACCTAGGCCAATGGATCGGTTTTGCCATCATCTGGATGGCCGTGCTGCATTTGTCGCGGTTGCGCAATGACCCGAAGGTACCGGAGACGTCCGTTTCCCATCTGTCCGATTTAGCTTGCTAGTTGAAAGTGCTGATATGATTTTGAAATCAATCAGTTCACTTTAATTATTTGTTATGTCATTATGCGCGGAAAATCCTGTTTACCATGAAGCACTCGATGAACTTCCACCGTGTTCTCTTCCTTAACTAGGATGTAGAAAACAAGATAGGGATCAACAACGATCATGCGATAGCCCTGTCCAGCAATCTTGGTGTCCAACGGTACTGAACCCATGAGAGGGAAGTCTGCCAGCTTGCCAATGGACTCTTTTATCGTTTCATACATTCTGATGGCGGCATCGGGATTATTAAGGCGAATATGCGCAATTATACTCTTCAAGTCATCTTGGGCAATCTGAGTGATTTTGATTTTATAGTTTGCCATGAGCCAGCGCCTTCAGTTCGCTCATAGCCTCGTCGAAGTCTAGCATAGGCACGCCATTGGCTTTTTGCAATTGTGCTTCCAGTAGCTTTTCGCGGATTTCCAAGGCCCGTTCGCGCTTCTCAAAAGCGTCGATACTCATTACGGTTAAATCACCTTCGCCGTTAACAGTAACGTACACCGGTTCGCCGGTTTCATGGCAGTACTTGGAGATTTTACTATAATCATTGCGTAGTGAGGTAGACGATTTAATGGTGGGCATACCCTATCCCCTTTCAAATTAGGAATATCATAATTCTACTCATATTATACCTTAATTAATTTGCAAGAGTCAATTTCTCATCGCTTTTCTTGGCAAGTGCCAACCAGGGGCTTCAAAAGGAGCATCACTTTTCATGATGCCCCTACCGAATCAACTTACTCAATTAACGCTGAATACCTATGTATTATTTATTTTTCATAGGTCTTTATTAATTCAGCAATATCAAATTTCTTCATTTTAAGAAATGCTTCAGTCACTTGTGCCAATTTTGCAGCATCCTTATTCTGTATCATCTCATTCATCATCGTGGGGACAATCTGCCATGAAAATCCGTAGCGGTCCTTTAACCAACCACATTGTTCTGCTTCCGGAACTGCAGAAAGCTTATCCCAATAATAGTCTATTTCTGCTTGTGTATCGCACTTTACAATCAATGAAATAGCTTCATTAAACGTAAAGCCGTGCTCATAGGCGCTGTCCATCGCTGCAAATGTTTGGTTTTCAAGTACGAAGTCAACATGTTGGATCGTGTTAGCTTTGTCTGGGGCAGCATCCTCGTCGTATCTAAGGATATGACCAACGCTGGAGTGTTTAAATAAAGTTGTGTAGAATTGGATGGCTTCTTCTGCCTTTCCACACTGATCCCCGACAAACATAAGAGTTGGGGTTATTTTTTGCTTGATCTCAAGATCACGCATGTACATTACTTGCCAAGAAAGGCCGTATTTGTCCATTACCCAGCCATATTTTTCGCTAAACGGATAAACATCTATGGGCATGAGCGCTGCGCCATTTTCGATAAGTTTATTCCATAACATTTCAACTTCTTCAATAGAACTACAAGCGATCAGAAATGATACCGCGGGTGTAAATTTAAATAATGGACCCGCTGACAGCAACATGAATTCTTGTCCTGCGAGCTCAACTGTGATCATATCCACTGATCCTGAGGGTGTGTCATTTAATATCGTTTTGTTCTTGATTTTTGATCCATCGAATAGAGACGTATAGAACTTCGATGCCTCATCGGCTTCCTTGTCAAACCATAAGTGTGGGACAATCTTTTGCATCTTGATTCTCCTTGCTTTATCCTATTGGTTAATTTTATTAAAGGCGGATGATAATCATCCGCCTTTCCCAGTCCTATTAACTTATCAACTCGTAACTATTTAAGGTGAATACAGTGTGCTGGGCAGCCCTCGGCAGCTTCTTTGACGGCTGCCTCAAACTCAGCGGGAACCGGTTCTACATAGGCTACTGCCAACCCATCCGCCTCCATCTTAAATACCTCAGGACAGAATTCAGGGCATGATTCACACCCGATGCACTCTTCTTTGTCTACTTCAGCAATCATAATGTACCTCCTTGTAACAGCGGTTATTGCTGGTTTTGGGGCCATTGTTTCGGAGATTGGGGCGTCTATAGCGGTCGGAGGGAACATAAAAGAACAGACTCGTGTTCTCACAACTGCAACCGTTCTAGAGGTTTCCAAGGGCAACTTCGACATCGCTATTGCCTTAAGTATTATTTTATGCTTACTAGCCTATGGGGCCACCTTAGGCTTAACCCTACTCCAACAAAAACAGAGTCACCGAGGTGGTATATGATTAAGGGACAAATTAATAAAGCTGAACAGCAGCTAAGCTCCTTGAAAAGCTCCATAAACTGAAAGTTCCCGGCTTCGGTTAACCGAGTTGTTGTCGAACGTGACGGCGAGCATTTTTTTCATAGCCTTTTTTACACGTCGCCGTTCTGAATCCATGTTAAATATCCAAATACAGTTCTAGAAGCGGAACTTATTTAATGTATTTTGTAATTCCTGAGCCATCGTCGTGAGAGTTTGGCTAGCTGCAGCGATCTGTTCAACTGAAGCCGTTTGTTCTTCTGTAGCAACTAAAACCGTCTGAGTTTCGCTTAAATTGGACCTACTAATATTTTCAATTTCTCGCACCTTAGTCACGACTTGTTGGCTACTATTAGCCATTTGAAGTGTCGTCGCGGTAATTTCTTGGACTTGGGTGGATACTTGTTCAACAGACCTCGCAATTTCGGCAAAGGCCATACCTGCTTTATCTACTACCTCGATTCCGTGCTCCACATCGTTAGCCCCTACTTCCATGGACCGTACCGCATCATGAATGTTAGTTTGATTTTCCTTGATTAGTCCAGCTATTTTGGTAGCAGCTTCTGCTGACTGCTCGGCGAGCTTACGGACTTCTTCCGCGACAACCGCAAAGCCACGTCCCTGCTCACCCGCCCTTGCAGCCTCAATAGCAGCATTGAGAGCCAGTAAGTTGGTCTGTCCTGCTATGTCCGAAATCACATTTGTAATTTCTCCAATTTGTTTGGAACTTCCCGCTAGTTTACCGATACTTTCTCTAACATCTGACGTGCCTTTTGCAACTGCACCCATCTGTTTGACTGCATTGTCCACAGCTTTCTGCCCTTCTTGTGTAACGGAAAAGGTTCTTTCAGTCTGTTGAGCCACGGTGCTGGCCGTGGCAGCCATTTGCTCTATGCTTGCAGACATTTTCTGAATTGCGGCGGAGGTCTCTTCGATGGCACTTGACTGATTCTCAGCACCAGAAGAAACACCCGTAATCGCAACGGAAATCTGGTTGGCTGCTTGGGTATTTTGCTCAGCACTAGCATTTAATTCTTCCGCCGATGCCGCCACCTGTTCAGACAATTCATATACTTGTTTGACCAAGTCTCGCAAATTCTGGGTCATTCGATTAAATGCTGCTGCCAACTCCCCAATTTCATTCTTAGCTTTTACTTCAATTTCTTTTGCTGTTAAATCCCCGTCCGCTATTTTAGTTGCCTCAGCAGCTATGGCTCTTACTGGGCTAATAATACTTCGAAGGAGAAACCAAGCTATGATAATACTTATAAGTATTGCAATAGATCCTATACTTATTGCCACATTTCGCAAAATGACGCTACGTGCAATATCATCTTTTCCTTCTTGAGCAATAATCTTTTTCTCACGATCAATAAATTCATTCATAATAGTCTGGAGTTGTTGCCTCAGAGTAGAATACTGCCCTTTATATATATTTACTGCTTCGTCATGCGATGTCATCATTTGGTCTTCAAGCACAACCATTTGTTTATTTAATCCGTCAATCTTATCAAAGTCTACTTTGCTACTAGGGTCAAGTTCTTGCATTCTCTTAATATCACTATCAATCTTGTCTGCATATAAATTATATCTAGTAAGTTCCTGGTTGGATGGGTCTATTATTATCCCCCTAACAGCATCGGTTAAAGTAAGTTCATCAAATTGAATGTCCTTTGCAGTTGACAAAATTTCAATGTTGGTATTGGCCATCTTGTCCATAATTTGACTATCTGAAATTAGTCCACTAATAGAAATACCAAGGGCAATGACGAAAGTAAAAACAATGAGACCCATACTAAATTGCAAACTGTATTTTTTAAACATAATTTATTACCTCACCATTCAATACTCTTGGCTACTCTAATTTTAAAGATAACCTAATCTCTTCAACCTTAACCTTACTTATTTAACGTATTCACCTGAGTAGGGGTAACTTTTGCCGTAACGAAATTCTCAAGCTGTTTTGCGAGTTTTTTCTCTTTGTACTAACCCAAGTTTAGCGACATAATTTTCCACCAATAGGCCCAGCAAGGTTGTAGCGTCTGATAGGATGAATATTTAGGACTACAACCAATTCTCTGCTGACTTAGGGAACCTTTCTTTTACAACATTTGGATTTATGGGAGAGTTAAAATCAGGGGTTTTACTGCTGTTTTTTTTAAAAAACCCGCATAATTTTAAAGCCATTAATACAGCCGAATCTGTAACAGATGTGGCGATGGTGGAAACATACGCCTCAACAGCATGAGTGAGCATCCATTCTAGTGGCAGCTGTTTGACCTTGGTGGTTGCTTCATCATCAATCATCCTGTTGGGACCTCTTTTATAATCTTAAACCTCTTAAAGCGTTTTAGAATGCGGTTGTATAACTCTATTTCGCATTTGGGTTTTATATTGGCCAATAGAAGTAATTACAATACCCATGATAATAAACATACCTCCGACAATGTGATATGAAAGTAATTTTTCATTGAGTATGTAAGAAGCTAACAAAACATTAAATACCGGAATTAAATTATAGTAGGCGCTAGCCTGTATTGGACCTACTTTGGAAACGCCAGTATTCCAAAATAAAAAAGCAACCACTGACGGAAAAATACCTAGATATAACAACGAGAGGCCTGCACCTAATGTAATATGAGGTATTGGTTGCCATATACTTTCCACCAAACTACCCGGAATCATAAAGATTAGCCCTGCCATTACTGCCAAAGAGGTGCTTTGCATGGGCTTTAGTACATTCGAAACGTTTCTGATTAAAACAGTATAAAACCCCCAAATAAAAGTACTCGAAAATACTAACAAGTCTCCAATATTAAATTGGAGTTTTAAAAGATCTAATAAGCTTCCCCGGCCAACTATAAAAGCTATACCAAGGAATGAAATCAGTAAACCCAACAGACTTGAGCGAGTTAACTTTTCCTTTAGCAAAAAATAACCTAGAAAAGCAATAGTCATCGGGTTAAACGAGTTAATTAAAGTCGCATTAATACTACTAGTATAGTGAAGTCCCCAGTAAACCAAGGGATTAAATATTGCAACTCCGGTTAAACCCATAACGATGATTTTTATCCAAATACGCCCTTTTGGAAGTCTAGTCTTACTAAAAAAAAGTATCGGAATGAAAAATAAACCCGCAACGGAAAAGCGAACTGTGCCTATAAAGAGTGGTGGAAATTCAACAAGGGTTTTTCCAACTATAAAATTAGTGCTAAAAATTAAGGCAACCATAATAAGTTTTAAGTGTGGTAAAGGATCGAAATTTTTGGCCATTCAAACCACTCCTTTCTTAAGATATTTGAGTGGTTTTATTAGCAATTTGTCTCTCTTTTAGATTTAAGGGTTCGATAAAGATCTCCATGATACCGCCACATACCATACCATCGGCTTCAGCAACATCGTGTGTTAAGTCTACTTGTACCGTAATTGGTTGTCCCGACTCCATAACCATAAAGGCAACCCTTCTGGCTTCTGCTTCGCCGCACCCTCCCCCAATCGTTCCTACCGTTTGCCCGTCACGAAAGAACAAGACTTGGGCGCCTGCTTTACGAGGGGTCGACCCTCGAGTTGTAATAAGCGTTGCTAAGGCGACTTGTTCATCTTTTCCTAAACACATAATGACATCAAGTACCCTGCTATCCATTGTTCATACCTCCTTGTTGTGTTTTCAGTCCATGACTGTACCCATAGCGACGTACCATAATAATTTCTGCAATAATACTTACTGCAATCTCTGCCGGAGTTTGCGCCCCAATATCCAAGCCGATAGGTGCATAGACGTTTATTAATTCTTCTTCAGTAAATCCTTCCTCGCTCAAATCTTCGATCAAGGCAGCAACTTTTCTCTTGCTTCCGATCATTCCGATATAAGCTGATTCTTTTCTCCTCAAAACTTCGGCTAGGCATGTTTTGTCGTGACGGTGCCCACGCGTCACAATGATCACATACGTATTTGTATCAAAAGGAAATTCACGAATTGCTTTCTCAAAATCCTGGCATAGTACTTGATTAGCGGACTGAAAACGAGTTGGGTTTGCAAAGGATAAGCGATCATCAACAACGCTAACATGGAATTCAAGCAGTTTACCCATTTCTGTCAAGGGTACCGCAATATGTCCTCCACCTAAAATAAGCAAACGAGGTTGGGGTAAAATGGGATCAAGGAAAACCTTAATAGAATCATTGATGTAGATTATATTAGCAACTTTTGAAGCTTTCGCACGTAGAACGTCCTGAATAGATTCATTCAGTAAAGCTATTATCTCTGAATCAATTTGGCCCAAGATATACCGCCCTGTCCCGTCAACCAAAAATTTAGCTCCTGTGAAACAACGATCAGATTGGCTACTGACAATGGTACCCGTGACCCCGAAACGATTGTCTTTCATCCATTGGTTTACAGCAGAATAGAACTCGATCATATGTATCAACCTTTCCCGTTATAAGTTTTCAAAGATAACTTTAAAATTTATCCCCCTCTAGCTTCTTCCTTTAGAACGTACAAGGCTTTAAACATACCTCCTTGTACAAGTACAGGTAATCGAGCTTTTCCAAAAAATTTTTATTAGGATTCTGTAAAACAGAAACGGTCAGGAACTAGTTCGATCTCGACTATAAGGCTTTTTTATATACCATAACAAGATTTTCAATATGTCTTCGTTATTTCGTTAATTTACGTTATCTATACCAACCTCCCAATGCTGATTCTGAGATTACACAAGCCCTTTTCCTTTTATACAGGCAAAAGGGCCTGTCAGCCGATAGATTCAGTTTTCTAAATCATATATTACTATCTTCCATTGCCCTTAAGATCTTTTCCGGCGTAATCGGCAATTCCTTGATCCTAACCCCCACTGCATTGAATATTGCATTGGCAATTGACGGTGCCGTAGGCGTTAATGCGGGTTCTGCCAAACCCTTCCCTCCATAAGGGCCGTTAGGGTCATTCGATTCGACAAAGATAGTTGTGATTGGAGAAACGTCCGTAATTCGAGGCATATTATATTTTTCGAAATTTCGATTAAAGACAATACCTTTTTTCATTCCCATATCTTCCATGAGCGTATAGCCAATTCCTTGAGCTATAGCGCCTTGCACTTGGCCTTCCGCCAAAAGTGGATTGAGGGTTTTACCCAAATCATGGGCAGCTACCATATTAAGAACTTTAACCGTTCCAGTTAACCTATCCACTTCTACTTCCGCTACCTGAGCCGCAAAGGGATAGGCACAGGAAATATTACCATACTTAGTCTGTGGATCAACCATACTGACATCGGGCGGTATATAAACCCCCTGTCCAGTTATAAGCCCCCCACCCAACTGAGCCCAACCAAATTTTGCTGCCTCAGCAACTGTCATTTTTTTCTCTAAGTTAGTAACGCTGCTTATTATCCCTTTACTAATATCTAGTTCATCTTTTTCGGTCTTAAGTACTGCGGCTGCGACAGTCAATAACTTTACTCGAGCATCAATAGCCGCCAGCCTCACTGCATTACCGCCGAGGGTGGTTGCTCGGTCTCCAAAAGTGCCCAACCCATGAGGGCTGGTATCAGTGTCAACGTAAGATACTGTAACGTCAGATATGTCCACCCCTAACTCATGAGCAGCAATTTGGGCGAAAGTAGTCAGAGCTCCCTGACCCAAATCCGTTTCACCCACAAAGACGATTACTTTACCCTGCTCGTTAATACGAATATCGCTACAAGCACCATCAAAATAGGGTAGAAAGGTACGGTTTCCCGACACATGGAGACAACAGGCTAGCCCAATTCCCCGAGCAAATCTCTTGTTTTCCTGTTTCTGTTGACGTTTAGTGTTCCAATCAGCACCGTTAGTGCTTTGACGAATGCAGTCGCTCAAACCACTGCTTAAAACCTTCCAGCCATGGGGAGTTGTATCTCCAGCCTGAATGGCATTTTTCAGTCGAAGTTCGGCTGGATCCATACTAAGCTTTTCGGCAGCCATGTCCAGTAAGCTTTCATACGCGAAATGAACTTGGGGATTGCCAAACCCCCTAAAACAACCAGTCGCTAATTTGTTCGTATAAACCAAAAATCCTTTGGTGTGAAGGTTGTTTATCCGGTAGAGGTTGTCATGTCTGTGGCAAGCGCTTAACAATATCCCATGAGCATAATTAACATAAGCACCACTATCTGCAACAATTTCCGTTTCCTTAGCAGCCAGAATTCCGTCCGCTCGCACGCCAAGCTTCATTCGAATCTGCATGGGGACACGTGGCAGACCTGATAAGAAATCTTCTTCCCTAGTATTGATCATCTTTACCGGTCGGTTAGCTTCTCTTGCCAGTAAAGCGCACAGAACATGCAGTTTATATTCCAGCTTACCCCCAAATGCCCCACCAATAGGCATCTGTATAATTCGTACTTGGTCTTCCGAAATTCCTAAAGCCTTAGAATAAGTGATCCTCCCCAAAGTAGGGGATTGCATAGGAATCCATAGAGTAACACGCCCCCTAGCATCCCACTGGGCTACTGCTGCATGGGGTTCAAGATAACCATGATACTGTAGTGGTGTGCTAAATGAATCCTCTACAATGACTGCTGACTCCTTAAATCCTTGTAGTAAGTTGCCGCGAGAAAACTCTATTTTATAGGGAACATTACTTTGTTGATCAGGGTGAATCAGAGGAGCTCCCTCTCTCATAGCTTCTAGGGGATCAAGCAGGACAGGCAATTCCTCATAGTCAACCTTTATTAGCCGCAGAGCCTCAGCCGCAATATCAGGATCTATGGCGGCAATAACGGCTACTTCGTCACCTACGTAATGCACTTTTTCCCCTGCCAAAAGCTGCTCATCCAAAACCGACTGACCTGCAACCGAATAATAAGGATACAATCGATCTCGCCCCGTTAGGACCACTCTAACGCCCGTTAATTTCTTAGCTTGGCTGGTATCAATGTTTAAAATCTTGGCATGTGCCAAAGGACTGCGCAAGACTTTACCATACAATAACCCAGGTAGTTCCAAATCCGAGGTAAAAGTAAGTTTGCCACTAACTTTAGCCAAGCCATCAATCATAGGAATACTTTTTCCGATTAAGTCTCCGGACAAACTTATCCCTCCTCTTCTAGAATAGTTTGTTTTAGTCGACGGGCTTTTAGTCGATCGGCAGCATCCTGAACTGCAGTTACAGTACGTGAATAGCCAGTGCATCGACAGAGGTGCCCCACCATAGCTTGGTTAATATCTTCTTGGGTGGGGGCTGAATTTACATCTAACAGACCTTTAGTAGCTATGACCATTCCTGGACTACAAAATCCACATTGAACTGCTCCAACAGCAACAAAAGCCTCTTGGATCAAGCGAGAATCCTCATCGTCTAACCCTTCTATTGTTGTTACTACATCCCCGTCTAACTCAACTGCTAATACAAGGCAAGCGTTTACGGGTTGGCCGTTAATCAGTACTACACAAGCCCCGCATTCTCCTCCATCACATCCCTTTTTAACCCCAGTCAAGCCCAATTGATTTCTTAAGAAATCTAATAATGTCTCATTGGCTTTAACGTCACTTTCGTAGTCAAAACCATTCACAACCAATCGAATCCTATAGTTCATAGCTTACACCCGCCTAGATCACTGATTCCTTTAGATAACACTACTTGAGCTATCCGTAGCCAATATTCATCCTTATCTATGGGGATGGTCTGATTTACAATACGTTTTACCATCGCAGTAGATTCTTCTTGATCTAAAATTGAATCAGCTTTTATAACCATTTCTACCTTTCTAGGCCACCGACCAGTTCCTCCCAGTACAGTGATCAATCGACAGAAATCTCCCTCATTGATTTGTTCAATTCCTACCATGGCACTGACAAATGGCCGTCCCATGCTTTCTTTAGTCCAACGATTGTAAGCCCATTTAACAGATTTAGCCAAGGGAACCTTAACCTTGGCAAGGACTTTCTCGCTTCCAAACAATCTAATTATTTCCGGAGATAGTGTTTCCAGTAATAACTCTTGTTTTCCCGCCAGATTATATAGTTCTACCACAGCTCCATAAGCTATTAGAGGTATTAGTAAATCAGCCTTAGCATTCTTACTCCCAATATTGCCCCCAACCGTTCCCCTATTCCTAATTTCTGATGAACCTACCTTTGAGCCAGCTTGGGCTAGCATTGGAGCATAAGTTTGTACCAGTTTGTCTATTATTAACTCATTTAAAGTTGTGTTGGAGCCAATCACAAGCCAATTATTATCCAAGTATATTCCCTTGAGTTCGGGAATCCGCTTAATATCTACAAAAACTAGCGGAACTGATATGTTATTATTAAGCCTGTTTTTAGGTAAAAGGTCTGTGCCACCGGCTAGAATTCTCCCCCATGGTCTATATGTTTCTAAAGCCTGAACTGCCTCACTTATGCTAAAGACCCTTTCGTATGCAGTGATCAACTCTTCACCCCATTATTTCGCTTAATAATGCTTAAGGGAGACCAGATCCAGCCACCCTTAAGCCATCGCAACCCTTCAATATTTACTAGACCTTCCGACTTAAAGACTCTAAAATTCTTTGTGGCTTAGCTGGCAAATCATGAATCCAAATGCCGCACGCATCATGTATCGCAGCAATAATGGCAGGTGCCTGGGGAAAATGAGCTGCCTCACCCATACCGATAGCACCAAACGGCCCTGGACCCTGAGGAATTTCAACAACATAGGTGCTTATATCCAAAGGAACATCGGTAGAGCGGGGCAACCGATAATCCTTGTAACTCTTGGTCTTTCCAGGTATATATTCCTCCATTAGAGCATAGCCCACACCCATGGCAACCCCGCCTTCCATTTGACCTTCCATCGCCAGCCTATTAATAGCACGTCCACACTGGAAAGCCACTGCAGAGTTAAGCACCTTGACTTCGCCAGTTTCGGTGTTAACTTCTACTTCCACAACAGCAGCTCCGTAAGTGAATACTACATATAACGTACCCTGACCGGTATCCTGGTCTAACAGGTCAAGCGGAACTATAAATTCCCCGAATCCGGTCAATTCGTAACCGCGTTGGCGCAGTTCGCCGAAGCTCAAGGCTTTCTCTGGATGTATTTTAACAAACACTAACCCGTTTTTAGTCTGGAGTTCTGTTGCTTCCGCCTTTAACTCTACTGCAGCCGCGGCAAAGAGGTTATTCTTAAGTTCTTTGCAAGCTAATAGAGTCGCGTTTCCGGTATAAAACGTATGCTTACTGGCACAAGTAAGGTCTGAGTCAGGTGTAAGCAGTGAATCAGCAGCAATTACTTGTATTTTATTTAGAGTGAGGTCCAATTCCTCCCCAGCAATCAGGGCCATAACAGTCGTTGATCCTTGACCAATCTCCGCAGCTCCTTCTTTGAGTATTAATGTCCCCTGCTTAGTGATCTCTACATTACATCGAGATAAATTAAGTAATCCCGTCTTGCCAATCCCATACCAAGTAGTGGCAAATCCCTTACCCCGTTTAATATGAGGAGGGAGGTTAGCAGTTTTATCCGGGTCAGTGGCTTTATCGACTTTTTTAGCCCAATGGTTTTCAATGGTTTCTATAACTTCCAGATAACCCGGGGGGTCTTTAATGAGTTGTCCAGTTGCGGTTATCGTACCTTGTTTAAAACCATTAAGCTTGGCAAAATCCAGAACGTTCATACCTAACCTCTGGCAAATCCGGTTAATTTGCGTTTCTACTGCAAAACACATTTGAGAGACCCCAAACCCCCGCATCGAAGAAGTAGGAGTATTATTGGTTAATACCATCTTGCCAAGCACCTTGATATTTGGAATTTCATACGGCCCATAAGAGTGGACTATGGCCCGCATTAAGACTCCCGGGCTTGCTAAAGCATAGGCCCCTGCATCGCCCACGATTTCACCGTAATGGGCAACAATCTTTCCATCTTTACGTACACCAGTTTTGAGTTTAATCGTAAAGGGATGTCTTTTTGGAATACCAATAAAATTTTCCTCAGCCGTAAACTGAAGCTTCACTGGTAACTTGGCCTTGTACACGGCTAAACCCAAAAGTACTTGCACAAATGGATCTATTCTCCCGCCAAAGCCGCCACCAGTACCATCTTCAACCACACGGACTTCATCGGTACCCAAACCCAAAACCCGTGCCACCTCATCCCTATGGTAGTGGGGAGCCTGACCACAGGCATAAATTACGACACGTCCTTCTTCGTCGAAGTAGGCCAAACCAGAATCGGGTTCAAGGTAACCATGAATATTTGCAGGAGTCGTAAACGTATTTTCTTCGATGATATCAGCTTCTTTAAAACCTTCCTCAATATCACCTTGAACCAAGTTTTGGTACATGAGCATGTTACCAGGATAATCCTGTTCCTGCACTTCAGGTGCTCCCACTTCAAGCGCTGCAAAGGGGTCGGTTACTACTGGCAGTACCTCGTAATCTACTTTGATTTTTGCAAGGGCCTTTTCTGCAATTGCTACAGTACGGGCAACTACAATCGCCACAGGTTCACCGTAATACCTGACCTTTTCGTCGGCAACCACCCTTAAGTCATGGAAAATATATTTGACCCGATTAGGACCTTTCAAGTCCTTAGCTGTAGCTATGGCAACTACCCCGTGCATAGCTTCCGCTTCACTGGTGTCAATGTTTTTTACTAAGGCATGAAAATGTGGGCTACGTAGAACTTTAGCATGACACATGTCCTCTAAATAAATGTCTTGGGAAAATCTCAAGTTGCCGGTGACTTTTTCCCAGGAGTTTAACTGCGGAATGCTGCCTCCTAAGCGGTATTCACTGACATCTCGATCTCTAATGATAGTTGGTTCCCTCCGCAAATCAGCAGCGAGCATTACTCCATCAATTATCTTCTTATAACCAGTACAACGACAGAGGGTACGTTTTATGGATTGACGTACTTCTTCTCGTGATGGATTAGGGTTCTTGTCTAAGATTGATTTAGCAGTAAGAATCATCCCTGGCGTGCAAAAACCACATTGAGCCGCTCCTACCTCGACAAAGGCACGTTGAATGGCATCAGGATTGTCTCTGGTACCAACTCCTTCAATAGTAACAACCGTTTTCCCTGCCACTCGCTCAATAGGTAACTTGCACGAATTTACAGGATTGCCATCAATTAAAACGGTACAACTTCCACATACCCCTTCTTTACACCCTTCTTTAGTTCCTGTTAACCTTAGATCATCTCTCAACACATTAAGCAAAGTCTTACTATGGTCTACCAAAAGTTTAATTGGTCGACCATTAATCCTGAATTGAATCTCATGAATTCCCATTTTTATCCCCCTTTTTCGCTTAGTCCTTAACACATATCGGAAAATCCTCTAACTTCTAATGCTTTCTTTCAAGTCATCAAACATTAGCAGTAAAATTAACATTAGAAATTTCCTCAAGAATCTTATTTTTTGTCTCTATTCCCCATAGTGCCATTACCACTCCACCAAGTGCAAAAGCCGCAGCCACAACTCCCAATGTATATGTTAGTCCAATTATAGGATATAAAAATCCAACAATAGTGGGAGCTAGAATACCTCCAACTCGCCCCCACGCATTCGCCGTTCCAGTACCAGTTCCCCGAATTTCAGTTGGATAATTCTCTGGGGTGTACGCAAAAATAACTGGGAAGGCGCCTGCCATGCAAAAAATTACTGCCATTCCACAGCTTAAGAGGGCCGCAACTCCCCCAATATGGTTAGCCAAAACCCAACCGTACAAAAGGGTAACAATTCCGCCAAGTACCAGGTATACTGTCAGAGGTGTCTTTCGCCCAATTTTATCCATTAGAATGGATGATACAATCCCACTAGGAACCCACACAAGATTCATAATAAATACGAAACCGATCGATGCGTACAGAGAGTATCCTGCTTGTTTAATCAAAGTAGGCATCCATGAAGTTACACCCCAAAAACCGAACATTGAAAAAAACCATAATGCCCACAAAACAACCGAGCGTTTAAGAAATACTGGCTTCATTAAAGCTGCATGCTTGTAACCTGTAAGTAATGTAATAGGAGCTACTATCTGCGGCTCAGACAATGGACCCTTTTCACCCTCGACTATTTTTTCAATCATTATTAGCTGCTGTTCAGCTTTATCAATTTGACCCTTAATCATATACCACCTCGGTGACTCTGGAATTCCTAATCTAAAGAACCAAACCAATATTGCGGGAAGCACACCAAAAGCAAATGTCATGCGCCATCCGAATACCGGCAGAACAAAGAAAGCCGTAGTTGCAGCAAGTAAAGTACCAAATCCCCACATTGCCTCAGTCATACCATTTACTCTACCCCTATATTCATTAGGAACCATTTCGCTCAAAAAGGTAAATACGACAGGTTGTTCTCCACCAAGTCCCAAACCTGTAATGAAGCGTAAAACAAGAAGTATTGTGTAATTGGGTGCAAACGCTGTTAAACCAGTGGCTATTGCAAAGGTCAAAAGAGTATACTGGAATATCTTCAACCTGCCAAATTTATCCGCTAAGGTTCCAGCAATTAGCGCCCCTATCAACATACCGAACAATCCAATGCTAAACGTAAATCCTATTTGTACAGGGGTCAAATGTAGTTCTTTAGACATTAATGGCATGATGAAACCCAACAATGCCACATCATAAGCATCAAAAAGATAACCCATTGCTGCAAGTGAAAATACTTTCTTATGGATTTTCGAAAAGGGTAACCTTTCCATACGACCAGTTAGTTTTTCCAATGTCAATGTAGACATTAAAAACAACTCCTTTTATTAAATCTTTTTAAAATTAACCATTAATTAGATTTTCAATTTAAAATAAAAACAATTTTTTAAATTTTCAATAAATTTACGAACTAAGCCTCCCTTCTTTCGTACTTTAGAAATTAGAAAAGGCCTCAACTAATTTCCTCGTACCCTAAGTCCAAGGCCTTTAAATTGACGACTAAGATCTTAGCAGGTAATGAATTCTCCAAAACCTTAGCAAGACTTTTTTTGGCAACGACTGGACAAAGTTTCAGAACACTGCCTAAAAACAAAGAATTAATCGCCTTTTCATTTCCTAAATCCATTATTTTAGCACTAAATGGATACCCAATATCGTGTAACCGATTATTATTTTTTACGGTATCTTGATCATAAAGAATAATACATTCATCCGATACAATACCCCTATAGCGATCATATCCTTGTTGGCTCAAAGCGAGCACTAAGTCCGGCCGATCACACTTAGGGAAATAGATGTCTTCATCACTGATTATCACCTCAGACTGAGAGTACCCTCCCCGTGATTGAATTCCATAGGTTTGAGTTTGCACGGCATTTTTTCCTTCTAGAACCGCGGCTTTGGCTAAGGTTACCCCACCTAAAACTAACCCTTGGCCTCCTGTACCCGCTAAAACGATTTGCCATGTTTTCTCTGCCATCTACTCTTTCCTCCCTGCTGTTTCGCTACCACTATTAATCCGACGATACGTGGTATAAAAGTCAGGCCTTTCTCTCTTGATCAAGGTACCAATGGCAAAATACTTTTCTTGTTCTTGAACTGACATTTCTCGGTATTTTTGGATGGGAATCGCTTTGTCTTTTAACAAATTGAACATGCTCAAAGTACTGGGTTGACCATTGAATCGGCCAAAATAAGTAGTACAGGGACTGATAACTTCGACTAAACTGAATCCTTTGTGGGTTATTGCCTCTTTTATAAGGTTTTTGAGTGCACCAACGTGATAAGTTGTTGTCCTTGCTATAAAATTCGCTCCAGCAGCTTCGGCGAGCAAACAGACATCAAACCCCGGTTCAGCTGTCCCTTTTCGTGAAGTAGTGGTTTTGCTATCTAAAGGGGTGGTAGCTGAATACTGTCCTCCTGTCATTCCATAGTTGTAGTTGTTTGCAACTATGGCAGTAAGGTCGATATTGCGACGAGCAGCATGAATAAAGTGGTTTCCGCCTATTGTGACGGCATCTCCGTCTCCCATTAAGGTGACAACCGTTAAATCAGGATTTCCTAATTTTATACCAGTGGCAAAGGCTAATGCACGGCCGTGGGTTCCGTGAAAGGCCTGAGTGGATAAATAGTCATCTGCTTTTCCCCAACAACCAATTCCGGTCACAGAGACAACATCCTTTGGGGCAAGGTCTAGTTCTGCTAAAGCTTCGGTATAAGCGCGTAATATGATGCCATCTCCACAGCCTGGACACCACATGTGAGGTAACTTGCCATTTTCTAAATACTCTTGGTAAAGTCGCGCTGACATTTGTATAACGCCTCCTCAATTTTCTCAGCGATCTGTGTAGGGGTAATAATTTCACCGTCGATCCGAGAAAGTGAATAAACGGGGGTATTAAACGAATTAAGGCGCTCTACTTCCTGAACCGCTTGTCCCAAGTTAAGTTCAGGTACGATAACTGCCTTGGCTTTCTTTAGTACTTCCCTAACTTCATCATCAGCAAAAGGCCATTGAGTGATCAGCCTTAAAAGGTTTACAGAGAGCCCCTTTTTTTGGGCATCTATCACAGCCTGTTTGGCAGAACGTGATACGACTCCTAAAGCAATAATGCTAACCTCTGCATCAATAGGGCCAAACCATTCCACCTGGACGATATCAGCCTTATTGTTTTCTATTTTTCGATGTAAGCGCCGTACTAAGTTATCTGCTGTTTGAGGAGCATTATGGGAATAACCCGATTCATCATGACAAGAACTGCTAATATGCACAATATACTCTGTTCCATAAGGGGGAATAGCAGGGATATCATCTTGTTCTGTTTTATATGGTTTAAATCCCTCAACGGGTTCACTCGGCATTTTACGATTTATAATTTCTAACTTATCTAGTTCTGGAATAGTTAAGCTCTCTCGCATATGACCGATAACTTCATCACCCAGTAAGATTACCGGAATCCGATACTTTTCTGCTAAATTAAATGCACGGATGGTTAGGTCATAACATTCTTGGACTGAATCCGGGCACAAAACGATGATTGGGTGGTCACCATGCGTGCCCCAACGTGCCTGCATCACATCTCCCTGAGCCGGGCGCGTGGCAAGAGCTGTACTAGGTCCATTTCGCTGGATATTAATAAGTACTATAGGAACCTCGGCATAGATGGCCATCCCTAAATTCTCTTGCATAAGCGAAAATCCGGGGCCACTTGTCGCGGTATAGGATTTCTTACCAGCAGCAGAAGCACCAATGATTGTTGCAATACTCCCAATTTCATCCTCCATTTGAAGGAAAACACCATCAAACTGCGGTAATAATTCAGCTGAAAGTTCTGCTATTTCAGAGGAAGGTGTAATTGGATAACCCCCGTAAAACCTTGCCCCTGCATCCAGAGCCCCATAAACGCAAGCTTCATTTCCTTGCATGAATTGTACTCCAAGTGGTCTGATCACGTTAACACCTCCAAGGTTATCGCGAAATCAGGGCAGCGCAGATCGCACAGGCGGCAGTTGGTACACTTTTCTGGGCTAGTTACAAGCGGTGTCCCGTCTTTTGCTAAAGTGTAGACTTTTTGCGGACAAAATGCTTGACAAAGTCCACATTTTTTGCATCGAATTGGATCTATAAGAATTACCACATTTATAACTTGTGACATTTTTCCCTACCCTCCCCTAAAATTTGTCGAAAAATAATAATCGTTGCTAAATAACCATCCTGGCCTACAAAAATCGCGCTATCACTAAATAAACTAATTTATAGCCAAATCATTAGCCTTCCAGTTCTCCTTTAAACCACTTTAGAGGCTGAACTTTATAAGAATAAGTCAGCTTCTTATTCCTTTTGCGATCTAGTAATTCCATATTAAAGTATTCGTTAAATCTTAGTTCCTCAAGTGTTGCTAGCGTTCCGGAAAATAGCACGGTTCCTTGAAGCTCTCCTGCAATTAAAGACTCCGCCCGCTCCCTCAAATCCTCTGGTCTCATCAATTGGGCTAAGGTGCCTTCCTGATATAGAATTTCTTTAGCTGAACCTAGCCAGCTTCTCATCTCTAGCTCATCCCAATGATCAATAACATCGTCATAACTCCAAACATCTGGGCACATAATATTTGGATAAACCTGTTTAGATTTAAGAATACTCGACTTCTCTAAATCACGGTCGGTATGATCACTACCCACCCCAACAAATAGTCCTTCTGCTGTATAGAGCAGTACAAATTCTACTTCTCCAGAGTTTCCTGTTCCAACTACTTCTAACTCTTGGTTTGTTGTCAACTTATTTGGAAGAAGAGGGTAAAAAACGGGTGTTTCCTTAGGTGCGGGAACGCCTAATTCCGCAAGCTCTTGAATGTGTTTTTTAACTTGTTCTTGATTCCGACCAATGAAACCACCATTAAGGATTCGTTTAGTCATAAACTCTAATTTTTGCTCTGGATCCCCATTAATAAAGAAAGTAAAATTAGTCATAAACGCCCCTCCTTTTTTTGAACGCATTATTCAGTTGCTTTGTGAGCGATATAAGGAATGTGATAAATATTAATGTTTTCGAAAATAATAATCGTTTGGTTTTAATCAAAGATTACCCTATCCTTCACCGGAGGAAAAATCTCCCGAACCCGCTTAACCTCGGAAGCTTCAATCTCTGCAGTGATGATAACCTCCTCATCGCCTGCGCCTGCAATGATAACACCCCAAGGATCCACGATAGCACTGTGACCCATATATTGTTTGCCTTTATTTATACCTGCACAGTTAGCGGAGATTAAATAACACTCATTTTCTAACGCTCTAACCTGATTGAGTGTCCGCCAATGATCCAGACGAGGATAGGGCCACGCTGAAGCAATTAGATAAAAATCCACACCTTGATCCAGCATTTTCCGGAACAATTCTGGAAACCTAAGATCGTAGCAGGTAGCCAAACCAAAAGTTCCATATTCGGTCCCTACCGTTACTACTTGGGAACCTGGAGTAAGAACACGGGCCTCTTCAGAGCCATACCCGAAAAGATGGATCTTCCGATAAGTAGCAATTATTTCTCCTAGGGGATTTAAGAGAACACTAGTATTAAACAGTTTACCTTGATCCTTTTCGACAAAACTCCCAGTCATAATATAGGCTTGCAATTCTCTTGCTTTAGCTGCAATTAGTGTTACGGTTTCCCCATTTAAACTTTCACTTTCTGCTTCATAACTATCAAAATTGAAATACCCTGTCTTCCAGATTTCCGGCATAATAATTAACTGGGAGCCACGACAGGCATCTATTTTTTCCAACATACGATTTAATCGCTGTTCTTTATTTTCATCATCCTTGATTAGAAATTGTATAGAAGATACTTTCAAGGTGATACCCCCTAAATCATTCATCGTATGAGAATACTTTCTATAATTACTTAATCAGTTAGTTTAACAATTAACGGAAATTACCTAAATAGCTATGTCCAAGTCCATCCAAAGTAATTGCATCTCTGGGACAAAGTGAGGGACATAAGCCGCACCCATCACATTTAGTGCGATCAATCTGCGCCTTTTTGTCCTCCATGGTGATTGCACCATAGAAACACCAGTTTACACAGAGTTTACAACCGTTACACTTATCCGGATTTACTTCTGAAAGGAATCGACTCTCTCGATCCACTAAATCCCACGTTTTTAGCTGATTCAAGGTAATTCCCCGCATCTCCGCAATGCTGTTGTACCCCTTAGCTCCCATGAAATCTTCTAACCCTTTAATAAAGTCCTGGATAACGCCGAACTGTTTGCTGCCATACATAATCGCCGTGCAAGTCTGAACGGTCGATGCCCCCACCATAATTGATTTAACAACATCTTCCCACGTCCAAATTCCATTGGTAGCGGAGATTGGAATGTCCAGAGACTTCGCAACCTTCGCAACCCACTTCAACATAATCGGGCGCATCCAAGGACCACCTACTCCCGCGAACGTAGAATGTAAGAGTGGCCGACCCGTTTCAATGTTAATGTCCAGAGCTGGGAACCTATTATGGACGGTAACACCGCTAGCCCCTTCTGCGGCAACCCTTTTCGCGACATAAACTGGATCCACAGCCTCTGCTGTCAGTTTAATAATTACCGGAATTTTGACCGCCTCGACAACGATCTTAGTAACTTGAGCTGCCGCCTCTGGATCACTGCCTAATTCTTGTCCACTCTTATAACCTAAATCTCGCGGGTGTGGACAGCCAAAGTTACACTCAATCATATCCGCTCCGGATTCTTCCACCATCTTGGCAAGTTTGCCCCAATTCTCTAAAGTATCGCCGGAAATACTGCCTATAAAAACGGTATTATTCTCTGCACAATATTTTTTTGTCTCTACCATCTCTGGCATCCATTCTTCAGGAGTATACGTCGCTAAGAACTCAGCGGAATAATTTGAAAATGCGTGTGGCCAACCTTTCTTGTGCAAGACTGTAAACCTAGGTGAAACGTAACGATGCAAAGCTTTTTCATAAGTCACTGTTTTAGAAATAAGCCCCCCAGCTCCAGCATCGACACATTTCTTCATGTAATTGGCATCCTTGGTGGGAGTTGCCGAAGCAACAATAATTGGATTCTTAAACTTCTTACCCCATACCTCTACGCTCAAATCAGGTTTCATGTTGATCAATCCTCTCTTTTCGTTATCAATTGTGGATGGTACAATATCATGAATTGCAAATATCGTACCAACTACTTAGGAACTTAATTAGCTTGATAATCAGCATATTTTGCCTTATCTCGCAATTATCATTATCATTTTTGATAAAAATGGTTCTTTTTTCTTATTATTAGGAATAGTCAAATATCCCTGCTCTATGTAAAAAAAAAACTGTTTGCAATAATTGCTAACAGTTACAGGTTTCTTGATAACGTTTCATTCTTTAAGTTACTTCACGTAAGTGCGAATCTCTAAGGTCATGCAGCCACTAGGTATATTATACGGACCATGAGTCATCTGAGGAGGACGGCACGCATACATACCTTCAATATATGTCTCTTTCTTTTTAAGATCTGTTAAACTACCTTTCAAAATGTAAACTTCTTCCCAAAAATCATGAATCAGGGTTTCATTTGTTGTGATCCCTGGAGGAAATTTTAAAAGTCTTGTATAGGAGCCAGTCTCAGGATCAAGGCTTAATATTTTCTCAATAATCCCATCCAACGCTCCCTCGACCTGACGCCAACCAATATTAAGATCATGATCAAAAAATTCTAACTCTGGTTTACCCATTTTTTATCATCCTCCCCAATTTATTCAGCTTCGGTGCTGTTTAAATTGGTAGCATGCAAATATTATGCCATATGTCAAAATAGAAAAATTTACTAAACTATTAATATTCCTAATTGATAATTCTTATTTCAGTAACTAATTTCCTTTAATTTCCGGTATAAAGTCGAAATACTTATTCCTAGATACTTTGCAGCCATTTCTTTCCCGATGGTTGTATTATCAAAACGTTCTAGAGCCTCTTTTATTATTTCTTTTTCTAAGTTCTTCAGTTTTATCTTAGTTTGTTTATCAGACTCTTTGGTAATTATTTGTTTCGTCATTACATCTTCCACTTCGTTCTTCACATTTGCCATGGCAAGAATTTTCTGCGGAAGATGTTCTAACATAATTTCCTGACCGATTTCGCTCATATTAATTGCATATTCAATAGTGTTTTGGAGTTCTCGTACATTACCAGGCCAACTGTAATTTAATAAAGTTGCCATTGTCGCAGTATCAAGTTGTTGTATTGGACGGTCCATTATTGAACCATATTTTTCTAAAAAATAACTTATAAATAGCGGAATATCTTGTTTTCGTTCTTTCAAAGAAGGAATGAAAATCGGGATGACGCTGAGTCGATAATACAGATCACCACGAAACTCGCTTCTTTCTACCATCTCTTCTAGATTTCGATTAGTTGCCGCAATAATCCGTACATTTGTCGTTATGGACTCAATCCCTCCGACACGTTCGATCGAATGATTTTCTAAAACCCGTAAGAGCTTGCTTTGTACGTGCAAGGGCATATCCCCAAGCTCGTCTAAAAATAAGGTTCCACCATCAGCCAACTCGAATTTTCCTGGCTTTCCTCCCCGCTTTGCCCCGGTAAATGCCCCTTCTTCATACCCGAATAGTTCACTTTCTATTAATGTTTCTGGGATGGCACTACAGTTTATGGCAATGAACGGTTCCTTACGGCGATAACTTGCTCCGTGAACAGCATGGGCAAATAGTTCTTTCCCAGTTCCACTTTCTCCTCTTATTAAAATTGTTGAATCAGTTAAGGCAGCCTTTTGCAGTTTATTCTTAACACGAACAATTTCCTCACTCTGTCCAACTATGTCTTTAAACTCGTATTTACTATAAGTACCCACGAGTTTAGCTGCATACGAATGCACCTCTTTAAGGCTTCGCATCGAAATTGTTGCGCCTTTTATCTCCAGTCCCTCTTCAGCAAGTATAGGCATGACAGTGGCCAAAAAAGACTTTTTCTTGTGCTTAGTATCTTTCTGATAAGTAATTTCGATTTCAATTTTATTTCTTTTTGCGAGCTCATCTAAGGTTAAAGAAAAGTCATGGAATACTTTGGTGATGTGTCTGTTTAGAATTTCTTCAGGAGTAATACCTAAAAGTTCAAGGGCAGACCGATTCAAGTGGATTATTTTACTCATTTCGTCAGTCACAATAATTCCTTCATGAACGGTATTGACCACGTTATCGTAACGCTTAAGTATTGTGTTTAGTTGATCTTGAACTCGTCGTTCATTAATCACACTGCCAATCATTTGACACGCTTTGTCTAAAAACTTCATCATACCCTCTTCGTCGGTTAATAGACGTTTTTTCTGTTTTTCATCGGTTGCCACTAGACAAAAGCTACCTAAAACGTCACTCTCGATCTTTATCGGATATGCTACTACGGCTAAATGAAGACAAGTGCCATATCGATAACAATGTCTACATTCTTCCGAGCGCCCGGAGTCCCGTGTAATAATTGGATGTCCAGATACCAAAATTGACCCAGTCAAGCTGTTCTCGTTATAAATGGTTCCAATTTCCGCTTTCGTAACACCTGAACCAGCCAAGATTGTTCTTTCTGGATCGAATACCATAACATCTATACTTAATGCTACAGCAATCGCTTCTACGACTTGTTGAACAAATTCTTTTACAGAGGCTAATTCTGGCGTCAATGATATCTCCTCCTTAAAGGTGAAAATATTATTTATTCACTATTATTCAAAGTTTGGCGATCCGGAATTCCTTGGTATACACATGACGTGTGCTATGGTCTTTACCTAAGACTTTAGGGAATACCACAATTATACATTAACTTGCTACTAAATCAACACTTATAGCCCATGATGCCTAATAATTTAAAACTATGTTTTAACTGCAAACTACATTTAACGATATGGAGGAGAGACAATCCCTTCTTCTTTCCCTTTCCATTCGTATCGGATATAAAAAAGGGATAACTCAAAATTACTTGAATTACCCCTTTGAAGATGATCATAATACCTTAGTTGAGATTAAACTTCACGACATTCGTATTAAGCTTGGGGAGGAGTAGCAGAAAGAACTATTTTAACTTTATCCGAAGTCACTGGTAAATCGAAAAATCTATACCCGATTGCGTTAGATATTGCATTTTAATTGCTGATGTTGTCGGTATTAAGGAGCATTTGCCTGCACCAGCGGCTCCGAAAGGTCCATGTTCATGTTTAACCTCTAAATGAATTGCTTTTATCTCCGGAACATCACTTAACTGCGGAATATGATAATTTTCGAAGTTTTCACTCTTATTTGTAATATATTTCTCCTTTAAAGCCATTCCTAGGCCCATCATCACCCCGCCTTCCAATTGTCCTTCAACACTTTGGGGATTGATAGCGATTCCCACGTCATGAGCTACGACAATCCGATCCACTTTTACCTCCCCGATTTCCACATTAACCTCTACTTCAGCCATTTGAGTTCCAAATGTATAGGTTTCATAACCGACACCTTGCCCATTTTTATCCAAGGGTGTTAACACTTGCTGAGTAATTTCCGTATGCGCGCGGTATCCCTCGTGCGTAAACTTCTGCCTAACCAGCAGAAGTTTTCTGATCAAGTGCCGAACTGACAAAACCATTTTCCATAACTAACTCGTCAGTTGGTAGATTTAATATTTCCGATGCGCATTGCAGCAAACCAGATTTCATTCTTTCTGCTGCCATTAATACTGCATTTCCTGTATTGTAGGTTTGTCTACTGGCACAGGTAAAGCCACCATCTGGAGAATCGAAAATGTCTTTAGAACTTACTTCAACCATCTGAAAGGGTAGATTCAAAGCTTTTGCAACAAGTTGTGCCATTACAGTATCTAAACCCTGTCCTATATCCGCGGCGGTAGTTACTAATCGGACTTTTCCCATCGGAAGCAATTCTAAGAAACTTCAGATTGATCCGCTAGGCCTGTCTTCCCTGGTCCAAACCACATTGAAGCCACCCCAACACCCTTTTTAACTATGTCGTTCTTCCCGTGTTTTGCTATTTCTTCGTTCGCCCGCTGATATTCTGTTTTTAGCGAAGGTAGAGTGTCAAGATATGCTAATTGATTCTCCAATTCTTGACCTGTAGCAGTATAATTATTTGCACAATAACCATTGATACGACGTATTTCTACAGGATCGATTCCCAGCATTTTCGCTGCGATATCCATTTGACTTTCAAATTGCATAAGCGATTTGCGGAACACCAAATCCCCTCATTGCTCCACTCGGAGGATTATTTGTATAAACTGCTTGGCCAAAAACTTTTACATGAGGAATCCGGTATGGGCCTGTTGAATGTACGACCGCACGAATAACTACTCCTGGTCCGAAGGATAAGTAAGCTCCGGTGTCAGCCAAAAACTTAACGTCGATAGCTGTAAGAAAACCCTCTTTCGATACCCCAAGGCGATGTTTTATATGGAAAGGATGTCTTTTCTTACGAAAATACCCTCGCTAGGCTTTGAGGCCATCTTCGGGTCTTACAACGCAAACGCGTTTTAGTCGTCTTTTTTTCCCTGCGCTTCATCATGACCTGGAGTCATCCCTGCCACGAACATAGGTGACCAGGTGTAGGGAATCGTGACATCTCTGTACCAACTTCCGCTATAATTTGTTCAGCGGTTCGTTTTCCAACTCCGAGTATGGAATCCAATAACTTCATGTCTTCCGTAAAAGGAGTTATACGTTTCTCGATTTCAGCGTCTAACTCGCTCATTAGTTCATTGATGTAATCGATATGAGCCAATTGTTTCTCTATCATGTACAATTGATGTGCTCCGAGTCGTCCCTCTAGCGCAAGTTTCAATTGTTCTTTTTTAACCTTTAGCTTCTTTTGAGCAAAATCCGCCAAAATTGAAGTGTCTTTCTCTCCCTTGATCATGGTTTCCAGCATGTTTCGCCCAGATACACCCGAAACATTTGAAGCCACAGAGGATAGCTTTATGTTACCTCCCTCTAATACCTTTTGGAGACGATTCACTTCCCGCGTTCTTTCTTCAATGATGCTTCGCCGATAGCGGACGATCTCTCTTAATTCTCTTTGCTCCCGGTTCGGGATAAAGCTCCCTTGTACCAGACCATGACGCAGTAAACGCGTAATCCACTCGGCATCTTTAACATCCGTTTTTCGTCCAGGCACTGCTTTTATGTGCTGAGCATTGACTACCATCGGCTGGAGGTCCTCTAGTTCTAAAAGGTTATAGATAGGTTTCCAGTAATCACCCGTACTCTCCATCGCGACATGGGAGCAGCGGTTGCTTTTGACCCAGTCCACCAGTTCGATTAGGTTCCGGGTCATTGTTGCAAATGTTCGAATCTCCTTTCCTTTGGGAGTGATGATGCAGGCTGTGATACTCTTTTTATGCACATCCAGACCGCAACAACGTTCATGCAAGACTTCCATACCATAACTTCTCCTTAGACTGGTTTTGTTTATGGCTGGTGCAACAACCAATACGGGTTATTCTGCCCTGCGTGCTTCCCGAAGGAGCAACAATCTGCGATGCACCAGGTCGATGTGCTCCGTCTGACTAACGGGCTCGCGGCACCAAGTCTCTTCTCTTCTCTTCTCAAAGCTTAAACCACAGTCCATTTCCAAAGCGTCGACTTCGGACTCACATTGTATTTCTTCTCCATAACATAATCAAGACTAGGTCCTGAACCAATACCCAGCCTGATCCGCCTTTTGATACATGATTTAAACACCTTCTAAAGAAACATTATTAATCTATGAATATTTCGAAATCAGGACAAATCAACAATACTAGCAACCCCTGCTGTCAAATTCCATCCTCGCTGATAGAAAGTACCAACTTTCTTGATTCAAGTTTATTTTTCCTTTTCTTTAAGCGCTCTTAAAATTTTTTCTGGCGTTATCGGCAATTCTTTAAAGCGCACACCAATCGCATTGTAAATTGCATTGGCAATTGCCGCTGGCACCGGATTCAATGCAGGTTCCCCTATTCCCTTAGCACCGAAAGGTCCATTAGGTTCTACTGGTTCTACCCACATACTCTGGACGCGTGGGACATCTTTAGACCCTGGAATTCGGTAATCTAAAAAGCCCGCATTTAAAATTTGCCCTTCCCTTGTTAACATATCTTCCATTAGAGTCCACCCGAGGCCCATACTTACACCGCCTTCAACCTGTCCCGCCAAAAGAGTCGGATTGATAACCCTGCCCACATCGTGAGCAGCCCAATAGTTAACGACATCTACATGCCCTGTCTCCGCATCTATTTCTACTTCGGCAATATGGGTTCCGAAAACGTAAGCAGGAGAGATATTTCCGTATTTTGTTTTGGGGTCAGGCGGCACTGTATCGGTTATATAATACCCATTACCAATAATTGAGGCGCCCCCGTGTTCAAAAACGTATGTCTTGGCAACTTCTGAAAAAGTCAACCGTTTCTCCGGTTGGTTTCTTAGATATATGATGCTTTCCCTAGCAACTAATTCGTCCGAACTGACCCCAAGCATCGCAGCTGCAGCTTGAAATAAATTTTTTTGCGCAGCTTTTGCCCCTGCTATGACGCCCATCCCTCCGACGGTAGTCCCCCTGGTAGCATAAGACCCTAGGCCAAACGGGGAAATCTGAGTATCAATCGAGGCCACCCTAAGATCAGCTAGTTTGGCTCCTAGTGCTTCTGCCGCAATTTGGGCAAAAGCTGTATCCTGGCCTTGCCCCATGTCGCACTCCCCATGGTACAAGATAATTTTGCCGTCTTCGCCAATCCTGACAAGTGAAGCTGAACCGTCGAAGGTTGGGAAAAATCCTCTGTTTCCTGAAACGTGGTTAGTACAAGCTAGACCTATCCCCCTATATTTTCCGGGTTTAACATCTTCATTGGCCCTATTCTTCATAGCCTCAACTGCTTTGTCAACTGTCTCAACTAACCCGCAAGTGCCAATTTTCCAACCATGAACGTTGACGTAATTGCTTGGGATGACGTTTAGTTTCCTGATTCCTTCTGGTGTAATTCCCAATTTTTCGGCGGCCATGTCCATTACCGACTCCAAGACAAAAATAGATTGAGAGTTACCGAAGCCACGGAAACAACCGGTCGGAATAGTGTTAGTGTAAACCGCAAAACCGTCTGCCTTGACATTTTCAAAATTATACAACGAGTCAATCCGAATACAAGCTGTAGACATAATCGCAGGGCCGTAAACTGTCCTGGCACCATTACCAGCGATAATCCGCATATGTTTTGCAGTTATCTTTCCATCCTTCTTGAACCCCATTTTGATCCAATATCGCATAGGTACTCTAGGGTTTCCAGCAATAAAGTCTTCATAACGGGTATTGACTATTTTAACCGGATGCTTGGTTTTTTCAGCAAGGATAGCACAAGCTAAGTGGAGGTTCGCTTCGAATTTAGCCCCAAAGGCTCCTCCGATAAAGGGTTTGATTACCCGAATATCTTCCGAAGATATTCCAAGAGCTTTAGCATAGATCAAGCGTGCTTTATTTGGAACTTGAATCGGTAGCCACATGGTCAACCCTTTTTCCTTTTCCGGTCGAACTATAACCGCCATCGCTTCCATGTAGGCTTGATAAACCTGACTTGTGGAAAAGGTCTCTTCAATAATTAAATCTGATTCGGCAAAGCCGGTGTCAATGTCTCCTTGTTCGATATGGGCTTCGGAAGCAATATTCTTCTGCCAATCCTCATTAATCAAGGGAGCACCAGAATTCATGGCCTCCTCAAGATCAAATACGGAGGGGAGTATTTCATAGGTAACATCAATTAAATCAAGGGCTGCTTCCGCAGTTTCTTCATCGATAGCTGCAACTGCCGCAACTTCTTCTCCAATAAAGCGCACTTTATCTTTGGCAAATATGTACCAATCCTCATTGCTAGCCATGGGGCCGAACTTTATTTGTGGGGTATCTGCAAAGGTAACGACTGCCTTGACCCCTTTAAGGGCTTGCGCTTTACTGGTATCGATCTTCACAATCCGAGCATGAGCATGGGGACTGCGTAGGATCTTACCATACAACATACCTGGTAGCTTAAGATCGGTAACAAACATTGCCCTACCCGTAGCCTTCTCCCATGCATCAACTGGGGTGACGGACTTCCCTATATAGCTAAATTCGTTATTTCCGGACAACTTGTTCACCTCCTTACTCTTTTTCCGTTACATCGAGGACCGCATCAACAATTTTCTGATAACCTGTACATCGGCAAAGGTTACCTGAGATAGCATTCCTAATCTCGTCTTCAGAGGGATGTTCGTTAACCAGCAGTAGAGCTTTGGCAGTCAAAATCATACCTGGACTGCAATAGCCGCATTGTATAGCCCCTTTTTTCATAAAACTTTCTTGGATAGGATCTAAAATCCCATCTCTACTCTCTAGCCCCTCAATTGTTAAGATCGATTTTCCATCTGCCTGAGGAGCTAATACTAAACATGAACTCACAGGTTGCCCGTCCATAATTACAGTACAAGCACCGCATTCACCCTCCCCGCAGCCCTTTTTGGTTCCAGTAATACCGAGTTCCTCCCTAAGTACATCGACTAATTTGCTTAGGGGGGAAACTAACAATTCATATTTATCTCCGTTTACCGTTAAAGTAATCTGCATTTTCATGACTTTGCACCTGCTTTCCAAAGGGATGTTAAAGCCCTCTTTACCAATACTTGAACCAATTCCCTCCGGTAACTGGCATTGGCACGTATATCATCAATCGGTTGACATTCGTCTGCCGCAATTTTCGCTGCTTTTTCAATAAGCTCAGCGCTCATAATTTGCTCGGTTAATGACTCTTCGCTTTTTATCGCCCTCATCGGCACAGGAGCAACAGCTCCCAAACCTAAGCGGACTTCCTGGCATCTATCTCCATCTAATTTAAGAACACAGGCAACACTGACTAACGCAATATCCATTGATCGCCTTAAACTTTCTTTCAGGTAAATACTTTGGTAATCTAGGGGCAATCTAGGTAATTGAATCTCTTTGAGAATTTCTCCAGGAATCAAGGCAGTTTTTCCGGGCCCTTTAAAAAAGTGCTTTGCTGGAATTATCCTATCACCATTCTTACTTTGGGCAATCATAGTGCCCCCTAAAATCAAGATCGGCGTAGCTGTCTCCACTGAAGGAGCAGCCGTAACTAAATTACCACCTACAGTGGCTAAAGTCCGTACCTGCCAAGATCCTAAAACATGAGCTGCTTCGGCAAGTAAAGGGAATTCCCTTTTAATTACCGGTGAAACCTCAATATCATGGATTGTAGTTAAAGCACCTATCCGTATTTGGTCTGCATCTTCAATGAAATTTAATTCGTTAACGCTTTTTAAATCAATAATTTGGGATACCCTAACTTTTTTATGTTCTAGTTTAACCACCAAATCAGTGCCTCCAGCCCATAATGTTGCGTCTTTATGTTCGTCTAAATAGTTCAGGGCCTTTTCTAGGCTTTTAGGTCTAAAGTAGATTTCTGCTTGTACCACACTGATCACCTCACATTTTAGCTTTTCGGTAGGGGTCTCTGATAATACTTTGAGACCCCCTTCGAAATAATACCGTTAACTAATTTTCAAATGTTGATGCTGGATAGAATTTAAATTGTTCCCACTGACCATCTTTTGCTATGAGGGCATTAAAGCTGCCAGATGTAGTCCCATGATCATCGAAGTTACAATCTCCAGAGGGTCCTTCGTAATCAATATCATTTCCTTTTTTTAACTCAGCAAATGCATCTTTGTAAGAGTGAACTTTAACTCCTGGAGGGCTGGCTACTTTCTTATAATTTTGATTTATGGTAGTTCCATCCGCCTTACCACCAGCTTGAATTGCTAAAGCCATAATCATCATAGCGTCATAAGAATTCGCCTCAAAATTACCTCCCGGTTCTTTCCCAAATGTAGCCTTATATTCAGAAGAAAACTTCTTATAATCTTCACTGGTGTTATCTCCCGCCGGTATTTCAGTAAGAATACCATTCATAATATCTTTACCTACTAATTTGAAAATTTCAGGCACAGCGACGTCGCTCGAAACCATCCACTGCCATTTATAATCACGTTGCTTGCATTGTTTGAGAATAGTTGGGGCGGTTTCTTGCCCTGTTCCCAACCAAACAGCTTCTGGATTTGTATCAGCTACCTTTTTTAGTTCTGCCAAGTAGCTTGATTGTCGGCTCTGGAAAGGCAAAATCATTGTGACTGAGCCACCTAGTTTCTCAAACTGTTCTTTCACTGCATTGCCAATCGAAGTAGTACTTTCCGCGGTTTCGAACATGATAGCAATTTTACGATATCCTTTGTCCCAAAGTGATTGAGCCGCTACCTTACCATCCAAAGAGTCCGACGGAACAGTTCGTAACTGATAGTCCCCGCCGATTTTATCCAATTTTGTTGTTCCTGCATAGGGAGAGGCTATAAACACCTTATTTTGTTTTGCAAAATCCCATATCGCCAGCAAAACGTCGGAGATCATTCCATGCATCGCGATTACTCCGTTAGCTGTAATGAGTTTTCTTGCTCCCCGAATTCCGCTCTCAACCGTACTTTGATCATCTTCAGTGTAGAGCATGATCTTACGGCCATTTACTCCACCAGCGGCATTAATTTGATCAACTGCCAGCTTGGCAGCATTATAAACAGGTTTACCAAAGGCCCCCATCTCGCCCGTATAAGATGTAAGTATTCCGATTGGAATGTCGCCACTCGAACTTGCACTCGTACTTCCCGTGGTTTTTCCCGTATCGGAAGGCCCACTAGTCTGTTTAGTGCACCCCGATATGGCAAGAAGACCAATACATAAAATTACAACTAAACTATGCATGCCAAATTTTTTTATGTACTTAGACATACGCAAGTTTAACATTCATTCTCATCCTCCCATGATTTATTATCTAATCTTAACTGAACAGTTTGAGCTATGGACTTAAACTTTCCCACATATGCATCTAACAGCAAAGTTCTCCATTCACCTCCATTCTAGATTAACTAACATTGTGACCTAAAAACAGCCTTTCGAATTCCTCTTCATCCTCTAAAAATCCCTCCCCTGAACCTTCTTTTCGTACCAAGCCAGATTCCAAAAGATAGACACGATCAACGTGAGCCAAAACTTCTTTAGGGCTTTCTTCTACTACCCAGATAACTGCAGTACCATCATCCCTAATTTTGCTAATTAGATTAATCATTGTTTCAGTTGCTTGAGGCGATAAACCAGATGTTGGCTCATCGAGAATCAATAATCGCGGGTTAAGTAACAATGCACTACCAACAGCCAATAGTTGTCTTTCTCCTCCACTTAAAGTCCCGGCTTTTTGTTTGCAACGCTCTTTTAATTTCGGAAATCGATGATAGATGGTTTCAATGGCTTCTTTTGGATTTTTAATCGTAAAGGCTCCCAATTCTAGATTTTCTGCTACTGTTAAATCTGCAAAAACGTTTTTTTCCTGCGGAACATAGCCTAAACCTCGGCTTGCTAGAGCATGATGCTTAAGTGGCGAAATATCTTCTTCTTTAAATAAGATCTGACCTTTCATCAGAGGTAATATCCCAGCTATTGTTTTCATCAAAGTAGATTTTCCAGCACCGTTTGGTCCTAAGACTGCTACCATTTCAGATTCTTCCACTCTGAGTTCAACTCCATGAAGGATAGGTATTTTTCCATAACCAGATTCTACAGACTTACATTTTAATAAACTCATGCTGTCCCCCCCAAATACACTTCAATAACCTTCGGGTTTTTAAAAATCTCCTGAGGTGTGCCTTCCGCGATATTTTGACCTAAGTTCAGAACATAAATGTAATCACATAAGCTTGAAATAAAGCCTAGATTATGATCAACTATTAATAATGTCAGTCCTTGCGCACGAAGTTTTAATAAAATTTTTACTAGTTGATTCTGCAAGGTCGGATTAATTCCAGCCGCAGGTTCATCTAATAATAATACTTCTGGATTTAGCATAAACTGCCTTGCGATTTCAGCAATACGAGCCTCACCTGCACTGAGGTTAGCTATCAAATCATTTTTACGTTCTAGTAATCCGAATTCCTCTAATAACTTTAGTGCATTGTTTCGGTGTTCTTCTTCCTGCTCTTTGACTTTCTTTCCGTTAATCAGACCCCACCAAGGGTGTTCTCCTCTCTGGCCTTTCGGAATTACCATCATATTTTCCATAACTGTCATTTGCGCAAAGCCTTGAGAAGTCTGAAAAGTTCGGGCCAACCCCAAAGTAGCAATTTTATTTGCTGGTAAATGACTAATTTTTTCCTCTTTAAAGTAAACATCCCCATTAGTAGCAGGATAATAACCAGCAATGCAATTGAACAGAGTGCTTTTACCCGCACCATTTGGTCCGATTAAACCCGTGATGGAATTTGTCTGAACTTTTAAGCTGACATCGTTTACTGCTATGAGTCCGCCAAAAATCTTACTCACCCTATTAACGTTAAGTAGCACTAACCTCACCTCCTCAATCTACCGCGTTCCGTTCTGGAAGAATTCCTTTGGGCTTAAAACGAATGATTAAAACTAAAATTAACCCCATTGCAATAAACCTACTTGCAGCCATAATCGGAGCTAATTCCGCAGAAGCCTGCATAAACCTTGTCGCTTCTTGAATACCTACAATCACGGCTGATCCTAATATCATTCCTTTATAATTACCCGTACCCCCGATGGTTAAGGCAATCCAAGCGATCCAGGTCACTTCACTGACAAAAAGGGATGGGACAATCAAACTTGTATACCAAACATAAAATGATCCTGCAAAACCAATCACTGCAGCCCCAAGAACGAATGACCACATTTTAAATTTCGCAATATTTTTCCCTGCTGCTAATGCAGCATCTTCGTTTTCTCTGATAGCCTTAAGCGTCCTACCAAATGGCGAACGATCAAGGCGTGAGAATAGAAACCAAAAAAAACCAACCGCGACGACGATAAGTAAGGCATAAAAATACTGGTAAGAGTCCGCAGATTCAAACAGCTCGCGAAATGGTTGTCTTAGCCCAATAAAACCCGTTACCCCGTTAGTCAACCAAGTTTCATTAGTAAACAGATACCTAACAACTTCTGCAAAGGCATAAGTAGCAATCGCTAAATATTCGCCTTTTAAGCGAATAGCGGGTAATCCAACTAAAAAAGCAAATATAGCAGAAACCAAACCAGATCCAATAAAGCCCACGATCATTGGCAAATGAAAGCCAAACATGTAGGCATCCGTAGTATTCGGAGAGGGGGCTGTTAAAATAACATAGGTATAAGCTCCAATTGCGAAAAAGGCCACAACGCCTAAATCAATTAAGCCAGTCGTGCCAAACCTCATATTCAAACCCAAGGCGAGTAATGTATAAATTCCCATCAAAACAACAATCCCCGCAATAAATACTCCAATATTAATTGCCCTCACCTCCCAAAATCCCTTGTGGTTTAAAGATCAGTACTAAAATAACCATGGCAAAGGCGACAGCAGGGCGATAAGCAGCTGGAAGAATTATTACGCTCATATCCATGCCTACACCGATGATCATGGCTCCAATCATTACCCCGTATAGACTCCCAATCCCCCCCAATACTACAGCTGATAAAATAAGTAGAATAACTGACCATCCCATGTCAGTGTACACAGTTCCAATCAAACCGTAAAAAATTCCAGCCATAGCCCCTAAAGCCGAAGAAATTAACCAAGCAATCGAAGCAATTTTTTCCGTGTCAATCCCCCTAGCATTTGCCAAAGTCAAATTACTAGCCATGGCTCTAATCGCTTTACCGGTCAAGGTCCTAGTTAAAATAAGATGTAGTCCATATACGCTAGCTATAGCTAATATAATCACTGTCATTTCTGTCCCTGAGATTATGGGAAAACCGTTTATTTCAAAGACTTTAGATGATGTCACATTATAGGATTTCGCTTGCACACCATAAATAGCTTCGATCGATCCGTGAAGTATATAGGAAACCCCAACAGAAGTGAATAATAAGTAAAGGCTCCCATAATTTCGAATCGGCTTATAAAATACTTTAAATGTTAACCACCCTACCAATGTGGTAATTAATGTAGATAATAGAAAGGAGATATAAATATTAATACCGAGTGTTACATTGAAGGTGTAACCTAAATATGCCCCTAACGTTAAAATTTGCCCATGGGAGATGTTTAAGAAACTCTCAATTCTTCTAACAAGTGAAAACCCAACTGATCCTAGTAGTAAGATTGTTCCACTAACTAAACCTGAAATTAAATAAGGAAGATAATCCATGAATAGCCTCCTCTCTTTCAATAAAATATCTTAACCTCATGTTACTTTTTGAGTTAAGTCGTTACTTTAATTAAGAATATTTTTTCATTTCTCATTTTCCCAGTGATAAAATTTACAACACCTGTCCCCATGTGTAACAGATTTTTCCTGTTTCATCAATTTTGGTACGCTATCCAGAGTATAATTTAAATTCATTTTATCCCTCCCTTATTTCAATAGCCCAATTGACAAAATTGAATATTTGCAATTTTCATGCCAATTATCCTAACCCCCATCAGCTAATCAGTTTGAGGAGTTCCGACATAAACTTTCGCAAATTTCAGTTATCATTTTTGACAAAAATGGAAATATTTTCTCATCCTTGAGAAATATTTTGGGACCGACAATGTTGGTGTAAACTGTAAATTAATTCTCAAAGATAACGTCTTATTAGATACAGTTAACAATGCGGCTACCAGAAGCTACATTGTCTCAGGATTAATCCAGCGTGATGAAGAAACCTTAACCTTTACAACAAATCCTGGTAAGTTGTTTGTTCACACTTACCACTACTCCCCTCCAATAGCTCAGACTATCGCGGGTAACTAACAGTGAAATTTTACGAGGGTTCTATTATTACCTTCTGTAGCTATTGACTACATGTTATTCCATTCTGTTCAGGTTATTGTAATTCTTATTGCTATCGCATTGTTGCTCGTGCAACGTCGAAGAAGGAAAGTAGCATTGGAGCAAGGTAGGTACATTAAATAAGAAGTAAGTGAAAAATGACGAAAAAGGGGCTATAACAAAACTTCTTTTCGAGTGTTACAAACCCTATGCATCCACGAATTCCATACATTCAATGACTATTTCCCATTCCATAGGTATATCTCATCCTTGACAGTGAAACGCCTTCAATTCGAAAATTCTAAGCCTCAAACCCGCATGAATAGCGGTTTTTCTCGACGTAAAGTTGGCCATTTGCTGAAAAATGTAGGTCAAACCGATACGCATATTTCTTTGAAATTTGTCTTAATTGTTTGATATTTACTGGTACAATTGTAGGTAATAAAGTGAGCGTTGGTGAGCTTGTTGTTTCCTCAAATTGTATCCACAAAGAAGGCCGATGGTAAGACCTACGTCCTACCGGGACGGTAAAACCGTGACAAAACGCCGTATTGCTAGCTTGGGCAACATTGATGAGTATTCCGAAAAAGAAATTGAGCAGATCATTTTTAAACTCAATTCGCTCCTACAAAATAGGGTCTTGGGTTCGCTTAATGACTTTGATCCTAAAGCAACGTTACATTTTGGGATTCCCTACGTGGTTCAATTTTTGTGGGATCAATTTGGTTTAACCAAGGCAATTCGTGATGCCCTAAAAGAGCGCGCTGTGACCTTTGATGTGTCCGGTTATTTACAAGCCATGGTCATCAACCGACTGATCGATCCTTCCAGCAAGATGCATTTATTCGACACTATTGAGGATATTTATCTGCCCGATGTGTCACACAAATGGCAACTCCAGCATTTCTTTCGGGCCCTCGATTATCTCATGGATATCAAGCCACAGCTTGAGCGTTTCTTGTATCATCGGCTCACAGATTTATTCAACTTACAATGTCTTTGGTGCTTTACGATTTGACAAGTACCCATGTCACGGGGCATCATTGTCCCATAGCTAAGCATGGTCATACTCGCACCCATCGCCCAGATCTCGAACAGGTGGAACTCAGATTGTTGGTGACACCGGAAGGTCTTCCGATCACACATGAAGTGTTCTCTGGCGAACGCCCGATAAAAATACCGTGCCGAAGATCCTGAAACGTTTGAAAGAGGAATTTACCGTAAAGCAATGTGTCTTTGTTGGGGATCGTGGAATGGTGACGGACAAAAATCTCATTGTGTTAGCTCAAGCGGGGTATCCCTATATTGTTGGGTATCATAAACGGGGCCGGATCGTCAGTGATACTTTGTTGCAAACGTATACGGACGTCCAGGCTTACGCTAAGTTGAAGGATAACCTGTCTTACCTAGAGGTACCGACTGTCCAAGAGGATGATAACAAAGAGGCGCACACAAGGTATATCCTGTGCTACAACCCGGTAAAAGTAGTTCATGACAAGGCGTTTCGAATGGCTGCCATGGATGAAGCTGAAAATGCACTTTCGGAACTACAACAACGATCAACCAAGCCTAAGCGGGGAAGGAAACCGGATCCTAAAAGCACCATGGTTAAGGTACTCTTAATTTCATAATTATGCAGGTCTTAGTATGAATCCGCGAGCTTGACAACGAGCCTCCGCGGGCGTGATGTTCGACGGCTGGCCGGCAGCGGCTTCGCTTTATGCCGTCTGGCAAATAAGCCTATCACGTCCACCCTCATTGTAAAGCTCGCTGGGATCGCTCTCATAGTTTTACTGATTTAAACTTCATCGTGCCCTTTAAGGCCGCCTTATAGCACTCCTCCGGGGTTAGATAGTGAATGCACGAATGGATTCGATTCCGATTATAGTGCTTCATGGAATTCCGAGACGATCCTATACGCTTCTTCGTACACCCGCCTCAGAAAAAAAGCTGGTTGATAATAAAACAGGAATAAACTATCAACTTGTGATGCATAACGACTTCATACTCGTTGGACCAGCGACGGATCCAGCTAAGGTAAAAGCGACAAAAACAACCACAGATGCCTTAAAGGCGATATATGCTAGTCCTTCTCTCTGTCTCCCGCGGGGATGATTCTGGCACGGATAAGATGGAGAAAGCCTTATGGGCGAAGGCCAATATCAAACCGGCAGGGAGTAAGTATCAGGAAAGTGGACAGGGCATGGGACAAACTCTCACCATGGCCTCTGAGAAAGAGGGTTATACCCTCACTGACCGCGCAACTTATCTCTCCACGAAGAAAAACCTAAAATTAGATATTCTCCTCCAAGGAGAAGCTTCACTTCTAAACATTTATCATGTCATGCAAGTTAACCCCGATAAATTCCCCAAAGTTAATGCCGATGGGGCCAAAGCTTTTGTTGATTTTATGACGAATGCGGATACCCAAAAACAAATTGCAGCCTTCGGTAAAGACAAGTTTGGGGAAGCCCTCTTCTTCCCAGATGCTGGCAAAAAAATAGAGGATCTCGTTAAATAATTCCACTTAACTGCTCGCAAAGGAAGGGGATCTAGCCCCATGGAAATGATCTGGCAAGGGATTATAGCTGCCATTCACCTCCTTCTAACCGGGGATCCCGAGGTAATCGATATTACGCTCCTTACCCTTAAAATTTCCATTACAGGAACGTTAATTAGTCTCCTTATCGGGATTCCGTTCGGCACGCCCTTGGCTCTCAAACCCTTTCCCGGGCGTCGATTCGTTTTAAGCGTTGTAAATACCGGGATGGGGTTACCCCCAGTGGTAGTCGGACTTTGGGTTTCGATTTTCCTTTGGCGTTCCGGCCCTTTTGGCTTTTTAAACATCATGTATACCCCGACGGCTATTATCATTGCCCAAGCAATTATTGCCTCTCCCATTATCGCTGCCTTAACCTGTGCCGCTCTTCAACAAACCGACCCCAAACTAAGGCTTCAGATCCGGGCCTTGGGTGCCAATCGCCTTCAATATACTTGGCTGTTGCTTAAAGAGGTGCGCTTTTCCCTCCTTGCGGCCATCATTGCCGGTTTCGGAGCTATCGTTTCTGAAATTGGGGCATCTATGGCGGTCGGAGGAAACATTAAAGGACAGACGCGAGTTCTAACGACTGCAACTGTCCTCGAAGTTTCCAAAGGCAACTTCGACATCGTTATTGCCTTAAGTATCATTTTATGTTTACTTGCCTATAGGGCAACATTAGGCTTAACCCTACTCCAACAGAAACAGCAAGGAGGGCCATAGCGAAAGAATGCGTGAAAAGCTGCTTACGTATGATATCGTCATGAGTGACGAGACGACCATCCAGTGTAATAAGGAGGAAGGCCGGAAGGCATCGAGCAACTCGTACTTCTGGCTACATCGGAACGGGCCGTGTGAGGGCGCACCGGTCATTCTGTTCCAGTATACCCGTACCCGGGCAGGCGAAAATGCCAGAAAATTTCTGGACGGTTTTTCCGGCTACCTGATCACGGATTATGCCGATAAATTAAATATTCCGATGTTTTCACAACCTCCTATATCAGTAGACCCCATTTATATTGGTATTCTACAATTCTTGGTAATTACCTCTTAGAATCAATAGGAAAGTACAACTGTATTGCATCTCGGGACGATCTTTTTAAATAGTATTTTTTATGCTTTTAAAGCCAAACTATATTAGAATCTAATATATATAAGGGAGGTGATTGCCCATGACAACAAATAACCAAATACCCAATAGATTAGCTAACGAGAAATCTCTCTACCTGCTCCAACACGCTCATAATCCAGTCAATTGGTATCCTTGGGGCGAAGAGGCTTTTCAGATAGCGAAAACAGAGAATAAACCTGTTTTTTTATCTATTGGGTATAGCTGAATTTGGTGTTAATTACGTACGTGTCATTGGTGGCAATCCAGTTACTAAAACCAAATTTGAAGAAACGAACGGGTCCAGCATTTCTACGCTGAACCCGTTTCTTGTTCTTTGGGACTACCGCTTCTCTACCAAGCACCATCACTTCGAGAAATCCTCTGTGATTTAGAACATTTCTTTGCTCATTCTGTCAATTGCTTCATTTGTACTATCGTAGACGCCTGGGAATGAACTCCAATTCCCTCCCTGGGTTAAACAAGGGATAAAGAATAACTTTCCACAATTTCTGCAGGCCCGCTCGACTTCTTTAGCTACTATTTCAGGTGTCCAAGCAGGAAAATCAACGACACCGCTATCGATATCTCCCATGAAGCTGATTTGGCTACCGTAATTCTTGATAAGTTCAGGCGTGTTGTTCGTTGTCATGACTCCTTGCCAGATGTCTACTCCCATTTCAATCATATAGGGAACTAGGTTAGCTGCATAGGAATCACTGTGGTGCACGATCAGTTCGACCCCATTTTCTTTATAGAAGCTATATATTTTCTTATAAGCTGGGAGAAAGAACTCTTCGAACATCGCGGGAGAAATGAAGGAGGATTTTTGACTACCCCAATCGTCATGATGAAAAATGCAATTAGGATGGATATGATCGATCAATACTTTTGCATAGGCTAACTCATGTTCAGTAAGGTAATCAATAAGCTCATGCATAGCTTCCGGCTCCTCATATAAAGCCATTAATGCATCTTCCATGCTCATAAGATGATGGGTCATTTCAAATACACCGGGTGCAACGAACACTGTTACAAATTCCTCGTTACGATCAACAGCACTCGCATGTGCTGCAGCCGCAGCCCAAGCTTCGTCCGTAGTTGGAATAACAGGCGCCTTAACGTACTTTTTCCATTCTGTGATATCCTTCAATACTTTGTGTTCATTATCATGCACAGGGAAACCGCCAAGTTGACCTTCCGGCCATTTGAAGGTTATGCCCCACTCGTTTTTTATCGTCTGACCAGGTTGGGGAAACGTTCCACCGGGAGCCTCCATTATAAAATGCATAAACTCATATTGATTCACAAAACGGTCGGGATTTCCGCCTTTAATCGTCTCCAATAAATTATGTTTCTTTGATAACATAAATCTCTCCTCCTTAATCGGTAGCTTATTTTAAATTTTTTGCTAATTCTACCGCTTTCACAGCCGCACTACCTGCATCGGGAGCAAAGCCATCTGCACCGATTGAAGCTGCGAACTCTGCTGATACAGGCGCACCACCGACGATAACCTTGAAGCCTGTCAGTCCGCTGGATTTAAGTGTTTGAACGGTTTCCTGCATTTTCGTCATTGTTGTTGTTAGAAGTCCTGAACATGCCACTATACTTACGTTCTTATTTTCTTTGATTGCCTCAACAAATTTGGTTGCTGATACATCTACGCCAAGGTCAACCATGTCAAATCCGGCACTACCGATCATCATTGAAACGAGGTTTTTGCCAATGTCATGAAGATCTCCTTCAACAGTACCGATAATGCAAGTACCTAAAGATGATGTGCTTTGACCCGCGAATAGCGGCTTTAGCACATCGACACCCTTGGACATGGCTTTAGCTGCCATCAACATTTCAGGCACGAAAATTTCTCCTGCGGAAAATTTGTCACCGACAACACGCATAGTGTCAACCATTGCTTCGAGAATATCTTTCGCTGCATTTCCTTCAGTTAATGCTTCCTGTACTAAACCTGGAACGAGTTTAGCTTTTCCTACCTCTAGCAAAGCTTTTACTTCTTCAATCTTAGACATCATTATGTTCCTCCTTGGATTATTACATTTTACTAGTAGCTAGATTCTTGACAGTATCTTACGAGGTAATAACGATATTAAATTAGAGTAGAGAATGCATAAATAGATTAGCGAAGGTCGCACAACCTAAGAGCTTGTGTATAAACTTGACAATTTTATTGCGCATGTGTTTGAATGGGAGGTTCGACAGGCGCTGCTTGCTTTTTGATTGCAAATACTATTAAGAAGAATACTAAGATAGCTGAATATCCTCCTATCCCGAAATAGTATTGAAATCTCAAAGTAGTGATATGCAGAGGTTCCATAATGGCGGCATAAAAGTATCCGGAAAGGAATCCACCCAAATTCATTCCTGACACAATTATGGACATAGCCATCGGAGTCTGGCTGGGATGCATTGAAGCGCCAGCAAGCATATAAATCGATGACATACTAAGGGTCAAGCCAACACCCATACACGCTTCACCAATTATAAACAATGTTACACTTTGACTGAAAGAAAAAATTATTTGAGAAACAATAAAAAAGACAAGTCCTATATTAAGAGTCTGCCTTCCTAAGTTTTGAAACACTTTACCAAACACTGCTCCGGCCGCCATTCCTCCTACAGTCATGAACATTAGAACTACACCGGCAACTGCAGCATTGGCCTTGATGGTCAAAAGTACAGAAGACATATTTGTTAGTGATGGATAGTCTAAAATCGTAATTATTCCAAATATTATACTCCAGCCTATTACCGAAGCGGGCATTTTTAATTTTACTTGCTCAGCACCAACTGACCCTGCAGACATTTCTGCCTTCTGAGGCTCCGGCAGGTAAATCAAAACAATAATAAATGTGATTATACCAAGAACATGGGCTAGGAAGCTGTAATTCCAGCTTACTGAGGCAAGAAGACCGCCCAGCAATTGGAGCACAATTCCTCCGATATTCATTACAACGCTATTTATTCCCATGACACTTGCCTGCTTATCAGCCGGCACGAGATTGAAAATCAAAGCACTGTTCAGGGGCATAATAAGCCCTAGTCCTAATCCGAAAAGACCTCTGGCAAACAATATTTGGGTGAAATCATGCAAAAAATATGGTATTGCCCCAGCAATGCTGAACACCAATGTTGCAAAAAGCACCAATGTCCTGTATTTCACAGATTTTCCTGCAACACTGCCACCAATAATCGATACTGGTATGGATATAAGAGCAGGAATCGTGGATACCAGCAACAGAGTACTGAAACTTACAGTCGGGAATGCTCCTCCTATAGTTGCTATGGCAGGTGTAATGGTTCCGATGCCCATAGCAAGAAAACCAAAAGAGAATATGGCCAATAATACTAACGACTGCCTTTTCTCATTCATAATATCTTCCTTTCCATAAAATAGTTATAGTATCCATAGGTCCTTGATCCCATTGTGAATGGTCAGCATTTTTGCTTTTTAGCATCTTATAATACGGCAACTTCACTTAGGCCAACCAAATACTTCTTGCTCATCGATTCCCCCCTTTTTTGGTAAATAAAATCCACCTGAAAATTTGTATATACATACTGATGTATATATATCTGTATATTCATAATAATATGAATTAGAATTTTGTCAAGCACATATTTCACTTGATGTAATAAAATCGAGATCATTTTTGTTTTTTATACCCGTTTGCAACCCCATGCCAACGGGTATCAGCCTGTGATGTGCATGGATCGTCATGGCACGATCGCTATTAACATCAAAGCCCAAGGGCATTTAACCCCTGGGTTGTTATGACAAATATTTATATCCTTGCCATACTTGTGTAGAGGAGAAACCTTCACAATATGGAATTATATTAATTATTCCACTTCGTCTTCGCAATTTTTTATATATTTAAAGCCAAACTATATTAAAATCCAATTACATATAAGGAGGTGATTGCCCAATGACAACAAATAACACAATACCCAATAGATTAGCTAACGAAAAGTCCCCCTACTTGCTCCAACATGCCTATAATCCAGTGAATTGGTACCCTTGGAGCGAAGAGGTTTTTCAAATAGCGAAAACAGAGAATAAACCTGTTTTCTTATCTATCGGGTATTCCTAGTTGGTTATAGAAATCTACTTGTCATTGGTGGCAATCCCGTTTCTGTAACCATTAAAACCTAAGGATCCATAGTGTTCATTGCTTAATATGTTCGTTGTTAATGTGTTTGCTTCAACAATAGCATATCAAGCAGACTATTAACATCCATCAGTGTTAAGCCCTCCTTGTTTCTTCGTTGATAACAAAGTTGTAAATATTATTATAATAAATTGGCATTATCATTTTATTAATTAGAACCCTATAACAAAAGTTCCCTCTGAACATTGTTTTAGGGAACCTAAAAACACTATTAAATTATCCATAACCTTGAATCTCCTTGATATCATGCTACCTCTGCTCTACCAACACGACTTTTTCAACGTATGTTTGGGGTAAACTTGATACTGAAGCGCGAAGTTATTGTTTTGCGTAAAGATAAGACCCCCTTAAAACGAGGGAGTCGTGCTATCTTTTGAATTTATACTTTTACGCAGTACAGAGCATAAACAGCGTGCAGACAAAGGGTATCAAAAATGCATGAAGCTTTACGCTCAGAATCACTAGTCCTTAAGTGTAGTAATGGGCCTGCTTTGAAGCAGGTAAAACTCCCCTAAGCCATAGCTCCACTCAATATCTTGAGGTACTCCATTGAAATGCTCTTCTATCCGGAGACATAGACAGGCCAACTCCCGAACCTGTTGGGAGGTTAAACACCCTCGGACAGGGCGTTGTGTACGAATGAAGGGCGAAGGCGATTGTCTATTCTTCGGAGCAGGAGTGAATTTAAGAACTGCTCCATCAGGGCGTCTGACAAGCCATTGATCAGGAATGATTTCTCCTTGAACCAAAGCCTCCCCAACACCATGTGCAGCATTAATGATCAGCTCACTTGAGTCATTTGAAAGAGGGTTAACTGTAAAGACCACTCCCGAGACCTCATGCGGTGCCATTTCCTGAATGACCACAGCAAGAGCGACTTCACTATCTCCAAATCCTTGTAATGAACGATACTGCACTGCTCGGGGCGCCCAAAGTGAAGCCCAACATTTTTTTATGGCATCGAGAACTGCACTTTCCTCTTGGATATTAAGATAAGTTTCTTGTTGACCTGCAAAACTTGCACTGGGTAAATCTTCAGCCGTAGCCGAGGAACGAACAGCAACTTTAGGGCTTCCCATCCTTCTATAAGCTTTAAGGACTTCTATCGTTACTTCATCAGGCAAATATACATTTTCTATTTCCATCTGAATCTTAGAAGTTACATCTTCTAAAGTTGGTAAGTCATAGACGTTAATTTTCGGTAAATGGACATTCGTTATGCAACGACGATACCCTTCAACGGTTAAAACAAAGCCCTGGGGTACTTTCATTCCTGCTAACACTAATTCACCTAGATTAGCCCCTTTTCCGCCAGCTGACGATAGATCTTCTCTTGTTAATTCTTGAAGTAACCGTACATATTTCATTTCATTATGCTCCGTTTAGCTATTCCTTTAGCTATTCTTAATCTAGAACTTGAACCTTTCCAGCGGCTCCGTCCACACGGACACGTTGGCCATTATGTAATATTTTGGTTCCATTAATTGTCCCGACTACCGAAGGGAGTCTGTATTCTCGAGAAACAATTGCTGCGTGGGATAACATTCCTCCTGAGTCAGTGACTAAGGCAGCCACATGCGGAAATAGTACCGTCCAAGTTGGGGTAGTTAAAGGACAGACTAAGACCTCCCCTTCTTGAACCAGGTGGAACTCCTCAGCCGTATGAATAATACGCACGGGTCCTTCTGCCACTCCCGGAGAACCTGGGGTACCAAACAACTCTCCTTCAGGAGATAGCTCCATCGAAGCTTCCTGTTGCGCTTCAATATGGGAAGCTTGTTTCACAAAAATCTTCATTCCCTCCGCTGCAATAGGGGGAAATACATCCAAAGGGGGTTCGATGGGCATTCTTCCAATTGTTTGTGGAGGCACTAACGAGAAATTTTTGGTATGCTCTGCCTTCCTCTCAGCCACCAATCCCTTTAAGCTAGCAAGGTTGTAATTTCCTCTCAGAGCAGAGAGTAATTCTTCTCGGTATAGGAATAAAGTGTCCTCCGGACAATCAAGAAAACGATCCTGAACCAATCTTCTGCCAGCCTCAATTGCATCATAACGCGTATGGGAAAGGGGAACATTCATTAAAAGGTAGTCGTGGGTTTCGGATAACGGGTGAGCTTGCTCTGCTAATTCAAGCCAAGCGTCGAACTCCTCCCGCTCCTCTCCTGTTAAAGTGCTACGAAGTTCATTGATCCGCTGAAGCCGGTATGCTTGAAAATCAGAGTCTTCGGTCATGGAGTCATCTGAGTCCATTAACCCCTTGATAATTCCGACCACCATCTCCGGCATTTCTTTCCACGTGGGCTCGAATTCGAAACCATCTGCAGGACGATCTCCTTCAACTTCTAAGAATTGATCGAGTTCTTCCTTAAACCAAGTATTGGATAGCCGCTCGAGTGCTTTTTCACTAGGTAAAGACAAAATATCGCTAATCGTTGGGTCTGCAGCTGTAAGTCGTACCAAGGTTAAGAGACGATTTATTGTGTTAAATACCGCTGGATCACTAATCTGAACTAATTCGTAGGCTTCAAATTCTGTTAGATTAAGGAGTCTTTTACATACCTGCATCCAACGCTCACGAATGTACATACCGATCATGACAACTTTATTATGTGGATTCCAGGCCCAGCATAAAAAGTCATAGCATTGATCAAGGTGATTGGCCAGTTCTTCTAAACTCGCGTTTGCGCGATCAAAATCCCGAATCGGCTTGAGACGCTTCTGAGCTTCCGGCTCCCATACATCCCTCCATGCATGGACGTGATTCTCAAACCCTTTTTCCTTGAGAAACCGACCAAAACCAAAGACCCGGCTGCGGAGCTTCGGATTAATCCGCCACAAATGAAAGAGAAACGGAAACCTCTCCATAATTGGCGGAGCATCTCCCCCAATGGGTTCAATACGTTGAAAGACATATCCATGGAGAACAAGGTAGGCATATTTAAGAGAAGGCATAGACCATTCCTCAAAAGCTCGAGCTGATCCGACTTCGACAGGAATGAGTCCATAAGAGACAAAAAGTGGGTGTACTGGTCTCGGCCAATGAATATTATCTCGCATCCAGAATTCCTTAGCTTCCCAAAGAGACATTGTTTTTCTACCTCCCCCAATTTTTAGATTGATTCTCACTATTATATCAACGCACCTGTTAAGTAGGTGTTAACCGCGGATAGAAGAGCGGATAAGAGGTCGTCTTGTTTACCATAATGATACCATCTCACCATGTGAACCATATATAACCCATCAATATCGTGAGCTAGATCCTGTGGACGTCGTTCTCTCGTTACAATTCCAGCGATCTGACCACGTTCGAAGGTTTCTGTGATCATCCTCCGGAAGAGAGTTCCGTTCGGGTGTTCTGGTGTATGTCCGCGCTTCATCTTTTCGAGCAGGGTGACCAAGAAGAGTTCCGGTCTCTTTAGAGTCCACTCGACGGCATTTGCAATGATTGCCTGAATTTGATTCTCTGTTCCTGAAGTGGTTGCAAAAAAATCTTCAACTTGCTTTGCTGTTAATTCTTCTGTCCCGTAAAATATCTCAAGTGCTAAATCTTCTTTTGTCTGAAAATAATTATAGAAGGTTCCCCTTGCTACCCCGGCTGTGCCAGTGATCTCCTCAATTGTGGTTTCCGTAAACCCCTTAGTCCTGAAAAGCACTTCACCGGCTCGTACGAGGGCGGATTTAACTTCCGCCTTTTGTTTATCTCTTAATTTCATTACAATCTTTCACCTCAAATTGTAGACATAATTAACCGGACATTATTATGTATATCGTTCATTTCATGTACGATGTACATTTAATGATATAGTTCATTATTGCCCTAATATTTCCCACTGTCAAGAAAAATGTTTTCAGTTTTTGGGACAATTAATTGTGAAATAGTAAAATCCCGCAAAGTCGACATTACTGCCAACTCTGCGGGTTCGTTGTTTTGAGAATATTATGCCCTAATCACCGTACCATCCCTAAAGGTAAACCGGACGTTATCATCTGATAAGACTGTGACTTTATCAACAACCGCTATCCAAGATCTTCGTCAAACTCTGTCAAAACGGAATCCTGCCGCAACAACTTCGTTATAAAGGTATCCAGTTGCACCCTCTTTACCGGCGGGCTTGCCGCTGTTCTTCGATTTTTTCCAGCTTACCTTGGCCTTTTGGTATCTTGCTTCAAAGCTTGCGTACCGTTGTTGGTATTCAGCCTGGTCCAATTTTACGCAGGCATTCTCCTCAACATACTGTCGGGTCAACTGGATTTTCCCGTTTAGAATAATAGGAACAATTCCTTTATAAATCCTAGATATATTGACATACTAATATCATTGTCACGTTCAATAACCACACTTTTGGAGGACAAAATGATTAACTCTGATAAAAAAACTAATCGATTAATCAAAGAAAAAAGCCCATATCTCTTGCAACATGCTTATAATCCAGTGGACTGGTACCCCTGGGGGCAAGAAGCATTTGATAAGGCTGCTGGAGAAAATAAGCCTATTTTCCTAAGTATTGGATATTCAACCTGTCACTGGTGTCATGTAATGGAACGAGAATCCTTCGAAGACCAGGAGGTTGCAGCCGTACTTAATCGCTACTTTATCGCCATTAAAGTCGACCGTGAAGAACGCCCTGATGTTGACCATTTGTACATGGCTTTCTGCCAAGCTCTGACCGGGTCAGGCGGTTGGCCGCTCACCCTTCTCATGACGCCTGAGAAAAAACCATTTTTTGCTGGAACTTACTTTCCCAAAACCCAACGTTATGGTCGCCGGGGGCTTATGGAGCTGTTAGAACAAGTCGGGTCACTCTGGAAGACAAACGAAGCTAAAGTGCGTGAGTCCGGCGATGAAATTGTAGCTGCCGTCCATTCACAACGGTCCATTCCCAATAAAACCAGGCCCCTTTCTTCCTCTATCAACGACCCCTCCTTAAAAGACGGCCAGGGCTCCGCTTCCGAAGCCATTCAAACCTGGGGAACACAGCTTATCGAGAAAGCCTACAAGCTCTTAGCGCAAAGCTTTGATGCACGTTACGGAGGATTCGGTCGTGCTCCGAAATTTCCTACACCACATACCCTTACCTTCCTCCTTCGCTATGCCCAAGACCATCCGCAGGAAAAAGCTCTAGCGATCGTTCGCAAAACGCTTGACGGTATGGCTCAAGGTGGGATTTATGATCATGTCGGATTCGGGTTTGCAAGGTACAGTACGGATGAAAAGTGGATAGTCCCTCACTTCGAAAAAATGCTCTATGATAATGCCTTGCTCGCTTTAGCCTATCTGGAAAGCTATCAACTCGAGCACCATCCCAAAGATGCCCAAATAGCACAAGACATCTTCACTTATGTGCTGCGCGACATGACTTCCCCTGAAGGGGGATTTTACTCCGCTGAAGATGCTGACGCTGAGGGGATCGAAGGAAAATTCCATGTTTGGACTCCCCAAGAGATTGAAGCCGCACTAGACCAAGAGACAGCAGCCAGGTACTCTGCTGTTTATGACATCACCCCTGAAGGTAATTTCGAAGGGAAAAGCATTCCCAATCTTTCACAAGGAACTTTAGGTAAAATCGCCCATGACAACTCTCTCACTGAAGATGACGTTCTGCACTCCTTAGAAAGTGCTCGTCAAACTTTATTTGTCACACGTGAGAAAAGAATCCACCCTCATAAGGATGATAAGATTTTGACCGCTTGGAACGGACTCATGATTGCTGCCTTGGGTAAAGGGGCACAAATTCTTGGAAATAGGAGCTATCTGGAAGCCGCCGAAAGAGCAGCAAATTTCATCCTCACCCACCTTCTGCGCAGCGATGGCCGCCTCTTGGCCCGTTACCGCGAGGGGGACGCAGCCTACCTTGGGTACTTGGACGATTATGCATTTTTCATTGGGGGGCTCCTAGAACTATACTCCGCTAGTGGTAAACCCCACTATCTCCGAACCGCACTTCAACTACAAGAAGAACAAGAACGGCTCTTTTGGGATGAAGAAGGGGGCGGATACTATCTCACCGGCATAGATGCGGAAGAACTTCTCATCCGTCCTAAAGATAGTTATGACGGAGCGCTTCCTTCTGGCAACTCGATCACCGCGCTCAACCTTCTCCGTCTAGCACGTCTCACTGGCGACGAACGCTGGGAACGAAAAGCAGAACAACTACTGCTTGATTTCCGTGATGCCCTCGAAGAACACCCCTCTGGCTATACAGCTTTTCTGCAAGCCTTACAGTTTGCCCTTCATCCGAGTCAGGAATTGATTCTAGCTGGTTCTCTCGAATCGGTCCAACTGCCTAAAATGCGCCAGATCTTCTTTTCCACGTTTCGCCCTTATGCTTCTGTTCTTTATCAAGAAGGAAGTCTAAACGAGATCGTCCCTTGGATCCGAGATTACCCCATTATATCCGGTGCTGTCACGGCCTATCTATGTCAAAACTTTACCTGTCAACGCCCCGTCCAGCAGGTTGAAGAATTCAAAGCACTTTTGAAAAACTCCTAAGCCCAAACCTAATAGACCTGTTAATTGCAATTTAACAGGTCTATTTTTATTTAAATCAATGCTATTATTAAAAGTCAATGTCAGAAAGTACTACTACGTGTCCAAATGTACACTTCACAAGTATAACCTTCATATGGATCATGGAAATCTCATCTAGCGATTATCCACGGCAACAATCATCAAGGAAGGGAAATCCGCCAGATTATAGTCAATTGGAACCTTCAACGTTTTTTCATTCTCGTAGAATACTCTGACATTAGGACGGTTTGGAAAAGCTGGGTTTTGTCTTACAACATTTCCTCTTTGCCCATTACTCAAAAGTATACCTGAACCTGAGGGATAAACAGCGATATGTTTCTTGAAAACATCTAAAATTTTAGGTTCAAAATGCGTGTTTGTTTGAGCAACAATGTATTCATACGCCTCATTAGGTTCGATGGCCTTCCTGTAAACCCGTTTACTTGTCAAGGCTTCATAGACATCAGCCACCGCAGCCAGTCTTCCGTACTCATGGATTTCGTTGCCTTTAAGCCCTCTTGGATAACCAGACCCATCCCATTTTTCTTGGTGTTGAAAGGCAATATGCGCGGAAAGCAAGCTAAAATCATTATTCTTGCGCAGAATATCAAACCCATTTGTCGTATGCAGCTTGATCTCTTCAAATTCAGCTTCTGTAAGCGGCGTTTTCTTATTTAGAATGTACTCTGGAATCTTGATTTTTCCGATATCATGCATCAAAACGCCCATGCCCAGTTCAATCAACTTCTGTTCGGAATATCCAGATGCAATACCAAGTACGAGAGCAATAATGGTTGTGTTAACAGAATGATGATAAGTGTAATCGTCATACCCCTGAATTTCCATCAAGTTTCCCAAAACGTCCGCACTAGATAAAAGATCGTTGATCATTTCCTGAATTGATCTACGGATATCAGCCAAAGGCAAGGAATCTTCTGAATCACACTCAATATAGTTACTAATATTTTGAATGGTTTTATACGCCACTTCACGGGTTTTACCCGTAATCGACATATGTACCTCAACGTCTTCTAGTCTGTCATCTTGAATAAACAACGCATCATACCCTAAGGTCCTTAAACGTGTAATATAAGAAGTGGTCATCAGTACCCCTGCCTGTAATAAAATCTTACCGGCAGAGTTAATCACTGGACGTGCCAATACCGATCCTTCCTCAATGTAACGTGTGTTTACCAAACGCAAGATTTCTCACCCATTCTCACATATCTAATCAAGTATTAACTACTATAAACGATCCAATTCGTCAGAAAGCAATAAAAAACCTCTTATATTTATGAGAATTTTGAAATTTTCCCTTTGGTCCTATTTAGAAGTGAATAATATTCAAGCCTGCTAACAGTACCAGAGCTATCGCCGTTGGTACAACATATTTGACTAAAAACATATATACACGGACCAACCCATCGTTTTCCAATTTCCCTTCATTGGACATTTCTTGTTTTACTTTGGCATATCCCCACTGCCACCCCACAAATAAAGCAATGAAAATGCCCCCCAATGGTAGGAGAACATTAGACGTAGCAAAATCGAAGAAATCAAAAAAGGTCTTGTCAAACAGCGTAACCTTGGCCAAAAGGCTGTTAGATAGTGTGGCGGTAGACCCGAGCAAAGCAATGCCTAAAATAGTTAACAATGTCGCATTGCGTCTCGTCCATTGATACTGCTCTGTTAAATATGCAATTGGAACTTCCAGCAAGGATAGCATAGCTCCAGTTGCAGCAATAGCGGTAAGAACAAAAAATAAGACCATAAAAACTCTGCCAAAGGGCATGGAATTAAAGACGGTCGGGATGATAATGAACAGTAGCTTTGGACCTGCATCGGGTTTGAAACCAAACGCAAACACCGCAGGAAAAATGGCAACGCCAGCCATTAGGGAAACCAGCGTATCCGCGAGAGCGACTTTAATGGCCATCTTTGGTAAGTTCTCATTCTTATCGACGTAACTTCCATAGGTAATCATGGCACCCATTCCTACGCTGAGCTTAAAAAAAGCTAAACCTAACGCAGCTAATACGACACTGACTGTAATCTTAGAAAAGTCGGGCTTGAATAAGAACGAGAGCCCTGCCCCTGCACCTGAAAGTGTCAAGGACCGAATATCAATAACTACGAGAAGAATAAAGAGAAGAGGCATCAGGACCTTTGTGACTCGTTCAATTCCTTTGGTCACCCCAGCCATTATTATGCTCCCTGTCACAAGTAAGACAAACACTTGCCAAAATAGAGGTTCACTCACCCCTGATACAAGTGTTTTAAAAACAAGGGAAGTATCTTCTGGTTTAGTTGAAAGAAGTGTCCCGCCAGCCGCTTTAAAAATATAAGAATAGACCCAACCCGCAACCGTCGTGTAAAAGGCCATAATCAAAAAGGCGCTTAGGACACCTGCGCCACCGACTAAAAACCATGGTCTTCCGGGTTGCAATGCCTTAAAAGCACCCACAGCATTCGCTTTTGTATGACGCCCAAGTAGATGCTCTGCTAACATCACAGGCAAGCCCACCAAAGCGAGGCATAGTAAATATACCAATATGAAAGCTGCCCCGCCATTAACACCCGTGACATAGGGAAATTTCCAGATGTTTCCTAAACCTACCGCGGAACCTAGTATAGCGGCAATAACGCCAATGCTACTCGAAAAACCTTCTCGTTTAGAGTGAATCTCCTGCACCTTTTTTCCTCCATTTCGGCTATTTTAACTTATAATTCGACACATATTCCTCATTTCCTCCTGAAACAACGAGCAACATAAAACGCCTTCTCTCGTTTCAGCTATTATTTGCTGAAGAAGGCGTTTTTATCGATAGTACTATTCTTTTAGTATGATTGGTTAATTGGCCTTTTTAACTAGAATTCTACAAGACGGTCTCCGTCAACCGGAAGCGATCCACATCGACCAACCCTAAATCTGTCAGTTTCAATTCTGGGATCACAGGGAGAGAAAGAAAGGCCAAGGTCATAAACGGATCCACCTTTTCGCTAATCCCCAGAAGATGTGCCTTCTTATGTAACTCATCCAGTGTTTGAGCGACTGCTTCAACCTCCTGATCCGTCATAAGACCCGCAATCGGTAAGGGAAGCTTTCCAATTACTTGATCCTTATCGACAAGACAAAGTCCGCCACCCATCTCCACACAGGTCTGAATTGCCAGATTCATTTCCTCATCACTCATCCCCACGACAACAAGATTGTGAGAATCATGAGCTACAGTTGAGGCGATAGCTCCATTTTTCAGGCCTAGCCCCTCAACAAACCCTATACCGACCTTCCCAGTCTCATGATGCCGTTCAAGCACCGCAATTTTTGCAATTCCCTGAGTAGGAGCTGTCTGCACAAATCCGTGCTCCACTGGGAGTTTCCGAATCAAGGCTGATGTAACAAGTGAATGTTCCTGAACCCCAATCACTCGAACCATAGCATGAGTTGCTTCAAGTTCTGTCCCCGCCGAGACATTAAGTTTATTGAGAGACCAGTTAGCGAGATGAACACTCTCTGTCAGCCCCTTAATACTGAAGCGCGGGAAACGCGGACGTTCTCGCCTTCTATTTCCACCTCCACTTTGTTTCATCCCACGCCAATAGACTTCCTTGATGTCAAATTGATTTAGGTCCTCTAGAATAACAAAGTCCGCTTGATACCCCGGAGCGACTGCGCCCAAATGGGGAAGCCCAATTGCCCGTGCAGCATTTATCGTTGCCATTTGAATTACCTGGATCGGATCCCTCCCAGCCCCTATCGCCAGGCGGACAAGGTGGTCAATGCTTCCTTCCAAAATCAGATCTCTTGGATGACGGTCATCCGTCACAAGGAGGCATTGTCCCGCATTTTCAGAAGTCACAGCTGGCAAAAGATCTAAGAGATTCTTGGCGGCACTTCCTTCGCGGAGCATGACATGAAACCCTCGACGCAAACGTTCTCTAACCTCTTCCACCGTCGAACATTCATGTTCGGTATGAATTCCGGCTAGAAAATAAGCGTTAAGATCCTGCGAAGATATACCTGGAGCATGCCCATCCATAAATCTTACCGGGAGTTCCAACTTTTCTACCATATTGGATTTTGCCTCAATTACCGCTAGATAATCCATCACTTCCCCCAGTCCAATCACTTTGGGATGAGGTAAGAATTCAGTTAAGTCCTTCGCCCCTAGCCGCGCCCCAGAAGTCTCCAAATCCGTCGCTGGAACACAGGAAGGGAGGGCTACAAAGGTGTTAAAGGGTAACGGATCGGTGCTATCGAGAATATAACGAATCCCTTTGACCCCTAAAACATTAGCGATTTCATGAGGATCCACAACAGCCGTTGTTACGCCGTGAGAAAGAAGGAGCGAACAAAACTCTTCGGGGCAGAGAAGTGAGCTTTCGATATGGACATGTCCGTCGATCAGTCCCGGAACCACATACTTTCCGCACAAATCCAGTTCCTTCTCCGCTTCACTGAACTTCCCAATCCCAACAAAGTTCCCTTCGTGAATTCCAATTTCCGTTTCATGAATTTCACCAGAGAAAACATTAACCAGCCTAGCCCTTCTCAGAACCATGTCTATTTTAACAAGCCCCCGAGCTTCATCCATTCTCTGCTTAAAACTCGACATTCTTAGCCCCCCTTCTCTCTTCGCTACTCGCCACCCAGACCAAATCACATTATCACACAGGCTCTACGTCTTTACATAAGCAGATTTAGCAAACTCAATGAAAGCGACCATAGACACGGGATAGCGCACGAATATGTGCGCTCAAGGAAGCACACGAACCGTCCCTATGCTTCCCAGTGTCACCCAAGTCCTACCCGTTGCATGATTCGATTCAGACTACGTGTCGAGCTTGATTTAAGCCTCGGAACATCAATTGTCAGGAGCTGTCGGTCTTGCATCACGATTTGTCCATCCACCATGGTGAGGCGGACATCAGATGAATTTGCCTGATAGACCAACTGCGAATATACATCAACGTGTTCGTTTGGCCAAGTGTGTAAACCCTGCAGGCTAACGACCGCCAAGTCTGCCTTTTTCCCAACTTCCAGACTCCCTAGATCCTGTTCATGTCCGATGGCCCGAGCGCCACCGAGAGTAGCAAGTTCGAAGACCTTTTGAGCGGGCATGACTGTCGGTCCATGTAAGGGTTTTTGGATCAAGGCAGCGTGACGCATCTCTCGGAATCCATCTAGATTATTATTACAGGGTGCCCCATCCGCAGCTAGAGAAATCTCGGCCCCACGTTTTATTAGTTCCGGAATTGGTGCAATGCCGGAAGCCAGTTTCAAATTTGAAGAAGGGCAATGTGAAATCCGCGTCTTACTCTGAATCAGGATTTCCTTTTCTGCTTCATCTAACCAGATGCAGTGAGCCAAAATAAGTTTTGGACCAGTAAGGCCAACCTTTTCCAAATAGATGATGTTGCGCATCCCCCGTGTGCTCTCCACAACCTGGATTTCTCCCCGATTTTCTGAAGCGTGAGTGTGAACAAAGGCATTTTTCTCACGCGCGATCTGCGAAATTTCTTTTAATAACGTATCAGTACAGGAAATAACAAAACGAGGCGTGAAGGCGACTTCCAGACGCCCGTTGCCTTTCCCGTGATATTTCTCATATAAGTCCACACTTTCTTGCAAAGAAGCTTCTGTTGTCTCTTGCAAAGAAGGTGGAATATCGCCGTTAGGATCATCCATCATAACCTTCCCAGTCAAGGCTCTTAAGCCGCTGGAAAGGATAGCCTCAAAAGCTTGTTCCGTGTGGTGCACAGTCTCCATATCTACGATCGTCGTTGTCCCTCCAAGGAATAATTCTCCAATTCCCAATAAAGCAGAATCATATAAGGATTCAGGATCATGTCCGCCTTCCAGCGGCCAAATTTTAAATTTAAGCCAATCTAGTAGTTCCAAATCATCGGCCTGTCCTCGAAACAAGGTCTGACAAAGATGGATGTGGGTTTGAATCAAGCCGGGAATCAGTAAGTCACCATGGAGATCGATCACCTGATCCGCAGGTTGTTCAATTACTCCACCCACCGCCGCGATCTGAGACCCATCCACTAGCAGGTCGCCCTGGATAATCTCACGTTGTTCATTCATAGTCACAATCTTGGCATTCTTAAAGAGAATACTCATTCCTATTCCCATCCTTTCCCTTCATGCGAAAAGCTCTCTCCTCCGACCGAAAGAATAGCATTTCGTATATCTATGGGATAATCGTACAATGCGCGACATTCGATGTGTGATATTCGAACCTCGAACATCACACATCGAGCCTCTTTAAATGCACATTTCTCGGAGCCAGATCTAGAATTAGATCAACCGCCGCCGAGTATAAAGTGAATGATAAATAATATTGTTAGAGTATAGGTGACAGCATTATTTTCCTTGTGCTTTCCAGTTACTAATTTAATAATCGTGAAAGACATGAACCCAAACGCTAAACCTTGTGCAATCGAGAACGTTAAAGGCATCATCACAATCGTCATAAAGGCCGGGAATGCGTCTGTAAAGTCCTCGAAATTAATTTGAGTCACTTCGCTCATCATCAAGACACCCACCAAAATAAGAACCGGTGCGGTCGCTTGTCCAGGAATCAATCCGACGAGGGGAGCAAAAATAATCGAGATGGCAAAAAGAGCTGCAACTGTAACCGCTGTCAAGCCGCTTTTGCCGCCTTCAGAAACACCAGAAGCACTTTCGATGTAAGAAGTCACCGTTGGAGTCCCCATAGCTGCTCCGAACATTGTCCCAATCGAGTCGGCCATCAAAGCTTTACCAGCACGGGGTAAATTGCCTTTTTCATCCAGAAGCCCTGCTTTACGGGAAACCCCAAGCAGAGTTCCGATATTGTCAAATAAATCCACAAATGTAAAAGCAAAGAGAATTGAAATTAAGCCATAACTAAAGGCTCCCATAATATCCAAGTGAAACGCAATTGGAGCGATTGCTGTGACTGGGTTAGTAGGGCTGACGAAGCTGGATATCCCAGTCGGAAGCGGGGAAACGCCCATAATCATACTGAAAATAGTAGTGACAAAAATTCCGATTAACATGCCACCTTTGACTCGTTTAGCCATTAAAAATCCAGTAACAATCAAACCAAAAACAGTTACAAGTGCACCAGCCGATTTCATGTCACCGAGTGCCACAAACGTTGCTTGGTTCGCTACGACGATGCCCCCGTCTTTGAGTCCGATAAAAGCAATAAATAAGCCAATCCCGACTCCAATAGAGATCCGCAACACCTGAGGAACGCCCTCGATAATCCATTCCCGAACTTTGGTTACTGTCATGAGGAAGAAGACGAATCCTGAGATGAAAACCGCACCTAGAGCCGTTTGCCAAGGAAGTTTCATGCCGATGACGACGGCGTAGGTGAAGAACGCATTGAGCCCCATGCCTGGAGCCATTGCGATAGGATAATTTGCATACAAACCCATAATCAGTGTAGCGACCGCTGCGGCAATGGCTGTTGCAGCAAACGTCGCATTTACTGGCATCCCAGCATCCTTTAGGATATTTGGGTTAACAAAGAGGATATAGGCCATTGTTACAAACGTAGTTACGCCAGCCAGAATTTCCGTGCGCACGTTAGTACCCAATTCCGATAAATGAAAGATTCTTTCCAGTAGACCATCAGGTTTGACTACCGGGGGGGTATTTTTCCTAGCAGTTGACATGTGCAGCCCTCCTATTTAGATAACTTTCCCAAAATCTGCTTGCATACTTTAGTAGTTTAGTCTAAATACACCTATTTTATTAGACCTTAATGTTCACATGCTGCCTTACTCAGTTGTCATGAATTTAAAAATGCATAATATATCTTATTTTTCCTCCAATTCCTCCTTTTCTTTTCTAATAGCGCTGAGTATTTTTTCTGGTGTCGCTGGTAAAGACGTGATCCTTACTCCCACTGCGTCATCGATGGCGTTAATAACGGCCGCAACCGTTGGTAGCATTGCAGGTTCGCCGAGTCCCTTTGCGCCATAAGGGCCCGTCTCCTCTGCCTCTTCTACGAAGAATGCTTCTATACTAGGCACATCAAGTGCCGTGGGAATCAAATAACTAGAAAATGCGGGGTTTTTTATTCGTCCCTCTTGTAATTCTAGGTCCTCAAGCAAAGCAAACCCTAGCCCCTGGGCCACTCCGCCAGCAATTTGTCCTTCCACTTGCGTAGGATTTAGGGCTTTTCCTACATCATGAACCGCAACCACTTTCAGCACACGGACCATGCCTGTTTCCGTATCAACTTCAACCTCAGCCATCTGACACCCATACGCATAAGGCCAGTAAGGCGCTCCCTGCCCGCTTTCCAGATCGACCGGAGTCGAGCGAGCCGTCGAACTTTCTGCGCTGATCAAGCGTTCACCGTGTAAACGAGCCTTAAACACCATGTCAGCCAAGGGCATCCAGCGGGAAGGATCACCCTTAACCCCGATATAACCCGCTTTCAGTTCAATTCCTTCCGGCGTCGGACAGGAAAACTCGTGTGCTGCATAATCCAGTAAACGAACTTTCGCTTGCCGAACCGCTTTCAGGACAGCATTTCCCGTGTTATAGGTTTGCCGAGTTGCAGCCGTTGTCCCTGAATCCGGTGTCGCATCCGTGTCGGCTGAATACACACAGATATCCTGGGTCTCAAGCCCAAGTTCTTCTGCCACGATTTGAGCATAGATCGAATTGCTTCCCTGCCCCACATCAACCGCTCCTGTAAGAACTGTTGCTGAGCCGTCATCATGAATTTCCACAAAGGCACTGGAAACATCCGGGAAACCGTTGCCATAACCGGTTCCGTACCAAGCACAGCCTAAGCCAATTCCCCGCTTTTTCATAGAGTGTCCTCCCCTTTCTGGAGATAGGATGATATTTTTGCCAAACACTGATCCAATGGGACACTACCGTTCAATACTTGTCCGGTCGCCGTGGTACTCCCTACCTTGAAATGATTGCGCAACCGGATTTCCAACGGGGAAATCCCTAACTCCTTGGCCAAGAGATCCATTTGGCTCTCATAAGCCAGCACGGTCTGTGCCGCTCCAAAGCCACGCATGGCTCCTGAAAAGGGATTATTGGTGAATACGGCATAACTATCAATTAAGACGTTCGGAATTTCATAAGGACCAGTGGCATGAACCGCAGACTTACGCAAGACGTTAATACTCCACGAAGCATAAGCACCTGCATCCCCAATAATTTTCGTTTCCATAGCTACCAGTTTACCATCCTGGGTCGCTCCTGTCTTATAATGCATCCTCACGGGATGTCGTTTAGAATGAGAATAAAAAGACTCTTCCCTAGTGTTTTCCATTTTTACAGGTCTTTGCGTTGTCCAAGCTATCAGGGCTGCTAAGATCTGGAGCGATATGTCTTCACGCCCTCCGAAAGCTCCTCCAACTGCCAAGGTTTTAACTTGAACTTGGCTAAAGCGAAGCCCTAAAGCATGTGCTATTTCCCCTCGATCATAATGGGCATATTGGGTAGCCGTCTGGACAACCATATGACCTCTCTCATCCACATAAGCCAGCACAGCCTCCGGTTGTAAGAAAGCATGATCGACATGTTGAGTACTGTAATCTCGCTCAATCACCACATCGGCTAAATCCCAGCCTTTGTCCATGTCACCTCGACGAATTGGGAGATGATATAGGATATTGGTCGGACGAAGCTCCGGATGAAGAGGGAGCACGTCAGGGATCATCGCCTCCTCTGGGTCAAATACCGCAGGTAAAAGATCATAATCCACGTCCACAAGTTTAGCTGCAGCTCGAGCAATTTCTATTGTTTCCGCCCCAACCACTGCAACTGGGTCTCCTACCATTCGAATGTAGTCTGCCAGAACAGGCTGATCACGGAAAAGCACACCATGAGAATTATGCGGAACGTCTTTTGCCGTCAGGACTGTCACCACGCCCGGCAACCCCATCGCTTGATCAATGTTTATTTTCCGAACTCGGGCATGAGGATGAGGACTTCGAACAACCACCCCATAGATTTGATCTGGCAAATTGACGTCCGCCGGAAATTTGGTCTGTCCGAAGACTTTCCCCCAAGCATCCTCGCGAATCACTCGGGAACCCACTATAGTAGTGTTCATCCCTTCCCCTCCTCAGCGGCCAGTTTGACCGCACGCAAAATTTTATCATAGCCCGTACAGCGACAAAGATTTCCAGACATAGCAACACCAATCTCATCATCGCTAGGACGCAGTTTCTTGTCTAATAAATTTTTCGCTGAAAGCACCATTCCGGGTGTACAAAAACCACATTGCACAGCCCCAACTTCGACAAAAGCTTTCTGAACGGGATGTGGAGAGCGCCGATTTCCTACCCCTTCGATCGTGGTAATTTCACGCCCGTCGGCCTGAGGCGCAAGAACAAGACAAGAATTCACCGTTATCCCATCCATAATCACGGTGCAGGCCCCACATTCTCCTTCGCCACATCCCTCTTTTGTTCCCATAAGCCCTAAGCGGGTACGTAAGACATCCAATAGACGTTCACTTGGCTCGACGTTTAAAGTATAGGGCTTTTTATTGACAACTAGTTTAATCTCCATCATACGTTTGTCCCCCCTCCGGAATGAATGAACCCAGAGCCTCGCGAAAAACCCCGGAAACCGCCACCCGTTTATACGGGGCAGATGCCCGTGATCCTAAGGCTTCCCGGACAACCCATTGAACTCCTTCAACCCCTTTTTCGATCCAAGCCTTATTCAGTTCCTGATTGCTTAATTCTCGGGCGAGGGTTTCACTCAAGAAAGCACGTTTGCCCACCGCGCCCAAAGCAATGCAAACCTTGCCTACGTGGTTGTCCTCTAGCTCGATGGCTACAGCGACACTCAGGCGAGCAATGGCTAGTGCTCTGCGCCGACCTAGCTTAGCAAATCCACTTTGCAACCCCTTTAAAGGAATACGAAATCCTCGTATGAGCGTGTCCTGAGATAGAAGGGGCGTGCGACTTAATAAAGTTTCGAGCAGGACAACCTCATCTCCCTCCCGAGAAATCAGATGCACTTCTGCCCCCAACGCCAGTAACGGTGGTAACCCGTCAGCGGCTGGCGAGCAGTTACCCAAGTTACCACCTAAAGTGGCCTGATTGCGAATTTGCGGTGAACCCATCGTTTGACAGGCTAGCCACAGGGCCAAGGCGTTCCGGAAAACAAGTTCACTCTGCCCCAATTCGGCAAACGTAGCCATACAACCAATATCCAAATAACCATTCGATTCCTTAATTTCTTTAAGTTCTAAAATCTTCCCAAGATCGATAAGTGCATTCGGGTGAATTTTGCCCGTTTGCATGTGAAGAACGAGATCCGTTCCTCCAGCCAAAAAAGTTGCCCCAGATGTCTGGGCTATCTTCACTGCATCACTTACGCTCTGCGGTTGAAAATAATTCATTTTCCCACCCCCACAAATTGATAACAACAAAAAAACAACCCTAATTACAATTACCCCATGAACCATCCCTGGCTCATAGAGAAGCAATTTACGGTTGCCTCGTAGAAACCCTTGATCCAATTATCAAGGATATATGAGTGAAATTCACTATTCTGTTTTTTCTTACACCATACTTATTCGCTATCTGCGAGCATTCTCCTACCAAGGTAGTTAGAATATTTAATTCCCATGAATGGAATATCTTTGAAACTGAGGACTAGTTAGGCCTTTGTTCCAGTTCCATGATTCCCAGCAATACCGCGGTCCCTATAGCACGAGCTTTCTCAGAAATTGTCCAACAGTATTCTTCGTGTCCGCGCGGATCGACATCCCCAATCTTAACTAATGCAGCAACAGGGGTATCTGTTCGCAACAATCCTCTTAAAACACCGTTAATTGAAGAGAAAACGTCTTCAGCCCGCACCCCGTCATCTACTGTACCCAAACAATCTCCTGCTAAAACCTGTTCTCCAATAGCCCTTTTAGCCTTAAAGAGTCCAGCCTTGGGCGAATAAATAACCCGTTCCTTGGAAAATCCCGCAATGACTCCAGGTATGCCTGTATTGGGTTCGGCAGCTCCAGAATAAATCAGCCGCCCCAGGTGATGTCCTCGGTTGGTTTCCACAACGACATCCACATCGGTTCCCGCCGTAAAACCCGGCCCTAAGCCGATCGTCCTAGAGGCCATACCTTGTCTTGTCCCTAAGTTACGTTTGGCCATAATTGCATCCACTAATACCGAAGGGTTAAGCACTGGCAACCCCTTCAAATCAGGGTCAACGAGCACAGGAATTTCTCCAGCACTCCAAGCACCTTCACACGCTTTAGAATCTTCAACACGCCTAGCCGGAATCCCTTCAACTTGCCATTTTCCTTCCGCCACGGCCGTCCCAAAACAGACCGGCCAACGAACCATAAGTGGTTTTGCCACTTCGGTCATCACCACTCGAAACCCAGCTTTAGCTAAAGCCCATCCCACCCCAGAGGCTTGTTCTCCTGCTCCACGAACTAACACGACCGGCCCATTCATGACACGTTTGTCTTCCATACGTCCGATTCTCCTTTACTGTATCGTCCATTAAACATCAGTTGCGTCATAGTTTTAACGGCTCAATAAAGATCTCCATAACCCCACCGCAAACCATGCCGTCTGCTTCAGCGACATCATGCGTTAAGTTCACTTCAACCACAGTTGGAATTCCCGACTCCATAACCATCAAAGCTAAACGTTTGGCTTCTGCTTCACCACAGCCCCCCCCAATCGATCCTACCGTTTGCCCATCGCGATAGAATAGGACTTGAGATCCGGATTTACGTGGGGTCGATCCACGGGTCGAAATAATCGTAGCAATGGCCGCTTGTTCATCATTTTTTAGATGCATAATCTCATCAAGCACCTTACTATCCATTGCGTTTACCCCCTTGCGTTTTAAGCCCACTACTATACCCAAAACGACGAATCATGATGATCTCCGCCATGATGCTCACTGAGATTTCTGCCGGAGTTTGCGCTCCAATATCTAAGCCGATAGGAGCATGAACGCTCTTCAGCTCTGCTTCCGAAAATCCATCCTCGCGCAAATCCTCGAACAAAGCAGCAACTTTCCGCCGACTACCGATCATGCCAATATACGCCGGTTTTGTCTTTTTTAATACTTCCGCAAGGCAAGTTTTGTCATGCCGGTGCCCGCGGGTCACGATAATAATATATGTATTGGCATCAAACTCAAATTCCCGGATCGCGGTCTCAAAATCCTGACATAGAACTTGACTTACCTGCTGAAAACGTGCTGAGTTGGCAAAGGAAGGGCGATCATCCACCACACTTACCTGAAATTCTAAAAGTTTACCCATTTCGGCTAAGGGTACCGCAATATGCCCTCCCCCTAAAATGAGCAAACGAGCTTGGGGTAGAATGGGATCTAGGAAGACCTTTACTGATTCATTCAGGAACTCTAGCTCTATCAATTTAGGAGTCTTTATACGCAAGACGTCTTGAATCGATTCTTCCAGCAAAGTCATTAGCTCTGCATCGATTTGGCCCAGAACATCCTGCCCGTTCTCATCTGTCAAAAATTTAGATCCAACTGGACACTTGCTCAGCTTCCCACTTACGATGGTCCCCGTGACACCGAGACGATTATCGTTTACCCATCGATTTAGCGCAGCATAAAACTCAATCATTTGCATGAACCTTTCCTTTTTCCAGTAAGCACTGGTAGTCTTCTGGCGTATCAACATCTTGGAATAAGCTTTCTTCAACCGAATACTTACTCCATCGATCGGGGTAGCGTTTTAAGACTTCCCTTCCTCCTTGTTCCCCTCGGAGCGCCAAAAGTTCTGGAACATAGCGCCTGTGAAAAAAAACCGGAGATCCGGTCCGATTCCCGGCTATTGGTACAAGAAAGTCCGGCCGAATTCGCAAAACCTGCAGCAGACATTCTGTCAGTCCAAGGACCGTGACCCCCACTTGGTCTCCCGGCAAAAAACCGATCTCTTCTATCTCACTGTTCAAATCTTGCAAACCTAAACGAATCGTCTCTGCAAGGGGTTTAGGAGTTGGCACTTGAAGCCAAGTCCCAGAGTAGGCTCTAAATCTGGCGATGGTTTCTTCCGAAGCATAAGCCTCAATCGGGTGTCGCGCGACAACATAAATCTCAGTACAAGATTCAACCTGAAGTTCAAGCGCATCGAGTACTGTTTGCAAAACAAAACCGAGCACGGTAGATTTACCCCAAGGCATGACAAGCTTGTCTTGCCCCATTCGGGTCGCTTGGCCCGCAGCCATTACCACAAATCGAACCATCGTAATTCTCCCTCCTTGGCATCCCCCGCAGCCAAACGTAAATGCCTTGGCTTGGATTTCAGGTCATTAATATCCTGTCGAATTTCCACCCATCTATGGCTTAGGTTTAGCAGCATCAATGCCTCATTCTCTACGTTTTCCCTACTATTCAGAAGAATAACCCAGGCCATATGTCCATATTGAGGAGCAAAGACAGGAGAACTCATGAAATAATTCCAGGCCTTCTCAGCATTCCAAACGTGTCCAAGCAGATTCTGGCAGCGCTCCCCTCGATGAACTTGATCCGCCAGTAGAACGTTTCCCCATAAACCGCGATCTAACACTAGAACGGCACACTCCGTACGCTCAGGAATTTGTGGTTCATGGGGCGCCCAGCACTTTAACTTCCGCCCCCGAGCCCCATCACCTTCGATCACCCAAAAACGCTTAGAGTGAGGATCTGCGGCAATGGCATCGTCCACAGTTTTTAGGGAAGGACCGATCCATTTTCCGCTTTCATCCTCAACTTGAGTATACCAAAAACAGGCATCCGCTAGGGTGTGTGGAGGCGGATTAATAGTTTTCAAGGCCTTAAAATGTTGCTCAGGAAAAACCTTTGTGGTCGTCGTCGCAATGACCCGTTGCCCGGCGGAGTCGATTTCTTGGGTGATCGCTTGTAGGCAAGTCGTCTTCCCTCCAGCCCCTATGAACGTGATGACCTGCTCGCGCCTCGCCATGTCCCATAAACTTCCACTTTTCCAACCAATATTTAACCCTGATAAACGATTCATAGTCTTCTCCTACGACCGTATAGACGACACTCTAATTACTTAATGCTAAGTTAGATCACTTTTTATAGGGTGTTTCACGCAAGGGTAGAGTGCACCGCAGCTTTCCGTCAAACTTGTAGTAGGCTAAGGAAACCGCTGGTGCTGTTGGAATAGAAGAGATTTCACCAATCCCTTTGGCACCATAGCCAAGAGGAGAGGAATTCTTTTCGATGATGATAGACTCAATTTCAGGAATATCCGTTGAACGAAGGAGGCCCAATGTCCCATATTTTACAGTCGGTACCCCCTTCTGAAGAGGGAAGTCTTCGCGTAAGGCATAGCCCAGTCCCATGACGATTCCGCCTTCGATCTGACCTTCAACCGCTTTAGGATTAATGGCCCTTCCCACATCGTGCGCTGCCACAACCTTTTCGACTTTTCCCTGTTCATCGAGTAAGACTACATGAGTTGCATAACTGTAGGCTACATGGCTAACTGGATTTAATTTATCCGAATCCATCGGATCAGTTTTTCCGAAGTATTCAGCAATAAATTCTTGCCCTTCCATATCCTCCAAGGAGGCCTTATGCAGCGCTTGTTGCAATTTAAGCGCTGCCTGGCGCACAGCCTCGCCAGTAAATAGAGTCTGACGTGAAGCAGTTGTGGTACCCGAATCCGGAGTCAAGAAGGTATCCGGCGCTCCCACTTCAATGCGATCTATGGGTAAACCAGTTGCTTCATTGACGATCTGAGTCGCAATAGTAGCTAAACCCTGCCCTATACAAGCTGCACTTGTAAGCACTACTACTTTACCATTGAGAATTTTCAATTTAACGCGACCTGTATCTGGGAGACCCACACCTGTACCAGTATTTTTCATGGCACAAGCTATTCCAGCAGCATGAGGGTGGGATTCGTAAATTTCTCGAACTGCAATTAGTGTTTCTTTAATCGCAGTCCCCTCATCCGTAATCTGGCCCGTGGAATTGATCATGCCCGGTTCAAGGGCATTGAGATAACGGATCTCCCATGGAGAAATTCCTACCTTTTCGGCTAATAGATCCATGTTAGTTTCCGACGCAAAAGCTGCCTGCGGTACGCCAAAACCTCTGAACGCTCCGGCAGGAGGATTATTTGTATAGACACAAAGGCCTGTAATATCCACATTGAGCACTTTATATGGCCCACTAACATGGGTACAAGCGCGTTGCAAAACAGCGCTACCCAGTGAGGCATAGGCCCCAGTATCCGCAACAATTTTTGCCACCATGGCGGTAAGTCTTCCTTTTTCGTCACACCCTGTAGTAATCTCCAGTTCCATGGCATGACGCTTTGGGTGAACCAAGATACTTTCCTGGCGAGATAAGGTGAGTTTCACAGGTCTTTGCGTTTTCATGGCCAGCAAGGCTGCATGATGCTGAACACTTAAGTCCTCTTTCCCACCAAACCCTCCACCGACCAGTTTACTAATCACACGCACTTTATCCGCAGGCAGCCCGAGAATACCCATAATTCCATGTTGGTCATCATAAACGCTTTGATCACCAACATAGACTGTTATTCCCCCCTCTTCCTGAGGAATCGCTAAGGCGCTCTCAGGTTCCATAAAAGCATGTTCGGTGGGGGGAGTTGAGTAACGATTAGTGACCACATGTGCAGATTTAGCCAATTCTTCCTGAGCATTCCCTCGTTTAATAAGAGTCGTACTTAATAAATTCCCTTTTGGATGAATACTAGGAGCATGATCAGCGAGGGCTTCTGTCGGACTGAGTATCGGTTCAAGCTCTTCGTACTCAACCTCAATTAAAGCCAAAGCCTCACGGGCTTGTTTTTTAGTTTGTGCCGCCACCAAGGCGATAGCGTCGCCAATATATCGCGTTTCTTCCCCAACGGAAACTAAAGTCGGCCAATCATGAAAAATATGACCATGATCATGATCTCCTGGAATATCTTCCGCCGTCATCACGGCTTCAACGCCCGGGTGACTCCGTGCCGCAGAGACGTCGATTCTTTTAACAATTGCACGAGGATATTTGGTCCTCAGCACCGCCGCATAAAGCATCTGATCGACATACATATCATCAACATATTGACCCGTACCCAGAACCTTTTGACGAGCATCGACTCTTTGAATGCTCGCTCCAATTCCAGCCCCAGACTGAAGAGATGATTGGGGCTGGATTTCTCCCCGCAATACTTTAGCAGCCAGTAAGGTACCTTGTTCAATCTTGACATACCCGGTGCAACGACAAATATTCCCGCGAATACTTTCTTTAACTTCCTGAGGTGTGGGATTGGGCACCTTATCGATTAAAGCTTTAGCACTAATGATCATGCCCGGTATGCAAAAACCGCATTGAACAGCTCCTGCTTCTGCAAATGCCCAAGTATAAGCTTCTTTTTCGCGCTCAGATAACCCCTCCACGGTCAAAACCTTTTTTCCAGCAACCTTGGCCAAAGTCAAGGTGCAAGCCCGCAACTTCTTACCATCCACCAGCACTGAACAAGTGCCACACGCCCCTTCACCGCATCCGTTTTTCAGAGAGGTGATATGGAGTTGATCCCGTAAATAGTCCAGCAGATTCATATCATCTTGTACAGCATGCACTGTCCCGTTAATTTCAAGATTGAACATCATTTCCCCCAACCTTTCTCTTGAGAAATGGCTTACGGGATAAATATATCCCAGTGGGTTGTTGCACCCTTAGTTTAGCGTCCTGCACGACTTGCGTGCCGCGCATAAACACATGTGTCGCTTGACCGATCTGCTTATACCCTTCAAAAGGAGTGTAATCCACCTGCTGATGAAGAGTTCGGACGGTGATCACTGACGAGACACGAGGGTCCCAGACCACGATGTCTGCATCGCTTCCAGGAGCAAGGGTTCCTTTTCGTGGATACAATCCAAATAGTTTTGCCGCATTCGTCGAAGTCAGTGCCACAAATTGGTTAATCGTTAGCTTCCCAGTCATAACACCATAGGTGTACAGCAAACCCATGCGAGTTTCCACACCAGGTGCCCCACTCGGAATCTTACTAAAATCGTGCAATCCTAAATCTTTTTGTCCTTTATAATTAAACGCACAATGGTCAGTTGCTATAGTATCTAAGACCCCCGTGCGCAACCCCGACCACAACACTTCCTGATGTTGAATCGGACGCAGGGGTGGTGAAATTACATATTTAGCGCCATTAAATCCCTCTGCACGGTAACTGCTGTCATCCAGCAAGAGGTATTGTGGGCAAGTTTCGGCGTAAACTTCTAATCCATTAAGTTTGGCATTGGTTACCGCTTGCAGCGCTCCACTACAAGTGAGATGAACAATGTAGAGAGGGGCGTCAGCAATTTGAGCTAAGGTGATGACTCGAGACGTTGCCTCCGCTTCCGCTTCAGGTGGCCGAGTCAGCGGGTGATAAAGTGGAGCTGTATGTCCCTGAATACGCGCCCTTTGCACTAAATTGTCAACAACATCCCCATTTTCACAATGAACACAAACGAGCGCTCCACACTCTCCAGCTTGGCGCAAAGCCTGTAAAAGCGCGCTGTCGTCCACTTGCATGACATTTTTATAGGCCATATAGAATTTAAAAGAAGGTACGCCCTCTTTTTGAACTATTTCTTTCATTTCATGGACAATCCGATCGTTCCAATTTGTGATTGCCATATGAAAACCATAGTCAACAAAACTCTTGCCATCCGCTTTCAGATGCCAGTTTTGCAAACCTTTTTTCAAGGTTTCCCCTTTAAACTGAGTGGCAAAATCGAGGATGGTTGTCGTCCCGCCCATCAAGGCAGCTTCAGTACCGGATGAAAAATCATCCGACGTAGACATATCTCCCACAGGGAGGTCAAAATGCGTATGGGGATCGATTCCGCCCGGAAATAAAAAGCAGCCGTCCACATTTATCACCTGATCACCAGGTTGCTTGATCTCGTAGCCAATGGCCACAATACTCTCGCCTTCAATACGGACGTCTGCTTGATACACATCTGCAGCCGTAACAATCGTTCCACCATTTAACACTATACCCATGTTCATTTCTCCTTTGCGAAGCGCGAAGTGCGATACGCGTTACGCGAACATAGAATTTCTTTAGTTTCTTCTAGGCACTCAGGGCATAGGGGAAAGACTTACTTCAGATGGAGTATCACCCCATCTGAAGTATAGTAACTTATCTTAAGAACCTACGCATAAACATGAGTTCCAGTCTTTCCGGCAATAGCCTCTTCCAGAGATTCCGGATTAGTAATGATCGCTTCTTTGCCACCATTCTCCAAAAAGCTGATTACAGCTTGAACTTTAGGGAGCATACTTCCAGGAGCAAAGTGATTTTCAGACATATATTGTTTCAGTTCTGCTAAAGAAACGTTATCTAAAGCCTTTTCGTTCGGCTTACCATAATTCAGATAAACCGTTGGAACGCCCGTCGAAATTATTAGCAGATCGGCCTTAATGTCTGAAGCCAAAAGACTCGATGCAAAATCTTTATCAATAACGGCGTCCACACCCTGCAATGAATTATCTTCTCGTCTCATAACAGGGATCCCGCCACCACCAACGCTGATCACACAATACCCTGCGCGTGCCAATAGATTGATGACATCTTTTTCTACAATTTCTTGAGGACGGGGAGACGCGACCACTCGGCGGTATCCCCTACCAGCGTCTTCAACCATTGCCCATGAAGGGTTAGCTTTTTGAATAAGGTCGGTCTGTTCTTTCGAATAAAATGAACCAATCGGTTTAGCAGGTTTCTGAAAAGCCGGGTCATCCGCCGAAACTATTACTTGAGTTACGATGGTTACAGCCGATTTATCAAGACCCCTTTTCTTGAATTCATTATCCATAGCTTGTTGAATTTGGTAACCAATAGCCCCTTGGGTATCAGCCCCGCAGCTCACCAACGGTACCTGATGCATCGCGGCTACATCCGTAGCAATCTCAGACCGTCTAAGGATAAACCCAACTTGCGGGCCGTTGCCATGCGTAATGATAACTTCATACCCCTGCTCGATCATACCAACAATATGCTTAGCCGTTTCACAAACAGCCTGATATTGATCCTCGACGGATTCATGAGCCTTATCACGAATCAGAGAATTTCCACCGATGGCTACTACAGCTAATGTACTCACGATTATTTTCCACCCACTAACAATGTCATAACAGCCTTAGCCGTATGCAAACGGTTTTCAGCAGCATCATAAACAATGGAATGAGGTCCATCAATAACAGAGTCTTCAACTTCATTGTTACGGTCAGCAGGCAAAGCATGCATATACATAACATCTTTGCCGGCAGTAGCCATTTTAGCTTCCGTGCACTTCCAGCTCTTATTAGCAATCAGAGCATCGTCAATAACTGCAGTTGCACCAGTAACAGTAGCCCCTGTTTGGTCAGTGACCCAGTTACCCCAGCTCTTAGGAATGACGATGTCCGCATCTTTATATGCTTCAGCTTCATCATGAGTAATTGTCAGGGTACCACCATACTTCTCAGCATTTTCTCTGGCTTGGGTAATAACCCACTCAGGAAGCTCCCAGCCTTTTGGATAAGCCAACCAAACATCCATACCATAACGGGGGAAGAGAAGAACTTGGGATACAGGCACAGAAATTGGTTTCTTGTGGCTCTCAGCATATGCCCAGATGATGGATATTTTCTTACGTCGTAAATCTGTGACTTTCTCTTTGATCGTCATTAAATCTGCCAGAGCTTGGAACGGATGATAAAGGTCACACTGCAAGTTCATGATCGGCACAGACGACCATTTAGCCATTTCATTCAAGTAGTCATTCCCTCTACCCCAGTTACAATAACGGCAAGCAATCATGTGTCCAAAACGAGAAAGAATAATCGCCGTATCCTTCGCGGTCTCACCATGAGCAACCTGCATCGTGCTGGAATCTAGGAATCCTGCATGACCACCCAATTGAGCCATACCCGCTTCCATCGAGTTTCTGGTCCGGGTGGATTGCTCGAAGAACATCAAAAAGCCAGTTTTGTTATTAAGATAAGGGGTATCTTCACCCATCGCAAATTTCTTCTTAAGATCCAAGGCAACCTCAAGCATTGTGTCTACTTCTTCTTTAGTAAAATCCTCTAAGTTGATGAAATGTCTTCCTCTAAAAACGGTTTGCATTTATTTTTCCTCCTAAAATAATGTTTATTTTAATGCACAAGGGTTTACCACACTAACTTATTTTCACTAAATTCTCCGTCGCTTTCGGCATCTTATCCGCATACTTCTGCACAAAAAGACTCGGAATCACTGCGTACATAGCTGCGCAATTCACCAGTTCTTTTTTCCAAGTCCGCTCATTTGGCGCATGGGCTTGATCCTCATGGCCCGGTCCAAAACCAATGCAAGGAATTCCATAGCGACCCATGATGGAAACCCCGTTCGTAGAGAACGTCCATTTATCGACCACCGGATCTTTACCAAATAATCCCTTGTAGGCTTCTTCCAGTGTTGAGCTTACTGGATGCCCCTCCTCGATTAGCCAAGTCGGGAAATAGGCTTCTGTCGGATAAACCAGATTCGTATAGGAAGGTCTTTCATAAGAGTACATCGTAACTTCCGCATTAGCAGCCTTCACTGAAGGAAGATTCTTAATCTGTTGAATAGCATATTCCCATGATTCTCCTGCTGTCAGGCGGCGGTCGACAGAAATCCAGCAGCTGTCAGCGACAGCACAACGAGAAGGAGAGGTATGGAAGATCTCGGAAACCGTCAAACTTCCCTTACCAAGGAACGGATGGTCCATGAGGTTTTCATGCAAGCCACGCAGTTCAGATAGAATTGGAGCCATTTTGTAAATCGCATTGTCTCCGCGCTCTGGCGCCGAACCGTGACAACTAACCCCTTTAGTCGTAACTTTAATTTCCATCCGACCACGATGTCCTCGATAAATCTTGCCATCAGTCGGTTCGGTAATCACGACAAATTCTGGTACAACTTTGTCTTCGTTGATGATGTACTGCCAGCATAGGCCATCACAGTCTTCTTCCTGCACTGAGCCTACAACAACCATAGTGTATTCGCTTTCTAAACCAAGATCCTTAATAATCTTTCCGGCGTAAACCATTGAGGCCATCCCACCAATTTGGTCAGAGGCACCGCGGCCAATAATAATTTCTTCATCTTCATACCCTAGATAGGGGTCGTACTTCCACAGTTCAGGATCACCCACGCCAACCGTATCAATGTGAGCATCCATCGCGATCAGATGTTTGCCATGACCGATATAGCCTAGAATATTACCCATTGGGTCAATATCCACTTTATCGAACCCTACTTTTTTCATTTCTTCCTTAATACGCAGTACAACTTCCTTCTCACCGCAGCTTTCGCCAGGAATGGCGATAAGGTCCCTTAAAAAACGGCTTATTTCTGGCTCATATTTTTTAGCCAGATCTAGAACTTTTGCAAAATCGGTATCCACTATAAATTCCCCTTTCGCTACTCTTGGATTGTTGTGAAAGTCAATCATGCTTAGTATCATCTTTCAGATAATATTTAATGCAAGAACCGTGCCAACCTTCCATCAGGCTTTACCAGAATCTTTTATCTAAATAATTTTACATTCTCCATTAATTCCACCGTCTGACGCTTGCAGCATTGTCTCATCTTGAGATGATTAGTTAGGAAAATAGCATGACATGAATCTCTAAACGGTCGCCAATTCGACACTCTTTGCATCTAATCTCATTATGATACATAAGTCTGGTTTTGACACACCATTTTAACGTAAATGAGCAATTTTAGTCTTGACCAATCACTAGAAAAACGTTTTATTTTCACCAATGTTATAATCTTTAATTTTACGATAGAGGGTTGCCCTGCTTATCCCCAGTAATTTTGCCGCATCATCCTTATGTCCCTCTGCATCAACTAGAGTTAGGGCCTTCATGATCGCTTCCCGCTCTAAGATTTTTAGGTTTAGGGACAAGTTTTTCGCTTCTATTTCGGCTTTAGGTTCCGTTTTGACCCGTTTGGGCAGTATATCAGGCGTAATATTATCCTCCCCTACCACCATTGTAACGCAGTACTCTATGACATTACCCATTTCTCGAACATTACCTGGCCAAGGGTAATGGGTTAGGATTTCAATTGCTTCTGGCGTGATTCCTCTGACCACTTTGTCGGTTACCGTCGAATAATGATCTAAATAGAATTGAATCAAGATGGGGATATCCTCTTGACGTTCACGAAGCGGCGGAATCGTTAAAGGAATTACATTTAAACGATAAAAGAGATCTTCTCTAAACTCACCCGATTTTACCATTTCATCTAAATCTCGATGGGTTGCGGCAATCACACGTACATCCAAGGGGATTGAGCGGTTACTACCAACACGTTCAACTCTTCTTTCTTGCAAGACTCTTAGGATTTTAACCTGTAAATGAAGTGGCATGTCGCCTATTTCATCTAAAAATATGGTACCATTGTGCGCCAGTTCAAATTTCCCTAGTTTTCCACCCCGTCTAGCACCCGTAAACGACCCCTCTTCATAGCCGAATAATTCGCTCTCCAGGAGATTTTCAGGTATGGCACCGCAATTTATAGCAATGAACGCATGCCCTTTTCGATTACTGCTCTGATGAATCGCACGAGCCAACAGTTCTTTTCCTGTTCCGCTCTCTCCTTGAATCAAGAGCGTCGCCTTACTGGGGGCCACGCGCAAGGCCATGGTTTTTAACTCATTCATCTTGGAAGAATTTCCGATAATCTGTGAAAAGTGAGTTTCAATCTCGCTAACGGTGGCTTCTTTAACTAACTTCTTAATTTGCTGAATATCCTTTAAAGTGACAACAGCACCTTCAAAACTACCATTATTTGTAATAGGAACAACATCACAATAAAGCTGGGTAGCAACCCTCTTCCCCTGGATGGGACCCGAAAATGTTTCCCCTCGTTCAACGGCTTTCCACAGTTTTTTATCATCCAACAATTGATATAACGCCTGTTCTTGCTCAGCATCAATATCCAGCAATTTGCCTGCATGCGTATTAAAATGCGTCACTTGCTGTTGATCATTTATCAATAAAATTCCATCGTGCAAGAGATTCAGCACCGTCAACAATTGATTGGTCAGTAGTTCTCGTTCGTGGTTTTGCTGATTTTCAACGACTTTTCCCACTAAAAGGTCCGCCATCTTCTCCAGAAAGAGCAGCAAGGATTGCTTGTTATCCATTAGTCGTTTTGTTTGTTCCTCATCAAAGCTAACTAGGCCAATAACCCCAATAATTTGATCTTCAGAACGTATGGGTATAGCTACTTCTGCATATTCCAAGCAGTTTCCGCGGCATGGACAAGGCTGACAGAGTTCATTAAATCCGGGATTGTCGATAATAACTGGCACCCCGGTTTTCATCACATGTCCGTATACAAAACCATCATCCATTGGGTAACCGCAACGACTCTTATACTTACCCGTCCCCGCAACACGTATAAGATCGGCATCTGCGATCTCAACTTCAATCTTTAGTGCTGCTGCGATAGCATCTGCGGTTTGTTGTACTGTACTCTTTATGTCGCGCAGGTTATACATGCTTTCCCCCTCAAATCTTTAGCTATAACTTTATTATATACAACTCTTTGTCTCATTTCGATACTAAATACAAAGATAGGTGAAAAAAGAGAAAGTATGTTAAATTTTTAAAAAAAGAAGCACCTTTCTCCAACGAAACTGTGCTTCATAATAAACTATTTGTGATCCCTCAAAAAGTACAACTTCAAATGGTATACCCTTGATTATCGGCCTGTTGACGGTAATTCCCCGTCCCACACAATGCTGCGATATTTATAGGGATCGGTATTTCCTTCGGTGTTAAAGATCAAAATCTGAGATTTTTCATTCAGTTGAAGCGCTTCCCGCGCATCTTTGAAGGCTTGATCTTTCAAAAGCGAACTAAGCAACCCGGCTGTCACTGCGCCTGATTCACCGGAAATTACTTTCGGATCGCCAAGCAGAGGATTGGCCAAAACTCTCATTCCCCTTGCAGCGACCCAGTCGGGAGAAGATACAAACATATTGCTGTAATCCCGCAAAATATTCCAGCCAATGAGATTGGGTTCTCCACAGGCCAGCCCGGCCATAATCGTTGACATATCTCCACCAACCACCCGCGGTTTACCATCCCTAGCAAGAGCCGATTTGTACAAGCAATCCGCTTTATTGGCTTCTACTATCACAGTTTTGGGACGATCAGCTTTAAACAAAGATGCAAAATAACCCTGCACAGACCCAGCTAAGGCTCCGACCCCTGCCTGAACAAAAATATGGGTCGGTTTCTCCACACCCAAGTTATTCATCTCTTCTAAGGCCTCAGCCGACATTGTCCCGTAGCCTTGCATAATCCAGCTTGGAATTTCCTCATACCCTTCCCAGGACGTATCTTGTACAACTATCCAACCATTTTTTTCAGCCTCGACAGCTGTCATCCGTACAGCATCATCGTAATTTAAATCAGTAATTGACGCTTCCGCGCCCTCCTCCCTAATTTTTTCTAAACGGAACTGAGAAGATCCCTTCGGCATATAGACTACAGATTTTTGGCGCAATTGCCGAGCGGTCCAAGCGATTCCCCGACCATGATTCCCGTCCGTCGTGGTGGCAAAGGTGATGTCCCCTAATTGTTTCTTAACCTCGGGTGAAGTGAGAACATCGAAAGGTAGCTCACTAATATCTTTGTTGAGTCGCTTCGCTAAGTATCTTCCGATCGCGTACGAACCCCCTAAAGCCTTAAAGGCATTCAAACCAAAACGAAAAGACTCATCTTTGACAAAGATCCCGCCTACACCATAATTCATGGCAAGTTTCTGAAGTGAACGCAAAGGGGTAGGCTCGTAATCAGGGAACGTCGAGTGAAATTTCCTCGCTTTATCTATTTCAAGTTCACTAAAAAGCTCGGTCGAAACACCGTCTCCATAGTTTTTAAGCATGTTGTTCTCTATCCATTTGATTTCTTCATTCATAATTAATCCGCTCCTATTCCTAGATATTGTGCGACCAAAATAATCTTTCAATACAGTATCAAAAAAACAATTTCTTGTTTTACCTTTTAGCTCTATATCTCCCCCTAAACGAATTGATTGACCTCAACTTTCGGTAATACTTAATGCAATTATTGTGCCAACAATTCGAGCTGCAAGATCAATGCAAACAACCCATAAAAAAGTAGCCCTCGAAGGGCCACCATACAAGCCATACATTGTATACCTAATTCGAGAATTTAAGAAACTTGCAATCCCTTCAACAAAGTGGTTATCATAGGAAGAGAGAAGTGTTTACTAAGGGAGCGATTCATGATGGAATTAATTGAATGGGTAAAAATACAGACTCTCTATGATTCTGAGAAGCAAGCGTTAAAAACTGCCAATATTGTTGCTACAACCGAAGCAAGGTTAGCCAATCAACAACGCGGACCCCAGTATGAAATCGAGACCCAGGTAGAGCAAATCGACGAAAAATGGCAGGTGTTCTGGCGCAAAGTATTTATTGGTAACAAAACAGGCTGTAGCGGAGGATGCGAATCTTGCAACGACAGCGAGCAAATGCCTAAGAAAAACAAAGGCAAGGTGATACCTTTTAGAAAACCATAACTTTAAGCAAAACACCGCCATCACAACATAGTGCCGAAGACGGTGTTTTTATCTCTACCCAGCCTGCCTCAGCGGACAAGTTGTTTGCAAGTTGCAGAAGTTACATCCTCAATCGCTGTTCCGATGGTTGTCGAGATTAAGAGCATCTTTTCAGCTGTTCTAGCTACCTTGGGAAGAAGATTGCTCAAAAACTTAAATCCTTGCACCATTATTTAGGATTGACCCTTTAATGTACCCCTCATGATCTTATCATTTAAGCACACCAAAGATTACTATAAAGATAGCCAGTAATGCCAAACCCAACCCTAAACTATAGGAGATAAGTTTTTTCTCAATAGGGAGCAAATCATACCATTCATCAACTTCGAGCGTTGCCTGAACATCTATTGTTGGCTGCCCTGTTTTATTGGATTGTTCTTTTGCCATATTTTCAGACCTCCCCTTGTCACGTTTAAAACTGTTCTTAGCTAGCCGCCGATGATCGGCGGTGTAATACCATGGTAGAAAATCCAGGAAACAAACAAGCCAACCCAGAGTATGAAGCCAAACAGGCAGACAGCATACACCCCTACAATACGACCCATACCAGCGGCCCAGAGTTTACGTACGTTGGTAACCAAACCAATAGAGAAGAAACATAACGCAAAGAAAAATGTCCTCAAAGCGTTCGCCTGGTCTGAGCCTGCAGTCGCCGCCTTAACGATACTAGGATTATTCAAGCCCATCACCAGTAGGATCAAGAAAGTCAAAACAAAACCAATCACGAATTTTGGGAAACGCTCCCAGATCTCTCCCGCTGAAACCTTGCTACCTGCGTTTGGGGTCTTAGTTTTATCAATCCGGAAAACAGACCAGATGACCGCCAAGACAAATGCCCACACGCCGATAAAGACATCAATAAAGACTTTAGTGGTGGTCGCTGCCATCAGGATCCAGCCTTCTTGCCAATTAATCCCTAGTTCTTTCAGCGCCTTGGCTCGGATCAGCGAATCTGTGATCGCACCGCTAGCTACAGCCCCACCGTCGCTCTTCACTGCCAAGCCCATCCATGCGCCGGCTACCATTGGTTCGCGAAACAGCCAAGACTGAGCAAGCCAAGGTAAAAAGAGCAGCTCTACAGCTACAAATACAATAATGACAGCAGACAAAACAACCGGAATCATTTGTCGGGCTCGAATTGCTCCGCCAGTGGCGATGGCAGCCGCAACCCCACAGATGGAGATACCCGAAGCCAGGGGAGCAGCCCATTCCGGTGTGAATTTAAAGTATTTGCGCGAAATGAAATACACTATTGGCCAATATATTAAGTATGCCTCGACCACAGCGCAAAGTCCCCGGATAATCACCGTACTGGCCAGTCCTAGAGCGCCCACCGTCTTTATACCAATGGCCGCACCCAAGATTACAATACCGGTTTTAATGAACCATTCGGGCTTTGCTGCCTCTTCCAGGAACTTAGCAAAGCCAAGGAAAAAGTTTCCTATAATAAGTCCGATAATCATGGCAAAAACAAAGCCCATCTCTCCCAAGCTCAAAGACCAGGGAATTTTGAGACTGGCTTGTTTGTCGGGAGTGGCAGCAATGAAAGCGTTGTTACCCAATAACAGGCAGCTAAAGGTAATCCAGTAAATGATACTGAAACCAACGAGATATTTTACGGGCTTTGCGCCCATAGCCACCGCGCCGACAGTGGTGATTACTAGCAAGAATAGATAGGTTAACAAGGCTGCATTAATGCCCGACATACTTTGAAAGGTTTTAGACACTGGCGCTAGTGCTTTGGACGTGTCTATCCAGACATTGAATTTGACTACCCATCCCAGCAGATCTATCCCGATAACGGGACCCAGACTCAGTACAAAGACAAACAACCCAAGCCAGACTGCCCACCAATCTTCACTTTTGAGCACTGACTTTTTCTGAAAAAGCCCATTTCCTTCCGCAATCATGTTTTTCACCCTTTCTTCCGATAATTAAAAGCCACAGCCTATTTGGCTTTGCTAAGCCGTCTTTCCACCTCCTTACCATTCTTTTATTCTGTATATTGAGAAATATAACAAGCTTTGATGAGGACACATAAAGAAAACCTGGCTTACGCCTAGCCACAGGCGCCGGCGGAAGTCTTTGAACTTATCCACCCGAAACTTATACTTTCTGACTTGGTATTATAATTAGGCGATCATTTCATTTTGTTCCTGCCCCTTAACACGAATAGGAAAAAATACAAAGAATGTTGTCCCTCTAGGACTAGAATCGATGTGAATCTTGGCGTTATGAGATTCTGCAATTCTGTAGCATGTTGCTAGGCCCAATCCAGTTCCATTGTCTTTAGTAGTAAAGAAAGGGGTGCCTAACTTATTGAGATCTTCTGATGGAATACCACATCCTTCATCCTCAATCGCCAGCACTACCTTATCATCCTCTACATAACTTTTAATGGTCAGGCAACCTCTCTCCTCCATTGCTTCAAGCCCATTACGGATCAAATTAAGAATCAGTTGGGAGATTTCTTTTCCATTAAGTTTCAGGTCGGAAATCTCTCCCGGAATGAAAAGAATCTGTTTATTTTGAGTAAAAGCGTCCGCTTCTAATAGTGGGTATAAATTATTTAGAATGTCGTTGAGGTTTTGGGATTTTAGTTCAGTTTGTTTTGTCCGAGCCAGGGAGAGAAATTCTGTAATAATCGAGTTTGCACGATCTAGTTCCGAAATCATCAGCTCGAAGGTAGATTTCTGAGCTACATAATCAGGTTTTGCGCCCAACAGTTGGAGATAACCACGCACCGTGGTCATGGGATTCCTTATTTCATGACCGATTCCAGCAGCCAATTGCCCCACAAGGTTAAGACTGTCAAGTCTAGCTATTTCGTTTGCTGCTATTTTCTGGCTTGTAATATCTCGAAAAAAACAGATCAGTCCACTTTCTGATGGGTAGAGACTTATCTCGAACCATTTGTTACCTGAAGTTTGGCAAATATTTTCATACGTAACTGGCCTCTTTTCGCTCATTACTTCATGATAGTGTTGTAGGGCGGTTTCATTGACCCCAAATACTTCAGTGATATTTCGGCCCAACAACTCGTCACGAGATTTTCCGAAGGCTATTTCGCCTGGGTGATTTATGTAAGTGAATTGCCAGTTCCCATCAATCGCAAAAAAACAATCTGTCATACTTTCCAGAATAGAAGCCATCTCTTCTTGAGATTTAATCAATTTCCCACTCGCTAATTTTCGTTCAGTAATATCCCTGTAATAAACGGACAATCCAAACTTCGAGGGGAACACAGTTACTTGATACCATATGTCTTTACATAAATGACCAGGACTTTCGAACGTAATTGGTTTACAAAAATTCTTCGCCTTCTGATAATTTAGCTCGAGTAAGCTTCCTGGTATTTGGGGAATCACTTCCCATAAAACTTCACCTAAAAGCTCTTCTCGTGTTTTTAGCAATAACTCCTCTGCCTTTTTATTTACAAACGTAAACCGCCATTGATCATCTAATACATAGAAAGTGTCAGGCATATTATTGATAATATCTGCAATGAGTTGATTACTCCGGGAAAGATCCGCCTCTAATTCTAAGTGTTTGGTGAGTTGTTCCACTCTTTCCGTTTGCATTTGTTTCATTTCAGTAATGTCGTTATACGCGAACAAAATACATTCTTGATCGTCGATTTGTATTTTTTCGGCAGAAAGAATAACCGAACCTTTAGGACCGTATTTCGTAACTAGTGAAGTTTCAATATTTTGTACTGACCCTACTCTCTCAAGGATTTCAATAGTCTTTTTAAATTCACTTTCGGACACACCAATCTCGATTGGTGTTTTACCAATTACATCTTCATATTCAAAACCTCTTGCTTCAAGGAAACGACGGTTAACATCAACATATCTATAGTCAGACGTCTTAATAATGGCCATCATATGGGGACCCAACTGAAAAGCTTTGGAAAATCTATCTTTTGCTCCCCTGAGCGTTTTCTGTTCCCTTTTCCGTTCAGTTACATCGTTAACAATCGCTACACATGCGTATTCTCCGCTAGGCATCTGAAAATTAGACAAGTCAACGACAAATTGCCTTCCGTCTTCTGTAGCGATTTCTCTATGTTGTTGTTTTGTCGTATTCAGCCATGTTTTATCGTTATACAGTAATAAATTCAGGTTTTCAATAAAAGGATAAGATTGGCCTTGCGTTTTTAGTCTTTTACTAAACAGTATTGGCCCATGGGCATCAAAAATCATTAAGTTTACTGGACTGCAGTTTATTATGGTATTCAGAATCGATGCTTTGCCAAAGAAATTATAGGTCCAGAAATAGAAGTTAAAAATTATAGTCGTTGCCAAGGGAGTAATTAATAAAAAAGGACCAGCGACAATTCTAAGAACCATTGCTGAGCCACTCTTCCACGGGGGGATAAAAGCAATAATAAAAAGCAAAATACATGCCATGACGATGCCGATGATAAACCAAAATAATACTTTCTTTCCATTTTGGCTACTCCTCAAATGTCTACCCAAGATACTTCCAAAACAAGCAAAAACGATAATGTTGGTGATGCCTCCCATCGAACCAGTTCCGCCCGCATAGTACCGATACAGAACGCTTATGATAGCTGCTATTGCTGCAGTTACTGGACCACCAATAAAACCGGCCATAGTCATTGTGATATGTCGGAAATCATAAAAACGACCTTCGACAACCATGATTCTACCCTTCATTACAAAAATAGTGATAAGACCGAACAAAACACCCAACATGTAAGGAGAGTATTTTCTATTAAGTGACAAATCTATCCATATGACAAAGCCACAAAGAAATAAGACCGCAGCAACATTAATTACAAAGTTATAGTACAAAACAGCCACCTCATTTTGCTAACAATCTAAGTCAACTGTTTCAATTGTACCTCCAATGTTATCAGAAATTTGTCGTATTATAATAATGATTTCAGGAGTTCAGTTTATTTTAAAACAAATGTGGTCTCATTTTCTCATTAAAAAGAGGCAGCGGTTCCTTAGCAAGAACCGCTGCCTCTAGACAACCTATAACCTTTCATATTGATAAAACCTTAAAGTTTATTTTGCAATACCAGTTTTCTCATTGAACTGTTCAATCAGTTTATCGAGTTCAGGTCCCATCTGATGCAACTTGCCCCAATAATTGTCGTAATCGTACCATTGGGCATTCAGCTCATCTAAATCATACTCTTGTTGTTCAATCCAAGTGTAGTACTTGAGGTTATGAATGCGCTTTTTACTCTGGTAAGTTAACTCTTCCATACTATCGGTTCTAACGCCCAAAACATTTCTGTTATGGTCAATGGCAGCATTCAGGGAACTATAGCCTTTGCCTCTTTCAGCTTCCATTTCTTGCAATCTCGACTGATACATTTCCGCCGAGTCCGTAAGGACGGTTATAACAATATCATCCTCTGTTAACTCGAAGTATTTTGCGAATTTAATGCAGGATAGGATGTTGGCTGCTCCGGAAATCCCCACCCAAGAAAGCTTGGAAATAACCTCTTCAGAAACTCCTTGCTCTCTTAAATAGCTTTGGCCAGCAGGTTCATTAAAGAGGCGGAACATACCCAAACTATCATTATCATCGATGGCGATCACCATATCTGTATTTTTGATGTTATGAATCCAAGGGATATGTTTATCCCCGATCCCTTCAATTCTATGGTCACCAAAACCATTATTTAATAATGTTGGGCATTGTAAGGCTTCCCCAACCGCTAGTTTAGCATGTGGATATTGATCTTTTAAGTAATCCCCGCTACCAAGTGTGCCCGCAGAACCTGACGTTAAACATACCCCTGCAAGTCTGCCCTTCGAACCGGCTTCCGCTTTAATAATCTCATCCATTGCATTACCCGTGACTTCATAATGCCACAGATGATTGCCAAGTTCTCCGAATTGGTTAAAGATCACTACATTATCTCGGGTTCTTCTTAGTTCCCATGTTTTATCATAAATTTCCTTAACGTTACTTTCGCAACCAGGAGTCGCAATAACTTCGCCAGCGACTGTTTTAAGCCAATCAAAACGCTCTTTACTCATATTTTCCGGCAAAATAGCAATGGACTTACAGCCTAATAAGGCAGAATTATAGGCTCCACCACGGCAGTAGTTCCCTGTTGAAGGCCACACTGCTTCATGGTATTTTGGATCAAATTGTCCAGTCACTAACCGGGGAACTAAACAAGCAAAGCTTGCTCCAACCTTGTGAGCTCCTGTCGGAAAATATTTCCCTGCCATAGCAATAATTCTTGCTTTGACTCCTGAAATTTCAGTCGGAATCTCTACATAATTTGGTAATTTATTGAATAATCCACCTTCCTTAACAGGTTCATTTTTCCAGGAGATTCTAAACAAGTTAATAGGATCAACATCCCATAAACCAGTTTTCTTCAATTTCTCTTTTACTTTTGCAGGTATCTTATCAGGATCCTTCATCTGAGCCATGGTTGGGATTAAAATGTCTCTTTCTTTAACACTCTGCACCGTCTTTTTAAGCTGTTCCTCATTAATTGTCAAATCAATCAAGTTACTCATGATTTTCCTCCCTAATTATCGAAGCACGAGGCTCGACTATCACGCTTCTCACCATGTGCTCTCTCATCAAAGTAAGACTATCGAAATATAGCACTTGTGAACTGTAGACACTAAACTACGCCACGAAATCGCGAATCGTCGTGCATCGAGCCTCACGCATCGAGCCTCACGCATCGAGCCTCGCGTCAAGCTTCACCATAAGTTCTTCGAGCGACGGTTCCACTTTAATCGGTTCGCCAACTGCCGCAATAGCATTTTTGACATCTTTTAAACCATTACCCGTGACAATGGCCACCACTTTTTCGTCTACTCCGATAACACCTTTTTCCACCAAAACTTTAAGCCCTGCCATTCCAGTCACACCAGCCGGTTCACCGAAAATACCACTTGTTCTACCCAGTTCACGCATGGCTTCCAAGATAGCTCCATCAGGCACAGCTATCATTGTCCCGCCCGACTCCCGAACCGCGCGTAGAGCTTTATCTGGATTGCGCGGTACACCAACTGCAATACTGTCAGCCAAGGTATTCTCTTCAGCCGGACGCCAAGGTCTGTCTTCTAAAAAGGCATCCACGAGGGGGCAACAACCTGTTGACTGAACCCCTACGATTTTGGGTAAACGCTCAATCCACCCCGCTTGGTAAAGATCCTTAAATCCTTTCCAAACCCCGGCAATCGTGCAACCGTCGCCGACGGAGAGAACCACCCAATCTGGAACTTCCCAATTGAATTGCTCCGCAATCTCCAAGGCCACAGTTTTCTTACCTTCAACAAGATAGGGGTTAATGGCCGCATTTCGATTGTACCAGCCAAAGCGATCAATCGCTTCAGCCGAAAGTCTGAAGGTATCTTCATAAGACCCCTGCACGCTAATCACCGTTGCCCCAAAAATCAGCAATTGGGCAACCTTGCCTTGAGGGGCACGACTCGGCACAAAGATAACACTTTTTAATCCCATAGCAGCTGCACTTCCCGCTAAGGAGGAGGCCGCATTACCGGTTGAAGAACAAGCGACGGTTGGAGCCTTTTCCTCCACTGCTTTGATGACCGCAATAATCGAAGCCCTATCTTTTAGCGATGCTGTTGGGTTCTGCCCGTCATCTTTGATATATAAGTTACTCATCCCCATACTAATTCCCAACTCCGACGGTTTATAAAGTGGGCTCCAGCCCACTCTGAGATGGGGACGGGGAGTCTCCGGACGAATCGGTAGAAATGGCAGATATCGAAAGATGGAATAATCTTTCGACTGAGTCAGTTTCTCGCGAGAAGTCAGGCGATTAATCACTTGATAATCGTACTCAACATCCATGATGCCTGCTTTTGAGCCACAGGAAGGACAGGTATACACCCCAGGCTCAGCAGCAAGCCCCTTTCCACACTGAATACAGCGTAGACCTAAAACATTTTCCAATTCGATCACCTCAAATTCTATTCCAAATAACCTGTGCCAATTCCCGGGAGCGAGCACAGATTCCTTCTTCATCGATGTCTACCAGGACTCGATCGAGCATGCGCACTTGCCCATTGATGACCGTTGTTTCAACAGCATGTCCGGAAACCCCGAACAAAAGATGTCCACTCCAATTGTTCGCATCCAGCGGAGTTGGTGGCACATAGTCTACAACAATGACATCTGCCCAGGCCCCTTCCTTCAGTTCCCCAAACGTCCCGCCAAATAAATCAGAGGCGATCTGAGGATTATTGGCATAAAGCATTTGCGGAACTTCGGCCCAGGCCACACTGGGATTGGCTGCAGCATGTTTTTGGAGGACATTTTCAACTTTTGCACTCTCAAACATATCACAGGTGTAGCCATCGGTCCCCAGTCCAACCCTAACTCCTTGATCCAACATTTTCAGGACTGGAGTCACTCCCACCGCATTGCCCATATTCGATTCTGGGTTATGCACCACTTGAGTATTGGAAGCTTTAATAAGTTCAATCTCGTGATCATTGATGTGCACACAGTGGGCCGCAATTGTTTTCGGTCCTAGTACCCCGAATTTCTCGAAACGTTCCACAACTCGCATACCATGGTTAGTCAGACAGTCTTCAACATCTTCAATTCCTTCGGCAACATGAACATGAAAACCTGCTCCCAGACGTTTGGCAGCCTCACTACAAGCAACCAAAGTTTGATCGGATAAGGTCAACGAAGCGTGAAGCCCAAATAATCCCGCAACCATGGAGTCCGGTTTGGCCTGACAAGCCGAAATGAAGTCGGCATTTTCCTTAATACCTTCTTGGGCAATCTTTTCGCCGTCCCGATCTGAGACCTCATAACAAAATGCAGCGCGAACTCCCATTTCCTTGGCCGCCTTGGCCAGAGTGGACAAGCTTCCCGTAATAGCCATCGGGCTAGCATGGTGGTCAATTATCGTGGTCGTACCCGTTTTGATGCACTCGATCAACGGGGTCAGGGCACTGTAATAAACGTCTTCCATGGATAACAATTTATCGAGTTTCCACCAGAGCCCTTCCAAGATGTCACGAAAGTTCTGGGGAGATTTGCTCTTGGAATCCATTCCCCGAGCGAAAGTGCTGTAGAGATGCATATGGGTATTAATCAAGCCCGGCATGATGAGCTTTCCGTGAGCATCGATAAACCTTGCGTCTGGAAAGCGAGTTTGCAAATCTTGAGTTGAACCGATTTCTAAAATCTTAGCATCTTGAATTAGAACCCCACCATTAGGGATCACCCGATTGGCTTTTCCAAGGGTTAACACCATACCATTACCAATTAAAAGCATTATGTACTCATCCTCCCTCTACAAATTTATGATCAGATCTTCCTTCTGATACGAATTAAGTTCTTCGGCAGGCCGGATTAAAGTGATTGCCTTTAAGGAACACATCGCCCGACAAATGCCACACCCAATACACTTACTCTTAATCACCTGAGGTAAATATCCTTCCCGCAAAACGATCGCTTCATGTCCGCCTGTTCGACAAGCGGTATAGCAAACGCCACAACCATTACAGACTTCTGGTAGGATATGCGATACAAATTGAATACCTCTCGGAAGTTGAGAATGTTCAACTAAAAAGGGCAACGACCTTCCGATGACATCCGTCATGTTCTGGAAACCTTTTTCCTCCATCCAGCCTTTCAAGCCGAGAACAAGTTCGTCTATAATTCCTATTCCGTACCGCAAAACAGCGGTGCAAATTTGCAAAGTTGAAGCTCCAAGAAGCAAGAATTCAGCCCCATCCTGCCAAGTGGTAATCCCACCACTGGAAGAAATATCCAAATCAACCTTTTGCGCTATTTCCGCTGTACAACGCAAGGCAATCGGTTTCAAGGCCGGTCCAGAAAGTCCTCCATATGTTGAAAGCCCGGCTACATTGGGATAAGGAATCAATGTAGCCAGGTTAACTCCAGTAATACTCTTTATTGTGTTTACCGCACAAACTCCATCCGCGCCGCTGTGCTCTACTGCTACAGCCGTGGCAATGATATCGGAATCCTGTGCTGATAATTTGATGACAACAGGAACGTCTCCGACCGCTTCCTTCACCCAGCGAGCAATTTGCTCAGTTCCCACTGGCTCTTGAACCTTAGAACATAAACCCCACTCAGCTCCATGCGGAAACGAAATACTACATTCTATGATGTCCGCACCCGCCTCGACAAACCGTTTTGCCAACGTTTGCCAATCTTCCTTCTTAGTGGCCATGATACTGGGGATCACAACTTTGGTTGGAAACCGTGCTTTAAGGGTGCGCAGACTTTGTTCGATATCTTCTACCGAATGCTCAGAGACAAGATCTATGTTTTGCAAACCCATGAACTCAGCCCCTTGATCTACACCGATGACCAAGGGGAAAACTCGACTTACTATACTGGAATCAACTGTGACCGTCTTTAACACTGCCCCAGCCCACCCAGCTTCGAACGCCTGAATCAAACGATCGAGCTGATCTGTACAAGGCGAAGGGGCCAAGATAAAGGGGTTTTCCAGTTCAAGTCCGCAAAAATCCACCGCTAAATCGACTGTCATTGCTCAAAGCCCCTTCGCAGTGCCGGTTTCGTTCTGACAAACAGGAAAGGTGGGAAAGGATTCTCTTTCCCACTCCAACTTATTATCCGTTCATTCCAGCATTATCTTTGAGATCGTCTAAGTCTCCTGCCCCTTTGCTACCGTTGAAGAAAGCATTGAGGATGATGGCGGTGATTGAACCTAAGGTAATACCACTGTGTAATATGGTCTGGCTCCAATTAGGGAATAATTTGAAAAAGTTCGGGTCCACCACAGGGATTACACCCATACCGATACTTATGGCGACAATGAAAATGTTGTTAGCATTCTTCTCGAAGTCAACTTTAGAGAGAGTCTTAATCCCACTCGCTGCAACGATTCCGAACATAGCAATCCCTGCGCCGCCGAGTACTGGGTTAGGCAACGAGGCAATTATAGTGGCTAATTTTGGGAAAAAACCCAATACAACAAGGATCAATCCAGACGTAGCGACAACAAAACGACTCTTAACACCCGTTAAACCTACCAGTCCAACGTTCTGGGCAAACGCCGTGTAAGGGAAAGCGTTAAAAATGCCACCGAGTGCTGTAGCCAACCCATCCGCTCTTAATCCAGCCGTGAGTTCCTTCTCGCCGATTGGTTTTTCCACCATCTGACCAATAGCCAGGAAATCACCGGTAGACTCAACCATTACGACCAACATGACTATGATCATAGCGATAATGGCACCGATGTCAAACTTCGGTAGTCCGAAAGCAAACGGATAATCAATCCCAAACATAGCGGCGGAAGAAACCCCCGCAAAGTTCACCAGACCTAAGGGCATCGCAATAATAAGACCGATAGCTAAACCAATTAACACGGAAATGTGCGCAACAAATCCTTTAAAAAGTCTGTTAATTAGAAGAATGGATAAAAGAACAATCCCTGCAACCGCTAGGTAAGTTAAAGATCCATAGTTTTTATTCCCAACTCCGCCTGCAGCCCAGGCTATACCAACCGGCAACAGAGAAATACCGATAACCGTAATGACACTTCCGGTAACAATCGGGGGGAAAAACCGGATCAACTTACTAAAGTAGGGGGCCAGTAGAAACGTACATAAACCGGCTACAATAATAGCCCCATAAATTGTGGGCATGCCACCCGTCTTGGCAATCATAATCATGGGTGTTACGGCAGCAAATGTGACCCCCTGAATGACCGGGATTTTAATTCCAATCTTCCAAATTCCTAAGGTTTGGAGTAACGTCGCCAAACCACAGGTGAATAAGTCAGCGTTAATCAAAAAAGCAGTTTGGGATTTTGATAAACCTGCTGCAGCCGCAATAATCAAAGGTACAGCAACCGCTCCTGCATACATCGCTAAAACGTGTTGTAACCCATACACAAAAAGCTTGCCGGCAGGCATCATCTCGTCAACAGGAGCCACTGATTGTTTTGTGTTAGCCATTTTTGTTCCTCCTTTTTTTCATTGCGGAATAATTCGATTAAGCGTTAGGTCACCTCCCTAGATCATTCAACCTCGTAAGTGGTCCCGCAAACTACTTCGAGGGTCTTACTTCATAAGCCGACCTTTCAATTCAAGGTTTAAACAAACCATTGTTTGGGTCGGTGGTAAGGCGAAAGATAGGATATGGACGATTTATGATTGTACTTCAGTGCACATATCTATGATTGTAGCAAGTTTCGTGCCAACCGACAAATATCGTCAAATGTGCCCAGAATACGACCTACATTATAGGCTTCGAAGACGAATCTTATCAAAATGATAATGAGATCTTTAGATTAGGAGTATTTAAAAACTGTTATCAAGATGAAAGTAGCAAAGGCATCATGGTATGCTTCTTCCACAGTAGACTTATCATTGTGATAACTGCTTTTATCGTAATGATAGTAAGAGGTTGATTAATTTCAGAGACCAAGGCCAACCTTAGCCTCTGAAATCATGAACTTACAGTCTTAAACTCTAAAACAGATATTGATGCTGTTTATAGACGGTCCAGACAATAGACGCAATAGAACTTTCCATCGGAACACTCGGTTTCCCCATTTCATCGAACTTGGCTATTATTATTTTTCCGTCCAGGCGAAGCTTGAACTCCGCCTTTGTACCGTCACCTAAGAGCAAGAAGCCTGAATTCGAACTATTCATAAATTCTTCTTCACTCCAGAATAACGTTAATTTAACTTTGTAAGGCTCACTTGAATATGGACAGAAGGTCGCGCAGTTACCACATTCATTACACATTCCATCGACATGCACAATCTGATTCATGCTGGTGAAACCTTGTCCATTGACCGGAATCATAAGGTTGGCACGGTTTGGACAAACCTCCGCACAGATATTACAAACCTTGTTACATTCTAAACATCGGCTCGGTTCTTGTTCATCGTCACGAACCGGCTTCATAACTCCTTTCTTTTCAGCAATTTCTAACAACTGCTTTTCATTATTAAAGGAGATCCGTGAAGAATACTCTTGTTTAAATTCAAACTGTTCTTTTTCCAGAATAGCTTTAGCCACTTGCGTGCCATGCTTAATGGCTCCGACTACCGTCCAAGGTCCGACAAGAGCATCCCCGCCAATAAAGACATTCTCCACACTCGTTTCCAACGTTGTTTCATTAACGTTGATTTTACCCTTATCCCCTACTTCTATCCCATTGTTCTTCAGCAAATCATAATCAATCAGTTCCCCGATCGCTGCCAGAACGGTATCGACTGGTAATTCTTCGAAAGCACCCGCTTTAGCCACAGGACTTCTCCGACCCGAGGTATCCGGTTGACCCAGTTCCATCGTCTGACATTTCAGCACACCCTCAGTTAAAGAAACTGGGGAAAGGAGCTCTTTGAAAATAACCCCATCTTCGACTGCATAGTGCAGTTCCTCTTTGTCTGCCGGCATATAATCTTTTGTTCGGCGATAGATGATATAAACCTTCTCCACGCCTTTGACTCTGAGGGCAGCTCGAGCAGCATCCATCGCAGAATTACCGCCCCCGACCACAGCTACACTCCTCCCAAGATTTAAGGCATCCCTGTTGGTGTTAAAGGCTTCTAAGAACGGAATGGCCCCCATAACCCGTCCAGTATCTCCTTTTATATCGAGAGTGTTGGTCTTACCTGCCCCAATTGCCAAATAGACATACTGAAATCCTTTTGCTTTATAATCCGCAACGGAAAAGTTTGGGTCAATCCCAAATTCAAACTTAACTCCCATCCTTTTGATGAGCTCAATATCCTTATTGATCGCTTCTCTCGAGATTCTGAACTTCGGGATCACGTATTCGACCGTACCGCCGGCCTTCTCGCGTTTATCAAAAACCGTGACCTCCATGCCTACTTTAGCCAAGAAATATGCGGCCGCAAGACCGGAAGGACCTGCGCCGATAACGGCAACTTTGGCAGACGACTTCGGTTTCTGCGCAGAAACTGTTTTCATATATCCCTCGTATCCTTTTTGCGCAGCAATCAACTTCTGACCGCGGATATGCACGGACTCATCATAGTCTAAACGTGTGCACTTGGTCATACAGTTATGGGTACAAATTGTCCCCGTAATGAAGGGCAAGGGGTTTTTGGACACAATGACATCATACGCTTCTTCATACCGTTTTTCCCCCACCAGGCGAATATACTCAGGAATATCCTGTTCAATGGGACACCCTACGGCGCAAGGCGCTATAAAGCAACTTGTTATAGGCAGCTTGAGTTCTGTTTTACGATTGATCACATCTCTCCTTTCTTTAAGATGATTGGCATCGTCAAACGCACTTTCGGCTAAAACTTTTAATTTTTCTAAATCGATTTTACTTGATTCTTGATTATCCAGCAGTGGTTCTAAAAGATCCGCTAATTGTTTAAAGCGCTGGTAGGCACCAGGCTTGAGCAGAGTTGTTGCCACGGTGATCGGCCGGATTCCGGCCGCAAAAATGCGCTCTATATTGAAGGCGTCCGCTCCCCCGGAATAGGAAATCTTCAGATCCCCTTCAAACTCGGATGCCAACTTATAAGCTAAATTAATCGTCAGGGGATAGAGTGCCCGACCGGACATGTACATCTCTTCGCCTGGCAATTCGGATTTCCCAATCTTTACTGGCAATGTGTTAGACATCTTAACGCCAAAGTCTTTTTGCTTTTCTAAGGCAAAAACTATAAGACGTTTTAACATGGCCACACCGTCTACAAACTGGAGGTCGTGGGTGAAGGATTCTTCTTTTAGTTCGATGTAACGGTAACCCATCTTGTCAAAGGTATTCCGCACATACTCATACCCCAATAATGTCGGATTCATCTTCACAAAAGTGTGCAGCTTTTTTTCGCTGATCAGGTATTTGATGATTGCTTCAATTTCTGCCGGTGGACAGCCGTGCATGGTAGATAAAGTAATGGACGAACATATATTTGGGGAAATCTGTTCCACAAACGAGCGATCCATCGTCTTAAACAACTCTATCTCTTCGAGCAAGACAGCTTGACACTCTTGGAATATTGAAGTCTTTGACGCATCTTTAAGTCCTTCAATAAATTGATCCACTTTTGGAGATTGAATCCCCTTAAGGTCATACCCCACACTCATGTTAAACATAAAGCGACGATCGTTTTGCTTAAACAGCTCTTTTTGCAGCACATGAAGTACAAACCAAGCTTTGACATACTCATCAAAAGCAGCCGTAATCGAAAGTTCCGTAGACCACTCGGTGTTATAGCACTCGTCCTCGGCCAGGATACAAGGCTTAGGAATTTCTAACTCATCCATGATTTGAACAGATTTCAGTTCAAAGAAACGACTTCCGCTCAGATAAGAAGCGATAATATTCTGCGCCAGTTGGGTGTGTGGTCCGGCAGCAGGTCCGACCGGAGTATCAAGGGCTTCTCCGAAAAGTCGGATGTGTTGGTCGTTCGATTTTCGGTAAAATTTAGCTTCAGGTACGCCGAAAATGGTTTGGCTTTTCTGGTATTCTTCAAGCACCCAATGAATCAATTTCTTAAACGGAATTTGTATCATCTTGTCGCTCATGCTATCGCTCCTTAATCTTTCCTTGTTGTTCTTTGTAATGCGTACAAATATGCCCGTCCAGAGATTTTTCGGCAGCCTTTAAGATATTCTGGTACCCTGTACAACGGCATAAATGGCCGGAAAGTTCACGTTTAATTTCCTCTCGGCTGTACTCTTTTCCACTCTCCGTCATTGCTGTGGTGGTCAGAACAAGACCTGGTGTACAAAAACCACACTGAACGGCCCCTTCGTCGACGAATGCCTTCTGCACATCCGAGAGTTCGCCGTTTTTCGATGCCACACCCTCAATCGTCGTAATCTCTTTTCCGTCTGCCCAAACCGCTAGGTATATACAAGAGTCAAAGGGAATACCGTCAATGAGCACGCTACACGCGCCACATTCTCCAACTCCACACCCTTTTTTGGCTCCAGTATAACCTAAACGATTTCTTAAGACTTCCAGCAAGGATTCGCGAACATCCACCTCAAAACTTAGTGCTTTTCCATTGATCGTAACGGATATTCTCTTAAACAAGTTCCGCACCTCCTGCGTTGACAATGGCAATTTTCAGGGCTCTTTGCGTAAGTTCTTCCACAAGATGTTCCCGATATTCTTTAGACGCGCGCCAAGAGGTTCGTGCTTTGGCTGATTTTACAGCCAGTTTGCCGATCTCTCTGAGCGTTTCTACGGAAACCGTCTTCCCTTGGGCAAACTCTTCAGCCTCAAGACACCTTAGAGGGGTGGGGCCAGCTACCCCGAGCCCAATTCTAACCTCTTCAAAAGTCCCATCCTGCAGTTTGCAGACCACTGCGACCCCGAGCGTGGCAATATCCATCGCTTGACGCATGGCAAACTTAATATACTGCCCTCCGAACCCCCTGTAATCTTCCGGAGAAATCATGATTTCGGTGAGAATTTCGCCGGGTTTCAAATCTACTTTGCCTGGTCCAAGGTAGAATTCACGTATCGGAACAACACGTTCCCCACTCTGGCTTTGCAATTTCAGCCGAGTATTAAGGGCAAACAAAGAAGAAGCACTGTCTGCCGAGGTTGCTCCATTACAAATATTTCCCCCGATGGTTGCCACATTGCGAATTTGAGGCCCCCCCATGGAAATTGCCGCTTCCGTCAAAATGGGAATTGATTCCCGAATAATTGGATCATTATAAATTTGAGAAAAGGTAGCCATCGGACCGATCACAATGGTCCCATCCTCTGATTTTCTGATACTTTCCAAGGCTTTTATCTTACGTAGACTCAAGAGCTCAGTGCCTTTAATTTGCCCGCCATGCATTTTGATAAGCACATCCGTCCCACCAGCAATGATTTTTAGGTTGGGGTTTGCCGCTAAAAGCGCAGTCGCTTCAGTTATAGTTTCTGCTTCAAAATATCCTTTAATGTCGTACATCTCTTCACCGCCTTACTATATTAATCCAGCCTCTTTGAAACGTTCGAACACACGTTGCGGATTCATCGGTAGCCGATTAAAGGCTACACCCGTCGCATCCAACACTGCATTGCGAATGGCAGGAGCTGGCGAAATTACCGGTGGTTCTCCAAGGGATTTGACCCCAAAGGGACCAGTTGGATCTTCCGCCTCTACAAAGGCGACGCCAATATCCGGGGTATCCATAATTGTAGGAAGTTTATAATCCAATAAATTATTATTAAGGGGTTTACCCGTTACTTCATCAAAGAGCAACTGCTCGGACAGCGCATAGCCAATTCCCATACTTACCCCACCATGTACTTGTCCCTCAGCTAATTGCGGATTGACGATCTTGCCGGAGTCATGCACATTGTAAATCTCTAAGATCTCGATTTTTCCAGTCTGGGTGTCCACTTCCACTTCAGCAAAGGTTACACCAAAGGGCATCGCATTAATCCGGGCATTATTTGAGACATCACTCGTGATGGGTTTTGCTAAGATCCGATCATAGTAGGACTGCATGGCAACCTCTTCCACCGTCAGAACGCTTTCGCCGGAATGTTTAAAGACAACACTTTGATTGCTTAAATCGAGAAGATGAGCCGGAATATCCGTCATCCTGTGTGCGAACTCAAGAATTTTCTCTTTAACTTCTCGTGCTGCCTTTTCGACCGCCATCCCGCTTACATAGGTTTGTCTGGAAGCGTAAGATCCCGTATCGAACGGGGAAACATCCGTGTCTTGGCTAGAAACAACATGTACCATATCCATCGGAAGTCCCAGCACTTCAGCCACCATTTGGGCAAAAACCGTATCACTTCCTTGACCAATTTCCGTTGCCCCAAGTTGAAGTTGGACCGAACCATCTTGATTTAAAACAAGACGAGCACCAGCAACTTCTAAGGCAACCGGATACGTGCCCGAAGCATAGCTGAAGCAAGCCATACCTACTCCTCTGCGTTTAACACCACTTTGTTCTTTATATAAGGTTTTTTTCTCGTCCCACTTGATTAATTCTCTGCCCTTATCAATACACTCGCGGATGCCGCAACTCATAATCTTATTTTTACTCAACGGTTCCACATACCCAACTTCGACAAGATTTTTCCTACGTAGTTCGATAGGGTCCATATTGAGTTTTTTGGCGATATCTTCGATATGCGATTCGAAGGCAAAAAATATTTGTGGTGTCCCATACCCTCTCATCGCTCCAGCAACCGGCAAGTTCGTGTAAACCGTAATGGGATCATATTTCAAAGCCTTTGCCGGATAGAGATATCTGAATTTACCCCCTGCACTACCGGCAATAGAATGACCGTGCGAGGCATAGGCCCCTGTATTGGAGACAGCGGAAATATGAATGCCGTTTATTACTCCATCTTGGTTGATTCCGGTTTTGATTTTAAACTTAAATGCGTGGCGAGTTCGGGTGTCAATCATACCTTCCTCCCGAGAAAGTTCCAGTTTCACCGGTCTACCGCCCACAGCTAAGGTCATCGCCGCATTTAAGGGTTCAATACAGACATCTTGTTTGTTTCCAAACCCACCTCCAACATAAGGCTTAATTACACGCACTCGACCCCAGGAAATACCTAGTGCTTGAGCAACAATTCGGCGCACAATTTGGGGGATCTGAGTTGAGGTCACGATCACGATCCTTCTGTCCGCATCGAGATACGCATAGGACGTCTGATTTTCCATATGACAATGCTGTACAATGCTTGTTTCGTACTCCCCTTCAATAACATGATCCGATTCTTTAAAGGCTTCCTCCACATCCCCTCTGGCAAATCCACCCGAGGCAAGAATGTTTCTTGGGCTATCTTCATGAATTAAAGGGGCGCCGTCTTTGAGGGCCGCATCCGTACTTGTTAAGGCTTCCAATACTTCGTATTCAACGTCAATTAATCTTAAGGCCTCTTCGGCAATAAGCTCATCAGTCGCAACAACTGCTGCTATGGCATCTCCTACAAAGCGAGCTTTCTTCGTTAAGATATGACGATCTTCTTTATCCCTATGATTTGGATCCAGCGAATAGGGATGTCCCGCCGTTCCAAATTTAACTCGTTCTTCTTCCTCTTCTAATACATCACCAATGACGCCGGGTAGGGCAGTAGAATATTGATTTCCCGGTAGGTCTTTATACGTTAATACAGCCTCTACCCCAGGTAAGGCCTTCGCTTTACTTACATCTATTGTTTTAATGATCGCATGAGCATAAGGGCTATGCAGAATTTTTCCAACGAGCATATCCCTTTCAGAGAAGTCATCCGTATATTTGGCCTGACCTGTTACCTTGGCAATAGCATCGACTCTTCTAACACTTTTCCCCACAACTGCGTATGCCACTTAATTCCCTCCATCCCAACATTTATTAAATCTTAGTGCCGATAACAGCACCTCAGCTGCCTTCATCCCTTACGTCATGACTGTGCAAAATCCATGCCAACGAGATCAAATGTCGAAAAGAGGCTAAATTACCGACTTTTCATTAGGAACACATAAGCTAGACTTATCATATTGATAAAGCAATCTTTCAAATTGACAATTTGTCAACCAAGTTTCTCACTTATCATTTTGATTAGTTCATTTATCAAAATGATAAGTGAAGCTGTCAATTTATCTTGTTTTCAAAGTTCAGTATGCCCTGAAAACAAGATTTTACCGAAATTACTCAATATTATAGCGCGCTAGTTTCCGATAAAGGGTTGCCAACCCGATTCCCAATGCTATTGCTGCTTTTTCTTTCCCTCGAACTCCGGCTCCGAAGGTTTGGTAACAACGCAGAATGGTCTCCCGCTCAATCGCTTCCAAATTAAACCCAGAGAGATCATCATGTAGTGAAGTCTGCTTCAATCTTGGGGATAAATGCACCTCAGTCAAAGTCGAACCTTCTGTCAAATTTATAGCATATTCAATAATATTCTGTAGTTCTCGGACATTACCTGGCCATGAATATTCACGTAATCTTTGTCGAAATCCTTCCGACAGTGCTTTGACGTTTTTATTGAGCTGTTTATTGTAAACCTTAATAAAATGATCGCATAAAACTGTTAAATCCTCTTTTCGATCACGTAAAGGCTTAATATGCATAGGAATGACATTAATGCGATAATACAAATCTTCTCGGAATTCGCCCTTTACCATCATTTGTTCGAGGTTTCGATGCGTTGCCGCGATCACACGAACATCAACCGGAATCGGGGTTATTCCTCCAATTCGTTCAATTTGGCGTTCTTGGAGTACGCGGAGAATTTTGGCCTGTAAAAACAACGGCATATCTCCAATTTCATCGAGAAAAAGAGTCCCCTTGTTGGCCAATTCAATCTTTCCTATTTTTCCCCCTTTGCGTGCGCCCGTAAATGCACCATCTTCATAGCCAAATAATTCACTTTCCAGCAGCGCTTCGGGAATTGCGGTACAATTAATCGCCATAAACATCCCCTGTTGTCTGGGACCGAGATTATGAATGGACCGGGCCAACATCTCTTTACCCGTCCCACTTTCCCCTCGAATCAAAACCGTCGATTTACTGGTGGCGACGATTTTTGCCTGCTCACGAATTTGACACATGGTTTCACTGTCACCCAAGATATCCTGAATCGTATAACCAGCATCTTGAAGAGTAAGGCGATTGACCATACGGTTAATTTCATCAAACGGTCGGAGGATCACAGCGATGCTCTTCACCCCTTCTTCGCTGTCAATGGGCAAGGCACACAGGACCATCTGCACTCGATTTTTCTTAGTTTCGACATGTACTTCACGTTCAACGATTTCATTCTCGTTTTTACCTACTTTGAGGATATCTTCAACAATTCGCGCAGTGAATAAGGAATTCAAATGGCTACGCGCTGTTAGCAAATTGGCGCTAAACAAACGTTTCGCCGCTTGGTTAAAGTGAAGAATATTGCCGTCAAGATCAGCGGTAAGCAGCCCCTCATCCAAGCAGTCGATAATTGAATTCAAATAATGATTGGAGGAGACTAAACCCGCTAAAAACTCTTGTTCCTTAAGTTTTAACGCAATGGTTTCTGCCATTTTAGTCAAAAAAATCAGATAGGAATGTTGATTTTCCTCTATGAGCTTAGCTTGAGCATCGGTAAAACAAATAAGTCCGATCGCCCCTACTGCTTTACCATCGACGTTAATCGGGGAAACGACTTCGTATTTTTCCGAACAATTTCCTCGAGCTTTACAGGGTGTACATAGTGGATGGTGTCCCGGTGTCTCTATAACAAACTGATGTCCGGTGCGCAAAACTTCCTGATACACATACCCCTGTCGGTCCATGGAAAGACCGACCCCTTTGTGGTATTTTCCTGTTCCAGCAATGCGTATTAGATTATGATCAGCTATCTCAATATCAATTTTCACGACGGTAGCAATCGCTTCCGCAATTTGTTGCGCATAATCTTTTACGGCCATAAGTTCAACCATTTAAGTTACCCCCATAAGAACTTATATTCTTGACATTAGCTTTTTCGAGTGAAATTCATTTTATGAGTGAATATAAAAAAACAATCACTAAACCATTAATCAGAATGAGTATAGGAGCTCCGAATACGAACTTAGGGTGAGCCGTCTTATGATGGAAATACTTCATACCAGCATAGAGTCCTACCCCTCCCAAGGCCTCTCCCATAAAAAGCAATCTTGCTTCAGGAATCCTCCAGCGGTGCAACTTAGCTCGACGTTTATCGTTCCCCACCACAACAAAAACACAACTATTCCAGAGGATATAGCCAACTATAAAGATCTTTGAACTTAAACTCAGCAATCACTGCACCTCCAAATCATACACTTTGATTTACCTTATCTTTTCGAATCATGCTAATCCCTAAAAAGATGACGGCGGCGCCTACGGCCTGCATAAGGTGAACCTGTTCCTTTAGAATAATTGCCGCTGTAAGCACTGCAACCGCTGGAACTGCATACATGTATGCCATAATACGGTTTGCCCCAACGCGACTGATAGCGTGATACCAGACCACTAGTCCAAAAGCGGTTACAAAAACAACGGAAAAAACCATAGATCCCCATGCAGTAAGAGGTATCTCCGACCACGATAACGCTTGCACCCCTTTCAAACCAACGACTAAGAGAACGATCATTCCAAATAGTGATGCATAGGTCATGGTTTTTAGGGCCGAATATTTGCGCAGCATCCGCTTAGCCAGCACCGGATATAAGCCCCATATGCTCGAGGCCAATAGGCTAATAAGATCTCCTCGAAGCACATCCCAGCCAATGGCCAGTTTATTCGTTCCGAAAAGCAAGACAAAAACAACTCCCAGGCAAGATAAAGCACTCCCCCATCGTCCACGAGAACCTAAACGTTCTTGCCCAGCTAGCCAAGCAAAAATAGCGGTAAATACCGGCGAAACCGCCAGCATTAGGGAGGCATTTGTAGCAGTGGCATACTTTACTGCCGCCATAAACAAGGTCTGGTAAAGAGTGACCCCCACAAACCCCAACATCGCCAATTCTAGGCAGTCCTTGAGCTGAATTCGCACGTTCTTTTCCAAAGCATAAAGCAAAAGGAAAAGTATTGGAGTTGCTCCCACAAAACGAATGACTGTAAATGTCAAGGGATCAAAACCTTCCATCCCCCATTTTCCGATTACATAATTCGCTCCCCATATCAAAACAACCCCCCAGAGCACCCACTCTGGAAATTCCTTTTTTACAGTCATTAGCTACCCCTCTTCTCCTTTACCCATGCGAAAGACCCCTTGCGTAGTTTAAAGCAGGGGCCTATCATATATCATTTCGCATAATGTTGTCATTGTATCATAGAAAAATAGATCAGAAAATACTTCAGCGTTATTGCCATGGTAATTATATTTGCTAATGAAAAAAAGTGCGCATTCCTATGAATAATATACCTTAATAGGAATTTTGTATTTTGGTTTGATGAATGAAACGCATTCTTTTAACGAAAAAATTATTGAAGAATAAATATACTTGTTGACAAATTGCATATCTTCTCATATAATAATGGATGTTACGCGGTCGTGGCGGAACTGGCAGACGCGCTAGATTCAGGTTCTAGTGCTCGCAAGGGCATGGAGGTTCAAGTCCTCTCGACCGCACCAAAATGATCTCTAAAACCCTTGGTAATCAAGGGTTTTTTCTTTTTGCTTTTTATCTTCTTTTGTCACTGACTTACCGGAAATGTAATTGGGGACGGATTGGGGACGAAATTTTATAACATCAAATGAATACCACAAAAGAATCAATGCCCATCAGTCTTCTTGCAGAAAAGAAAAACCTATTTTTCCACCATAGGAAGCCAGTATGTATTGATAGAGTTCCCTCAAAGGGAGGTAATGTAACTGATAATGAGCTCCACGGTTTGTGGATTTAAATTTTCACATAAGACAACGACAAGAGAGGCTTCCCAAAAATTCAGCAGATTGATGAGAAGTCTCGGGAATGTTTCATGTTAGAAAAATGTGAGCATTCAAAGTTTGTAAACAAAGCGCTTTGATACCAATTGTTTCAGGACAACCTTACATCATGCCGCCCATATTCTAATAGAAAAACACTTGTGGGCTCGTTTAAAATTAGCACCTTTAGTTTTAGTCGATATCCGCCTTTCTAATTATAACTCTTTGCTGATTACCTCCGCTTAAATATAAAACCGGTTGTTAATGTCATTAGCATTAAATTTTAAAACTTTAAAATAATGTTGTATTATTCCTTTGTATTTTTTATTAAACAAGAAAAACTATGGGAATCCGCATGAATCGGCACATAATGTTTTCAGGAATGTTTTAAAAATTTCTCTTCGTTCCTTTCTTGCGTAAACTACTTTTTAATTTTATGAAAAAATAATATTATTCAACTAGTGGACACTAGATTTCAAATTAATATCAGTTCTAGTTTATTTTTTAATATCTCCAAGGTCCTTATCGTTTGATACCCTGTCAACTGACTTTAAAGCACCATCCGTGATATTCCCCACGTAATTTTGCCCTACCATTTGTGTTCCTTCTTTGAAGTGTTGAATGATTCTTAAGCCGATCGAGCCTAACTTAGTATAATATAACTGTTTAAAATCCAAACCTTCACTCGGTTCACATGGGTTTTTCACGTTTTAGCCCTCCTTAACAAAGTAGTTTTAATGCTCGGTTGACTTGACAGAGCAAGCACTTAGTCAAAGCGATCATTGTTGGCTCGAAACCCTCAAACCTAAGTTAGAGAACAAGCGGAACTCCTAATAATATCAAAAGGAATCCCGCCGCAATCAAACCGTATATATGTTCGCAACAAGGACAACGATTTACCATTGTAAACCCCCTTGTAAGGACAATACTGAAGCAATTGGAAAGCGTTGTCCCCAAAAAACTCGAATCAAAAAAACTTGTTTATTTTCCTTCGTAAAATTCGCGAAGGTTTGCAGCAACTTCCTCCGGATCAACTTTACGAGTAGCCGCCCCTGTATCCATAGCGGCTTTAGCAACCGCAGCGGCTACAGCCGGACCCACGCGTAAGTCAAAAGCCTTAGGTATCACGTATTCTGCGTTCAGTTCATCACTACTTACGATGTTTGCAATGGCGTAGGCAGCAGCAACTTTCATCTCTTCATTGATTTCCTTCGCTCCGGCATCGATCGTTCCTCGGAAAATTCCCGGGAAGGCCAGAACGTTGTTTACCTGGTTCGTATAGTCAGATCGACCGGTTCCAACGACCGACGCCCCGGCTTCTTTAGCAGCCTCCGGCCAGATCTCGGGTTCAGGATTAGCCTGTGCGAAGACGATGGGATCCTTGGCCATCGATTTGACCATTTCCAGAGAAACGAGCTTCGCCCCTGAAACGCCAATAAATACATCTGCGCCGACTAAAGCATCGGCCAAATTTCCCTTTAGTAATTCACGATTAGTTTTAAGGGCTATCTCAACTTTGTATTTATTCATACCTTCGGAACGGCCTTCATAGATTGTTCCTTTGGTATCACACATAATGACCTTTTGAAGTCCCATACTCATCAGGAGTTTAACAATAGCCATTCCAGCAGCTCCAGCACCGTTAACCACAATTTTAACGTCTTCAAGGTCCTTTTTTACAAATTTCAGAGCATTAACTAGACCTGCCATGGTAACCACTGCTGTTCCGTGTTGATCATCATGAAAGATCGGTCCATCATAAATTTCTTTGAGCTTTTCCTCAATGTAAAAACACTCTGGAGCCTTGATGTCTTCCAGATTAATTCCACCAAACGTGGGTTCTAAAAGTTTAACGACTTCGATTACTTTGTCACTGTCCTGAGTATCTAAACAAATTGGAAAAGCATCAACATCTCCGAAGGTTTTAAAGAGGATACCCTTACCTTCCATTACTGGCATAGCGGCACGACCACCGATATTTCCCAGTCCTAGAACTGCAGAACCGGTCGACACTACAGCCACTAAGTTTTCTCGGTTTGTATACACATTCACCAGGGCAGGCTCTTTAGCAATTTCTAGGCAAGGTTCTGCAACCCCCGGAGAATAGGCTAAACTTAAATCATTACCATTACGAACTGGCACTTTACTAACAACTGCAATTTTACCTTTATTGTCTTTATGGAGTTTAAGTGCATCTTCACGAAGACCCATGGGCTCGCAGCTCCTCTCTCTTATTCTGATGATTCGTTTAGAACCGTTAATTTTAAGGTTTTTAAAACTACATCGCTCATCAATTTATTTCCCGTTGGCGTTGGATGAAGTCCGTCACAATAGAGGTCAGGCAACACTGCATTCTGTCCGTCAACAAAACAGGGGTAAAAATCAACCACGGTTACCGAGAAATTCTTCGCAAAGGAAATTATCCAAGTTCTAATTTCTTCAAGGCTTTTGTTGACTTCTGGAAAATTGTTTACAAAAGACCAATACTTTTGGGCTTTAGAAATAGCGATTGGAAGAGGGACACCCAGCATAGGAATAATTGAACGTTGGGCTGCCTGTTGAACCATAGCCGCTAGATTAGCTTCAACCACAGTAATGGGGACTCCCCAAATTAAGTCATTTTCTCCCCCCATAATCATGACATGGGAAGGTTTAAAACCTATTACATCCGCGTTAAACCGTGCCAACATACCGCCGGTTGTATCTCCGTTGATCCCTTGGTTCACTACTTCGATATTAAGTGCTTGGCTTACTAACGAGGGCCAGTTTTCCCGTTGTTTAACTTTATATCCATGGGTTAAACTGTCCCCTATACAAACAATCGTCATACTTCGACTCCGATAGTCCTAACACTGTTCAGATTCTCACCCGAGGCGACAACTTCCGGCAAAGTAGAACCGCCAAAGGGCATGACAATTATCTTGCTATTTTCACCTGTTCGTTTTACGGCATCGTCGAGAGCCGTCTGCACATTAGTATACGGTTTCATAAATACCTTACGAACGGTTTCATCACTTAACTCAGAAACGAGGTAGATATCAACTTTTTTTAGAACCATTGCAATAGCGGCTGCCTTGTGCCCTCCGAGCTCGAAGTTCTGTTGAATACCTTCGATTAAATCCTCGGGATGTTGAGCGTTCGTAATCCATCGCTCAAACACCTTTTCTCCAAAGCCCTCTATACAGCTCGCTACCAGAACTATTACCCCTCCATCCTTCACAGCATGTTTGGCATTATCTAATGCTTTCTGAGCTTGATAGAGGTTTATATCCTTGGGGTAGCCTCCCGGCGAAACGACAACGACATCTGCCCGTTCGGGTATTTCAGCTTTATAGAGCTTATCTAAAAATAGGCATCCTTTTCTGTGGGCCTCGAGGTAATGTCCTGCTACTGCTTTTATGATAGTTTTGTGTTCGTCCAAAACGACGTTTAAAATATAATCAACCGTTACGAAGTTTGCGACTTCGTCAATGTCTCTTCTGACAGGGTTGTGCAACATTTCCCCCGCTTTTGCTTCATCCTTAACCATTTTGCTATGGTTTGCCTGGATAGCTGCTCGGGTAGAAACCCCTGGCATTATTGCTTTTATGCCACCGCTATATCCCGCAAAATAATGGTATTCGATGTTCCCCAGACAAATCCGTCGGTCTGCCTCCGCTACAGGACGAAAAATATCCACTGGAGTTCCGCTTGAAGTGATACCCATGTTCACATAGTCCTGGCCATCGGAGTCAATGCATTCGATTTGATTGTATAGTTCGTCTCCTATAAGATACCTTTTTTCGTCTTCAGTATGCTTTCGGTGACAACCCAAGGCGAAGACGATTTTGATATTCTTTAATTCAACGTTCGCCTCTCGAAGTTCATTGACAATCTCCAGTAAGACGACCTTACTTGGCATTGGACGCGTAATATCACTGGTAATGATCACAACTTTTTCATCTTTTTTTACAATATCTTTCAGTCTCTGTGTTCCAATGGGGTCTCTAATAGCCCTTTTTACTTCTTCCTGTCCAGATAACCCCAAATCAATCCGATTAGGCTCAAGGACCCCCAGTAAATTAGTTTCGGTGATATTTACTTCAACTACGTCTTTTCCGAATCCAAGGTTCAACTTCATAATTTCCCCTCATTTTTCCACCATAACTTTAATTCCTAGGTTTATGCACACACAAGCCTTCCACATCATGGGCTGCTTCCATAATGATTTCACTGACCGTCGGATGGGGGTGGATGGTATTGGAGATCTCTTCGACCGTTGACTCCAGTTTCATAGCCAAACACATCTCAGCGATCATATCCGTAGCCCTCGGAGCCAATATGTGAGTTCCCAGAATTTCTCCCGTCGTTTCATCGGTGACTATTTTGATCAGTCCTTCAGTTTCACCCATAATCATCGACTTTCCATTGGCACTTACTGGGAACCTTCCGACTTTTACCTTGTTGCCTTGTTTTATTGCCTCGGCTTCTGTCATTCCTACAGTAGCTATTTCTGGGCTGGTATAAATACAGCCGGGTACTACGGAATAGTTCATACGTTGGGCAATACCTGCAACATTGGCCGCAGCAATCAAGCCCTGGGCCGAGGCCACATGGGCCAGCATGACTTTTCCTGTTACATCTCCAATAGCGTAGACACCGGGGACAGAGGTTTCCAGTTTGTCATTGACGTTAATGAACCCTTTTTCAGGCACAAGTCCTATGTTTTCCAAACCAATGCCCTCGGAGTTGGGTTTCCTGCCAATAGCTACTAAAACTAAGTCGCAGGTCTCTCTCTGTTCCACGTTATTGGTTTTAAAGACACATTCGGTTTCTTTCTTCGTTTCAATGGACAATACCGTTGAGCTTGTATAGAGTATGATGCCCTTTTTGAGAAGCGATTTTCTGATCGTCGATGATATTTCACTGTCGACTCCGGGCAGTATCTCATCCATCATTTCAATGATCGTAACGTCTTTGCCGAGTGAATTAAATACGGTGGCAAATTCGATTCCGATAACTCCTCCGCCGATGATGACTAACTTATCCGGGCAGTTTTTGAGGTCCAGCAAACTGTCACTATCTAACACTTTCTCACTGTCCAGTCCAGGAATGGGCGGTCTTGAAGGCCTTGATCCTGTGGCTATAATAATTTTATCCGTGGTAATAGTCTGGGGCTCTTTGCCAGTGACTTCAATTGTATTTTTATCCTTGATATAGCCAAGTCCGTTGATGATCGTAGCACCGTTCTTCTTTACGAGAAATTCAATCCCGGAACGAAGCCTTTTTACGACTGAATCTTTTTTGGCTATAATCTTTCCAAAATCAAATTGAACGTCTCCCACCACAATTCCAAAATCAAGGCCAGTTTTCGCGGTTTGATAAACTTCTGAAGAATGCAGAAGTGACTTTGTCGGTATGCACCCTCGATTTAAACAGGTGCCTCCCATCTGTTTGTCCTCAATAACTGCCACTTTGAGTCCTAGTTGAGCGGCGCGAATGGCCGCCACATAGCCCCCAGGGCCACCTCCGATAACGGTTAAATCGTACTTATTGCCCATTACTTCACCTCATTTTAACTGGATTATTGATTAGACGTTTTTACAATAACAGGTACGGGTTTTGCAGAATTTGCTTAATACGCTGTAAGAATTGGGCTGCTGGGGCACCGTCTACGATTCTGTGGTCATAAGTAAGGCTCAAAACCATGATTGGCTTAATAACTATTTCATTGCCCACGACAACAGGCGTCATGTCAATCTTGCCAACCGCGAGGATTCCTACTTCCGGAGAATTGATCACGGCAGTAAACTCATCGATACCGAACATGCCAAGATTTGTTATGGTAAACGTACCACCTTGATAATCATCCGGGCCCAACTTGCCGCTCTTGGCTTTCTCAATCAACTCACTGGAAACCGTTGAGATTTCTTTGAGGGTCATTAAGTCCGCATCTTTTACCACCGGAACAATCAATCCATTGTCGACGGCAACAGCTATGCCTACGTTTACAAAATCCCTAAGCACAATCCCTTCCTCTGTCAGGGTGGAATTTGCAATTGGGAAATCTCCAAGGGCTTTTGCCACTACCTTGACCAATATGTCATTGAAGGAAATCTTTACTCCATCGGCTTTCAGTCTTTCCCTTAACGTCATGACCTCTGTCATATCAACCTTCATCCTGTGGTTAGCCTGGGCCATACTATGGAGACTTTTCATCATGTTTTCAGCAATGACTTTCCGCATACCGGCAAAGGGAATTAAGCGTTGTTCTCTTTCCCCGGCTATCTGTTTAGTTCTTCTTTCATTGATAGCCTTTTCGATATCGGCTTTCATGATCTTGCCGCGAGCACCGGTACCATCAACGTTGGCGACATCAATCTGATTCTGTTCTGCTATTTTTTTGGCAACGGGCGTAATCTTGGCTCCCATTTTGGAACTTTCAACATAGTCTTTAACGTCTTTTTCAATAATTAGACCTTCTGGTCCCGTACCAGAAATATCTTGGTAATTCACACCTGCTTCTTCTACGGTCATTTTTGCCCTAGGGGTAATGAAAATCCGCTCGCCGGGTTGTCTTTGCGGAGCAGGGCTAGGGCTAGGGCTAGCGCTTACCTGCGCAACCACAACCTCATTCTTTTGCTCATCAGCAACATCCGATTTACTCCCCGTAGTGTTAAGAATCGAGGAAATGTCTTCACCAAGGTCACCGATCACTGCAATGGTTTCAGTAATGGGCACCACTTCTCCAACATTTCTAATGATCTTCAGCAAAATCCCTGAAGCAGGAGCCTCAATTTCAATCGTTAATTTATCGGTCTCCATTTCAAACAAAGGTTGACCGGCTTCAACCGTCTGACCTTCAGCAAATAGCCACTTGATAATGGTACCTTCTGTCATTTGGAGACCCTGTTTTGGCAAAATTACTTTGGTTGCCATAATTACACCTTCCTAAACACAACTTTTAGCGATAAAGAACCGAATTTACAGCCGAGATAATATCGTCTTCCTGCGGCACAACTGCATTTTCCAAGTCAAGGTTGAAAGGCAATGGACATGCTTTGGCCCCTAATCTTATCACTGGGGCATCCAAATATTTGAAAGCCTCTTCTGTGATAATGGCTGAAATCTCGGCACCAACCCCACCCGTTCTATGAGCTTCATGGACGACTACCGCTCGTCCTGTTTTCTTGACTGAATTAATGATCGTAGCCTTATCAAAGGGCACCAAGGTTCTGGGGTCTATTATTTCAGCCTTGATTCCCTGGGCTTGAAGTTTTTCTGCAACAGCCAGCGCTTTATTGACATAAAGAAGACTCGCGATAATCGTGACATCGTTTCCTTCTTTAACAACCTTCGCTTCGCCAAATGGAACAGCGAAGTCTGGATCATCGGGTACTTCACCTTTGACATTATAAAGCTGCTTGTGCTCGAAAAATAATACTGGATTGTCATCTCGAATTGCTGTCCGAAGTAACCCCGCTGCATCTGCAGGGCTTGAGGGTATTGCTACTTTAACACCGGGAAAATGCATGAAAATTGCTTCTACACTTTGTGAATGGGTGGCGGCATTGCCACGGCCTACCCCCTGCTGTCCCCTGATGACCAAAGGAATTTTAGCCTTGCCACCAAAGACGTATCTCGTCTTAGCAACCTGATTGAGAATCTGATCCATAGCTACAAAGGTGAAATCCATATACATTAATTCAACGATTGGTCTCATCCCTGCGCAGGCTGCGCCAAGACCTGCCCCCACGATCCCAGCTTCTGAAATAGGGGTATTCCGAACTCGTTCTTTACCAAACTTATCGACAAGGCCGCGCGTGACACCAAATACTCCACCGGCTTCAGCAACATCTTCACCCATAATAAAAACGTTTTCATCACGTTCCATTTCCTGAGCAATTGCATCTTTAATGGCTTGTGTATAACTCTTTATACTCATTACCGTACCCTCTTTTCTCTAGTTTTCAAAGAAGACATCTTCCATTACAGTGGCGGGATCGGGATCGGGACTTTCTAGGGCAAATTTGGCCGCTTCTTCAACGGCGAGCAGTGAGTTGTTATCTAATTTCTCAACTTCAGACTCTGTCAAAATGTTATTATCCAACATATACTTCTTAAGTATTAGAATAGGGTCTTTTTTCTTCCATTCCTCAACTTCTTCTTTCGTCCGATAAACCTGTGGGTCACCCGTCCAGTGTCCCAACCAGCGGTAGGTCTTACACTCAATTAATGTTGGTCCTTCTCCCGCTTTGGCCCTTTCGAGTGCCTTTTGCATGACCTCATCTATCGCTAGAACATCATTACCATCCACCGTATAACCCGGGATTCCATAACCGACTGCCCGCACACTAATGTCTTCCACTGCTGTACTTTCTTTTAAGGGAACTGAAATACCATAACCATTATTCTCGCAAACGAAGATGACAGGCAGTTTCCAAACAGCTGCCAGGTTTATGGCCTCGTGGAAAGTCCCTTCGTTTGACGCCCCATCACCAAAGAAGCTAACAGTGACTTGCTTGGTACCTTTAAGATGAGAAGCTAGAGCTGCTCCAACTGCAATAGGAATACCTGCTCCAACAACTGCATTAGCACCAAGGTTACCCTTAGTAAAATCTGCAATATGCATAGAACCGCTTCTTCCCTTACAGTATCCTGTAGCTTTGCCCATAAGCTCAGCCATGGACTTCCCAAGTTCAGCGCCCTTGGCGATACAATGGCCGTGGCCTCTATGTGTACTGGTAATATAATCCTCATCCTTCAGCAGGGAGCACACACTCGCCGCTACGGCTTCTTCACCGACATAAAGATGAACTGATCCTCTGAGAATATTTTGTTCAAAAAAACTTTGTGCTTTCAATTCGAAATTCCTGATATCACTCATGGTTTCATAGATCTTAACAAGACGTCCCTTTTCAATCATGGTAAACACCTTCTCTTTTTTAGTTCTGTGCTATTTGCTGCGTTCTTTTTGCCGCATCTCGCAGAGCCCTTACCACAGGAAGTTCTTCGCCGGATAAAAAACGAACCAAGGCGCCTCCCCCTGTGCATATATAGGAAATATCCTCTTCCACATTAAATTTGTTGGCTGCCGTAATACTATCTCCACCGCCGATAATCGAATAAGCCGTTGAGCTTGCCACAGTTTCCCAAACCAACCGAGTACCATATTCGGAAGGTTGCTTTTCGAATATTCCCATAGGACCATTGATAAACACCGTTGCCGACTCTTGAATCGCCTTTTTATAGAGTTCGCCGGTTTGATGACCAATATCAATCAACATTTCATCCTCAGGACAGTCATTTATTGAAACTTCATTTCGTTCTTCGTTGACAAATGCCAAGTCGACGGGAAGGAGAATTTTATCGGCAAACTTAGCCAAGAGCTGTTTAGCATCCTCGATGTACTCAGACAAGTTGTTCTTATAAATAAAATCAGAGGATGCCTGGCCAATATTGATTCCCTTCGCCAAAAGCATGATGTTGGAGACAAGCCCACCCGTCATCACTTTGTCTGCAGAACCGTTTGTTAGTACCGTATTCATCATCATAAAGGCATCTTGGATTTTCGCTCCCCCAAGAATAAACAAACTAGGCCGGGCAGGGTTTTCCATGACGCTCGAAATTACACTGAACTCTTCTTCGAAGAGTCTGCCCATAGCCGAGGGCAAAACGTGTTCAAAACCTACCAACGAGGGTTGTGACCTGTGAGCTGCAGCGAATGCGTCACATACATACAAGTCTGCCAAAGGAGCCAGTCGTTTGACCGTCTGGCTCTGGCTTAATTCTTCAGCATTAAGGTTGAGTTTTGTTTCAAATAAGGTCATCTCTTCGGCAACGAATCTAACATTATCGAGGAGGAGAATTCCCCCCTCTTTCAAAGCTTTTATAGCCTCCCTAGCAGTAGGTCCAATGACATCCTCCACGAATTGAACTGGTTTTCCCAACAAATCCGCAAGTACTTTGGCATGGGGTTCCGTGGAATAGTAGTTTTTGTATTCTAGGTCTCCTCCCTGATGGGCTAATACGACGACTTTTGCCCCTTTATCCGAGAGTTCTTTCAGGGTTGGAATACAAGCTTTTATCCGAGTTATATCCTTTAGCTGACCCGTCCTTTTATCGATAGGTTGATTGATATCAACCCGGCACAACACTGTTCTACCCGAGAGATCGAAGTCATCTAAAGTACAGATACCAAATTTCATAGCTTATACTCCTTTGTTCGGTCTCATTCCTAAATACTTGTTTGTCAGTCCAACAGCTTCCATTCTATCGTTCTGCATACGCAATGCAGCCCGAATCGCGTCGATATTCTCAGGAATGACATCTGATTCTTGGGGAATATTGATGGCGAACATAATGTCATCACCCGAATGCACAATTGATTCTTCCCAAACCGCGATCTCGTACATGTCACCCCGTGGATTCCCTAAATCCCTAGCGTATTTAAAGAGGGAAGCATTTCCAAGGAAGCCATCTTCTAACCGTACCACTCTAATCCTAGCGTTTTCTCTAAAGTATTCCAACAGAGTTTCCTTGGAGATTTTCTGCTTGGTTTTAGCCAGAACGGTGATGATGTGTCCATGGGTAACCGGGGCATGGACTAATATACCTGTGGCATCGATGTGGGGCATAATCGTCATGAGATCCACGGCTTGATGACTAGGTGCCTTATCGACTTGCAAGGCATTGGTGAGCCCACGATGATAATCACCCGGATCGGCAACCCGGCGGATAATCGTAATGGCTACTTTTTCAACTCCAACTTTTCTATCAATACAATCAACGGCACGAATTAACCCAGTCGTGTTACAGGACGTTAATTTCAGAAAATCCTGACCTAGGCCTTGCTCATAGTTTGCATAGCCATGAAAAAATACATCGGCAACGCTGTTCTTTTCGCCCCCTTGGAAAACAGCCTTTTTACCATAGCGCTTGTAGAGTTCCTTATTCTTAGCACCTACTCCAGCACTGGTGGCGTCAAGCATAATATCCACATTTTGCACAAGATCCTCTAGCGTTCCAGCAATGGGAATGTTCAATTTGTCAAAGAGTTGTTGATTCTCTGGCATAGCACTATACAATTTATAGGGCATACCCTTTTCCTTCAAGGCGCGAATAGCAAGAGTTGGTGCAACATCGGCAACCCCTACCAGTTCCATATCCTCTTGCAGCGCAACACCGTCGGCCAATCTCTGACCGATAACTCCGTATCCAGCAACTCCGACCTTAACCTTTGCCATTCTATTTACCTCCCCTTAGCCCTTCTCTTATTCAAACGAAATCTGAATCTTCATCTCTTTACCCGTTGTATCAGCTGTCAGAACTTCAAATCCTTCTTTGACAATGTCTTCAACTTTAATGACTTTTGTTACTGACTTTTTAACTGGAAGTCGGCCCGTCGAGATAAGGTCAAGCGTCGAAGCGAAATCGTAGGTATTAAAACACCACAGCCCGACCATGTTAAGATCTTTGTATGCCCAGTCAAAGGGGTTAACCTTAACTGGATCCACGTTAAGCCCGCTTTGAACATACATTCCTCTTTTGCGCAATACCTTAAAGCAATCATTAATTGCCGCTTCAATTCCAGTACATTCAAAGGCTATATCCACACCAACGCCGTTGGTCCTCTTCAATAATTCTTCCTCGAGATTACATTCTAGGGGATTGAAAACTTCAGTTGCCCCAAACTCTCTGCACTTATTGGCTCTTCCCGGCTGTATTTCACTCATGAATACCTTTGATGCGCCTGCTGCCAAGCACCCCATGAGTGTAAATACCGCAGTGGGTCCACCGCCGGAAATAAAGACCGTATCTCCTGCTTGTAAGCCGGACCTTCTTATTCCGTAGAGCCCTAGTGAAGCCGGTTCACAACATGCGCCTTCTTCATAGGTCATGTTATCGGGCAATTTATTAAGTTGATATTCCTTGACAAGGCAATACTCCCCAAATCCACCCCAATACCATTGAAGCCCAACTGCCGCAAACTGCTCACATAAATGTTCTAGTCCTCTTCTACAATAGTAACATTCACCACAGTGCATTAGAGGCATTACGACAACACGGTCTCCTTCGTTCCATTTCTTAATGTCCGGTCCGACCTCTACAATATCGCCTGAAAATTCATGTCCCATAATAATGGGTGCCTTAAAGCCTGTTAAAGGATGGGGTTCATCGACAAACATTACATGGGGTCCTGAGACATATTCGTGTAGATCCGTGCCACATATTCCACATCGTTTTACCTTTACGAGGACTTCGCCTTTTCCCGGAGTAGGTCTAGGCACATCTTCCACTCGGATATCTTTGGCGCCATACCATAATGCTGCTCTCATGTTTTTACCTCCTAGATAAAATACTTTTACAAAAAAACTGCCATTAATTAGATCTGATTTCCTCAACCCAGCAACTTCAGAATAGACCCGTTGACTGATTTTTCACTTATAATATTGGGCAAGCAATTAATTCATCCGATGGGAACTTGGAAATGACCTGTGGTCCTTCATTGGTGATTACCACTTCGTCCTCAATCCGTGCGCCGTCTGTACCTTCTCCATCATAGGTCTCAAAGGCCAATACCATTCCTTCTTTAAGTTCAACGGGATGATCGATACTAAATGAACGAGATACCATAGGACGTTCCCAGAGACCAACTCCTAAGCCATGGGCAAAGGCTAACCCGAAGGCTTCTGCTTCATTATTAAATCCCCAGTAATCACACGTTGGCCACTGTTTTACAATATCAGCAGTTGTAGCGCCAACTTGGGCGGCATTGATCCCTTTGTACAACATTTCATACGCTCTGCCGTAAATTTCTTTTTGTTTTTGAGTTGGTTTACCACAGCACAAAGTTCTGTAATAGCAGGTATGATAGCCATTGAGCAGCGTCACTATATCAGCAAAGATCAAGTCTCCTGGTTGAATCAACCGATCAGAACTCAAATGTGGATGTGGATGCGTACGTGAGCCGCTAGTTACTTGTACGTTAATGACCCATTGTCCCCCAAGTCTGTGCAATTCGTGTGCAGCTACTGCCTGAATTTCATTTTCACGCACCCCAGGTCTAATGAACTGCGCTACCTTATAAAAAGCTGCATCAACCGTCGCTGCTGCATTTTGCATAATCATGATTTCATCCATCGTTTTAATGGAACGGGCATCAAGCATTACATTCTGACCATCGCCTAAACGGAAACCCTCTTCCTGTAAAACCATAATCAATTGCGAATCTAACTGATCGACGCCAATATGTGCCTTCTCATTGATTCCATTCTTGTTTAAAACCATCTTTAAGTCGCTCACAAAGTTCTTATATAAACCCCATTCCCTAGGAAGTGCACCAAACATGGTTGTGTGTGCTGGCAAAGAGCGGTCTGCTATCCATGGGCAATTAAGTCTTTCAGCAGCGGATTCTGAACCAAACCCGAAGATATAGGGCTCTCCAGTACGCGGAATAATTGCATATCGTCCCATGTTATCTACTTCAGGCGAAGCAACAGCAGTTGACGTTGCGTACCGTTTGTTTCCACTATCAAAAAGCAGTAAGCAATCCAGGTCCGTCTTTTCCATTTCGTCCTTTATTTTTTGCACTCGATCTTTGCGCATCCGGTCAAAATTAATACGTTCCTCATAATCGACACCCATCATACCTTTTGTTCCTAGTCTCATAATGTCATATCTCCTTTTATTTTAAATATTTGAGTAAACTTGTTATTACTAATTTTCTAAGAATTTATTGCAAATACTTTTTCAGAAAACTCAATTGCATTAAATGAACTCCTAACAAATGGCCCTGAAGCAACATGCAGAAATCCCTGTTCTATAGCAATACTCTCGTATTTGTTAAACACATCAGGGTGAACATACTCTTTAACCGGCAAATGCTGAGGTGAAGGTTGCAAGTATTGCCCGATGGTAATTATGTCACAGCCAATATTGCGCAAATCCTTCATTACGTTAACGACTTCGCGCTCTTCTTCCCCTAGACCCAACATAATTCCACATTTGGTAAAAACCCCTTGATCCGTTTTTTTGGCATGTTCTAAAACGTTTAGACTTCGTAGATAATCCGCTTGGGGACGGACAGCCGAATACAACCTAGGGACTGTCTCAATATTATGATTAAAAATATGTGGCTTTGCTTCAACTACCTGGGCCACGCGATCAAAACTTCCTTTAAAATCCGGTGTTAGCACTTCAATAATTGACTGGGGACAATATTCTCGAATATTTTTTATAACTTCAACAAAGTGTGAAGCACCGCCATCAATCAAGTCATCGCGGGTAACCGAGGTTACCACAACATGTTTTAAACCTAGCCGCGCCGTTGCCTGTGCTACTCTCCTGGGCTCATCAGGATATAAAGAACTAGGTTTTCCATTACTGACAGCGCAGAATCGGCAATTCCTGGTGCAAACATCTCCCATAATCATGAAGGTAGCTGTCTTTTTTGAGTAACATTCTGTTAAGTTTGGGCACAAGGCGCTGTCACAAACCGTATTCAGTTTAAGATCTTGAAGAAGTTCGTGGGTTAAGGACATATTTATAGACGTCCCTATTCTTTTTTTTAACCAATTAGGGCGACTTAACTTTTCTTCAACGATTGCCAAGACCTCCCTTACAAAGCCCGTATAATATCTATCATTTTCTAAACAACAAACGACTCAGATAATTGGACATCGTTGAAGTCACTTTAGAGAATATTTGTTTTCCGTTATCAGATTCCTAGCAATTTCTAATTCCTGAGCAGTTAGAGTCATGGGTGTTAAAATAATTTGAAGCTGTTCTTCCATACTGGTGATCAAGGCCTCTTTTAGTTCTGCATAGGTAACTTTCCGTTTTAGAACTTGGTCTAAGCCACATGCCTTTTTCTTAAGACTTTGACTTAATATCTCTCTTTGATTTTCGGCCTTAACGTTCAATAGTTTTACGAACTTGTCAATATCCATGGAAAGCGGAATGGAACCGTGTTGAAGTATTACATTCTTTCTGCGGGTTTGAGCATTTCCAGCTACTTTTTTACCCTGCCAAACGATTTCATACCAAGATGGAGCGTCGAAACAAACGGCAGAATTCTGAGCATGCTTTTCCGGCCTACGGGCCATTTCTACATCCGCACCAAGTTTCTTGAAGCCTTCATACAAACCGCTGGAAATTTTATGATAGGATTCAGTGATGCTTCCGGATATTCTTTGATTATCTTCCGCTGCCACTAAAGAATAGGTCAACTCATCATCATGGAAAACTGCTCTGCCCCCGGTGATCCTTTTCACCACATCGACTCCATTGGCTCGGCAGGCAACCCTATCAATTTCCTCAAGTTTCTGGGACGAACCGAGGCTTATTGCCGATGGAGACCAACTGTAAAAACGGATGGTGGGTAGCGATAATCCCCTAGCATGACTGATCAGAAGCGATTCATCAATTGCCATATTCTCCTCAGCTGTCGCTTTCCCAGTATCAAGCAGCCTCCATTTTTCCACCGTTGTTGCCCCCCCTTCGTTACCTCTGCATCCCAGTGTAGTTAAAACAGGATTTTGCCACCGGCAATCGAGACTGCAATCCCGGTTATATAGTTGGATTTGTCACTACAGAGAAATGAAATTAATTCTCCAATTTCCTCAGGTTTGGCCATACGCTTCAAAGGCACACTGGGAAAGCAGATCCTTTTCATAGTCTGCTGGGGTCATTTGCTCTATCGGACCCCTTATTTCAAAGACCTTTTGCATTATTTCAGTATCGGTATAGCCCGGGCACACCGCATTTACATTGATGTTATAGGGCGCCAATTCGAGCGCTAAAACCTGGGTTAATGCATTAACACCCGCTTTAGAAGCGCAATAGGCACCATTGCCAATCTCCCCGACTTTTGAAGCTTGTGAAGAAATATTAACGATCTTTCCCGTTCTACGTTTTACCATCTCTTTGGAAACGGCCTGACTCACTAGATAGACCCCTTTTAGATTGACATCGATAGTTTTATCCCAGAGCTCCTCCGGCAGATCCAGTAGCAGGGAAGAGGAAACAATTCCGGCGCAATTGACCAAAATATCTAGCTTGTCAAATTGTTTGATGGCAGTTTTTACGGCAGATTCTACTCTTTCTCGGTTTGTAACATCCGTAATGACACTGATACATTCCCTGCCCAACTGCTTGATTTCTTCTGCGGTTCGTTCAACTTCTTTGCTAATATCCACCGCTACTATATAAGCACCATACTTCGCTAAAATTAAAGCAGTGGCTTTACCGATCCCCTGAGATGCACCAGTAACAAACGCAACTTTGTTAGCAAACAACGTCAATGCACTCTCCCTATCTGAGTCATTAAATCTTCATCTAATAACTCTGCACTTGAAATAAGCTATTTGTTTCTAGGATAGAACTTCACAAAGTACATGGATGTAGTTGTGAAGTTCTATACAATTAGATCAGTCGAAACTCGATTATTCTAAATCAAATATACTATTGATTAAGAACTACTTTTTGGTATAGAAAAGATCCGCATTATCTTTCGTGATTATATTTACACCGGTGTCTACGTAAGAGGGCAATGGATTAATACCATTTTTCTTCCAGCCGTCAACAGGGTTCATTAATTCATGTTTTTCTTGGAACAAGAAGTTCATGGACCAATACCCCATATTGTAAGAACCTTGGGCAATTGTCGCTACAGCATCTCCAGCTTTGATCGCATCAAGTAAACTGTTGTCCGCGTCAAACCCGACTACCTTTACTTGATTCTTTTTGTTAGCTTCTTTCACAGCTACGATTGCTCCAAGGGCGCCAGGTGAATTACCAGCAAAGATACCCTTAAGGTTTGGATTAGCTTGGATAATACCCGCGGCTGCTTTGTTAGCATCCATTTGTTCGCCAGAATAGTTACCAGATGCAACTACTTTGATGTTAGGATATTTTTCTTGCATCTCAGCTTTAAAGCCAGCCGCTCTTTGTTCGAGTGTTGGGGTACCAGCAACATAGAGGACTGCTACTTCACCTGAACTACCAATGTTTTTGGCCAAAGTATCTGCAGCGACTCTACCAGCACTTTCATTTCCAGTTTGAACAATAATATTTCTGTTGCTATCAGGAGAATCAGAATCGAAAACCACAACCGGTATGCCTTGTGCAATTGCTTTATTGATGGGTCCAGCTAAGGCTTTTCCATTTACCGCGGTGATCGCAATACCTGCAGGTTTCTTGGCGATGACTTCTTCAAGTACTGATACTTGTTGATTGATGTCAAATTGTTGTGCACCCGTGTAAACTGTCTTTATGCCATAGAGCTTGCCCGCATCCTGGAAACCCTTAAAAGTGGATTTCCAGAACTCAAGACCGCTCATAAAAGTAACCATGTAGTACTCCTCACTAGGCTCTCCTTTGAGTGTCTTTGTTTGAGAATTTTGAGATGTTGCGGAGTTACTTGCAGAAGGACTTGCGTTTCCACAGCCGCTAAGAAGAAATGCCGCAGTAAACAATAATAATACGATTGCGACTCCGCTTTTAAGCTTTAACGTGTTTTTCATTTTTCCCATCCCCTTACTAATTTTATTTATTTAAAGGCCTTTAGCCCCTAAACCATACCTTAGTGCAGTTTCATCACTCTCTTTTTATGGCTTATATGATCAATAGTTACGGCAAAAAGCAAAATCAGACCGCTGATTAAGCCTTGTCCATAGACAGATACATTAAGCAAAATCAGACCGTTATTAACAACGTTCAGAAGGATTACTCCTAAAAAAGCTCCCAGGATGGACCCTTCCCCGCCGCTAAGACTTGCTCCACCGATGACCGCCGCTGAAATTGCGATCATCTCTGCTCCAGTTCCTGTTGTGGGGGTAGCTGCCCCAAACCGTGCTAAACTCAGCACACCGGCGACGCTTGCCAATACCGATATTAGAACATAGATGCCGATTTTCACCCGCGTAATATTAATTCCAGACAATGTGGCAGCTTTTTCATTACTACCAATATAAAAGACTTTTCTAAAGGGCTGCGAGTATCTGAGCATAAAATCTCCAATTATCGCTATTACTAAAAAGATAATCACTATAATCGGTATGCCAAATATGTCACCTTGTCCGATCGCTTCGAAGGATTTTGAATTAGTATATAAAGATATTGAGGCTCCTTGAGTTGCTAATAAAGTAGCGCCCCTCGCTATGCCCATCATAGCCAAAGTCGTGATAAAAGGACTGAGTCCCACTTTACCGATAAATAGTCCATTAATTAAACCGCAAGCAACACCCACCAATAAAGCAGCAATCACTGCAAGCCATATATTTGTTCCGGAGGAAGCTAAATACGCTGCAGTCATACCCGTTAATCCCATTACTGAGCCCACAGACAAGTCAATGCCGCCAAGTATTAATATAATCGTCATCCCGACTACGATTATCCCATCACTGGAAAGCCCTCTTAAAACTGTCAAGATATTCGATACCGTTAAAAAGTAAGGAGACAGGATGCTTAAAATAATAGAAAGAGCGATAATAGTAAGAAATATGGCCGTCTCTTTTAACGCAAATATTTTTTTGGCTAGTTTTTTAACTCCTGATGATTGGGTCCTTTGGTTGCCCTCGAACGTTTCATTTTTGACCATTTAAATACCACCTCTTTATTTTTTTAACACACATTTGCAGCATACTTCATTATGCATTGTTCGTTAATTTGTTCTCCTTGAACAATTCCTGTGATCACACCCTCATGCATGACTACAACCCTATCACAGATCCCAATAGCTTCAGGTAGTTCTGAGGTTATAACAATGACTCCTATTCCATCGTTACTTAGCTTGCGCAGCAGTTTATAAATTTCAGTCTTTACATTGACATCGATACCTCTCGTCGGTTCATCAACAATCAGAATTTTCGGTTTGGCTGCAAGCCATTTTGCGAACAGGACTTTTTGTTGGTTTCCACCGCTTAGACTACCGCATTCTTGATTGACCGACGGAGTTTTAATGTCTAATATTTTTACATATTCGGAACTCAAATCTTCTTCCTTTTTAGCATCCAACGTAATACTTTTGCTAAGCTTCCTTAGAACTGCCGCAGTAATATTATGTTTTATGTTCATGTGCAAGAAGAGACCTTCATGTTTTCTATCTTCAGTCATATATACGATTCCGTGCTCAATGGCCTGTTTATAATCTTTAATTTCAATTTTGTTCTTTTTGAAATAGATTTCTCCCTTATTTTTTTTATCAATCCCGCAAATAGCCTTCATTACTTCTGTTCTTCCAGCACCTACAAGTCCCGAAAAACCTAAGATTTCCCCTTGATAAAGAGAAAAATTAATATTTTCAAATATTCCTTTGGAAGTTACATTTTCAACTCTTAGGAGTTCCTCCGCTACTTGTGTGCTCTTAGGCGGATAGAGAAACTCAATGTTCCTACCCACCATCATATTAACGACTTGGTTGACATCGACGTCTTTGACATTCACTGTTTTAATATAATGACCATCTCTAAGTACACTAATTCTGTCACATATCTCCTGTATCTCTGCCAACCTATGACTGATGTAGATGATACTCGTTCCCTTATCTTTTAACTGCCTAATGATCTTAAATAATTCCTTTGTCTCCCTATCTGTTAAAGATGACGTGGGCTCGTCCAATATTAAAAGTTTACAATTGTAGGAAAGAGCTTTTAAGATCTCCACCATTTGTCTTTGAGCAACATTTAGGTCGCTTATTTTTTCCGTCGGTGCTAAATCTGAATTAAACATTTCCAGCAATTTTTTACTTTCGAAATATAACTTTTCATAATCAATAACACCCAACATATTTTTCGGCAATCGACCCAAAAATATGTTTTCTCCTATATTTAGGTGAGAACATAAACTCAGCTCCTGATGCACCAAACCAATTCCTACTTTTTGAGCATCCAAAGTACTATGGTGCACAATTTCAACCCCGTCAAAAAACATTTGTCCTTCATCAGGTTGTTGGACCCCGGCAATAATACTAACCAAAGTTGATTTTCCAGCCCCGTTTTCTCCGACTAAAGCGTGGACTTCACCTTTCATAACATCAAAACCCACGTTAGAAAGGGCCTTTGTTCCAGGGAATTCTTTGGTTATATGCTCTAATTTTAATCTCGCTTTGTTATCCATTTTAAACCTCCTTTGTTCAATTCTTACACCAATACATACTCACAATTAGTGATACAGCTTTAAAGAAAGAAACATCGAGATAAACTTATTAGTCCAGATACGAAGATGTTTCAAGAGTTATAGAAATGGTTCGAAAGTAATTATTGTTTGTTTTGTTTCGATTTCAATCACATATTATCATCAAGCGAAAGTTCTGTCAATTCAAATATTTTTTACAGTTTGGAGAAAAATAACTTGGAAACCTTAGGGAATTCATGGTATTATGGACTTAGATAAAATTTTTCTCCGCTTGATGGCACTTGAATTCTAGTTTGGCCGTACAAAGTCCGAACAAAATTAATCAAGATCGAAAATATATATTTTCGATCTTGTGCTAAAATAAAAGTATTAATTTAGTCAATATCATATTTTATGAACAAGATTCATTTTAATACATATATGATGTCAATAAGATCTTAAGGATGGGGTTAAATTGTTTGCTAGCGAAAGAATACGAATTATAAAATCAATTCTATTAGACAAGAAACATATTGATGTATCCACTTTAAGTACTATGCTTGATGTGTCTGAAGTAACTATACGGCGCGACCTCGAAAAACTTGAAAAAGAGGAATTTCTCGAACGCACCCATGGAGGAGCCATTCTCAACCAGCAGGAAGCTGACAGTGAAGAAGGTAATCTTGAATTAACAAATGACCCCTATCTAAAAGAAAGACTAGAAATAGGTGAAATTGCCTCTCATTTAATAGCCAAAAATGATATTATCCTTCTAAGCCAAGGCTTAACGAATCAATGTATTGCAAAGAAACTATTAAAGAAACAGAACATTACGGTATTAACGAATGATCTAACAATCGCCGAAGAATTATCTTCAAACAATTCTATCAATGTTATTCTACCTGGAGGCAATCTCGATTCCACATCGATGAGCCTAATTGGTAAGTTAACAGAAGAAAATATAAGGAACTTTTATGTGGATAAAGCATTTATAGAGGTTGAAGGAGTTAGTCCAGACAGGGGTTATACCGTCAACAGCATTGAAAAGGCATCTTTACTAAAAGAATGTCTTAAAATTTCTAAGCAAAAGATCATCGTTTGTCATCATAGCGTATTCTACAATAATAGTTTTGCACAATTAGGGTTACTTAATAGTGTAGAAAAAATCATCACTAACTCCGAAATGCCAGACTATTTTAAGAAGTATTATTTTGAAAATGATATTCAAGTTTTTACGTCCCTGAACATTTATGAATCAAGTTTCGATGAATAACTAAGGGCAAGATTGTGTACTACTTTCAAAGATTTCATTAGAATTTAGGATGGTGGGGATTGCCATGCAACATGCTATTTTACAGCTAGAGAATATTAATAAAGATCTTTCTAACTACTTTTCCTTAAAGAATATAAGTCTTGAGTTGCATTCAGGCGAGACGCATATCCTAGTTGGCAAGAATGATTCCGGAAAATCTACGCTTATGAACATATTGTCCGGGATATCCCCTGCGGATAGTGGTAATATCATATTTAATAATAGACATGTACAGATTAATTCCCCTGTTGATGCTAAGAAATTAGGCATTATCGCAATTAATCAAGTTTCTTCGCTTTTTGAACAATTCTCCGTAGCTGAAAATATCTTTATCGAAAATAAACCGCTCTATAATAAACTATTTAAAATCATTAGCCGAAATGAAATGATCAAATCTTGTCAGCGATTACTTGACAGCTTTGAAGTGAAAATATGCCCAACTTCAAAAATCAGTAATCTTTCACAATTACAAAAACAAGTTATTGAGCTTTTAAAGGCATTTAATGCCAATGCAAAAGTTGTTATTTTAGACGAACCCTTAATTTTTTCAGTAGATTCCGAGACCGTTAGGTTTTGCAATATTATTAATGAAATGAAGCTAAATGGGGTATCTTTTTTAATTACCTCCCATCAACTTGATAAAATAGTTACACTAGGGGATAAAATCACCATTATACGTGACGGTGAAATTATCGGAACGGAGAAAACAAGTGCCGTTAATATGGGTAGTTTAACCAAAATGATGAGTGGCAAAGAACTTAGAGACCGCTATCCCAAACTCAGTGTAAAAATAGGTAGAGAAGTCTTAAAAGCTGACTTCACTACCGACCATTTTTCCTCAGGCATTAATTTTACGTTAAGGAAAAGGGAGATTCTTGGTATTACTGGTTTAGACGGATCTGGAACAAAAATTGCAAGGTCCTTTTTTGGTCTAGACCCACTAGATAAGGGTATATTTTTAGAGTCTCAAAATTTGAAGATTAATACACCCATTGATGCTATTAAGGCAGGGATTGGTTATGTTACTCAAGAGCGACTCCTAGAAGGGCTCTTTAATCAGTTAAATATTCTCGATAATATTTTAATACCTAATTCATGCCAATCTCACCATCGTTTTTTTGCCTTTAACAGAAGAGGCAAAGATATTGTGAATAGTCATATAAAAGGCTTAAGAATTAGAGTCCACAATATTAACAATCGTGTATCCTCTTTAAGCGGGGGAAATCAGCAGAAGATACTGTTAGCAAGATGGATGTCCACAAAATTAAAGTTAAAGGTGCTTATATTAGATGAACCTACTAGGGGCATAGATATTCCATCTAAAGTTGACGTTTACAATCTAATTAACAAATTGGTAATAAATGGTACCTCTGTTATCTTTATTTCCTCAGATCTTAACGAGCTGCTTGGAATGTCTGATCGAATAATGGTTCTCTACGAAGGGAAAGTTGCCACAATCCTGGAAAGGCATCAAGCATCCCATGAAAAAATAATGTATTTTGCGACTGGAGGAACCTAGATACAACAATTCATAGGCTATTATTTTTAATAAATATTTTAACACTGATGACGTTTTAGTTTAAACTTATCCCAAGAAGCGCTCTGACCTTTTCGCGAAAGGTCAGAGCGCCATAAATTTTGCCTTTGAGCCCGGTGGTGGTAAGTAGGCCAAAGGAATTTCACCTTCAGCTCCGGGTAGAAGGGTCACCTTCGGTGACCCAACCCCCACGGAACCCGGCGTGCAGATTTCCCGCACCGGGCTCTTCAGAAATCGACTTACAGCATTGCGTATGCTTTTAATGACATATAGGGTATCGAAAGCTTTGGTCGCAATATTGGAAACGTGCCTTTAATTGCTTGAAACTTCTCCCAGGGGACATATCCTTTACTACATCTGGAACTGAGCATTCTTTTCCAGTAATGTTCTGTCCTGAGGTAAATCTTGAATAGGCTTTTTAAATTGCCCGCTACCCCATAGTAATTGTAGTGGCCTCTTAATACCGAATTTATTACCGCTACCTGCTCCTTAATAGGAGAGTGTCGAATTTCACGTAGGGTTGCCTGCAATTTAATAATACTTCGCTTAAGTCTAGTTTTCTCAGTCTTTCGGCCCACCATGAAGTTTCCCTTTCTATTAGTAGTACAATAGTGGGTGAAGCCGAGAAAATATATCGACTCTAATCTTTTGCCTCGTTCCTTAGCATGCTTAGTTGCAAAGCGTCCAAACTCGACTAGGCGCGTTTTGTTCGGTACCAGAGTTAAAGCAAATTTCTCCAGCCTTTTCTTCAACGTTTCATGAAAACGATTGGCATCTGAACGGTATTGAAAACAGACTATAAGGTGAGTAGACCGGGGGAATTTCACCCCCAGTCTCTCTCAGAACCGGACTTGAAGTAGAGTAGGCACCCAGCGAGTTACTATCCTAAAACAGTACTTTTCCAGATG
>NZ_MLBF01000008.1 GCF_001936615.1 Desulfosporosinus metallidurans
CCATAGTTGCGCCAATTATAATAATTTTAAATATATCTACTATAGTCGTTAATAATTCATTAGTAATAATTCTAGCAATAGAAGAAGTATCTTCTTGAAATCTTGAAATTAATTCTCCTACACTAATTTCGTCAAATATACTTTAATTGGAAAATCTAATATTTTATTATACATATCAGTCTTTAAGTCATATACAATGTTAGTAGTTGAAAAATTGAATAAATAGGATTGAATAAAATTTACAATTGAATTTGCTATAGATGCCATTAAAACATATTTAATATTGGTATAAACTGAATTTATATCCTTTTTAAATAGATCTGTTATTATTTCTCCCCATAATAATGGTTGAACTAAAGAAAATAGTATTCCACAAAGTATACATAAAAATAATAATATTAATTTTAATGTATAAGGTTTAATGTACTTGGATACTTTCTTTACTAATAATAAATTTTGTTTTTTAACTATATTCATCGTGGTCGAGATAAAAACTCGACATTCACCTCTTTTGGCCCAGTTTGTTGATATAAATAAGTACTAACTCCCAATAATTATGCCCATCTTATTTATAAGGATTATGTATAATTATAGTGTTATTTCATTATCTGCATACTGGTATTTCTACCAGGTAAAATAAATTCCCACGGTAGTTCTGTTGTATAAATCTAGATTTTCTATTTGTTACTAAAGATGTTGGGTCCGATAACGGCTTTAATGCTTGTTCAAGATGAAATACTCACTCTATCGGATTAGTAGAACTACGACCTAAATAATGAGCTTAGGATCTATTTTCATTCTTAACTTTAGGGGGCCTACCAGAGGCCTTTAAAAAGTTTTTGAAGAGAAATTCGAGCAAAAATTGGATTAACTACTTTACATATTTAGACGGTTTGCTAAATCCCCTTAGAAAGAGGGGAGGTCCATGAGCATTTTACAGACACTTATTTTACTGACACTTATGGTAACGATTGGTTTCGCTTCACGTGTTGTTGGAATACTTAAATTATCTCTAGATATAGCGAAAAAGTAGCCCCCTGCCAAGGAAAAGCTACATTTTAACCCACTGAAAATGGTCGCACTTTCGGACTAAGTTGTACATAAAGCTGGGATATTAGAGCATCCCGGCTTTTACTTTTAACACTATGATTTTAAACTGCGTTTCACTCGGGTTCGACAGTTAAAAGCCGTTTTGCTACTTAAAATCCCGGAACCCGCTAAAATACTGGATATTTCCCTTCTGAGGGGGTAAAAAACGTAGACACACGGCAATTTATCCACGAGTGCCTCTAGCCCTTGCGCCACAAAGGTTTGAGGCACTTCTTGTGCCTACGGACTGTCGAACCCGAGAAGCAGCTTTCGGCTGTTTGACGCCTGTTCCTACAAACCGACTTCGGAGGGTCTACCTTCATCTCGGATACAGCATCGTGCTCACCGAGCACGTTCTTGGCACAAGCCACCCCGGCGGGTTGTATCTCTGCGTAGTGACCACTGGTCGGTATGGATGGCAAACACTTGTCCTGAGTTACCTAACTATGGGAGATAAAAGTTATTGAATACAAATAATGTGTTCCCCTTGTTTCAGTAAATAAAGTAGAAATGCACCCAGTCCATTTTCTTAACATCCATTTTCTTATACAATATAGAAAAAAGAATCCAATCAGACAATATTACGTATCACATACCTTGAAATAAAGCTAATTCTTTGAAGTTTACCATAGCTTGTCTGCAAACGCTTTTTAAGTTCAAATATATCATCAAAGTCGTTGCCGATTATTTTAATTATCAAATCAATATCGCGCTCGTAAATCCCTAAATCGAGCAACATCTTTTTTTGCTTGGAGGTCGAAAAGTAAAGGTATTCAATAGCACCAATTACCTTATCGTCTAAAACATTCAGCAAAGAGCTTTTTACAGATTTTAATCCCATAAAATACCGAACAAGCAATACCTTGGTATAAAATTGATGCTCGATGAAGCTCATTTTAATACTAATTGTTGTAGAAATTATATTATCAATCCCTTTTGAAGCAAAATACTTCTTTGTATTGTCCACAATTGTTTTAATTTTAGGGCGTCTTCTATGTATAAGGCTATTAACAATATTAGCTCTATAATTATCGCGTGTGCCTTCGGCAATATAATACAGACACTTGACTAAATTCAATCTTCCATGTTGAGTATTGATTAGGAGCGTTTGTAGTTCTTGTAGTAATTCTTGTTCGCACTCTTGGTAACGATAGTAAATTTCCCTTACTGTCTTAAACCTTGGACGACTGCCGATGTGCGTCAGGTATTCATCAATTGTAATCCCTAATGTTTGAAGAAATATAATTACATCAGGATGATTTGCTATATTGCCCTTTTGAATGTCTATATCTTTACTTTCGTCGGTCAATTCAAATTTTATACTTTTGATTGCATCAATTTTTTTATATTCTGGATCAGTTGGAGATTTTAAATAATATGCAGTTCCAATAAAATGCTTATTTAGCCTGCCAGTCCGACCAACTAAGTTATAAAAATCAAATGCCGAGAAATCTGCTTCATTATTGTTCTTATCGGACATTCTCGATGGCTTAGTAATAATAATGTTTTTTGCAGTTGTATTTACACCCTCAAGGAGTGTAGATGTGCAGAGTAAGCGATTATAAATATCACTGCTTTCATAGAAATTTAACTGGAACAATCTTGTGCCAATTGGTATTTGTCCATTGTGAATTAAATAACCTCTTTCCATTGCCTTGATGACGCACCAATCCTCGTGGATCTCTTCCCTTGCCCATTCCATAAAGAATTTCACTGTTTGATCTAACTCATCGATTATTGGCTCCTGTGCAATAAAATCATTTACGTATTTGTAAATTCCTGTAACAGTCGGAAAATAGATTAAGGTTTTTTCATTGGATGGTAATTTTACTAACAATTGCTGACACTCGGGATAGCGATCGTCATGTCGCAATATATTAATACTTCTCACTTCATTAACAACCGGCGAATAGGTTGTATTGTAAAACGCGGGTCGTTTTTCCAGTTGCTCAATATCCTCGACCGATTTTATAAACGGTGCCAGTAAAACGTATTTTTGAGCCTTTTGAGCCAAGTAAAAATATGCCATATTTAAAACTAAAACTCTGTCATTTTGAGGGTCGGTTTCCAATTTATACACTTCGTCGATAACTAAAAAATCAATTTCCTTAATCATATCATAAGCGCTTTCTTGCACGACTCTATCATGGGTAATAATGAAAATATTGTTCTGATTAAAGTCATAAATTTTTGCTTCGTCAATATGTGTATGAATTTTATATCTTGAAAACATACCTTGATATTTTTTGATTACTCTCTTAACGTATTCATCTACTAAAGCTAAAGTAGGAACAATGAGTACAATGTTTTGGGGTAAATAACGGGTAATATACTCAAAAATGCAATAGGTTTTCCCAAAGCTAGTTGGGGCGCTGACAATAAGTGCATCGTTATTTTTAATTTGATTTAAGATTTCAATTTGTTCAGGGTGCAGTGACAGTTCATCATCTAAAACTGATTCTGCCAAGGCTGAATAAAGGACAGAATCTAATGAGTAAGTATTTGAGTAAACGGTTAAATCTAATGCAAATAGATCATCTGCAAGCTCCCGTGCTTTTTGTGTTGGATTCGGTGCCGTAGCTAAAGATCGGATATAGTATTCCCTCAAAGTTTGAGGGTCATTACTTTGATGCTTCTCGCTCATAGTACGCCCTCCTTTCAGCTATTCCTTGGGTAAAGACTGCAATCAATTTGCTCTTATTGAAAATCGGAAGTGAAACTATTATGTAAACCGTTTCAAGCCCAAGTATAGCACCTTTTTTAATCATGCATAATTTTTTTAAAATATTGTCTGCTGTAGCGTCTGTTCCATGGGCAATAAAAATAGGTATGCCGATCTTTTTTACATCTGCTTTTTCGATAAAGTTCTCGATAGAAAGGCTTAACTCAACAACATCAGCATATTTATCTCCGAAGATTCCCATATTGTTTTTTAAAAAACGGCTGCTTAACATTAGAGTAAATTCGTCTTTAATCTGCTGTTCGTAAGTTTCTAGAGATTTGTTAATTAAGCCAGTACCATTTGATAAAGATTTACTTAGCTTAGATTCACCGAAAAGAATCAAATCATTTTCATGAGAATAAAAGAGCGTATCAATGCCATAAACATTCATGTTGGGGTCAGTTGTTAAATGCACCTTTGGAATGATGCAATCAAACTCGAAATATTCTGAAAGCAAATTGCAAAAAATGTATTCTCCCACCTTTCCCATTTTATCTAATCGGACTTTAAGGTAACCATCGCCAGTATCCTCTAACTCGTATTCATCAGTAAGAATCCGTTGTACCTCTTTCTCTATGGAAGCAGGAATTCTTTCAATATTATAATCATCAATATACAGCCTTAAATGTTTGAACAAAGTAACATAGTTCTTAGCCATGGGTTCAAAATGCAAATTCATTTTGTTTTCAGCATATCTCAATAAACGAGTTTCATCAAAAAAGTAATCAAACAGACCTTTATAAAAACTATGTGAATCAGCCAAATCGATGTGTAGAAAAGTTGATTGTTCATTTAGTATATGAACGGTAAAGTCATTAAATTTTTCTGTGCTGTGTGCAATCATAAAAACATCCCTTTCAAATTACCAACAGCTAACACTTTCCACATTTCTCATCGAATTCCTCCTAAGATCGCGGAAATATTCCAAGAAAAAGCAAAAAAGGTCAGATCGTCCAAAAAACGGCCTGACCTTTTGCTAACAAATAAACTAATTCACTTTTGACCAAGCACAAATATCCACAGAAAAAATTACCAACTGTAATGGAAACATTTACATATCTAATATGTTCCCGCGTTCGTCCTATACCTCAAAACTATCTAACCCAAACCCTCAAAACATGTTTTCGTGGACGTACCTGGTCCTATCAAATTGTTCTACAATTTGCTCCCTAAACTCCGAAACCCACACCACAGGCCACTCTCAGACTGTGAGTTTTCTCATACTTACCACGCACTCCACGTGCTGCGTCCACGGAAACAGTGCAGCGACACGTTGCTGTACAAAATTGTATGCGGGTTAAATCCTGCAACAAAGTAAAAACAGCGGAGATTAATAATCTCTAACTGATAGTTTGAGGAGTGGAATGATCGGGTAACGCCGTGAAACGCTTCCCCTGAGACTACGGCAAAAGGGAACGTTTGTAATAACAAATCCTTGATGCAGCCCGTCGAAGTCGGCGGAAGTCTGCCCCAACAATTGTTGTTGTGGAAATCGGCTTGGAGGCAAGCTGTGCAGATGATACGCCGGGGGTCTATAAATTGCTCATGGTGAGAATGTGGTGTAATGGCCACTGACGAAAATCCGAACGGAAGGGTCTACACGCGGAATTGGTAGAAATGCCATTGCTGTGCAATGCAGCGTATGTGGGGAAGAGTAAAATGTGTTTCTATGAAATTCCTTATACTATTATAGGTAGTATCAAGCATACAGGCTCAAAGGATAACCTAAAAGCAAATGTAAAGATAGAACTATTGGAACGTGGGAAGGTCGAAACGCTGAGTGATTACACACAATGAAGCGTTGGCAGGGAAAGCATAAACTATGTATAACCTGGCTTTATTCGGCGGATAGCGCAGTCAATATACCTATGAAACGGGGATAATAAGCCGTGGAGGGACAGGCTGTAGTCACAAAAAGTATAAACATCTAAGTGCATAGTATTCGAAGGTTCGAGTATGACTAACAAAGGTGAAATCCCCCCTTGTAAAGGAGAAAGTAACCGACTTTGACAACTGAAAAGAAGCTTAAAAGGCAAAAGCTACGAAATGCTGAATATTACGATTTCCAAGCAATTCAAGATGAGCTATACGAACAAAGCAAGCGAAATGAAGTATTTACTAATTTAGTAGAACTAATTACGATGAGAGAAAACATCGGTCTTGCTTATCGCAACATCAAGAAAAACAAGGGAAGTAAAACAGCAGGTGTCGACAAAAAGACGATTGATGATTTGGCAAAATGGGAAGATGAGCAACTTATTGATTATGTGAGAACCAGACTACAGTGTTACAAACCTCAAGCAGTCCGCAGAGTAGAAATACTGAAGGATAACGACCCAACGAAGAAGCGCCCATTGGGAATACCCACTATCATGGAAAGACTCATTCAGCAATGTATATTACAGGTATTAGAACCCATTTGCGAAGCGAAGTTCTTTGAACGAAGCAATGGATTTAGGCCGAATCGGAGTGCAGAACATGCAATTTCGCAAGCACATAAATATATGCAACAAAGTGGACTACACTTTGTAATAGATATTGATATTCGGTCATTTTTCGATAATGTGAATCATGCAAAACTAATAAAGCAACTATGGACGATGGGTATTAGAGATAAAAAGCTACTCTCTATCATCTCGGAGATGCTGAAAGCTGAGATTGCAGGAATAGGATTTCCAGAGCAGGGAAGCCCCCAGGGCTCGGTAATTTCACCATTATTTTCTAATGTCGTGTTAAATGAATTAGATTGGTGGATAGCAAGCCAATGGGAAACGATACCTACACAGCACCGATATAACCTGAAATATAAAGGTGCTAAATACACAGCACTACGGCGGACAAACTTAAAGGAATGTTACATTGTAAGATACGCTGATGACTTTAAAATCTTTTGTCGTAAAAGAAGTGATGCTGTAAAGCTGTTTAAGGCGACGAAGCAGTGGTTAATGGAGCGATTGGGACTAGAGATAAGTCCAGAAAAGTCCAAAATCGTAAACCTCAAACGCCACTACTCTAACTTTTTAGGCTTCAGATTGAAACTTCACAAGAAGGGCAAAAAGAAAAACGGAGATCAAAGATATACTGTAAAATCTCACATTTCCAAGAAAGCTGAAAAGAAAATCAAGGACAAAACGCATGAATTAGTGAAGGAAATCCAGAGACCACAAGGAGCGCAGACAGGTTACGGGGCAGTAAATAAATATAATGCTTACGTAATTGGAGTACACAACTATTATGCTATAGCGACCCTTGTAAATTTGGATTTCAGCCAAATTGCCTTTGGAGTTAGAAAGAGTCTTAAAGCAAGGTTCAAAGATGGAATAAAGCGGGCAGGAAAAGACCCACCGAACTATGTTAAAGAACGGTACGGGAGCAGTAGAGAACTGAGATATATCTATGGCACAGCAATAGTTCCCCTTGCCTATGTACGGCATAGAGTAGCGCTGTATAAGAAGAAAAGTATCAATAAATATACTGAAATAGGCAGGGAAGAAATTCATAAGCGACTTGAATGTGTTGACATAGATATGCTCATGTATTTAATGCGAAATCCTGAAAAAGGACAAAGCATTGAATATAATGACAACAGATTATCGCTGTATGCTGCTCAAAAAGGAAAATGTGCTGTCTCTGGAGCAATTCTTGAAATTGAGGCTATGTATTGCCACCACAAAAAACCATTAGTACTGGGTGGCGAGGATAAGTATAATAACCTTATACTCGTCACTAAGGCAATACATGAACTTGTTCATGAACCAGACAAAAGCACATTTAAACTCGCTGCTGCCGCTTTATTACTTGATAAACGACAAGTTGAAAAATTGATAGTTTTGAACAACCTTGCAGTAAAAATCTCTTAAGCAAAATCTTTCGAGTTGTAAACTATGCAAATTAGAATAAACACTAATTGTGATTGAACGCCGTGTGATGGGAAACTGTCATGCACGGTGTGGGACGGGGGAAAAGGCGGCGATAACATCAAAGTCTTACCTATCGTTATTATTCACCACCTGCATTTCAATCAATCAAAACACAAGATGATTCACCGTTTCTTCCAAATCTTCTTTTGCTGGCTTGCTGTACCGCAAGATCATATCGGCTGAAGCGTGGCGACTGAGGGCCTGCACTATAGAAATGTCTACTCCGCTGCGGACCAATTGAGTAATAAAGGTGTGCCGCAGGGCGTGGGCGTTGATCCCCAGTTGTTCCATGAGATATTGCACAGTTCTTTTGCTAATTCTCTCGCACCTATTGGAAAGGAATAGGGCTGGGTTGTTGTCAGTTCTTCGGGTGTCAAGGTACTCCGTCAAAGCCTTTCTCGATTCGTTGTTCAGGGGCAGCGTGGCGGCTTTCCCGCCCTTGGCCCACCTGACCGTTAGTTCGCCCTTCCGTTCTGATATTTCCACATCGCTCCGGTCTAGCTTCACTAGTTCCCCTACCCGTAGGCCAGTATTGAGCAGTAGCACGACGATAGCATAGTCCCGGTGATTACCCCGCCGGTCGGTTTCTCGCAATATGCGGTGCGTTTCTCTCTTATCTAGAGCTTTGGGTGCCTGCTGGAGGATGTTGGGTTGTTTAATAACCCTAATGTTTTCTATAGCCTTAGTTTTGTTAGCGTAACGACAGAAGGATTTTAATGCGTTAAAAATCTTATTGATTGTCCCAGCCGATTTCTTTTTGGCTACAAGATAGTCAATATACTGTTGAACGTCCGTTCTAACGAAGCCTGACAGATCTGTTCCAGTGCCTTTAAGCCAGCGGTCGAATTGGATAAGGACTTGGCGGTAAGTTTCCTTGGTAGTTTCCGCTTTGGCGGAAAGATGCTCTCGTACGAAAGATTCTATAGCATCCATATCGTTAGCCTTCTTTCTCGTTAGTTGGGTGCAACAGAATCCTGAAAATAGTGACTTAAATAATTCTGTGCAATATTTTTTACGGGATAATAGGCGTTTTAAGGGTAACACAGGTAGAATTGTCGTTCTGCGTAGTAATTCTGTGACAATTATTGAATCTAAAAATATTAAACGGGATACCTTTTCAGTATCCCGTAAATAGTTGCAGCTACCCTAAACAATGTCTAGGGCGACATCAGTTGGGTATTCTTACTTTAGTTCTCTTAGCCGCTTTGCTAAGGTATAAGGGATTATTTGATTTTGTTGTGTCTCTTTATATGCTTTCTCCATATGCATATAGTCCACAATTTCTTTACTTCTGTGATTCTTGAATTTTGTAGCCACTAATTCAAGAACGCTCAATTCTTTCAAGGTAAACTCCGAGATACTTACCTCTTTATTAGGGCATATTTTGTAGCAAATATCTTCATTAATTATATCTTCCACCACTTTAACCGTAGGCAAATGGATGATTTCGTCATACGCTATGGGCAAAGCCCCTAGTGGCTTATGCTTATACACTAAACCCGTCATCGATTTCCCATATCTACCGAAAAAGATGGTATCGGTGTACCATAAAAGCTTCATTAGTTTTACTTTATAAAGGTGATCCATAAATTGAGCAAAATAACCAATGACGTTGCTTAGTTTCTCAATATCCAATACTTTATAGCCATTGTAATCTGTTTCTTCTTCGAAGTTCACATACAAGCTTTCAATTTCCTGCCTCTTTAAATATAAATTACCCAATTCTACAACTCTCTCTTTAATACTCTTGCGTATTTTTGCATACTTTTCAGGGTTAAACCTTTCCTTATGCCTTTCAAGGCATCCAAGCGCAAACATTGGATTGTTGTAAACCATGCGCATTATATTGTCATACGTTTCATCCTGAATGAATTTACTTTCATACCTTGTAACTGTAACATCACCCCAACCTAACAATGCTGCAAAATCACTTTGCGTCAGTCCGTAAAAACTTCTAATTTTTGCAATGTCGTCAGATGTTAACAAGCCTTTCTTTACACGATAAGCATTCCTTGCCCGTAACAAGTTTTCATCCATTATCCCCCCTGGAACAAAATCGTTTTCTTCTTCATCGCTTAGTGCACAGCAATAATACACCTGCTCATAATCTACTACTTCGTTTTTAATAATGGCTTGAGTAGTTCCTTTTCGCTCTTCGATAGCATGAATCTTATTGCATAGTGGACAATCCATTTCGATTGTTCTTACTAAATAATCCTTATTCATTCAATACACTCCTTTCAAATCCAGCTTATGCATATGGAAGCTTTACCGGAAAAGGATACTTTGCAAAATGAAATGACACACAAAACACTTTACATTTTTGCCTATCCCTAATCTTGACTTTAATATATACATCCTTGCTCTGTATGGATTTTGCAAAAGCAAAAAACGGAGGCAATGAATTATCCTTGTCATCAATAAAAGTTTCAAGATACTCCGATAGCTCCAAGGCCATTAACTGATGAACCGCGTCGGCCATATCAAAATCAAGTGCCAGTAGAGTATTTCCCGTAGTATACGGATCTATGGCGGTTTCACTTCTCTTTTTTAGCAATATATCCAAATCCCTTGAAACATTAAAATACGGATTCACCAATATCTCTTTAATTTCCTTTAAAAATGTTTCTACCTCACATTTAGATGAAACAACTTTTGAACTCAAGTTTAACCCTCCTCCTCATATTATTATATGCTATCAATTGATAGTTAGTCAATTATCTGCTTTATTTTTGATAGTATATTTAGGCAAGAAAGGACCCCGATAGATAAAAGCTCGGTTGTTCATCACTTTCCTTTTCATTCGTTCCGTTCCATCTACAGCATCACCGCTGCAATCGTGCATTTATTTCCTCATCATTAAAATACTCGAGTGATCTGACGTTATCTATAACAGCGTTCTACCCTTGCCAAATTGTCCCTACCGGAGCCGCATCTTATTAGTTTTCAACCCAGGAAACGAGCTTTCAACCATCAGACAATTAATCCTGACAATTTAACGCTCGTTCATTTCACCGTGCATTCTCTTTAGCATACTTAGCTCAGTCCAAATACCGGTAGCATTTTGAACCCGCAAGCATAGTTGCTCCAAGATTCCAAAGGGTTGTAAGAAACTCCTGGGATTCTCTTGATGTATTTGATGACTCTTTCAGAATCCTTAATCGGCACATAAATAGTGATTCCCCCGTCGCAGTTCGGGCTGAATTCTAATCCGTTTTTCGTACAATACTTTTTGAGTTTTTCCATAGTTCTCTTGCCCCTTTCTTTGCCGTTTTGACGCTCATTAATAAGAAGTTTCCTTCATATATAATGAACCTCCCGCTTACCCAAACATCTGCATTAAATCCTCGGCCTCAGCTTCCGACAAGGAACAAAATTCTCCCTCACAAGTTTTCACTATTACTACGGTTCCAACGAGGATATCACCGTGATAGTTGATTCTGTTGGCTGGTAAACTAATAAGCTTCCCCTCTTCATTAATTAAAAAACCGAGATCGCCCATGAAATGAACGTGTTCGATGTAGCCACCAACCAATGACTGAAGGCTTGCCAAATCATGATTGACCTCTCTTATTTCCGCTGGAAGTCCTGGTTCGATTACGACGACACGTAGCATGTTGAAATCACCTCTTCCTTCCTATTTAAAAGCACCCACTTAACAACACGGTAAGGGGTGCCTCTTTTCTGGAACTCAGCTTATTTTTGTTCCTTACTTTTTGCAGTCATTCTAGCAGCCGCTTTTTTAGCCGCAACAGTGAGAAGAATCTTTCCGCTTCCTTTTCCAAACTCCCCAACCAGTTCAATAATCACTTTCTCAAAAAAGTCGGCTGTGGCAAAGGCAAGTTCCTTGTTGCCTTCACAAAGGAAGTCAATCGCTATTTTCTCAAGTGCCTCTGGCTCCGGCAAATTAGGCAATGCGTCTAATGTTTCAGCAAAAAGTTGTCTTTCGCTTTTCTTTCAAGTGCGCGAGCTTTTTCAGTCGCTTCTTGGATGAAATCTGCATCTACATCAAAGGCTTGAAAGCCAGCAACCCCCAAGGAACATTGCCTTTTCACATGGATGTTCAACCTTAAATCCTCTTCCTGAATATCGAAACATCCTGGATTAGATACGTTTTGCAAAAATAGCTCTCTCGGCGTTCTGCCTCGAAAGATTGCTTCGAGTCCGGCATTATTTACAAAATAGAATTTTCTCTCTGTGCCCCCAAGAACCCCTTTGATTTCAACGCTCGTTTGCATCGACATAGTGTGACCCCCTTTTTATATTTTAAAAATAGCACTTTTCTCAGCCGCTTCTACAAGATCGTCTGCGGAAAACCATGTATCAACGAACTTCTCTAGCTCAGGTTGCGGCCCCGCCTTTCCGCCGAGTACACACCCCATACATTGAAATTCCAGCTTCTTCTCGATTTCACGTGATGTCTCAAGTTCTCTGATGTTTTCATGGATGGATACTAGAGAGACTAGACAAAAAGATTCACTTTTATATGTAATAATTAATGACTTAGACAAAACTCCAAACAATGATGTAGTTGATGCATTAACTAAGTACTCAATCAAACCTATTCTTTGGACGCAAAGAGAATCAGCTGTCAGTGAACTGACAGCATAGTACTTGAAAAGTATATCTCTTTCTGCTAGACTCATATTAAGAGCGCCATATTTTTAGAGGGCCTTCGAGCCCCACATTTTTTCTTAAGGGAGAAGTGTGGGGTTTTTGCTTTTTAGAGCCCCAGTCGCAAGAAGGCAATGAAAAACATGACTGGTTACTGTTCTAAACGAGGTAACTCTTGGACTTATGTAATTGACGTAGGGGTTGACCCTAAAACAGGAAAGCGCAAAAGAACATCAAAAGGTGGGTTTAAAACTAAAAAAGAGGCACAAATCGCCTTGGCTAAAGTGCAAATTGACCTCTCTACCAATACATTTGTAGAGGAGTCGGATATCCTATTCAAAGATTTTGCCCAAGAATGGCTGGATTTGTATCAAAGTACCGGTAAAGTAAAGATCAGCACCGTTCGTGTTCGGATGCATGAAATGAGTAATTTAATGCCATACTTTGCTCATTGTAAAATGTCCAACATCACCAAGAAGATGTATCAAAAAGTCCTCAGTGATCTCTTTAAACGATTTGCGAATGTAACCCTTGAGGGGATCCATTCCACATGCAGAATGATCTTTAAGAAGGCCGTAGAACTAGATATTGTTAAAAACGACCCCACTCAGTACGCGGTCGTTCCAAAGCACAAAAAAACGGTTGAAGAGCTTGAAAATGCGAAGGAGAAAATTAAGTACCTTGAAAAAGAGGAACTTGCCCACTATTTAGACAAATGCAAAGAAGTTGGGAAACCTCAGGATTATGAAATTCTCACATTACTGGCCTATACGGGCTTAAGGGTTGGGGAGCTGTGTGCGCTAAAGTGGAGAGACATAGACTTTGAAGAAGGCACCCTCAACATAACGAAGACCTATTACAATCCCGATAATAACACCGTCAAATATCAACTACTCACGCCAAAAACCGAAACTTCGATTCGTTGTATTGAGGTGGATCCAGACGTTCTCTATGATCTGAAGAAACTAAAATCTTGGCAGAAGGAACTTCGAATGAAGTTCCGAAACTCTTACCATGATAAGGACTTCGTGTTCGTCAATTATGAACGATTCTTCGGTTATCCATTACTTATTAAGACCGTTGAGAACCATATGAACCACTTGTTGAAGGTTGCTGAACTCAATGAAGGCCTGACTCCCCACTCGTTACGTCACACGCACACCTCCCTGCTTGCGGAAGCTGGTGTTGGGCTGGAAGAGATCATGCGACGACTCGGTCACAAAGACGATGATACAACCCGGTACGTCTATATGCACGTTACCAAGTCCATGAAGAAAGAGTCCTCTCGCAAGTTCAGTGAACTCATGAGAGGACTCCGTAAAAATTCTTTATGAGTTATGGCAGCAAAATGGCAGCACCGCCAACCTTTGGAGTCTGGAACCCTTGGTACACAAGGCTTTCAGGCTCTAATTACATCATGCCGCCCATTCCGCCCATGCCACCCATACCGGCCATAGCGGATGCTCCGCCATCCTTTGATGGCAGGTCTGCGACTAAACATTCTGTCGTAAGAAGCATCGCAGCAATGGAACCTGCATTTTGCAGGGCCGAACGCGTAACTTTTGCTGGGTCAACAATGCCCGCAGCGATCATGTCTTCGTACACTTCGGTTAGCGCATTGAACCCAGTGCCTCTTGCGGAGGAACGAACCTTTTCAACCACGACTGAACCTTCATGTCCAGCGTTGTTGGCAATTTGACGAAGTGGCTCTTCGAGTGCACGGCGTATAATACTCACACCAGTTGCCTCGTCCCCTGTCAAGTTGAGTTTATCCAAAGACCCGATAGCATCAATCAGTGTCGTGCCTCCACCAGAAACAATTCCTTCTTCAACAGCAGCACGAGTCGCAGCCAAAGCATCTTCAATCCGGAGTTTTTTCTCCTTCATCTCGGTTTCGGTTGCTGCACCGACTTGAATGACCGCAACACCACCGGATAATTTAGCCAAACGCTCTTGAAGCTTCTCACGGTCAAAGTCTGACGTGGTTTCTTCAACTTGTCGTTTGATGGCTTCTACACGCTTCTTAATATCTTCTGTGTCACCAGAACCTTCAACAAGCGTGGTTTCCTCTTTAGTGACGCGAACTTGACGCGCACGACCGAGCATGTCAATGGTCGTATTTTCTAACTTTAGACCGAGGTCCTCGGTGATAACTGTTCCGCCCGTGAGTACAGCAATATCTTCAAGCATGGCTTTACGGCGATCGCCAAAGCCAGGCGCTTTAACTCCTACACAAGTGAACGTTCCACGGAGTTTATTGACAACCAGAGTTGCCAAAGCTTCCCCATCGATGTCTTCTGCAATGATCATCAGTTGTCGACCAGCTTGTACTACTTTTTCCAATACTGGCAAAACGTCTTGAATAGCACTGATTTTCTTATCTGTAATAAGGATGAAAGGATCGTTTAAAATAGCTTCCATTTTTTCTGTATCCGTAATCATGTAAGGAGAAATGTAGCCGCGGTCAAATTGCATTCCTTCGACCACTTCAAGTTCCGTCGTCATGCCTTTGGCTTCTTCAACGGTGATCACGCCGTCTTTACCGACTTTCTCCATGGCCTCAGCAATAAGAGCACCGATGTTTTTGTCACTCGCAGAGATTGAAGCAACTTGAGCAATGGCTTCACTAGTCTCAACAAGCTTTGCATTAGCTTTAATATCTGCAACAACAGCATCAACTGCTTGCTCAATTCCACGTTTAATACCCATAGGATTGGCTCCAGCAGCGACATTCTTAAGCCCTTCGCGGATGATGGCTTGTGCTAAAACTGTAGCCGTTGTCGTTCCATCTCCAGCCACATCATTGGTTTTGGTGGCAACTTCTTTAACGAGCTGTGCTCCCATATTCTCAAATGGGTCTTCCAGTTCGATGTCACGAGCAATCGTTACACCATCGTTTGTAATCAATGGTGAGCCGAATTTTTTGTCAAGGACTACATTACGACCTTTTGGTCCGAGGGTTACACGTACTGCTTCAGCTAGGGCATTTACACCGCGTTCTAAAGCGTGACGAGCGTCTTGATTAAAAACAATTTGTTTTGCCAAGGTACATTCAACTCCTTAAATTTTAGTCTTATTTAAAAACTAGCCTATGATTGCCAAAATATCTGCTTCTTTGAGGATGAGGTATTCTTCACCATCATACTTCACTTCGGTCCCAGCATATTTAGAGTAGATCACACGGTCGCCCACTTTAACATCAAGCACAATGCGAGCACCCTTTTCCATTTTTCCAGGACCTGCAGCGACGACTTCGCCTTCTTGTGGTTTTTCCTTAGCGGTATCTGGCATAATGATTCCGCTCTTAGTTTTTTCTTCCATAGGTAATGCTTTGATGATCACCCGATCTGCTAGAGGTTTAATGTTCATGAAGAAAAGTCCCTCCTTAGTGTTTTATTAAATATTTGTTAGCACTCTACTTAGTTGAGTGCTAACAATATATCTATAATAATATGCAAGGGGCCGCGGGAACGCAACCCCTCTAGGACACCAAAAATTGAATATATCTTTAATATACTCTATAAATCGAGTCATTGCTTACTATTTCAGGCGTTAGATACATAAATACACGCAAGGCCCTCCCCCGAACGGGATTTCTATATCCTCTAAACACTATAATTGCCAAATTTCTACCCTTCTATGCATGATTGAACGCCTAGATCAAGTTTAATTGACGCTGGGAAACTTCCTCATACATGGATCCTAACGCTTTTCGTACATAGTCATTCTCTAGATTAAGAAGGTATATCTTTGTTTTACCGATTTTCAGATTTGGATCGGAGTGCTCTCTCTCAATTAACATAGTTTCCTTTAACGTGTACCGAATAAATTCTTTAACTTGTGGAATAGATCGCCCTAAAAGTTCTGTCAAAGAAGCCCTGGCCTTTGTTGACGCAACGTAGGGCATGCGAGTCTGAAGAGTCCCGAGAATTTGAATCCCTTTTTCCAAATCCTGTTCTGGATGATACTCTACCTCAGGTTTTTCCTGGAGAACCCACTGCAAAAGATCCTCCCCCTCGCAATAAGGATGCAGTGCATGATGAACACTTCCAGCTACCCCAACAACCTTTACTTCTTTCCCCCAAGCTCTTACTTTTCTTAAGAGCGAAAGGAAGTCTCCATCCCCAGTAAGCAATAAAAACATGTCAAACGTGGATGCTCGCGTAAGCAAGATTTCTTGGGCTTCGAGCATTAACTCCAGATCTGCCGCATTACGACGAAGTCCTGTGCTCGCATAATTGTTTTTTCCATAGACATGGCGCGTAAACACATTTGTTTTCTCGAACATCGTTTGTGTTCGCCAAAACTCCTCTCGGTCAAAGTTAGCGTAAAGATAGATAGCCAATAATTCAACATTAATTCGTGCGGTATAAAGTTGGATGAATTCTACCAACTGCTCGGGCGTCAATTCATGGCCCCGCTCAAATAACCCAGTCCATATATTTTCGTAATCGACAAACGCAATGGCTTTCACAAACTTCACCTCACAAGCCATATGTTTACCATATTATACGCAAAACTTTGGACAGTCGTGACAAGCAGAATCGAAAGGAACGAAAAAGTATATGGGAGTTTGATAAAGAATAACCAAATAAAGAAAACTTGGCTAGCGCCAAGCCTTGGCGAAGGCGGTCGCCTTAGTTGCACTTATGCCTCCCGAAATTTATGCTTTCTGATTGGTACAAAAAGAGATTGGCAATTATTAGCCAATCTCTTTTTGTAATATTTGTCGGTCATTTAGCCATGCTTTTACAGTGTTGTTGCACATTCACTGGCTTCTCCTTTGAGGATTTGGATGCCGTGGGGAAGGGCCGGAGCAATCGCTGCAAAGCATTCGCGTACCGCTTTAGGACTACCCGGCATGTTGATAATAAGCGTTCGTTTCCTTAGGACTGCCACAGCTCTACTTAGCATGGCCTTCGGAGTCACTTTTAAGCTCTCCTGTCGCATCACTTCCGCTATACCCGGAACCAGCCGATCTGCCACAGCTAACGTTGCCTCAGGCGTAACATCTCGCAAAGAAAAACCAGTTCCGCCCGTTGTTAAAATCAAATCTAAGCCGACTTCATCCGCCCATTGGCGCATTTTTTCCTCTAGCATTGTCTGATCGTCTGGGAGCACCACATACTCCGCGACCTCTCCACCGATTTCCTGTACAAGTTTTGCAAGGGTTGGCCCTGAAAGATCTTCCCTTTCCCCACGCGACCCTTTGTCACTTGCTGTAATAACCCCCACACGTAGCATTAAGCCATCACCTCGATACTGTCTCCTACACGGACCGGTCCACCTTCTAATAACCGAATGAAGATTCCTTCTTTTGGCATGACACAATCCCCAGCCTGATAAAAAATAGCACATTTTGTATGACATTCTTTGCCGATTTGCGTTACTTCCCCGATACTCGTTTCTCCGATTTTAAGCTTTGTTCCAATCGGAAGGGTAAACAATTCCAGTCCTTCCGTCGTCAAGTTCTCAGCAAAGTCCCCTGGCCCAACATCCAATCCTTTATCCTGCATAGTCTTTATACTCTCCATAGCCAGTAAGCTGACCATCCGATGCCAATCTCCTCCATGCGCATCTCCTTCAAGACCAAAGTTCACTTTTAAGATCCCTTCGCCGACGTTCTTCTTACGCATTCCTTTTCGTTCGCTCGTACAAACAGCAATTATTTTTCCCATTATATTTGCCTCTCTTTCATATCTGAATTTTTTGTTCTCTTTTAACAGAAGTTTAGTGGCGGTTAGTCATCGGATATAGGAAACTCGTTTATGAAGCATAGCTTCATAAACGTTAGTTGAACTTATCCAGGGACTTACCGCCACTTCCTGCATGTTAGGATACAGAAGTTTAGTGGCGGTTAGTCATCGGACAAAATGGCCACTTTTCCCTCCTGATTTTTCTACTAAATAGATCTCCCCTATCGTCATAGTCTTATCAATGGCTTTACACATATCGTAAATCGTCAAGGCGGCAACACTCACTGCAGTTAAGGCTTCCATCTCAACCCCAGTTTTGCCATAGACCTTTACGCTGGCTTCAATCTCTACCTCGCCGGGTTCCACAAGTTTAAACTCTAGTTTCGCCCCGGTGATGGCCAACGGATGGCACATTGGAATTAATTGCGCAGTTTGCTTTGCTGCCATAATTCCCGCAACTTGAGCGACTGCCAAAACATCCCCTTTGGCAATCAGTCCTGAACGAATGCGTTCCAAGGTTTCTGGCTTCATCGTCACTTTTCCATGGGCAACCGCAACACGCGCTGTTTCGGCCTTATCACTTACATCCACCATTCGAGCGCGTCCTTCTTGGTCAAAATGTGTTAAATCCATTTCTTACCCTCCGATCTGAGACATTACGCGTTTATCTTGCCACGCCTCATCATTCATATGATGTTGTGCGGGTTTGCGCCAAACTGCCTGTGCCAATAGTTCTAAGACGTCCCTATCCGAGCTTCCATTTCGCAAAGCCTCGCGTAAATCCACCTCATGTTTACTGTGCAAACAGGCTCTAAGTTTCCCGTCCGCTGTTAAGCGTACTCGATTGCACGTATTACAAAAATGTCGACTTAGCGCGCTTATAAAGCCAATGCTTCCCTTAAACCCGCTTGGCCGGAAATATTCAGCAGGTCCACCACCGGGAATTTCCTGAGTTGGTATATAGTCTTTGATCCCTAAAAGTTCTTTCATCTCTTTAATTGAAACAAAGTCGGTCCGATGCTCTGAGCTAATTCCAATCGGCATAAGCTCGATGAAACGGACATGGAGCGGATATTGCTTTGCCAAGGTCAAGAAACTGGGCAGCTCTTCCGTATTAAACCCACGAACAACCACAACATTAATCTTGACTGGCTTCAAGCCAGCCTCAAGTGAACGAAAGATCCCTTGAATCACACGCGAAACATCCCCACCTCGGGTAATATCATGAAAACGCTCGGGATCCATGGTATCCAAACTGATGTTAACACGCTGAACACCTGCGGCTTTCAAGTCAAAGGCCATTTCCGGGAGTAACATACCGTTGGTCGTAAGCATGAGATCCTCAACCCCGGGAAGTTGAGCACCCTCACTCAGAAATCCTAAAATATCTTTGCGAACTAAAGGTTCTCCACCTGTAATTCGAAAACGACGAAACCCTAATTGAGTGCTTAACCTCATAAGTCGAAGTATCTCTTCAAAGGAAAGAATAGAGTCATGCGGCATCCACTGGACTCCCTCTGCTGGCATACAATACCTACAGCGGAGATTACAACGATCCGTCACTGAAATTCTGAGATAGTCGATATGTCTTTGAAATTGGTCCTGCATAGTTCCGCCTCTTTTCAAGATCGAATTTTAGGCAAATAAAAAAACCCGCGGTCTGTAAACAACCGGGGAATTAATTCCACCTGTCGACAGACTCCTTTCCAACAGGAGATATTACAGTTTCCCATAATACCCGAGTGTCTTTAAGACACTAGTCTGGTCCCCATAGCTTGTGCTTTAGGAGATCCAGCTTCAGAGCGATGACGATTCAATTTAATCTCTATGAAGACTATAATTCGCGATCGAATAAAGATTCCCTTTTTTTCGTTAATACATTTTGTCTTTTAATCTAAAAAATGATTCAGGTTTCTCTGAAAATATTGTAAACTAGGAGATAGGAAAAGCTCTGAGGAGGTTCATATGCCAAACGACACGGTTACCCATTCTATTCTTAAAGCAAAGGGTCCACTGCTCGCATGGGAGGAAGATACTGTAGTTCAAGAAGTTCCCTTAACCATACATTACAACCGTGAAGAAATTGCGACGCTTTTGTGCTCCCCTTCCCAAACTGAAGAGCTCGTCTACGGTTTTTTACTCAATGAAGGGTTCATCCGTTTTCCAGAGGACGTGTATGAAATCCGTCATGATCCCCTAGATCACTTAGTTTGGGTCGAAGGCAAACCCTGTCTCTTGCAGAAAGAGCTCATGAGCAAACGATTTGTTTCCGCCTGTTGTGGTAAAAGCAGAGCGTCATTTTGTTTCGCCAATGATGTCCTTATGGTTAAGCCGCTCACGTCAACCCATAGTATTCCACTCCAGGAAGCCTATGCCTATGGTGATTTTTTACAATCCCATCTACCGCTCTTTCAGTCAACTGGAGGCGTACACAGTGGAGGAGTTGGGTATGAAGGCGAAGTACTTCTTACGAGTTATGATATTGGCAGGCACAATGTTTTTGATAAACTTAGCGGCAGCGCCTTTCATTCAGGGTTATCTTTGGAAAACCATGTGATCTTTTTTAGTGGCCGAGTTTCCTCCGAGATCCTTCTCAAGGTTGCCAAAATGAAGGTTCCGATCCTCATTGCTCGAGGGGCACCGACAGATCTTGCCCTTTCTCAAGCAACCGCTTTGAACATCACCGTTGTGGGATTTGCTCGGGAGCAACGCCTTAATATCTATACCTGCGCGGAACGAATTATCGTCTGAGGATTGCTGTCCACTCTTGCGGCGTATTCACATTGCAGAAGATGTTACTCAAGTCAGGAAAATCCCGAAGCTCCGTTTCTTCTATATAACGAACGGAACAAGATGGATAGAAGTCTATAATCTTGAGGCGACCTGCCTCAAGATTAGTTCTGATTGAAGGAAGGCACCGCCGGTGGTAAAAGGCGTGTAACGGATGGAGCCCGGAATGAAGGCGTGGAACGACAACATCATACTCCGGAATCCAACCAGCTAGAAAATGGATAAGCTCTCCTTGCAAAAACGGCATGTCACAGGCGACAAAGAAAACGACATCATAAGTCGCTTCTTTTAACCCTTGGTAAAGTCCTTCTAATGGACCACGATCAAGACTTTCGTCTTGAATGATAGGAACCTCGTAGTGAGCATACAGTTCAGGCTTGTTGCTACTAATCAGAACTTCCGCAAACACAGCATGCAAGACCTCTAAACTCCGTTCAACTAAGGGACGGCCTTCCAGTTCAAGGAAGGCCTTATTCTTTTTCATCCGTGAGCTTTTGCCGCCTGCTAGCAAAACACCGGTCGCGTTCAACTTTGGAAGTTGTTTCCTAGAATCCTGTTGCAGACTAATTATTTTGAAAGACCTCCTCGTATTCCTCAGAAGAGAAGCCAATCAGCACCCGTTCTCCCACACACGTTATGGGTACAGCAAGCGCATCAGTCACTTCTTTCATTTCTTTTCTATGCTTAGGAAAGATAATATTTCGTTCCGTAAACTTAATTCCTTTACCCGAAAGGAATCGCTTGGCGCGCACACAGTGCGGTCAGAGTGGCACAGTATAAAGAATCACATCTTGTTGTTTTATAACTCTTCACTCCTTACACTATTTAATTCTATCTAGAATTCCAGTAAACTATTCTGCCTCCGCCTTCAAATGTATCACATCAAACTTTAACTGTCACGCGAGAAATCCTTACGTCATAGATAAGTTGATTCCTTTGTAAGGCTAATTTCTATATCCTGTATTCATATATTTACACTTGTATCCTTTTAGTTATATAATAGGTATAGTTTGTAATACTTACCAAGGCAAGTAATGCCCACTCAACTAAATACGTCTTGTCTTATTGCTAGGGGTGCCCCTCGGGGCTGAGATGAATCAGGCCAGACAAGATTTGGATTGGGAGAAAATGTTCGGCCTAGCCTTAGACCGGGAAAAACCGGAGCGTTATCGTAAAGAGTCCCCCCTGAGCATCAGGACAGCTGCACCATGTGCGGAGAAATGTGTTCGATGCGCCTCATGAACCGTATTATGGACAAGTAGACCCTAATTACATAAAGGAGCAAGCAGCTTATCCGATGAGGACCTTAGCTACTTGCTCCTTTGATTATCTTAACTCTATGGCGTTAGACGTCCGAACTTTCCGGTGAATATTTTCATAGGACTGGATTTGATTAATAAATAAAAGAGAGTCCGTAAACTATGCGTCTCTCATTTATCAGATATCTCCAACGATCATTCTTTTACCCACTTGGCGACCAAAAAATTAGGGTTCGTATTTTTTTGTTTTTCCAGTGTTAAAGCTCGGTCTACCGAAGACACCTCTGGCGGAAAATAAAGTGCTTTGCCAATTTTAAGCCGTCCCCCTACCTCCCATTGACGAATTTCGAATTCCGTGTAAAACCGTGCGTGGGCAAAAACGGATTCAGGTTTCGTATTAGCTTTCCTACCATAGAACTCGCTCCAGGGAGATTCTCCCGCAATAACTCCAATCACCAGACATCCTTTGGGCTCTATATGCTCAAATAATCTAGCTAAAATTTCCTCAGGATTTGGAATAAACTCGAAAGCACTCATCGAAAGAATACCATGATATTGCTCAAGTTGATCCATGATTTGAGTGATATCCGCATTAAGCCACTTTACCGAATATCCTAAGTTCGCAATTTTTTCTCGAGCTCGTGCCATCATTTTTTCAGATATATCAACAGCCGTGATTTGATACCCCTGCTTCGCCAGCGTAGTGGTGTATTGTCCTGTTCCACACCCAATTTCTAAGATCTTGAGACCGGATGGTTGAAAGAGCTGAACAACCAGGTCCCGCTCTACTTGATCAGCAATTCGTCCTATTTCCGTTTCGTACCAGTTGTCATAATCTTCGGCTATCGGATCAAATAGTTCAATCGGCATTATAATCACTCCCACTTTAGTTCTTTCTACTTTTCCCCTACAGTCCACCACAGCACATCTCACTCATGACAGATTTCAACCCGTGCGCTAAAGCGAAGTCTATGGTTTCATCAAGTGGAAAGGCCAACGTATTAATTCCCGCCGCTATGAGCCCTCTCTCCAACCAAGCCTTTTGAGTATAGGGTCGAGCACAACCAAAACTAATTTTAAGCGACGGATTCAAGAGACGAGTTTGAGCTGTGATTCTGATGATCTCAGCAGGATCCGGTCCAATGACTCCGCCCATCGGAGTATCCGGCACGGCTCGTAAAGCAACCAACACCAATGTTTCCAAGGGATAGTCACTTAACATTTGAATAAGGTTTTTTTCTCCCATTATTTTCCCGTAGTTTAAGCCGAGCACCACATGCGGGACGACATCTAAACTTTCGGTTAACAGGATTTCTAAAGTATCTATAAAGTCACTAGGCTTGCGGTCAAGATGATAAACCCTGTGAATTGTAGCGGCATCACCGATCATATCCAGAAATACTTTATCAACCCCAGCCTGTTTTAACCCAACTGCGGTTTCCTTATCTGCTAAGCCAGTATGCACATGAATCGTAAAATCCAGGGATTTTAGATAAGTTAAAGCCGGCAAAAAGGGCTTAAGGGGGACCTGCCCCTCTTGATTACATCCTCCAGTGATAAGAAGGCCCGTAACTCCTTTTTTCCGCAGGTTGATTCCCAGTTCCTGTAGTTTTTCTGGGGCTGGAGCCGGAATCATTCCATTTAGCATTGTCCCCTGACAATGGTCACACTGAAGAGCGCAGGAGGTTCCTGTGATGCTCACATTGAGAAATCGGCCTGAATTGTAAAAATGCTTACCTTCATAGTGCCTCCCGCCGGGAACTGCAAAGTGGATGAAATCAGGGAAGGTTCTCCGGCGCAGGTTCCAGGCTTCTTTTAGCAGATTAGGTAAGTTCGCACTTTGATCAAATTCCGTCCAACCTCCGATAATTGTCTTCCCTAGCATCTTCTCTTCATTCGAATTCACAATTGTTCAACACCCTCCATGAGCCCGGCGTAGAGTTCTCCCCTTATCTGCTCCACATCTTGTAGGTTGGGAACAAACGGATAATTGGCTAGGGTAGTACCTGGTCGTTCATTGCCATAGGGCCGATTACAGGCAGTTTCTCCATCATGCCCGGGACAGCCGGACGTGCGAAAAGGTTGGCCGGAAGCCACATAAGGTTCGACATCCATCCCAAAATCATAAACTTGTTCAGAACTATTAAAGCACATAGTTCTGGCACTCGCCAAATCATTCATAATTAGATAACGGGCTAATTGCATACGGCGGTATTGACTAAGAGAGGGTGCCGCTTTCTCCGCCAGAGCACTCCCCGGTTCGGGATAGAACGAAAACAGATGAACCACCGCGCCTAAATCGTGTACTTGCTGCAAAGCCATGACCATCTCTTGTTCGCTTTCTCCGAGGCCAACAATCAGATGAACACTGACCTGGCCTTGTCCAAAAACAGCAACACCCTTTCTTAAAATCTCCCAGTAATGTTCCCATCGATGAGGTCCCCGTACACCTTTTCCTCTGTATTCTTGGAAGATTTCTGCGGTAGCTGTGTCAATCGACACCCCAAGTTGATCGGCACCAGCCTCTTTGAGTTTTTGCAGGTCTTCCGTCTTGTTGATCAGCGTCGGGGCACAAAGAATACTAATCGGCAAATCAACTTCACTGTGTAAACGGGATACAAGACTTAACGAATCCTCAAAGGCTCTCTTATGGGTAATCATGGATAGACAGATTCGTTTCAAAGAGTTTTGATATTGTTTTGTCCGTTCGAGAATGAGATCAAAGGAGTAGGTGGGCCAAGCAACTCGGATGAACGTTGTCCCTTTGGTTTTTTCTGAACGTTTTTGTTCCAAACCACAATAACCGCAGCGTCCCTGACAACCCTCTTGATAAGTCAGAAGCAAGTTTAAGCAGGTGAGCTTGGCATTGCGATAAAAAATACCCCCCTTTAAACCGAGTGTCATCGCGGCTGCTAGACTCGTTTGGATAACCTCCGGACTTTCTAAACCAAGGTCCTCGATTTCTTGGGTAAGTTCAGCTTGGGAACGATCAGCGTGAGTGTTAGACATCACAGGCCTTCTCTCTGGCTAATTCCACGTCTAACCATTCCTTGAGTTGCTCTACCGTCATAAGCATTGATCCTTCAGAGGAATGAGTTTCTATTTTAAACAGCCAACCGCGCCCATAGGGATCTTGATTAATCAAGCGTGTGCTTTCCAGGACTTCCGCGTTCACGGCACAGATTTCCCCTGTCTGGGGAGCATAAAAACGCCCGACCCATTTTCCCGTTTCCAGAGAACCTACGGCCTCTCCTGCCTTCACCTGAGTACCGGATTCTGGCAAACTCAAGTACAAAATATCCCCCCTGTTGTATTGCCCGTAATCGGTTAAGCCAATGATGATATTTTTTCCTTCTCTTTTGAGCCACTGATGGTGTTCATCATAGAGTAATTCTTCTGGGAAATGCCACTCTCCGACCTTCATATCCTCACCCTCCTTATGGTTATCGTGCAAGTAACCAAGATTCTATTCTGTTTCAGGAACGTGAATAAACTATTCTTCCAAGGAGCGCCACAGTAACTCTGTAACGTCTAAGACCTCAAGCGGTAATTTTTCCTGTCTTGCCGCCATTTGCAAAGTCTGTACACATTGCTGGCACGCAGAGGTTAAAATAGTTGCCCCGGTTGCCACAGCCTCACGTACCCGTTTCACAGCAATAGCTTGACTTAAATCCTTATCTACGGCAGCTAGATTCCCTCCACCACCGCAACAGTCGGCCATCTCCCGGCGATGAGGCATTTCTACAAAGTTAACCCCCTCCATGGCCTGTAAAAGTTCTCGGGGCTCGTCATAGATTCCACTGTTACGACCCAAATCGCAAGGGTCGTGATAAGTGACGGTTTCATCTAAATTGCCAGGCACTAATTGTCTTTTACGGATTAATCCAGCTAGATACTGAGTTGCATGGAGCACCTCAAAGCCAAGATTTTCCCTAAGGATCGTCGGATATTCGTGTGTCCAGGTATGATAACAGGAGGCGCAGCCCGTTATTAAGGTTTTGACACCAAGAGCGCGTACCTTTTCCACATTGTGTTTGGCTAATTCAGTGACTTGTTGCGTGTTTCCTGAAGCGATGAGGGGAAATCCACAACACCATTCCTCACTTCCTAGAACGGTATAATTAATGTTTGCTCGATCCAATAAACTTACAATACTTTGGGAGATTCCAACCGACATCGGATAGAAGGAAGACACACATCCTACAAAGTAGGCAACCTCACTTCCGGCTTTTGAGACTTCTACTTCAACCTCATCTAAATCGTCCACCCAGTCAAGGCGATTTTCATTGGAGAACGTACTGATATTGTGTGTCGTTTTAATTTGCCGAGCCATCTGTGTTAAGTTCTGATGTTCCATTCCCCGAGCTCTTAAATCCTCCCGCAGATTCAACCAGAGCTCACGTGTTTTAATTCCAGCTGCACATATTTCCGCACATTTACCACACAGCGTACACTCCTGCAAACGCTGAGCATATTGGTCCGTGGCTTTTTCCTCTTTTTTCTTCAGGAATACCTCTTTGGCCAAAGCAATTTTCCATCGGGGTGCAGCGGATTCCCAACCAATTTCTCGGTAAACGGGACAGACACTTCGACAACTGCCGCAGCTTCCGCAGATATAACTGGTTTTGGCTATTTGCTCCCGAAGTTCTTCAATAGTTTTCATTGTCCTTTTCCTCCTTTTAGGATTTTAAGGACCAAAGGTCGCAAGAGACCAATCATGATCATACCAAAACCAAAGACATAGCTGTTCAGAATAATTGAAGGGGGATTGTAACCCTTTCCGGGATTGAGTAGAGCTTGGGGATCTAGAGCTTGTTTACGCTGGCGCCGACGCTCTCTCTCACCCCGGTCATATACTTTTCCCAAATAGGGGGTATTCCAAAGACCAATGACGTAGGGTTTACCACCAAAGCTTTGTCCCAACTTGTAAATCTGGCTGATGAAGCTAAGATCGGCAATGTAACGGATCGTGTTAAGTTCATCTGAGGGATAAAGAACCATCACCAGGGCCATTTCAGGAGACACGAGATGGGCATAAGTAACACATAGGGTATTTGTCTTTTGGGCCAACTTACTTAACCCCTCATAAAAAGCCGCAAAATTACTGACAGGGAGTGTAATTTCTGCCGCTTGTAGGGAAGGAAGTGTTTGTTCAAGCCGGAGGGATTTAAACCGATCGGCCCATTCCTCTGCTCCTACCCCATCAGGCAATAAAGTTCCGCCTAGGACTTTTACATGTTTTCTGATGTGAGCAACAGCTACATCCACCTCGTCACGCTTGCCCTCAAGATCAATTTCCAGACTGAACTTCCCCAGAGGAATCTCATGAGCGTATCCAGCTTCCTGGAGCATCATGATGAATTCCGGACTACTAAAATGAACATTGTACAGAGACGAAAAATGTTCTCCACCTAGCCAGGACATCATCGAGCCAGTATCCGTTTCGCTGTTAAATACCGCCAGCAGGTGTTCCTCTTTTTCTGGAACGTCACGCACCAACAGCTTAATCTCCGTAATAATTCCCCGAGTTCCTTCAGTGCCCATCAAATCATCAAATTGTAAGCCCAATTCCTCAGATCCCTGTATCTTTGTAAGATCTTTGCCAGGTCGTGAGAGTTCCACTATTTCCCCAGTGGCCGTCACCCCCCTTATGGCCATAATCTGATCGTGAACTGGACCATAAGGGACAGAACCGATACCTAACCCCCCCATGGAAACCCACCCTCCGATAGTAGCGGAGGGGGCACTGCTAGGGCTTGAGCAAACCGCACAACCCTGCTGTCGCAATCCGTCATCCAGGTCTTTCCAAGTCATCCCTGCTTTGACCCAGACCATTTTTCTATTGCTCCCCTGGCTTAGCTCAAGTTTGGAAAACCCTTGGAGGCGATTCGTATCAATTACTAAACCACTTCGCATCGGAACGGAATTGAAATAGGCGGTAGAGCCTCCGCCCCGGACGGTGACCGGTATTTTGCCTTGCTTTGCCCACTTGATCAAACTAGAGATTTCTTCTACAGAGATGGGCTGAACCACGGCTTTCGGTACAGGATTCGTGAGTAAATGGACAAAAAAACCAGGGATATAGGCTACATCTTTAGCATATGGGGCACATTCAAAAGGGTCGGTTGTGACCCTTTTCCCACATATTTTTTGCAAAGCTTGTTCCATAACTACCCCTCCTTACCCGGAACATTCCGGGTAATTTCTCCCTTAAGCCACACTGCGGCTTTCGCCCCATCCATGAGTTTGGCGGAGTCCTCCTGGAAATTGTTAGGCTCAATCAAGGCAATCCAGCCAGCTCCATAACAATCCTGGTTCATCTTTTGCGGTTCATGCAATAACTCTTTATTGACTTCCACGATCTTACCTGCTACAGGTACCTCGATACGTCCCGCCCATTTCCCCGACTGCATAGAGCTGAGAAGTTTACCTATTGGTACGTCTTTACCGACTTTAGGTAGTTTAACAAACGAGATATCTCCCGCCAATTTCTGGGCAAAATCATTCATCCCTACTCTGACTAAATTTCCCTCTACTTTCACCCAGGCATGGTCTTCAGTATAGTAGAGGTCATCGGGTAAATTGTATCCTTCAATAATTGCCATATTCTCCACCTCCGTTAGGGTTGTGCATGATAGGAACTGCGGACTAATGGGCCACATTCCACTTTTTTAAAGCCACGCTCAAGGGCCTGCTCCCGATACCAAGCAAACATACTCGGAGGAATGAACCCTTTTATCGGCAGATGTTTAGGCGTGGGCTGCAGGTATTGGCCGATAGTCAGGTAATCACACCCTGCCTTTCTCAAGTCACGCATGACCGTACAAACATCTTGCGTTGTTTCCCCTAGACCGACCATCAGCCCACTTTTGGTTTTGATCCGAGGGTCCAGTTTTTTAACATTTCTTAAAACCATTAACGAACGTTCGTAGTCTGCCCCTGGTTGTACTTGAGGATAGAGATGCTGAACGGTTTCTATATTGTGACCGATGACTTCGGGTTTAGCGGCAACAACGGTTTCAAGCGCTGATTCTGATCCAGCAAAATCCGGAATCAATAGTTCGATGCTTGTCTTCGGGGTTATTCGTCGTAAGGCTATAACAACTCGGGCGAATTCTCCTGCTCCGCCGTCGAATAAGTCATCCCTGGTAACGGATGTGATGACAGCGTGTTTGAGGTTAAGAGTTTTAACGGTCTGAGCTACCGCTTCCGCTTCCGCTGGATCAGGAGCACAAGGAATTCCTTTGCTCACCGCACAGAAACGGCATCCCCTAGTGCAGACGTCACCAAGAATCATAAACGTGGCCGTACCTAGAGCAAAGCATTCACCCGCGTTAGGACAACATGCTCCCTCACAGACCGTGTGCAAACGGCCCCTTGCCAAAAGCCCTTCCATTTCTTCTATCACGCCCGATAAAGGAGCCTTTACCCTTAACCAACTTGGTCGATTAACTTTTGCTTCTAGGCCGTCGACAGCCAACAACGTTTCTATTTCTTGGGATATTGGGCGAATTTCCCATTGAAAAAGCGCACACATTTCTTCAATAATCCTATTTTTGACCTTGGAAATACTAATTGAACTGTTTAGTTCTTCGGCAAGCGAAGTCATTTGCACACCGGACAGGCCGCAAGGAACAATGGTCTTAAATTGAGACAAATCCGGGTTAACATTAATGGCAAAACCGTGAATTGTCACCCAATGATTTACCCCTAATCCAATGCTGGCAATTTTCTTTTCCCCAACCCACACTCCAGGAAATCCAACCCGTCGCACCGCCTTGATTCCAAATGTAAGGAGAGTCCGTATAAGCATTTCTTCTATTTTATAAACCAACAAATGAATGTCTTTATCGTAGTCTTTAAGATCTAGAATGGGATAGCCTACAAGTTGTCCCGGACCATGGTAAGTAACATCTCCACCTCTTTCAATCTGGAAAACTTGGAACCCATGGGCGGCGAGCCATTCTTCATCGACTAAGATATGTTCCCTGCGACTGTCTTTACCCGCCGTAATTGTGGAAGAGTGTTCGACCAAGATAAAGCTATCTGCGACCTGACCCTCAATCCTGAGATTTTGTAAATTCTTCTGAAGTTGCCAAACCGGTTTATAGTCCGCTTTCCCGAGGTCAAGAAGATACGTGGGGTGAAAAGACCCAACCATCGGTTATCCCCGCTTTCTTTAACCGCCAAAAGCTTTGATGCATTCGCGAACTTTTGTTACGGTATAAGCCATTGCCGGGCCGCCTCCAAAAGCGACAGCGACTCCGGCTGCCTCCAGCACTTGATCACCAGATGCTCCGGCATTCATGGCATTATAAACATGAGCGGCAATGCAGTACTCACATTTCCCATAAATGGCGATGGCCACCGCCATTAATTCTTTTTCCATGATCCCCAGTTCCCCTTCGCAAAAGACTGGAGCCATGAGGCTTTCGAAGCCAATCGCTAATTCTGGGGCTTCTTCTTTCAATTCTTCCAACCCACCTGAAAACGCCCCCAACAGGTCGTGAGGTGTTTCTTTGCCTCCGGTCTTGATGAGAAGATCGTCATTGCCTTGCGGATGTAACTGGAACCAAGGATAGGGATTCTCCAACATTTCTATAAGACGGCCTAAAAACTCTGCAGCGAGTGAACCATCGATGATTCGATGATCGAGAGAAAGGCTAAGTGTCATAAAAAAGCGGTTTTCTAAGCGACTATCGACCATTATTGGTTTCTGTTTTATCGTTCCTACACCGAGAATGGCGGTTTCCGGTCGATTAATAATGGGGGTAAACCCTTCCACTCCGTATGCTCCCAGATTGGTAATCGTGAAGGTGCCTTGTTCTATCTCCTCCGGATTGAGTTCAGAATTGCGTGCTCGCGTTGCTAGGTCTTTAATTTTGGCTGAAATCTGTTCCAGGGTAAGCATTGGAACATTTTTCAGATTGGGAACGACAAGCCCCTCTTCCAAGGCGACGGCTACCCCAACATTGACCGATTTGGCTAATTCAATTTCCTTCTCGGTGCTCCGCGAGTTCACCAGCGGGAATTCCGATAAAGCCTGTCCTGTAAACTTAACAAGGAAATCAGTAAAGGAAAATTTAACTCGTTTGTCCGCGCCCAACTCGTTTAATTGCTCCCGTACATCTTTCAATGAGGTCATATCCACTTCTTTCATGAGAGTGACATGGGCAGCCTCTCTCCGGCTCTTAAGCATACGCTCCGCGATGACACCCCGCATGCTCAGAGGATCAATTGAACGCAGTTCAGAAGTCGTCTCTCCCTTGACCTGAAGAATGTAATTTAATACATCTGCTTCAACAACCTTGCCGTTTGGACCGCTGCCATTAATTAAACCAATTGCGACGCCTTCTTTATCGGCGAGTTTAGCCGCACGAGGAGATACCTTGCCAGTACTGGCAAAAATCCCAAAAGGTTTAACAGGTTTTGTTTCTTTCTTCTTCTCTCCTTCGCCACTCCCACCTGCTAGTGCTGCTTGTAGAACACTTTTCGCCTCTGCCAGAGCCCCTTCTAAAGAAGCGGCATCTTCCCCTTCTTCCGCTAAAACAGCAAGTGGAACAGAAATCGGGAAACTCGAGCCTGGAGCACCAATGATCTTATAAAGTACTCCACTATAAGGTGAATCAACTTTAATGTTGACCTTTTCTGTCATCACTTCTAAAAGTGCCTCTCCTTGGGCAACCGTCTCCCCTTCGTTTTTGAGCCAGCTCACTATTTTTCCTTTTTTCATGGTTAGGCCTAATTTAGGCATGAGCATAATATGTGCCATTCTAATTTCCTCCTGAATTTTATGCTTATTTTCTTTGTTTTAAAGAAGTTCAACGATTTATGAAGTAACCTTTTTCAGCAGCACGTTTTAACGTTCTTTTGTAATCGACCACATAGGGACCCGTCTGCGCAAGTTCTATTTCGCAACAATCATCTGGGCCAACAATAATTTCCCTTTCACCATCGAGTGCTATGACACAAGGGCGATGACGTACAGTTACTTTCTGACCGGGACTCATTAATTCGTGTGAACGAACAGGAATTGATCGAATCAAACCAGGTGCTACTGCCGCTTTTACCTGAATTATAGAACCTTGATTTTGGTCCAGCATTTGCTCGCCACTTGCTGCGACGATTAAGTTAATTCCCTCGGCTGCTCTCATATCGATAGGATGCAAAGCGCCGACGATTGCCGCAATACCTATATGAAAGGGCTCGCCACGTGTTGCCACAATCTGCCGGACCTTACCCATGTCCCATATGGCCCGGGAACCGATGAACTGATCTTCGAGCACAACCGCGTCGATTAAGGCTATATCTACAGCTTTACCATTGAGATGGATTATCAATTTTTTGGTACGGAGAAGAGAATATTCCCGTTCTACCACTCCTGTTGCAACTAAACCAGCTGCCAATCCCGCTAGAGTGCCTTCCAACATGACCGAGAAAACATTGTTGGTTCCTGTGGAAACAGGCATGATAGGAACATCTCCGGCCCCTTTAGCTACAACCCTATTTGTTCCGTCACCACCCAGGGTGATCAAACAACGTACTCCTAATTCTGCCATTTTAGCCGCCGCAAACTGTGAATCTTCTTGACACGCATTCCACTTCATGGGTACGAGCTTTGTTTCCATGGTTAGCTGATTCTCACCGATGAAGAAATCTAATGCTTGCTCATAAAAATTAAAATAGTCCGGCATAACCCAGACCCTTTGAACCCCAGCCGCTTGAAGCCCAAGCAAAATTCTCCGAATTAAATTAACTTTTTCCAGATTATCAAAGACAGTGGCGTGAGCCACCAAACGTCGGATGTCTTTTCCTGAAGCCGGATTTGCAATAATTCCTGCAATCAAGTTCATCTCCTCCTACCAAAGATTAAGGGTGGCCGGACGGACGGCCGCCCTTCTTCAAAAGCGAAATTACTTTACGAAGACATCCTAAAGAATAGATTTTATCCCAGAACGGATTTCACCGCATCAATGATTTTGGCCTCATCCGGAATATAGGCTGATTCTAGGCCAGATGCAAAAGGAATTGGAGTAAAAGGTGCTGCTACCCTTTTAATGGGAGCATCGAGAGAATCAAAGCATTCTTCCGCAACCATTGCTGCTATTTCTCCCCCAAATCCTCCTTGTTTGACAGCTTCATGCACAATAACCAACCGTCCAGTTTTTTCTATGGATTTATACAATGTTTCCTTGTCAAATGGGATAAGTGTCCGAGGATCAATCACTTCTGCATCTATTCCGTCTAGAGCTAGGGTTTCCGCTGCCGCTAGCGCTTTATGAAGCATCATAGAATAAGCTAAGATTGTGACATCTTTTCCTTCCCGCTTGATATCCGCCTTGCCAATGGGAATTGTATACTCCCCTTCAGGAACTTCCCCACCTGCCCCATAGAGAAGTTTGTGTTCTAAGAACATTACCGGATTATCATCACGGATGGCAGTTTTCAACAAACCTTTAGCATCTGCCGCCGTCGAAGGCATAATGACTACAAGTCCTGGAGTATGACAAAGCCATGCTTCTAGGCATTGAGAATGTTGAGCCGCTGCGCCCACTCCAGCACCGCAGGCCATTCTTAATGTCAGCGGTACCTTCGCTTTGCCACCAAACATATAACGCATTTTTGCTGTCTGGTTTACTACCTCATCCATGCATACACCTAAAAAGTCGTCAAACATGATTTCTGGCACTGGGCGTAAACCCGCAACAGCGGCTCCAACAGCTGAACCCATAATAGCGGTCTCCGAGATCGGAGAATCCAACACTCTTTCCGGGCCAAATTCATCAATAAGTCCAGTTGTTACTCCAAAACACCCACCAAATGCTCCAACGTCTTCTCCTAGAATATACACATTCTTATCCCTACGCATTTCTTCACGGAGAGCCTCATTAATTGCTTGAGAATATGTCATTTCCGCCATAATAATCTCACCCCTTCTAATTCCTTAATTGCAATAAACATCGGTCAACAGTTCATCTTGAGAAGGCACAGGACTCTTCTGAGCATACTCAACCGCATCAGCAATAATCTTTTTAACTTCAAGATCGATTTGCTTAATTTCCGCTTCCGTAGCCATTTTCATTTCTTGCAAACGGCTCGCAAACCGTGGCAAAGGATCTTTTGCTTTCCATGCGTTCACTTCTTCATCGGTCCTGTATACGGTCGGATCCCCTTCAAAATGGCCATGATGTCGATATGTTTTGCATTCAATTAAGATGGGGCCTCCACCCGCACGGGCACGCTTCACAGCTTCTTCTGCCGCTTCGTAGACCGCCATAACGTCATTGCCGTCAACGACCACACCAGGCATGCCGTAGGCCGATGCCCGGTCTGCTATGTCCTTTATGTTTTGATGCCTTGCCTGGCTCATAGAAATGCCGTACCCATTGTTCTCATTGACGAACACCACCGGCAATTTCTGAATACTCGCCATGTTCAAGGACTCATGGAAAGTCCCTCTGTTCGATGCTGCATCCCCAAAAAAGCAGATTGCGACTCCATTCTTTTTCATATATTTAAGGGCAAAGCCTGCTCCAGTCGCCAAAGGTAGACCCGCACCCACTATTCCATTTGCACCTAGGAAACCCAGTTCTATATCTGCGATATGCATGGAGCCGCCTTTTCCTTTACAGAATCCGTCGATCTTACCAAAAATCTCAGCCATCATTTTGTTCACCGAGGCTCCACGAGCAATCGCATGTCCGTGGCCACGGTGGGTGCTGGCAATATAATCCTGTTTCTCTAAGTTCGCACAAACTCCGGTAGCCACAGCCTCTTCACCAATGTACAAGTGAACAAAGCCAGGAATTTGACCCTGCGAAAAGAAGTTAGCCACTGTTTCTTCAAATTCACGGATCGTACGCATTTGACGATATAAATCAAGCATTTGTTCTTTATTAAGCGCCACTTAATATCACTCCTCATCCGAATAAGTTTTGATTCCAGTCCAAGTCCACATAAACTGTCACACAAACATTAACCACCAAAATGCTATTAACGCTATCGCCCAATCCAGGCACTAACATCCCCTCTACTTCCATTCCTCCTTTGCTGACCGTGATATCCTTTCTACCGAACGGAATTTGATTTAACACCTCCTCCGTCCGAACCAATTCAGGATAAGGGGCAGCCACATGAACCTTTACGACCATTTCATTGAGATTTTTTAAGTTAAAAACCTCAACAAGACCACACAAACAGCTCCTGGAAATGGCATCACGCACCGCTTTCGTAGCTGCCTTCGTCACATCCTGTCCATGCAAGTCCGTACCAACTCCTAATTCGATAATGTAGCGTTTTAGATTCATACCTATCCCCTTCTCTTCTGAATATCCGAATAAATGATATATACGCAAGCCATGTGCCAAACTAGACTCTCATGAAAAATTTAATGTAAAGCTGCGAAACTACCTTGTTTGAACGATTCTTGACAATTCATTTAAACCTGCAGCGTTAAACACTTCACTAGCCCTGTATCCATCCAGTGGTCGCGAATTGAACATTCGTTCGATCTTCGAACAACGTTTTAGAAATCTCAATAGAAAAACGCCTAGATATTCCAGGCGCTTTTTCAGACGAGTTGTATCGCTTAGCTCGGTGAGACCAATATTTTGATATTTACCTCTTTCCGGTTTACCAGTTCTTCAAATCCCTTTTCTATAATATCATCGAGTTTAATTTTTCCCGTAATCATGGGTTCTCCCTGAATCCGGCCATCATTCATTAAAGCAATCGCCGTACTAAACTCTCCATTATAGGCCAAGGATCCTATAATGTGTTTTTCATTAGCGGTAACCTCGAAAAAGTTAAACGTACTCTCACGTTCAAAGATACCTACCATGACAACTTTACCGCTTTTTCTTGCCAATTGTATGGCCAGTGGTGCTGTCTTCTCATTCCCGATACATTCGAAGGTAATATCCGCTCCTAATCCGTCGGTAAGCTCCTTGATCTTTGCGACAACGTCTACTTCTCTAGGATCGAAGACTGCCGTTGCCCCCATATTTAAAGCATATTCTTTTCTAGCCTTAGCCATTTCAATCACATAAACTTTACTAGCTCCAGCTGCCTTCGCAGCTTGTAATGTCGCGAGCCCGATTGTTCCCCCGCCCAGGACAACGACTATATCTCCTTCGATAACAGGTGCCATTCGAACTGCATGGATCCCAACAGCTATCGGCTCGATTACGGCTGCTACTTCGTAGGACATATCATCCGGAATTTTATATATCGTATAGGCTGGTACATTGACATATTCTGCAAAGGCACCATCCGTCATCAACCCAGTAAACGCCAATTTTTCGCACATATTGTAATTCATGCGTTTACAATGATAACATTCCCAACACACTTGGCATGCATCAGGTGCAACCCGATCTCCCACCTGAACATTTTTTACTCCTGGGCCGATTTCTACCACTTCTCCGGAAAATTCATGTCCAAGAATAATTGGTGCTTTACTACCTGTTAGCGCATCTGGCGCTGAAACAGGAATGAAAATTGGCCCAGCTAAGTATTCATGGAGATCGGAACCACAAATTCCACACCATTTAACCTTTACTTTTACCCACCCTTCACCCGGTGTAGGTGGCTCCGGTACATCCACAACGCGAACATCTTTTCTTCCATACCACACTGCTGCTTTCATTGATTATCTCTCCTTTAAAAATATAGTTATTCTCCAATATTCGAAATACTTTGGATGCTCTGTTTAAAAAGCCCAAGTTTACTAAAAATGAACAAGCTTTAAAAATTTCAAACCTTATTTGTTCTTTTTGATTAAGCCATAAGAACCGAAATATACGGCATAAATCAACATAACTAAAATCATTAAATCTATCCACGTTAAAGGATCTCCACCGAATCCTTTGCTGATCTCAGCTTCATGCAGTACCGAAATCGCAAACCACCGGGTATAAACCAAAAATGTTATCAGCCCCAGGCCGTAAGTAATCACCACTCTGATAACCTTTTTCGAGACGGTATTTAGAGGTTGATTGTCAAAAACTGTCGACCACGTTAAGACCCAAAACAAGATACAAACCCCTAATTGAGCTGGCCACATTGTAATCGCAACTCCAAGAGATTTCTGAGCCTCAACAGGGATCAGGAAATTTTTAAGGATAGCCAAAAACAAGAAATAAATACCTGTACCGATGACAAAGTTGCCGAAGAGTGATACCAGAGCAGTTTTGGCTCTTGAACCCAATTGGCTCCACGGCCAGTTATCTAAGGCATTAGCTGTCGTAAGCCAAGAGACAATAACTGAATAAAACCAGCCAACCGCTGTGACCAATGGAAGAATCACTTTTCCGCTCTGGGACCAACTGGCTACGCTCGGATAAATTAATATCAGATAACCCAAAAACGCCAGGAAAAACCCTTCAAAGAACTCTATAATCCCGACCCATGGCTGCTTTAGCCCTAAATCCACCCATGGCCAATGCCCCATGTTTGTTGGTAAGATACCGAAAAAGTAAAAACCCATTAGGACAATCATGCCGGTTGCCGTCCAACCTGCTCCGCTTGGATTAAAAGCCGGTTCATAACTTCCGATGCCGAAAACGAGTATTCCCACTGTTAGAAAAGCTAAAACTGCGCCGGTAACAAATGTAACTAATCCTGATAGAGGTTGCTTTAAGCGATGAAAGGGCCATAGCTCACCATTAAATGCCAGGAATACAACCTCTAAAATGAACCAGAACATGACAGCACCAAAGGGCTGTGGGTACAGTTTCCATATGCCTTGCTTTGGATCCGCAAACAAATTCCAAACCACAAGACTAACTACCAGAATTATTGTTAGGTGCGCCAGTGCAAACGTGATCGGATTAACGGATAAACCAAATTGTTTCTTGGCGCTAATAATCTCACCGCCCTTCCCTGCCGCATTGGTTGAAGTATCCAACCCATACACCTCCCAATTAAATTGCCTTTCTTTCCAACTCTCCATTACAATTGTTCCAAAAAAATCTCCGATGGCTTAATGCTTTCTCGCGAAATACCCCCTAATTATCAATTTGGCCAGCCAGTTTTCAATATATTGCAAATTTTGTGCCAAAGTTTAATTTTATCGATCTTTTGAAATACCTCTAAACAATACTATTTTAATTAAGGTATGTTCAGCTTTTTGTATACTATCCCTAAAAACAAGTGCCCGGGAACTGAACAGTATGTTCGTTCCCCGAGCACTTGCTAACCCCTAGCTTTTTTAGTTTGTCATATAAAGTATTGCGTCCGATTACCTTGTCCCTTCTCCTTATCCCTTGGCATGAAAACAGAAAGTACTTAAAGACGAACGCAGTTCGCTTCCCAGGCACTTTTGTTTCCTTCTGGCCTATTCTTGAGTCACATTAAGGTTGCTCAAAAAGCTGACCTATGAAAAACGTTAACCTCTCAGCCGAGAAACTACATAGTAGCTAACTTAACCTATATGTTAACTCATTATAACGCCACCACAAATATTAATGGCTTGACCCGTCATATAGTCGGCATCAGCAGACGCCAAATATGAAACCAAGCAAGCGACATCCTCTGGCGTCTCCACCCGACCGAGAGTTATGAGTTCTGAGAATTTTTTCAATGTTTCCCCTTTAGGCAAATCTAGGTAAATACCCATCTTCTCGTCGATTAGATCCCACATATCGGTACCAACGATCCCCGGGCAATAGGCATTGACATTAATTCCGTAAGGCCCCAGTTCTTTGGCTAAAGCCTGGGTAAATCCCACTACCGCAAATTTGGTAGCGCTGTAGGAAGACAACAGGCCAAACCCGGAATGCCCGGCTATGCTAGCGCAATTAATTATTTTTCCTCTCTTTTGCTTGATCATCTGCTTGGCTGCAGCCTGGTCGCATAAAAATATTCCTTTAGCATTTACGGCGAAAATCCTGTCCCAGTCCTCTTCTGTGATCTCGATAGCCTGTTTAACTTGAGCAATGCCAGCGTTAGCTACCATTATGTCCAGTTTACCAAATTCCGCTACTACCTTTTCTACCATTGCGTAAACCGCCGGCCCGTTGCTGACATCAGCTACGATTGCTAACGCTTTTCTCCCCAATGCTTCAATTTCTTTTACTACCTTGTTCACCGTCTCACTATTGATATCGTTGACCACCACTTCAGCCCCGTCTTGCGCTAATCGTATAGCAATTCCTCTCCCGATACCCCTCCCTGCCCCGGTGACAATGGCCACTTTACCCTTCAGCTTCATGTTCATTTCCTCCCTCATTCCTCGCAGTCTTCAGAACTCTTAAAAAAGTAATAGTTAATCCATGATTTCTCGCCCCTAAATACCCTTGTCCTCCAGCACTAATTACTCCCCCCTTTCCGGCTAGTTAATGGATGTTAACGCAAGTTCCATGCCAAACCATTCATTCCAAAAAAAAAGGCCTATAACTTCTCTTCGGTGGGCACTATCTCCTACATTATGTACTTTCAAAAAATTGACCAAATAACGAACACGGGTTCTGCAGAAGGCCGCCAATCATTCAACAAATCGATCGTCGTAGCAAACTCCCCATTAAAGACGATAAAATATGCCCAAAAAACGAACAGTGTTCGCTTTCCGGGCACTTCATTCACGTCAAGAGTGTTAAATCCATTCTATGCTCTAACCCCCAACTTCCTCAACTTGTCATATAACGTATTGCGTCCAATTCCTAAAGCTTTTGCCGTTTTGGTAATATTGCCATTAAACCGGTTTAATGTTGACTCAACAGTAATCCGCTCTATTTCTGTTAATGAGATGACCTCCCCCACCTCTTGCAGAAAGTTCGGCTGCCGATGTATACTGCGGGGTAAATCCGTAACACTGAGATATTCCCCCTCAACCACATTCATGGCATATTCCACCGCATTTTGTAATTCTCTTACATTCCCAGGCCAGGAATAATTACGAATGGCCTCGAAAAACTCCAGCTCAGCTCCACCGATCTCTTTACCCAAGTTTTCTGAGAAAATGTTTATTAAATGAATGGTTAAGAGGTCAATATCTTTCCCTCTCTCCCTTAAGGGTGGGATGTGAATGTTTAATACATTTAAGCGGTAATACAAATCTTCTCGGAAACGTCCTTCCTCGACGGCCCTCATCAGATCCTTGTTGGTCGCTGCAATAATCCGGACGTTAACAGGAATTACCTTTTCTCCACCAACCCTCGTTACTTTCCGTTCCTGTAAGACCCGTAAAAGGTTTACTTGCAATTCTATGGGCATATCCCCGATTTCATCCAGAAAGATGGTCCCCTCATTGGCAAGTTCGAACTTACCAAGATTTCCTCCCCGCTTAGCCCCGGTAAAAGCTCCCTCATTATAACCAAATAGTTCACTTTGAATTAGTTCTCGTGGCAGAGCTGCACAATTGACTGCGACAAACGGCCCCTCCGAGCGACCGCTATGATTGTGGATCGCTTGGGCAAACAGCTCTTTACCAGTTCCACTTTCACCTGTAAGTAATACATTGGAACGGGAATTAGCCGCAACCGAGATCAGCTTAAATGCTTTCTTCATTCCCTCACTTTCCCCGATAATATCTAAACAGGTAAAGCGGGCAGTTGCCCCTACCATTCTGTTGACTAAACTACGCACCTTTCTTATTTCCCGCAACGTAAACACTACGCCAGCGATTGTACAGTTTTCCTTCAAAATCGGCCTGGAAGAACTTGTGCAATGAATGCGCTCCCCGCCTTGATCCAGGACAATTTCTTCATCAGTGTTCCAGATGCAGTTTTTGGCTATTTCACTAAATTTATTGTTAGGACCAAGAATCAAACTCAATGGTTTGCCAACGACATCTTTGTCAGACAATCTCATAATGGTATAAGCTGCTGGATTAATATGAATGATCTTTCCATCGTTGTCTACGGCCATCAATCCCTCCGTAACGCTACTGGTCGCGGCAGCCAACAATTCGTAAGCCTGGTTTTTTTCCTCTTGAAGTTCTTCCTTGCGTAACTGATTTTCTATCATTTTTGAAATTTTTGAACTTACCAAATAAAGTAAATTTGCTGCTTCCTTTATTTTTTCTTCCGGAATAATTTTGACTTTATTTAAAGCTTCTAAATACTCATTAGGATCTACTCCAAGCACTTCGGCGTGTTTTATAAATTTTTCCTTTTCCGGTTGCTCTGCTAAGACCTGTCCTCCCAGGATTGCTCCGATTCGTACGCCGTTCAGCATTATAGGAGCGGCAAAATCAACCATGCCATTTTCACAGTGGTACACCGCAGGCTTTCCGGTTCTGGTTGATTCTTCAGCGCCTTTCTTATCACTAATTTCACAACGTTTCAAACCTTCAGAGCAGCTTCGATTATACTTCATACAAATATCAATAAAATTTATCGGCTGAGTCACTGGGTTGTTATTCTTATCAAATGTTAAAGCGGCAACACCTGTAACACGAGAAAAAGTGTCCTGAAACTGCTGCAAAAATTCTAAGTCAATAACATCCAGTAAATTAATTTCCTCCCCGTTAAAATCCATTAATATTTCCTCCTTGTAAAAAAATCCCACTGTAAAAAGAAGCTATTTTTTGTACTATTCTGTTTTTTATAACATAATTATTATTTCCTATTCCAAATGTCTTTAATTTGAAAGACCTAGCTTACGCCCCATTAGTCCATGGTGTGGACTAATGCACTTGTTAACCGTCTAAACTCTGACCCCTAACTTTTTTAGCTTGTCATATAAAGTATTGCGTCCGATTCCTAAAGCTTTGGCAGTTTGCGTAATATTACCGTTAAACTGGTTCAGAGTGGATTCAACGGCAATCCGTTCTATTTCCAACAAAGAAATAACATCGCCTTCAGTTCTTGCCGACCGTGGATAGCTAACAACAGTACGAGGCAATTCTTTAACGGTAAGATAATCTTCTTCAGCTATATTAATGGCGAACTCCACGGCATTTTGCAATTCCCTGACATTCCCAGGCCAAGAGTAATTTCTGATTGCCTGTAAAAATTCCGTTTCTGCTCCTTTAATCTGTTTGCCCAGGCTCTCCGAAAAAACTCTAATCAAATACATTGTCAGGAGTTCGATATCTTCTTCCCTTTCCCTTAAAGGAGGGATATGAATGCTAAATACATTTAAACGGTAGAATAAATCCTGGCGAAAGCGTCCCTCATCAATATCCTTGAGCAAATTCTTGTTGGTAGCAGCTATGATGCGCACATCAACCGGAATTTCTTTGTCTCCTCCAACCCTGGTCACTTTTCGTTCTTGTAATACCCGCAAAAGGTTCACCTGCAATTCGATGGGCATATCACCGATTTCATCTAAAAAGATGGTCCCCTCATTGGCCAATTCAAACTTTCCTGGATTTCCCCCTCGCCTTGCTCCAGTAAAGGCTCCCTCATTATAACCGAAAAGTTCACTTTGGATTAGTTCTCGTGGCAGAGCTGCACAATTGACTGCGACAAACGGCCCCTCCGAGCGACCGCTATGATTGTGGATCGCTTGGGCAAATAATTCCTTCCCCGTACCGCTTTCTCCTGTCAAAAGAACGTTTGAACGGGAATTCGCGGCGATAGAAATTAATTTCAAGGCACTTTTTATCACTTTAGATTCCCCTACAATATCCTTACAATAAAAACGGGCAGTAGCTCCTACCATCCTGTTTACCAAACGGCGAACCTTATTAATTTCCCGCAAGGTAAACACCACACCAGCAATTGAGCCATCTTTCTTAGAAAATGGACGGGCTGAACATGTACAATGGATTCGGTCCCGTCCTTGTTCGTGCACAATTTCCACATCCGTTTTCCAGAGAAGTTGGTTAGCCATTTCACTGAACTTCTCGTTAGGGCCGAGGATCGATTTCAAAAGTTGGCCTGTCTCTATTTTTTCGCTCAAGCCGAACATTTTTTGGGCAGCCTGATTGATATGAATAATCCGGCCTTCATTGTCCACGGCCAGCAAGCCTTCAGTCACGCTCTCTGTTGCTGCACTCAATAATTCATATGCTCGGTTCTTTTCCTCCTGGATTATTTCCTTCCGCAATTGATTTTCTATGGCTTCTACCGCCGCTACAACCATACCCAATGTATGAGAATACACACATTCGGCGGGGCCGGAGATATCAAAGCATCCGATAATCTCCCCGAGAGAATTATGAATCGGTGCTCCAGAACACGTCCAGCAATGATGCGATTGGCAAAAGTGCTCAGACCCTGAAATTTGAATGGCTTTATTGATGGCCAACGCTGTTCCGATCGCGTTAGTCCCAACGGCCTGTTCTGACCAGTTTGTACCCTTTATAAACCGAATTGTACCTGCAGCCTTGTCCAATATCCCAGAATCGCCGCAAGTGTGCAAAATCCTCCCTTCCTTGTCTGTAATCACGACCATGAATCCCGAACCCTTTACACTTTGGTAAACGGTATGCATGAAAGGTTTGGCTACCTCTACTAATCTAGAGTTATGATTGATTAGTTGTTGCAACTTTTCGTGGTCCAACGTGTCCTTACCTTTACCATCATAGGGGTTTATGCCAAGTTTCTTACAGCGATACCATGATTCAAGGATCTCTGAGCGTGTAACCGTTGCATCACCCATGCCGCCCTCGATAAAGTTTCTCCATGCCCCTAACGAATCTTCTACACATTTTATGGATTGCTTGGACATCTTAAGCCCCTCCTAAAACCTTTTCTGCTCACGAATGGTTTTAGACTCGAAAAAACCATTACCTTCAATTTCTGGTTTTTTCCATCGATGCCTTAAACTTATGTATTCTAAAATGTTGGCCACTACCATCCTTCGGGTTGACCCCGTCCCTAGCACATCAATCCAAGACTTTACTATTGGAGAGTGAACAACACTAAAATCAGTTCTCACAGAAAAAGTCAAAAAAATCCCAAACACAAATTATTTAATAAAATAATTACGCCTTTATTATACGATACTTTGTTTCGAAGAAGAGGGAATTGTTTACAAAGTCTTATTTCGCTTGCATTTTCTCTATTTCACGCGGCCAGAGTTTATCTTGTTTCGTCAAATGTGCAAAGAATTGATGCCAAGTCTTCAACTTGTGCCACATACTCTGCAATTTTTTCTTGGCATAGAATTTGCATTAAGAAGTTTATGAACGCAAAATTCACTGTTAGGAGTACTCGTTATGGAATTTTACAATCTTAACCTAGTGACTTGGTTTGAATCACAGGTTATTTATCACGCTCTTGCCCACCTAAACCGGGAGGCGTTAATACTCTGTACCCCGGCAACACCTTATGTCTGTGCAGGGTTCCATCAGGATATACCCAGTGAAGTCGATTTAAAAGCTTGTAAAGAATTCGGGATCCCCCTATTTCGTCGCGAAGTTGGAGGCGGATTAGTCTATTTAGATCACAGGCAGATTTTTTTCCAAATTGTTCTTCACCGGAAAAATCCAGACATCCCCATCAACCGGGAGCGGTTTTACAGGAAGCTCCTCGAACCAGTAGTACAAACGCTTAGAGATTTCAACTTAGCAGCAGAGTTACGTTCACCTTGTGACTTAATTATTAACTCCAAAAAGATTTCTGGCAACGGCGCAGGTCAAATCGGAGAGTGTAATGTCTTAGTTGGGAATATTCTAATGGATTTCAATTTTGAGGTTATGTCTTCTATTATCCGTGTCCCATCAGAGGATTTCCGCCAGGAGTATTTACATCAAATGCAAGCAAACCTCACGACATTGCAGTCGGAAATGGGGAGAGCCGTATGTAAAGAGGAAGTTATCGAAAGGCTCAAAATCAACTTCACCGGAGCCTTCTCGCTTACTTCAACCCAACTAGACAATCAGGTCCTTGAAGAAATCCGCAAACTCACCCCTATGTTTCAATCCACGGAATGGCTCATGGAAGCCGGGCGTCGCCTCCTCTATCGGGAGATTAAAGTAGCGGAAAACTGTTATATCAGAGAATACCAAGTCTCTCTTGATGGTACTGACCTGACATGCCGTTTAGTCCTCGCTGGTCAATGTATTACCAAATTAACCATAAGTGACTCCAATCGCTTAATCCCTCCCCTACGTTTGCGGCGGTTGGAATACTCCCTCCTCGGAAAAAAGATAGATTTTAATACATTAAATGAAGCTTGTATGGAAGCACATGTCTTAAACCCCTTTCAGGCAAAAAATCTTGCCCTTACCCTAAGCGGGAAAAACGCTGCTGGAACTGCGTGATGATCCCTTCAGTATGACGGTTAAACTACCAATCTAAGTTTCAAAGTACTCTGGGAATGCAAACCAAGTTTTTCGTACTAAGACAGAAAAATCTGTCTTTTCCCAATTGGTATTATATTCTACTTTTCTTTTAAAACCCCTTTGTATAAATTCCCCAAATCTTATCAAATACTGCCGAGGATACTGTGTCAACACGTTAATGTCTCCCGTTCGAATACTGTCAACTGCTAAAGAACCCGCGATTTTCCCAGCCACTATTGCTGGGAAAATCCCCTCTCCACTGATAGGATGAGTATGTCCTGCCGCATCCCCAACTAACATTATGTTTTTCTGTTGCATCCTTAACCGGGGTCCTCCGATAGGAATCGCTCCACCAGTCGTTCGTATCACTTCTTCACTAATCACCCCTTCTTTGAATAAATATTGTTGAAATTCTGCTAAAGCGGTTGCTACACTGCCGCCTAAACTTAAATCAATGCTAACCCCGACATTTGCCAGATCATTTTTAGGAAAGAGCCAAGCATATCCGCCGGGAATGGATGGACTAAAGTAAATTTGAGCCCATTGCGCCCTTTTCCTTAACTTGACCGTGATTTGCTTAGCATAGGCTAAAATTTGAGGTGGGCAGTGTATTGCCTGGGCTACCACGGATTTAGGTCCTTCCGAACCTATAATAATCCCCGCTTTAACCACGGATAATTTTCCTTGCTTATTGATTAAAACACCCTGATCCGTAACCGCTACTGCCCGTGCTTTAGTAAATAACTTAACCCCAGATTGAACCGCTCTCTCAGCTAAATAACGATCAAAGACATCCCTGTTGAGTATGTAACCAGGTGCCCGTGTTTGAGCCACTTGTTCTCGATGAATATAGGTAACGAAACCTTCCACCCTTTGAGCTATGCAATCCGCTGGAACAGGTACTTCTGCAGCTAAACTCAATGGTACATACTCTGCACATTGAACTGGTAAACCTATTTGTTCTTTTTTGTCTAACATCAACACCGAAACCCCACCGGCAGCCGCTGTAGCCGCTGCGGAGCTACCTGCTGGGCCAGCTCCGATTACTACAACATCTGCATTAGCCAAAATAGGAAGCTCGTCAATTTCAAACTCAGCGTTCATCTTAAGGCTCTGCGCACACATGACTCCACGTCCTGAGCACTTACACCGGGAATTTGATCCGGGTAATCCTTAAAATAAGACCTGATTATCTCCTCAATTTTGTCCCCTCCCAGGGGACAATCCTTTAAGCGGGCCTCAAGCTCAAAAATGACTGACGGATTATGGGTAAAGAAATCCCCGCTAAGTAATACGCTCTTCAAAACTCGTGCCTTTAACTCCGTCTTGGCAACCACCCGGATTAATCCGCCTTGTGTTTTAAGGCAAGCTTCCTTTATTTCTCCCGCCTCAGTTGGTAAACTAACTTTATAAATCCATTCAGGAGAATGGAAATACATTCTCTTCTCTCGAAATAATGCCTCTTCCCATGGATTAAGTTCGTCTCTAATAAATTGCATATCCATAACAGATGCAAATGCCGCACAAATCGCTTCTTTAATCTTGGACATATCCGGAACCTGACCAAGCTCTCTTTTAAGCCACGTTACCCGGTCCTCTACCGCGATAATATTCTTATCACTTATTTTTTCCATTGGAATTTTAAGTACCTTGACCATGCTCTCAACGTCAAAATCAACGAGTAAAGAACATTGGAAGATAAAGGCATTGCCTAATTCGGCTCCCCCTGTACCGCAGATCTTACGATTACCAACTTGAATATCGTTACGGGGCCGGAACGTTGCCTTTACACCAAGATCGGCTAAAGCTTTGACCATAACGTCACACAGCAACTTATAAACCTCATCGAGATTTCTTCCCGCCAGCCAATCCTTACCCGCATATATTTCCCATCCTAGTTCGGACGATCCCCAAAAAATTGCTCCCCCTCCTGTGATACGACGGTTGATTTCAATATTTTCTCTCCGACAATATTCTTCATCAATTTCTAACTCTACCGCTTGATGTAAACCCAATAGCGCACAACGGGGAGAAAATTGGAGAAACCGCAATGTATTCGGGCATTTTCCTGCGCTTCGGGAAGCAAGCAGGACCTCGTCCAAAGCCATGTGGTCGGCCGAATTTAATGGATTATTGTCAATTAGTCGCCAATTCATCATCACTAAAGTCCTCCTTTATTTTGATTTAGATGTTTGTTGATCATGTCCACTGTTCGATTTTCGAACAGTGGACGAAAATCGAACAGTGAATAGTGCCTCTTTTTATTAAGACACGTTGTAATTTAGCCAATTTTAGCCTTCGGATAGTACGAAGGTCGGCATTATCTTCTTTTTTTATTTTCATCCCTATATCTTTTTTATTTCTATGAATGCAATTCATATGCCAAGCCCAATGAAACTTCTTGGCATATGAATTGCATGTTTATTATAGTTATCACAGGTTGCTGCTTGTTTTCCTGTTCTACTCTGTGAATCTCAAACTAAATTTAAGTATGGAGAGGATGTGATTTAATTGTCATTAAAAGCCGCCTTTATTTTTCTTGCACCTCAAGCCAACCCTTCACAACATCAAGCGGAGATTCAAACCCCACAGGTTACCCTACTTATACGGGGAGTCCAAAATTACCAAGAAGCTGTTCATCTTGCACAACAACTGGTTACTGAAGGAGTTCAGGCGTTGGAATTATGCGGAGGATTTGGTAACATTGGAACGGCAAAAATTGTTGAAGCTGTAGAACATAAAATCCCAGTGGGTACAGTACGATTTGATTGCCACCCCGGGTTGAGCGGAAAAAGCGGGGATGATCTATTCCAAACTTAACCACCAAGGGCTGTGAGGATAAATCACTAATGTTCACAGGATTTATTTACACCTCTACCTATTAGTTATATAATGGGGATTAATACTTACTAGGATAAGTATTAATCCCACTCAACTAAATACGTCGTATGCTAGGGGTGCCCCTCGGGGCTGAGATGAGGAAACTCGATCCCTTTGAACCTGATCTGGTTAATACCAGCGGAGGAAAGCTAATCGTTATGCTTATAGAAGTATAAATGAGAATTGCTTACCACAGTTCTCATTTTTTTATATCTTTATCCTCCCTAGTACCATGACAGTAAGACGGGAACCCCGGCAAACACATACGTGATCAAGGGAAAGGAGGGCTGTACGTGCAAATTGTTGTCAACGGTGAAGCGCAGGAAATCCCCTTAGAATGTACCGTCTTCCAGTTACTTACTGACAATGCGGTGACCCTCAAAGCGGCGGTCGTAGAGCTCAATGGGAAAATTCTGAAGCAAGAACATTGGCAGAGTACTCTTTTGCAGGCTGACGACCGTTTGGAAATCTTAATTTTTATGGGAGGTGGCTGATACCGTGAACGATACCATACAGAGTGTTAATCCATCGGATGACAGTTTACTCATCGGAGGAGCGAATTTGCACAGCAGACTGTTCGTAGGAACCGGCAAATTTTCGTCTCATGAAATAGTGCCTCAGGTGCTGGAAGCGAGCGGCAGCCAAGTGGTAACTATGGCTTTGCGCCGGGTCGATTGGAAAAACCCCCAAGAGAATATTCTCAACTACATGCCCCCAAACACCATTTTATTACCCAACACCTCCGGTGCGCGCACAGCTGAAGAAGCCGTGCGCATCGCTCGCTTGGCTCAAGCAGCAGGCTGCGGGAATTGGGTAAAAATTGAGGTTGTACAGGATCAGCGTTACCTATTGCCGGATAATTGGGAGACGCTACGGGCCACGGAACAACTTGTCAAGGAAGGTTTTGTGGTACTGCCTTACATGAGTCCAGATCTGGGTGCCGCTAGGCGCCTGCAGGATGCCGGGGCGTCAGCCATCATGCCCCTAGGAGCTCCTATTGGCAGCAACAGAGGTTTGCAAACCAAAGAACTCATCCGGATTCTGATCGAAGAGATTTCTCTGCCGATCATTGTCGATGCGGGCATTGGACGACCCTCAGAGGCAGCCGAGGCTATGGAAATGGGTGCAGCCGCAGTGCTTGTGAATACTGCGATTGCCACGGCAGGAGATCCGGTGTTCATGGCTCAGGCCTTCCGCTTAGCCGTAACCGCAGGACGTATGGGCTATTTAGCGGGACCGGGTGAACGACGGATCGAAGCCGCTGCTTCCTCCCCCTTAACCGGCTTTTTGCAGGAGGGTTAACGGATGTTTTACGAGCAAATCACGGAATGGCAACCCAGGCTCACCGAGTCGAATTGGGCAAGTTTTAGGGGCGCCGATGTCGAGCGAGTGTTGGCCCGAGAGACTCTTCGCCCTCAAGATTTAGCGGTCTTGCTTTCCCCAGCTGCCCTATCTTACTTGGAACCCATGGCCAAAAAGGCTCAGGCTTTAACCATCCGCAATTTTGGCCGCACGATGGGTTTGTTTACTCCTCTGTATCTCGCTAATTTTTGTAGTAACCAATGCGTCTATTGTAGTTTCCATGCTGGCAATAAGATTGTACGCTGCAAGCTAACCGTCGAACAAGCCCTTAAGGAAGGGAAAGCCATCTCGTCGACTGGGCTACAGCATTTGCTGCTCTTGACGGGAGAATCTCGCACCCAAAGCGGACCCGCTTACATGGAAGAATGTGTCCATGCTTTGCGGCCCATGTTTGCCTCTCTGGGGCTTGAAGTTTATCCGTTATCCACTGAGGAATACCGACGTTTATACGAGGCAGGGATTGATTCTGTCACTCTCTTTCAAGAAACCTACGATGAAATCACCTATGCGGAGGTACACCCCGCCGGGCCCAAGCGCAATTATCACTACCGCTTGGAGGCACCAGACCGAGCGTGTGAAGCCGGAATCTCTGCCGTAAACATAGGAGCACTCTTGGGTCTCTCAGACTGGCGGCGGGATGCATTTTATTCGGCTCTCCATGCTGATTACTTGCAAAGGACTTATCCCGGGGTTGAAGTCGCGCTCTCTGTGCCGCGCCTCAGACCCTATGCCGGCAGTTTTCACTCCTCTGCTGCACCCGTTACGGATGCTCTCTTCGTCCAAATTATCTTGGCTTACCGGCTATTTCTACCCCGGGCGGGACTTACTTTATCCACCCGGGAAAGTCCGCAAATGCGCGAAAATCTACTCCCCCTCGGAATCACCCGAATGTCAGCCGGCGCTCTCACTTCGGTCGGTGGTTATAGTGATACAGCCAACGTAGGCAGCGCACAATTTGAAATTGCCGACGAACGATCCGTCCCTGAAGTGGTACGCATGATCCGGGCCAAAGGCTATCTGCCCTCTTTTTGCGACTGGGTGAATATGCGAGAAAAGGATGCTGTCGGACTATGAATCCTTTAATAACCGGATTGGCCGAGACATTGCCTCCAGAACAATTAGCTAAGATCCAACAAACAGCCGTAGGGATCGCCGGTTTAGGGGGCTTAGGCTCCAATGTCGCTTGGCACTTAGTGCGCAGTGGGTTTTCACACCTTGTCTTGGCCGATTTCGACCGCGTAGAGGCCAGCAACCTAAATCGACAAGTCTATTTCCCTGATCAATTAGGGCTTTTGAAAACCGAGGCCCTAGCTGAGAACCTATTAAAGATCAACCCCGACTTAGACTTGGAATTGTGGCCGATTCTCGTGACATCAGATAATGTCCAGTCGATATTTGGGCAGTGTACGGTGTGGGTAGAGGGATTTGACCAGACCCCCTCTAAGAAAATGTTCGTTGAAGAAGGTTTGGCATCTGGGAAGAAAATTATCTGCGCATCCGGACTAGCTGGCTGGGGAGACACGGATGCAATCCATACTAAACACTGGGGTTCTGGCTTATCAGTCGTCGGTGATTTTTGCACAACTGTAGCGGAAGATCAACCGCCACTCTCTCCCCGCGTCGGTGTTGTCGCGGCTAAACAAGCCAATTTAGTGTTGTCGTGGGTACTGGACGAAGGAAGTGATCTATTATGAATGAAATACCTTGCCTTCCAGCAGGCATCTATGCCCTCACCTCCGAACTCCACTCTCAAGGTCGCAGCAATCTTGAGGTGGCCGGTGAAATTTTGGCTGCTGGCGTCCCGATCCTTCAGTACCGGGAAAAAGCCAAAAAAGTTAGGATCATGTATGAGGAGTGTCTAGCGCTGCGGACTATGACCCAACAATATGGTGCTTTGTTCATTATCAACGACCACTTAGATCTGGCTCTTGCCGTAGGCGCTGATGGTGTGCATATTGGGCAAGACGACTTGCCCTTGTCAAAGGTACGTGAGTTAATTGGCCCCGATCTCATGATTGGAGTTTCTACCCATTCACCAGCTCAAGCAAGGGCGGCTGTAAAGGACGGCGCAGATTACATCGGAGTAGGACCTTTATTTGCCACCCATACCAAAATCGATGTGTGTGATCCGGTAGGACTGGACTATTTAGACTACGTCGTCAAGAATCTGGAGATCCCGTTCGTCGCAATCGGCGGCATCAAAGAGCATAATCTAGCCGAAGTTGTCAAGGCGGGAGCTCGGACCGTCGCCTTAGTCACCGAGATTGTGGGCAATCCAGACATTCCGGGCAAAATAAAGGATTTACAACGCATTATGGAGACACAGACCTAAGCGCAGTATGAAGTATAGAGAAAGAGTGTGATTAGATGAGTACACAAATGGAACAGGCCAAAAACGGAGTCATTACGGCGGCAATGCAAACGGTCGCTGCCAAAGAGGGGCTGACTGCTGAGGAAATTAGACTTCGAGTGGCGGCGGGCAGCATTGTCATCCCAGCTAACCACAATCATACATCGTTAAGTCCCGAGGGCGTCGGTCTTGGACTTAAGACGAAAGTTAATGTCAATTTGGGTATCTCCCCGGATTGTGCCAACCTCGATAGTGAACTGGCCAAAGTACGCATGGCTCTGGACATGAAAGCGGAAGCGATTATGGATCTCAGCAACTACGGTAAAACCGTCGAATTTCGCCACCGGCTCATCAACATGTCCCCAGCTATGATCGGTTCGGTTCCTATGTATGATGCCCTTGGCTATTTAGATAAAAAGTTGGAAGACATTACACCCCAAGAGTTCTTAGCCGTGGTAGAACAGCACGCCCGAGACGGGGTTGATTTTGTAACCATCCACGCTGGCATAAACAGGGAAACCGGCCGGCACTTTCAACAAACCTCCCGCGTCACCAACATCGTCTCCCGAGGCGGGTCCCTACTGTATGCCTGGATGGAATTAACCGGGAAGGAGAACCCTTTTTATGAGTATTTCGATGATCTCCTAGATATATGCGCAGAATACGACGTGACCTTGAGTCTAGGGGATGCCTGTCGACCGGGAAGCATAGCCGATGCCACAGACGGAGCCCAAATTTCGGAATTGATCGTGATGGGAGAGCTAACCCAAAGAGCCTGGAAACGCAATGTTCAAGTCATGATTGAAGGACCGGGCCACGTTCCCTTGCATGAAATTGTGGCCAATGTCCAGTTGGCGAAAAAACTTTGCCATGGAGCACCCTTTTACATTTTAGGGCCGTTAGTCACCGACGTTGCTCCCGGTTACGATCACATCACCAGTGCAATCGGCGGAGCTTTAGCCGCTTCGGTTGGAGCAGATTTTCTCTGCTATGTGACACCAGCCGAACACCTTCGTCTTCCCACTTTGGATGACGTGCGTGAAGGAATCGTTGCAGTCAAGATTGCAGCTCATAGCGGGGATATCGCCAAAGGGATTCCCGGAGCCGCCGAATGGGACCGGGAGATGAGTCAGGCCAGACAAGATTTAGATTGGGAGAAAATGTTTGACTTAGCCTTGGACCGGGAAAAACCGGAGCGTTATCGTAAAGAATCCGCCCCTGAGCATCAGGATAGCTGCACCATGTGCGGGGAAATGTGTTCGATGCGCCTCATGAACCGTATTATGGACAAATAGATTTTATAGAACTACACGGTATAAAGAAAACTTGGCTAGCGCCAAGCCTCGGCGAAGGCGGTCGCCTTAGTTGCTCTGCCACCTGAAATTAATACTTTCTGATTGGTACAAAAAATGGGCCTTCGGTATTGAAGGCCCATTTTTTCGTACTAATTAAGTTTCGTGATCTTTACGCCACAGACTTTATACTCATACGTTTTTGTGACTTTATCATACGCCCCATTGGTTAAAACGTTCGTTGGAGATTCATCATAGTGAAGGGTCATAAAGACCATTCCGAGAGGCACCCGTTCGGTGAGTTTGATCTTTGTTTCCAGTTCTCCTCGGCGGGATGCCACTTTGACGACTTCGCCGTCTTCGAGTCCGAGCTGTTTTCCATCCAATGGATTAATCTCCGCCAACTCTTCTGGAGAATAGCTTACTAGGGCTTCTGAATTTTGTGTAAACACATTATAAAGGGAAAGTTTACGCCCCGTATTGAGTAAGAAGGGATACTCTTCATCCGGTTGTTCCCCAGGTAACTGGTGGTCGATCGGAACAAAGAGCCCTTTGCCCCGGTTGAACTTCCCTTCATGTAAGAACTTGGTCCCAGGATGTTCAGCATGCGGCACTGGCCATTGCAAGCCTTGAGTACCTAGACGCGCATGGGTGATTCCGGCAAATTGAGGGGTAAGTTTCGCCACTTCTTGCATAACTTCTTCCGAGGACGAATATACGAATGGGTAACCCATGCGGGTAGCCAGTTCGCAAATGATATCCCCATCAACCTTAGCGTTTCCAATAGGCTTGATGGCTTGATTAACCATTTGCACCCTGCGTTCCGTATTCGTGAAGGTACCCGTCTTCTCTGCAAAACTAGCCCCTGGTAATACGACATCGGCCAATTTAGCCGTTTCAGACATAAAGATCTCTTGCACAACAAGGAAATCAAGGGCCTGAAGGCCTTTACGCACATGGTTCGCATCGGCATCTGTAATCACGGGATCTTCCCCCAAAACATACAAGGCGCGAAGATTTTTGCTCACGGCCGCGTCGAACATATCCGGAATCATAAATCCTGGATTAGGGTCTAGGGAGACGCCCCAAGCCGCTTCAAATTTCGACCGTACTTCTGGACTTGCAACCTGTTGGTAACCGGGGTAAACATTGGGCAGTGCTCCCATGTCGCAGGCGCCTTGGACATTATTTTGGCCGCGCAAGGGGTTAACCCCAGAACTCTCCTTACCCAAATTACCCGTAAGCATGGCTAGATTTGCCAAACTCATGACGTTATCCGTGCCACAAGTGTGCTCTGTAATCCCTAAGGTATAGAAGATCTCTGCCCGTTCTGCAGTCGCATAGATTCTAGCAGCTTCCACGAGCTGCTCGACGGGAACTCCGGTTATTTTACTAACCACTTCGGGAGGGAATTTTTGAATAGCTTCTCGGAATTCCTCAAACCCTTCCGTACGTTCTTCAATGAAAGCACGGTCTTCCCAACCGTTGGCAAGAATAATGTTCATAATCCCGTTGATCAGAGCAATATCTGTTCCCGGACGAAGCCTCAACCAAAGATCTGAACACTCAGCAAGGTTAATGCCCCGAGGATCCACTACAATCAGCTTGGCCCCATTGGCTAACGCTTGCTTCATTTTGGTTCCAATCACAGGATGAGCTTCTGTCGCGTTTGAACCAATCACAAACATAACTTTGGTATATGGAATTTCATTAATGGAATTTGTCATCGCTCCCGAGCCAAATGAAGTGGCCAGACCGGCCACAGTGGGAGCGTGTCAGGTCCTAGCGCAGTGATCGACATTATTGGTACCGATCACCGCGCGCATGAATTTTTGCATTAAATAATTTTCTTCGTTGGTGCAATGGGCAGAACTTAACGCAGCAAGGGAATTCGGGCCATAGGTATTCTTAATTTCGCTAAACTTTGAGGCCACTAAATCTAAAGCCTCATCCCATTCTGCTGGGACTAAAACCCCATCTTTTCGAATCAGAGGGGTCGTCAAACGTTTGGGACTATGAATCATATCCATCCCAAACCGCCCTTTGACACATAAGGCCTTACCATTGACCGGTGCTTCTGGATTTGAAGTCACGCCAATGACTTTACCGTCTTTCACATTTAGGTCAAAGTTACATCCAACCCCACAAAATGGGCATGTTGTTTGGACTTTCGACACTTCCCAGGGACGTCCTTTACCGACCATTTTCTTTTCGGTCAAGGCACCTACCGGACAGACCGAGACACATGAACCGCAGAAATCACAATCTGATTCGTGATAGGGAAGATTAAAGGCCGGGCCCACTTGGGCATCAAATCCACGGAATGAAAAGTCTAGAATGCTTTTTCCCTGAACTTCACTACAAGCTTTGATACATTTCCCACACAAGATACATTTATTAGGATCTCTTAAAATAAAAGGATTTCCTTCGTCAATTGGAAGGTTACGGCGCTCACCCTTATAAAGTTCTCCCGTGGCACCGTACTCATAGGCATACTCAGCCAAAGAGCAATTTCCCATTTTTTGACATGTCATGCAATCTAAGGGATGATTCGCTACCAAAAGTTCAAGAATCGTTTTTCGCGCAGCCCGAACTTTAGGATTTTGGGTTTGTACCACCATGCCCTGGGTTGTTTGCGTGACACATGACGGGGGAAGATTGCGCATCCCTTCGATTTGAACGACACACAAACGGCAGGCGCCTGAAGGGGTAAGCTCCGGGTCATGACACAAAGTGGGAATCGGAATATTATTCATACGACAGGCTTCTAGCACGGTCGTTCCCTTCGGAACAACGACTTCACGCCCATCAATTGTTAGTGTAATCAATTCAAAGTGCCTCCTCTCAGTTTATCGGTTAGGACTAGTTTAAGCGCGAGTAACCGCATCAAACTTACACTTTTCTAAACAGGTTCCGCATTTGATGCAAGCAGCTTCATCAATCTTATACGGTGTTTTCTTATCCCCTGAAATGCAGCCAACCGGACAGTTCTTGGCACAAAGTCCGCATTTCTTGCATTTTTCCTCATCAATTGAATAAGTGAGTAAGGCAGAACAAACATGTGCTGGACATTTATGCTCAAGAATATGTGCTTCAAATTCGCTCCTGAAGTACTTAAGCGTGGCCAACACAGGATTTGGTGAGTTTTGCCCCAGTCCACAAAGCGAAGTCTCTTTTATGACCAAGGCGAGATTCTCCAGCGTATCGAGGTCTTCTAATTTCCCCTCTCCTTTTGTGATCCGATCCAGGATGTCCCACATCCGCTTGTTCCCTTCCCGGCAGGGAGTACATTTACCGCAGGACTCTTTTTGGGAAAAGTCTAAGAAAAAGCGCGCAATATCCACCATGCAAGTGGTTTCATCCATGACAACCAGACCACCCGAGCCAACCATAGCTCCTGCTTTGGTCAAGGTGTCATAATCCACTTCAAGGTCAAGCATTTCATCGGGTAAACAACCGCCCGAAGGGCCACCAATCTGCACCGCTTTAAAGGCCTTACCATTTTGAATTCCGCCCCCGATATCAAAGAGAATATCACGGAGAGTGGTGCCCATGGGAACCTCTACCAGGCCCGTATTGTTGATTTTCCCAGTCAGAGCAAAAATTTTCGTCCCTTTACTCTTTTCTGTTCCGTATTGGGTATACCAGTCGGCACCATTTTTCAAAATGTGAGGAACACTGGACCACGTTTCCACGTTATTAATATTCGTGGGTTTTCCCCATAAGCCACTCTGGGCAGGAAATGGCGGACGAACCGTTGGCATTCCGCGCCTTCCTTCAATGGATGCCATAAGCGCGGTTTCTTCGCCACAGACAAAAGCACCTGCTCCAGCCCTAATTCGAAGACGGAAATTAAACCCGGAATTCAAGATGTTTTCGCCTAGGTAACCCGCTGCTTCCGCTTGAGCTATCGCAATTTCCATATGTTTAATGGCGAGTGGATATTCCGCACGGCAGTAAACATACCCTTCGTCAGCACCGATAGCAAAAGCACCGATTAACATGCCCTCGATGACAGAATGAGGGTCCCCTTCTAGGACACCACGATCCATAAAAGCCCCGGGATCTCCCTCGTCAGCATTACAGATGATGTATTTTTTATCGCCCGGAGAGTTCCGACAAAAGCCCCATTTAAGCCCAGTCGGAAACCCTGCTCCTCCTCGTCCACGAAGTCCGGCTTTCTTGACCTCCTCAACGACTTCATCAGGCGACATCTTTAGCGCATTTGCTAAACCCTTATAACCATCTCGTTCAACATAATCCTCGATCCGTTCAGGGTCAATAAAACCACAATTCTTTAAAACAACACGCACTTGCTTCGCGAAAAAATTGGCGTTAGCAAATGTGGTCGCAGGGCTTTTGGTGAGAGGATCTGTGTAGAGAAGCCGCTCTACACGCTTCCCTTCCTTAAGGTCTTGAGCTACAATTTCAGGAATATCCTCAGGCTTTACAAGCGTATACAGTGTTTGTTGCGGTTCAATAATTAGGGTCGGTCCCTGTTCACAAAAGCCGTGGCATCCTGTTGATACAATACTTACAGAATCCTGAAGGCCTTGGCGTATTACTTCGTCCTGCAAAACGTCAATAATTTTGTGTGCACCAGATGAGGCGCACCCCGTCCCCGCACAGACGAGAATCCGTTGGTTTTCTGCCATCCCTTTATCCCCCTACTCGTATTTGGCTAATATTCCTGCAAGACTCTCAGGTGATAATCGTCCATGAACCTCATTATTGATCGATATCACCGGTGCAAGGCCACAGGCTCCAATGCATGCCACAATTTCCAAAGTATAGCGCCCATCTTCCGTCGTCGCTCCATCTTTAATGTTTAAGGATTTTTCCATAGTTTCCAATATCTTGGCTCCTCCACGCACATGGCAAGCCGTCCCCAAACACACATTGATTAAATTTCGTCCAACAGGTGTTAAGCGAAACTGGGAATAAAACGTAACCACACCATAGATCTTAGCAAGTGGTATCCGCATTGCTTTACTAATGTACTTAAGCACATGAGCTGGCAAATATCCATAAACTCCTTGAGCTTCTTGCAAGATTGGAATGAGAGGTCCATTCTCATTTCGATACCTGCTAATGATTTCATCCAATTTGATTTGCTTCGGGTCCACTAAATTTTCACATGCGATGCCCAAATGAATCCCCCCCTATTGAATTCCTAACGTTCTAAAATCGTAAACATCGTTCTCTGTGATCAACATCGTCATTTTGGCATCGTGCTTGTCAACCGGTACCTGTGCAATAACTTGACATTCAAAACAAAGAGCCACTCTTGGTGTTAAGGGATTTAGCCGCATAAAGAAGCGATCATAAAAGCCACCACCATACCCTAAACGATCTCCTGAAAGGTCAAACCCTGCACCGGGCACGATAATCAAATCAATTTCAGATGGATCTGTTTCCCCTTTATTCAGCTTAGGTTCGCGAATTCCCCAAACTCCTGGTTCAATATCTTCTGTAAGGTCTCCTACTTCGATGGGAAGAAGTAGGCCATGGGATGCACAACGCGGTAATATCAGCTTTTTGTTGAGCGCTATCGTCGCCTCCGCTAAAGCCGTAGTCTCTACTTCATCGCGGAAGTTAAGAAATAACATGACAACTTGAGCCTGTTGGAACTCTGGCAAATTCTGAATTTTTTGCTGAATAATTCTGCTTTTGGTCTCTCTCTCTTCCTCTCCCAAAGCGGCTCTCTGCAATAAACATGATTTGCGTACTTCGGCCTTTAAAGACTGTTTTGCCTCATTCATGTCAGTACAACCCCTTTGGTAAAATCTCATGCTTATTAAAAGATTCGCTCAATAGGGGGAAATTCCTTCTCTGGTTTTTAAAGAATTTTGTATTATTTTGTGAGAAATGAGAACACACAATGATATCCACATTTGAAATCTTGGCATTCCGCCTTTTCCCTAGGTTATCCACACTATCCACAGGCTCTGTGGGTAACTTTATCCAAAGTGCTTTAAATAAGTCAAAAACCTAAAAACCGCTTCAATGACTTATCTACAGACTTATCCACATTATCCACAGGTTGGCCTTATCCACAGGACGTACGCTCCCTCCTCCAGCAAAGTAATTTTGGGATACTAAAAAGCGAGGAAATCCACTTCCTCGCTTTGTCTAGTATCTTTCGTCCTAATTTGTCAAGGCTGGTATAGTACCCTAAAGGCTCATCTAGCAGCAACCTCACTCCCAAACCAAAGCCCCGAGCTTGAACGGCCAATTCGGTTCTGCACCGTCCTAACGCTTGCACACACAGACGATGCACATGAAATGTGCCGTCCACCCAAACGCTCCATTTCCACGTTCTCCATTCCCCGACCCGAGCCACGGAAGCAAGAGAACCGTCCCTTCGCTTCCGTTCCCAGACCCCAGCCCGGGACGCAGTGTGACACGAGCGCGACGTATTTACGTAAGCAGACTAGCAAACTTCCGTTAAAGCGACCGACCCCAAATACGGGGCAGTGCACAGGGAGGTGCACTGCCGCCAACTGCGCCAAGGAGGGCGCAGTTGGCGGGAACCCCGCTCCCCAAAGCCGGGAGCTTGAACGGTTAGTTTGCTCTGCGTCGTAACACCGAGCGCTGTGTCACACAAGTCCCTCACACAAGCCCCAGCCCAGGAACGGCATTAAGAGTCCAAGGAGCGTAATCTCCAGCTAAATAATGATAATACCCTGCCACCGCAATCATTGCCCCGTTATCCGTACAAAAGAGAGGGGGCGGAGAAACTAGACGGACACTCCGTTCCGCCAAGGTCTGAGCTAAGGTTTCACGCAACAAACGATTCGCCGCAACACCACCCGCCAGCAGAAGCGTCTTTACTCCGGTCTGGTCAATAGCCATCAACGCTTTCCGAACTAGTACGTCTACAATCGCTTGTTGAAAAGAGGCTGCAAGATCCGGTACGCGGAGGGTTTCTCCCCGCATATGTGCGGAATTCAAGGTGTTTAAGACAGCCGACTTCATGCCACTAAAGCTAAAATCCAAGCTTGTCGGTTCTAACATAGCCCTAGGGAACTTAAACGCTTGCGCATCCCCCTCCTGAGCTACTTTTTGAATTTGAGGCCCACCTGGATAACCTAAACCCAAAGTTCGAGCCACTTTATCCAATGCCTCGCCAGCAGCATCATCCCGTGTCTGCCCTAGCACTTGGTACTGTCCGTGGGCTTCAAATAAGATTAAATGGGTATGTCCTCCTGAAACCAATAAAGACAAAAATGGAAATTCAATATCCTGATGATGCAAAAAGTTGGCATAGATATGCCCTTCCAAGTGATTAATACCAAGCAGCGGAATTCCGGCTGCGTAGGCCATAGCCTTCGCTCCAGAAACTCCCACTAAAAGAGATCCTACCAGCCCAGGACCATGGGTCACCGCAATAGCCGATAAATTGGAAAAGCCGACCTTTGCCTCATCTAAAGCTTGCTGGACAACCGGTTGAAGATGAAGACTGTGTTCGCGCGAAGCGATTTCGGGCACAACTCCACCATATTTTTGATGCGTCGCAATCTGAGACGAAATGACATGACTACGCAAATCCGTTCCGTCAACCAAAATGGCCGCTGAAGTCTCATCACAACTCGTTTCAATCCCTAAAATGATAACCTGGTCTTTCTGGCTACCTGTCACAACACATTCACATCCATTCCCAATTCCACCCACATAATTAACGCATCCTCCTGGGTGTCTGCATAATACCCTTTCCGAACCCCAGCAGTGGTGAAACCTAATCTCTTATATAAAGACTGTGCCTGGCTGTTTGAAGTCCGAACTTCGAGCGTCATCCGTTCCATGCCCTGCTCTACCATTCTGTCCATCATGGAACGCATGAGATACTCGCCCCAATGTTGCCCACGATAGTCTGGAGCAATGGCGATGTTGGTGATATGCCCTTCATCAAGGATAAACCAAAGTCCCATGTACCCGATAACCTGACCCTCTAACTCTAGGCAAAGATAACGAGCGTACTCGTTGTCTTTAAGTTCCGCCTTAAAAGCCTGTAAAGACCAAGGAGTGGAGAAAGAGGCACGCTCGATTTCCAGGATGGCTTGGAGATCGTCCATCTGCATGGGACGCACAATCCCTTTACTCATGCCCCTTATGCCCTTCTTTCTTACGGGCTTCCTCTTTTTTGGCCCAGTTGACCTCCGCTTCCGAAAAACGAATGTAGTACGGTTGAACCCGTTCACCTACGCCCGTTTCTTGCCATCGTTGCCAAACCTCACGTACGGCATAGGCACCCCTTGGCAAACTCATATACTCTGGCAAAATCACAGTTTTCTCACCCAAAACCTCTACAATTCGCCCCTTAGCCTTTGTCACTGCATCCCCAACAAAACAAATCGGACGCTCCAAACCCTTCAAATATTCCAGCCATTGATCTGTGGGCAAAGCCTGAGGAGGGGTTAAACACTCTGCCTTCTCTTCCCCTCTCGTCCAATGATAACGCGCCGTGTACCATTCATTTTTACGCGCGTCCAGAATAGGAACAATGTCTTCTGTTCTCCCCAGCCCTGCCCAGGCTAAGGCATCGAGAGACACTACGCCAATAAGCGGAAGGTTTAGCACTTGGGCCAATCCCTGGGCGGTCGCAATTCCGATCCGAATTCCAGTAAACGAACCCGGTCCTCGCACCACCCCGATCATGCTTAACTCCTGAAGTGTCCAAGCCGAGGCTGTAAGTAATTGCTCAAGCATCGGAATAAGACGCTCTGAGTGAGTCTTTGTGGTATGTAAAAAACCCTCAGCAATAAGCCTTCCGTCTTCCGCTAAGGCCACCGCTGTCACTTTTGTTGTCGTATCTATCGTTAAATATTTCATCGGACCTCCGAACCTTTCCATCTCGTTTAAATAGTTATAATTCATCTACTTCCAAGACTCCCCAACCGGCCTCGATGTTCAGCTTTAGCCGAATGAGTTCACTGCTGCCAAATAACTTAAGTCAAGCCATAACTTTTAAACGTTGCTCCCAATCACGTTCTCGAGCGCGAAAGATAATCTCACGTGGAGATTCTCCGCTCCCAAGGATCTCCACTTCTAAGCGATCTTCTGGTAAATAATCTTCCGCAATTTGGGGCCATTCAATTAAACAGATGGCATCCTCTACGAATGCATCTTCAACTCCGATCACTTCCACCTCTTCAGGACGTTGAAGTCGGTATAAATCCATGTGAATCAAGCGGGCTTTGACCCCTGTTCCCGTAAGTTGCCCTAAATACTCATGTTGCAAAGTGAACGTTGGGCTGGTCATGGGGCCTTTGACACCTAACGCTTCGCCGACCCCTTGTGCAAAGGCCGTTTTTCCTGCACCCAGATCCCCTATTAAAGACACGACATCTCCACCCTGCAAATGCCTACCCAATCGATTTCCCCACTCTCGAGTTTGCTCAGCTGTTATACTCGTAACTCTGTATTCCATGCTTGTCTGGTTAAGAAAACTTGGACAAACTTTAACCGTTTCCTTTCTTAATAAGTTTTTTTATATGCTCCAAGTTTTTAACGCACATCTCAATGTATCTCTAAAAAACATTCTTACAGCAACCCGATCGATACTCTTTTTGACAACTCGTGGGATACACTTCTGAATTTGATATCCTTAACAGGGAAATATTATAATGTTATAGATAATGTAACCTGTTTAGGTGAAAAATATAGGGAATGTGCTCAATGTGCGATAATCGGACCTCGTACTTCACACCTCGAAGCTCGATTAAGCACTCTCCATCAGTGGTGGAAGATTCGTTCTGCCAAAACTATTCGTGCCCCAGACTCCTAAAATAATTAGGGTTATCCCCACAGCCTGAAGCCAACCAAACTGCTCTCCCCGAAAAACCACACCCGAAAAAACCGACACAACCGTAACAAGATTTAAGATAGGTGCTGTTTGGGAAGCTGGCAGTTTTGCATACATATAATTAGAGAGGAAAAACGCAAGAACTGACGATATAATTCCCAAATAGAAGATCGCTTCTACCACACTCGCCAATTGAAGCGGTTTAAAGTAAGCCGAGATAGATCCTTCGATTGCGCTTTGGCCTACTCCTAGCACATTAAAGATCACAGTCCCTGCCCACATCATAATAAAGGTGATCTCTAGGGGAGCAAACGTCCTAGAGGAGTGCCTTGCAAGAATACTGTACGCACTGGCTGACAAAACAGCCACGAGAAGAGCAAGAATTCCCCAAAGATGTTCACCGACCTGAAAGCTTCCTTGAGCAGATACAATTAATATCACACCAAACACTGAGGCCAAAATCGAAAGGACCTGCTTTGAATTAAGTCTTTCTTTAAGAAAAACCGCAGCCATGACTGCAATTGCTACTGGAACCAAAGCAATAACCATACCCGCCTCAGAGGCAGAAGTCCACTTGACTCCCCAAGTCTCCCCTAAAAAGTAAATTCCCGGTTGAAAAAGTGCTAGGAGAACTAATGAGAAAATAGGTTTTCCTTTGAGGTCAATGCGGATCACGCCAATCAACTTTAACACCGTGAGCAGAAGCGCTGCGACCCCGAAACGAAAACCAAGCAGCTGGAGGGGAAACGTATGGTTTAAGGTCTCCTTAGTAAATAAAAAGGAGAAACCCCAGATCACCGCCATGCCGATTCCAGCAAGGATGGGCAGGCTTGAAGATGATTTAGAACTCATACGCTCATTCACCCGCCCTGGGTTCTGGATTTACAATTTTGCCGTCAATAATGACATAAAGCGGTCGGGCCGTGATGACAAAGGGATGTTCACTCCAGATGACAATATCCGCGTCTTTCCCCACCTCCAGAGATCCTATGCGCTCAGACACCCCCAAGATTTCTGCGGGATTAATGGTAATAGCCTTAAGTGCATCCTCCATGTCCATCCCTGCTTTGCACGCTAAAGCCGCACAGAGTGGAAGCTGTTCAATCGGGGTGACGGAATGATCGGTCATGATGGCTACTTTTACCCCTGCTTTGGCTAATATACCTGGCGTTTTAAAGGATTTATCCTTAAGCTCAATTTTGGCACGGTTTGTCAGCAAAGGCCCTACAACGGCGGGGTACCCCAACTCCGCGAGCTCCTCCGCAATTTTATGTCCTTCTGTACAATGTTCAATAACGAGATCGACCTCGAATTCTTGTGCAATACGGATGGCCGTCATAATATCATCCGCACGATGGGCATGGGCTCGCAGAGGAATTTCATGGTTAATTACCCGTACAAGGGTTTCTAAGCCCAAATCCCGCTCCGGGATCTTATCTGGGTCCGTTTTTCCTTCTTCCAATTTATCTCGGTAAACCTGCGCATCCACTAAGGCCTGTCGAAGGAGCGCAGCCGTTCCCATCCTGGTCATGGGCATTTTCTTTTGTTCGCCGTAAACCGACTTGGGGTTTTCTCCGAACGCCACTTTCAAACCAGCAGGATCACGGACAATCATCTTATCCACAATTTTCCCAGCTGTCTTCATGACTACCCCTGTTCCCCCAATGACATTTGCACTCCCAGGCCCCGTAAATACCGCCGTCACTCCACCCAAACGAGCGTCACGGAAACCCTCATCTTCCGGGTTAATTCCATCAATCGCCCGCATGTCCGGTGTCACAGGATCTGTCATTTCATTAAAGTCTTCCCCTTCCCACCGGTAAATCTCTTCGCCGATACCCACATGGCAATGCGCATCAATAAACCCGGGCAATACGAGACACCCCACAGCATCGATCACAAGTGCATCCGCCGGAACATCTATGTCCAATGTTTCTCCGAGCGCCGTAATTTTTGTTCCCTCGATCAAAACCCCTCCCACAAATTCACGTCCAGCCATCGTTTTAATCGTTCCGTTCTTTATAAAGAGCTTCCTCATTGCCTTGTTCACTTTGACTCCTCCAGTTTAATAATAAAATTCCACCTAGAACTAGGCCTCCGCCAATCCATTGATCCCCTGTGGGAAACTCATTCAGGAAAACAGCTGCCAGAATAAACGTCATGGGTAACTCAAAGGTACTGAGAATGGCCGCTTTATCTGAACCCAGCCGATTGATCCCCACCAAAACCATATAGAACGGTATGATCGAGGCAACCGTAGCCAGCAAGAGCCCTATTTTCCATGTTTGAGCATCCTGCCAAGGAATACTCATAATGTCCCCCTTTAAGATAAACAACAGCACTATAGCGCAAACCCATTGAGAATAACACATCGCGACTAAAGGGGATACCTTCGCTAAGACTAATTCCCCAACAATATTAAAGGAGGCGTAAGCCATGGCTCCAGCCAAACCAAGGATGATACCGACCCAAGCAACTCCACTTACTCCCGAAAAGATTCCGCTTGCCAAGGTCGTTCCTGCCAAGGTTAAGAGGAAGGCCACCATCTCTTTTCGCCCCACCTTTTTGTGCCATATCATCACTCCGGCTACTAACACCAACGCCGGATAGAGATAAAGAAGTAAAATTGCCACAGAAACCGGCAGAAACTGAAGGGAATAAGCGTATAATAGGCTAGTTCCCAAGGTCCCGACCACCCCTTGAACGACCAAAAGCTCCAACGCATGAAGCGTGACCTTAAATATCTCACGTTTAAAAACCACAGCAAAGATAAGAAGAAGTAGTGACGATATCCAAGATTGTAGGACAATAACTTGGATCGGACCCAGACCAAGTTGGAACGCCCCTTTAACTAGTATCGACATCAAGGCATAGCCCGTCCCTGCTGCTAGGACAGCGCCAACCCCCTGCAAACGCCTCTTTTGAACGTACTGCACGTAAGATGACCCTCTTTCCATTTGCTTATTATAACAGACTCTTATCTTTATCACAGCACGGAATTAAAGGGGTCCTGAATTCCCATGCGTGCCCTCTGTCACAGTTTACTGGTCCGACTGAATACAATAGTTATGGCAAACGCAACTTTGAGGAGTGAAAAAGATATGAGGATTTTAAAACAAGGCATGCGCGGTTCAGATGTTGCTGAAGTTCAAACTCGTTTAAAAATCTGGGGATATAATCCAGGTCCCGTTGACGGGATCTTTGGTGGCATGACTTTGAATGCAGTAATCCAATTTCAAACCGCTCGTGGGCTAAAGCCCGATGGAATTGTAGGCCCTATTACTTATAATGAATTGCAAAAAAGTCCGTCCTCGCCTGGAACGATACCCTACGTTATTAAGTCTGGGGATACCTTCTATTCGTTAGCCCAAACTTATGGAATTTCGCTGGCAAGTTTAATCGCTGCAAACCCTGGGGTTGACCCGAACAAGCTGTACATTGGGCAACAAATTCGAATTCCACAGACTGCCCGCAAACGATCCGTTGCAGGATGGATTCCTTACTGGCTTCAAGATGAAGCCTTCGCCGTGATTCAAAAGAACTCAGACCTCTTTACCACTATATCTCCCTTTTGGTATGAACTTACGGCAGAAGGAGACCTAACTGTCTTTCCGAATGGTGAAGACCCTAAAATCATTAGCTTCGCTAAAAATCACGGGATTGAATTTATTCCTCTGATTGCCAATAGTTACAACAGTCAGCCCGTATCCACCGTCCTCAATGACCCCGCTCTCCGCCAAAAGCACATCCGGAATATTGTCAATAAAGTATCTCAAATGGGCTACGACGGAATCGAAATTGATTATGAAAATCTCCTAGTGACAGACAAAGAGGTCTTTGTACTCTTCTTGCGTGAGTTGAAAGCTGCCTTAAGTGGCATTAACAAAAAAGTTGTAGCTACTCTAATGGCTAAGACAGCCCCCACAGGTACTACGAGTGGCGCAACTGCCCATGACTATTATGGCATAGGGCAAGTCGTTGATATTGTCCGAATCATGACTTACGACTATAGCTGGGAAACACCCGGACCTATTGCTCCTGCGGATTGGGTAAAACAAGTGCTCACCTACGCTGTCACGGTTATTCCTCGGGAAAAGTTGGAAGCCGGATTACCCACCTATGGTTACGATTGGGGAACGGGAAGAACAGGAATCTCCTATCAAGATGCCATAAACATCGCTAAAACGTACAATGTCCAAATCATTGAAGACCGTCAGAACGGTCCTCATTACAAGTACACCGACAATAATGGTACCCCCCATGAAGTATGGTTTATCAATGCCCGTAACTTCAAGACACTCCTGGAAATCGTTAACCAGTTAAACCTGCGAGGAATCTCTCTCTGGCATCCAGGAAATGACGACCCCGCCATCTATGATGTCATCCGAAATAGTTGATTTCCTTTAAACACGCATGGAAAGACTCACACGTTCTCTCGCCTTATCAATACCCAACACACGCACTTTAACTATATCCCCCACAGCGACCGCTTCCATGGGGTGTTTGATAAACTTGTCGCTCAGTTGAGAAATATGCACAAGCCCATCGTGTTTAACACCTATGTCCACAAACGCTCCAAAATCCACGACATTGCGCACAGTTCCCTCTAAGACCATACCTTCGTTGAGATCCTCCATATGAGTGACATCTCGCCGTAATAACGGTCGTGGCAAGTCCTCCCGAGGATCTCTGCCTGGTCTTTGTAGGGCATCCAAAATGTCGCGAACAGTAGGAACTCCAGCCCCAAACTCTTCAGCCAGCTCTTCAGGTACTAATAGAGCGAGCTTTTTGCGCACTTCAGCGAGGTGATTCCGCAAATCCCCAGGCGTGTTGCCCACCTTTTTTAAGATGTCTTCAGCCAGGGAATAGGATTCCGGATGGACTGGCGTGTTTTCCAGAGGATTAACGCCATCCGGGAGACGAATAAATCCTGCACACTGAATATAGGTTTGCGCTCCAAGCCGCGGAATTTTCTTAAGTTGATCACGTCGGCTGAATTTCCCATGTTCATCCCGCCAAGTTACGATGTTTTTGGCAACCGCTGGCTTCAACCCAGCCACGTATTGAAGCAAAGAAGCCGAGGCGGTGTTTAAATCGACACCTACAACATTAACACAAGATTCCACGACCCCATGCAGAGATTCTTCTAATCGCTTAGGCTGTACATCGTGCTGATATTGACCCACCCCAACCGCTTTCGGTTCAATCTTCACCAGTTCTGCCAAGGGATCTTGAAGCCGCCTGGCGATGGACACGGCACTCCGTAAGGAAAGATCAAACTCCGGAAATTCTTCGCCTGCCAATTTTGAAGCGGAATACACGGACGCCCCAGCTTCACTTACTAAGATAAACTCGGTAGCAAGCCCGTCCTCCCGAATCATCTCAGCCACAACTTCTTCCGTTTCCCTGGAGGCTGTCCCATTTCCGATGGCTATGATATTGGCATCAAACTCAGCAATGGCCTTCCGCAAGATATCCTTGGCTTCTTCTCGTTTGTTCTTTCCCGTATGTGGATAGATAACCCCAACCTTAAGGAGCTTTCCTGTCTCATCCACGACCGCCCACTTACACCCTGTCCTGAATCCGGGATCAAGCCCTAAAACCATTTTCCCTCGAACTGGTGGCTGAAGTAAAAGCTGTCGAAGGTTGGCCGCAAACACTTTTATGGCTTGTTCTTCCGCTTGAGCGGAAAGTTCAGCTCGAATTTCCCGTTCAATCGAAGGTTCGATCAATCGTTTATAGGCATCAAGAGCCGCCTTCTGAACAAAAGGAGCACAAGGGCCCGTTTTGACATAAAGCCGTTCAATAATTCGCTCTAGAGTTTCTAAGGGAGCTTCAATTTTCACAGATAAAAACTCTTCTTTTTCTCCGCGATTCAGAGCTAAAATTCGATGGGGAGGAATCTTGCGGACAGGTTCCTTATAATCATAATACATCTCAAAGGAGGACCGTTCTTGGGCTTTCTTCGCCACTGCAGAGGCCACCACATCCGCAATGCGCAAGGTCTCTTCCCTGATTCGTTTGCGAAGAATGGCATCATCCGCGATGGTTTCCGCGATAATATCCATCGCTCCCGACAAAGCTTCCTCCGTTGAATTCACATCTAACTCCGCATTGATATATCGTTCTGCTTCTGCTTGAGGATTCGCTCTAACTCCAGAATATTGAGTCAACAGCCACGTTGCCAAAGGCTCTAGTCCCTTTTCTTTAGCAATGGTTGCCCGCGTGCGACGTTTCTGTTTATAGGGTCGGTAGAGATCTTCGACATCTTGAAGCACCGTTGCCGCCGTAATTTGAGCCGACAGTTCTTCGGTCAGCTTCCCCTGTTCATCAATCAGACGCACGACTTCTGTTTTCCGCTGATCCAAACGCCGCAAATAGTCTAAACGCTCCACAATGTCGCGTAGCACATTTTCATCGAGTTCTCCGGTTGCTTCTTTACGATAGCGGGCAATAAAAGGGATGGTATTTCCCCCATCCAATAAGTTAACTGCTTCTTTGACTTGGGTTATCTTTAGACCAAGTTCCTTGGCAATGACTTGAGTAAATTCCAAAGGTAGTTACCTCCCTAGATCCTATTGCAAATCGCCTAAACCTATTGCAATTAGTATACCATTCTTAGCCGACCGAAGAAACTAATCTTGTATATATTACCATCTCGCAATTCATTGATGATATTCTTCTTTAGCCACTCTCCATTGTTCACGCGCTCTGTTGACAATTTTCTGTTCATCTTTGGCATCTTTATGTTGAATGACTTTAGAAAAGTACAAAATAGCCTTTTGATATTGCCCTAAGCGACGGCTCAGCTCTCCAATCATGAACAGAACGTTTAATTCAGACATGGATGTGCCCGTGAAATCCGAATGAACAAACGATTCTTCATAGGCGTTAAGTGCGGAAGCTAGAAAACGGCTTTCTTGTTCCGGCATTTTTTCGGCCCGATACAGCCATGCAAGACGTAAGCAAAGTCCTGCCAGAACGGCATTTTTTTCTTTTTTGAGGGACCCTGCTAAGATAGCCAGTTTATAGGATTCCAAAGCCTGTTGAATGTCCCTTACCTCACCAAAATTTCGTTTTGTCCAGTGTTTTGTAATGTTCGAGTGAATGACCTCTCTAGACCCTAAGGGGAACTGATCTGAAAACTCTTCTGAAAAAGCGAAACCACACTCTGAACAAACATTGACAAAATAAAAGTGAGGATTATAATTCCCCTCCCGATAATGTGGGCAAAAATCACTATCTATTTGATAAGGGATCGAAAACCGGGAACGCACTTTTAGAGTAGTAAACGGCTTGCCACAAAAAACGCACACCATTTTTTTCTTATAAAAAGGATCAATTGATGACATAAGATTTCCCCCCAATGGAATATTAGCGCAAAAGGCATAAACCTTCTGGTTAATGCCTTTTGCTAATTCTTCGTATCTTTACCCTTATGTTAGGCATCTACTTAGAACATTAAAGCTTAAACATGGTTACACTACCCTGAAAATCCGTTGCCATTTGGGCCAGAGAGGTAGCCGATCTGCGAATTTCCTCCATAGAAGCGCTCTGCTCCTCTGTGCCCGCAGCTACATTTTCTAGGCTACCAGCTATTTCCTTTGGAATATTTGCAACCTCCATGATTGATAAAACAATTGCCTCTGTACTGCTGCCAACCTTCTCCACCACTTCAGAAACTGCCTGTGCCTGTTTCGAAAAGTCGTTGACTCCCTGCAAAATGTCTTGGAACGCTTCCCCAGCTGAGTTAACCATAGTAATACCGTCTTGAACAGCAGAGGTACCATCATTCATTGTCCGAACTGCTTTCGTGGTTTCCTTTTGAATCTCGCCAACCAACTCACTAATCTTTCCGGCTGCGTCACTGGACTGTTCTGCAAGTTTGCGCACTTCGTCTGCAACCACTGCAAACCCTCTTCCCTGCTCTCCAGCCCGTGCAGCTTCAATTGCAGCATTCAGGGCAAGGAGATTAGTTTGAGCAGCAATGTTTGTTATCAATGCCACGATTTGACCAATTTCCCCGGATTTTACCCCTAGGCTATTCACTACATCTGCAGCCTCAGTCACTTTACTACTAATCGCTTGCATCTCATCAACGGCTTTTCTCACAACACTATTTCCATTGGAAGCCTTCTCTGAGGTAGCAAGTGATCCTGTCGTCACCTTTTGGATATCGTTAGTGATCGTCTGCATATGCACAGAAACTAATTGGGCCGACTGTACAGTAGCATCTACCCCCGTGAGTTTCTGTTGAACGCCGTCAGACACTTCCTGAATGGAATCAGCGATTTGTTCTGTTGTCCTGCTGCCCTCATCGGCACTGGCGGTCAGTTCCTCAGCAGAGGCGGCTAATTGCTGAGAACTGTTCACAATTCCCTCAATAATTCCCTTGAAATTCCCTATCATCGTGTTTAGGTTTCCAGTCATCTGGCCGAACTCATCTTTCGATCGAACCACAATGCTTTTACTAAGATCCCCCTGTACAATATCTGTCGCAAACTGGTTGACAGTTTTAATATTGTTAACAATATAACGGCTATAAAAGAGAAGAACGACACCTATGACAACGATTGCTAAACCAAAAATCGTGAGCATCCTGTATAACAATGTATTTAATGGGGCTAATAAATCAGCCTCCGAAACGTCTATGGCCAACGTCCAGCCGAATCCCGGAACCGGTGCATAATACACCCTTCTATTTCCTTCTCTAGAATAGGTAAACATTCCTTCTTTGCCATTGAACATAGTTTTGGCGGCATCACTCAAGCTTTTGTTAGGATCTTCCGTGATCTTACCCTTCATCACTTTTGTTTGATCTGGATTTGCGAGAAATTGCCCCTCTCTATTTAGCAGGTAGACATCAGCTTTGATATTCAAATGAATATCACGGATTAGTTTCTGCAGAGTCACAAAATCAAGGTCTCCGGTCGCAACTCCCACGAAATTTCCTTGCTCATCGTGTAATGGCACGCAGGCTGTGAGCATTGTAACCTTTGTCACTGCATCGAAGTAGGGATCCGTCCAGACAATCTTCTCTTTCGAATTCTTGCCAGTTTTATACCAATCTTGATTAGGATAGTCATACTTCTCGTTACTATATTCATCCGTAAAAACTACCTTGTCTTTGTCTTTATAAGCATAGGGTCCAAAGTATTTAACGTCTTTTTTGTAGGCATAGGGCTCAAAAAACAGGCCCGTTCCAAAGGTTACATCCCCAGTTTCGACAGTTTTCACAAGCAGATTAGAATACTGCTCTGGGCTAAGGCTAGCACTAGCGGAGTTTGCCGTTGTAGCAATTCCTTCAACCAAAGTTCCATGTTCAGTTAGTTGTTTCTCGATATCCTTTATTGTTCCCTGTAACTTAGCACTCATCTTATTTTGGATCTCATCGCTCAACAGTGATTGGGAATATTTATAACTAATTGCCGTCATGACCACTAATGTGACAATTATTAAGGGTAAAATAGTAAGCATTGTTTTACCACGAACACTAGAAACATTAAACAATCTCTTGAACATAACATCATCTCCTCTCAAATTAAAAGCCCTCGCATGTAACCCTTCGTTTCGCGTCCTTGATAACTCATTGTTTGAACCCTCTATCAGCCTCCACTCCATCCTATATAGAGAACCTGGCTGACGCCAAGCCTTAGTTGCATAACTTATACTTTCTGACGGGAGAACAAAAAATATCTATCTACCGAACCTTCAGCAGATAGACATTTGTCATGTACGTTTCTGCAACCCGGCTATCTTTGATAGACATTCTGTACTATCCTAAGACCCGTGGCTTTGCGTCTCAATCTCTCGATAGATTTGCCCCTTATGATTTTGTGTACTAGTATAATTGTAATGCAAAGGCCAAAAAATAGTCATCGTCTATGCTAATAATCACCTATATTGAGGTATCATTCTACAAAAATCCCGTTTTTCCTTCAATTTTAAAAAAATTCATAAGGCTAGCCAAGTACACATAAGCAGTTTTATCTAGGACCCTTTTCAGCAATTATTATTTAGTCTCGACAATGGATTCTCCATAATGTAAAAGTTTAAGGTCCTGTGATAGCCATACCGCCGTCAAAACGGCAGAAGCAAAATCCGAAACCGGACTAGCTAACCAAACACCCGATAATCCCCAAAATTTCGGCAAAATCCAAATCATGGGGACCAGAAAAATAAGCTGACGAGACAAACTCAAAAATAACGATTTTCGTGGCTTACCCGTTGCTTGAAAATAACCCACGACAGTCACTTGGAAACCGATGATTGGTAGCATCATCAAATATATACGCATTCCACTTGCTCCGATACGGACGAGCTCAGGATCTGTGCTGAAAAGGGACATCAATGCCGCGGGAAATAACTCGACGATTAAGAAGCCAAAAATCATCACACCAGTGGCACCGATCACCGCTAATTTCAAAGCCTGTTTAACTCTATCATATCTTCTTGCTCCGTAGTTGAACCCTAGGATTGGTTGAACCCCTTGTCCGATCCCAAAGATCGGCATGAAGATAAGCATGGTAATGCTCGTAATTACTCCCATTGCCGCAATTGATAAATCCCCACCGTGGATAGCTAAAGCATTATTTAAGAACACAGTTACAAAACTGCCCACTAACTGCATAGCAAACGGAGAAAGCCCGATACCCAATATGTCTTTGACTAAAATCCATTCCGGCTGGAGATTCCGTAACCTGAGTTTAAGCATCGCTTTATTCCCCAAGAAGTAATACATGACCCAAGCAGCTGTAACGAACTGAGAAATTACAGTGGCGAGAGCGGAACCCGCCACGCCAATATGTAAACCAAAGATAAATATAGGATTGAGAATTGTATTTAATACTGCTCCCAAAATCATAGTGTACATGGCGATTCTCGGGTTTCCTTCTGCCCTGATAAAATTATTCATTCCAAACCCGATCGATTGAAAAACAGCTCCCCCTAGAAGGACACTAATATATTGTTTGGCGTAAGGTAGAACCTCTGAACTCGCCCCAAGGCCCACCAAAAGAGGATCCATAAAAAGGTAACCCAATAGGGTAATGATCAACGAAATCCCAACAAGCAGACTAAACGCATTGCCGACAATCCGTTCAGCCTCTTCTCTTTTCTGCTGACCCAACCGTATGGAAATTACAGAGGTCGCGCCAATTCCGATTAACATCCCAAAGGCCATGATGGCTAATGTAATAGGAAAGCTGATTGCAATCCCCGAAAGTGCCAATGACCCGACTCCTCGACCCACAAAAATTCTATCAACGATGTTATATAGACCATTCACCAGCATTCCGATAATTGCCGGTACAGAATAACTAAGTAGAAGTTTTCCAATCTTTTCTTCTCCAAGTTGTTGGGAACGAATCATCCTATCTCTCCTTTATGCTATATAGCCATTTATTGGACATGACATATTTTCTTATTATATCAGAATTATGTTAATTTTATAGAAGCGATTTCCTATCACAAGCGTACGTATTAAGGCTAGCGCATCAAAAACTGCTGAATTCGCCGTACTGCTTCTTGAAGGACACATTCATTTTGAACCATCGCTATCCTCACATACCCTTCACCATGCTCTCCGAAAGCCACTCCAGGCACAACAATCACACCGGCTTCTCGAGCTAAATCCATCGCAAAGGATACTGAGTCTTGTTCTGTAGGAACGGGCGCCCAGATAAACATCGAACCTTGAGGAATTGGCATTTTCCAACCCACTAAGGCACAACCCTCAATCAAGAGGTCCCGCCGTCTCTGATAAGCGCACCGATTTTCTTCAATCGAGTCCTGCTCAGAGCTTAGTGCATAAGCCCCAGCAGCCATTACTGGACCAAATACTCCATAATCAATATTCGATTTGAGTTGAGAGAGATTCCGTATAGCTTCCGCATTTCCTACGACAAATCCTAACCGTGCGCCAGCTAAATTGTATGTCTTGGAAACTGAATGGAATTCAATGCCGACTTCTTTTGCCCCTGGTGCCTGTAAGAAACTTACAGGTCTGTAACCCTCAAATGCTAATTCAGAATACGCTGCATCATGACAGATGAGAAGATCATACTCTTTGGCAAACTCCACAACCTCTTCAAAAAATGAAAGTGGCGCTACTGCTGCAGTGGGGTTATTAGGATAATTCAAAAACAACAGTTTTGCCTTGCGGGCTAAATTCGGATCAATTTGCCGCAGATCTGGTAAAAAACCGTTCTCCTCTAATAGCGGAACTGCAACTTTCTCCCCACCCGCAAGCAAAAGACCCGCTGTATAAATTGGATATCCCGGATCAGGAATCAGCGCTAGATCCCCAGGATCTATATAGGCTAGGAAAATGTGGGCCAGCCCATCCTGAGAGCCCATTAGAGGCAATACCTCAGTTTCAGGATCCAAGGTAACCCCAAATCGTTCTTGATACCACTCTGCGCAAGCGCTGCGAAAGTTCTCCGTTCCACGAGTTAGGGTATATCCATATTGGGTACCATCAAGTACCGCCTGACTGAGAATCTTACGAATTTCCACCGCTGGGGCCTGATCTGGACTCCCGATACTCAGATTGATTAAGTGCTTTCCCGCTCTCTCTAGTTCTCTTTTCAAATTATCCATTTCGGTGAAAACTGACGCTCCTAAACCTTCTAAACGTTTTGATGGCATAATCTCACTCCGTTCTCCTTATCCCCAGTCTCTTCTGCTCTAGCCTTGTTTCTTCCTTTCTCACTGGGCCTTGTCAATCACTATGTACCTTATTTTATCACGTATAACTGCAGATCATAAGGTTTTTCTGAGTCATTGGTAAAAGATACAAGCTCCCTTACCCTCTTAAATGTAACCCTTTCTTACGTACAATTAAGAAAAGGCCTTTCGCAGATTACTAAGGAGGAACCACAAATTGAGAGAACTAAAATTTAGGGTTTGGGACAAGGTTAAGGAGAAAATGTTAAAACCACAAGCTATAAGTTTTGATACACAGAGTTCAGTTCCATTTGCAGTGAGTGTACCCGGTCGATCATGGGAACCGATCGGGAAATTCGAATTACTTCAGTGGAGTGGTCTTACTGATCAAAACGGATTGGAAGTGTATGAAGGCGATTTAGTCAAACTCTCCTCAATCATTTATAAAGTCATTTGGAATAAAACACTAGTGACTTTCGAACTAGAAGAACTAGGGACTTCCTCAAAACGTGATATTAGCGAGGTAACATGGGGCAGTATTATAGGTAATGAATTTCAAAATGCACCATTTCATCCTGAAACATCCTTGTTCTGAGTTATAGCGGTATTTTTTTATTAAAGAAGGCGCTCGTCAATATCTGACGAACGCCTTCTTTATAATCCTCTATGTCTGTTCAGCCAACTTCATCTTTACCCGCTAATTTCTCGTTAATCCAGCTCACAATCTCAGTCGTGGTTGCTCCCGGGGTAAATAACGCCTCCGCGTGCCCATCATCGATAAGAGAAACGATATCCTCCTCAGGAATTGTCCCCCCGCCCATAAGTAAAATGTCTTCAGCATTCTGCTCTTTCAGTAGTTCCTTGATTCTCGGGAAGATCGTCATGTGCGCTCCGGACAGAACACTGATTCCAATTAAATCGACATCTTCTTGGATCGCCGCTTCCACAATTTGTTCTGGAGTTTGATGCAGTCCGGAGTATATGACTTCCATTCCGGCATCACGCAGTGCCCGGGCTATCACTTTAGCACCCCGGTCATGCCCATCCAATCCCGGTTTACCCACTAGGACACGTATTCGAGTCTTATTCATAACGTTCCCTCCCACACTGTACTAAAATACGGCTTGTTCCCGATACTCCCCAAAGACTTCTTTGAGGACTGCTATCATCTCACCCTCAGTAGCATAAGCCCGTACTGCGTCCATAATCTTCGGGATCAGATTATCGGATCCTTGAGCTGCAACCTTCAAATCTTCCAACGTCGTCTGTACCCTGATGTTATCCCTGCTTTGTTTTAAAGCCGTAAGCCTGATTACTTGGGACCGTTCAACTTCAGGGTCAATTTTTAATAAATCAATTTTGTCCTTTTCCTCACTAACAAAGTCATTAATACCTACAATAATCCGGTCTTTGCTCTCGATCTCTTGTTGATAGCGGTAAGCTGCATCCGCAATTTCCTGCTGGAAGAAATTCTCTCGAATCGCACCCAGAACCCCACCCAATTCATCAATTTTTCGGAAATACTCTTCAGCGCCTTCCTCCATTTGATTAGTGAAGGTCTCCACAAAATACGATCCAGCCAGCGGATCGATGGTATTTACTACACCCGTTTCATAGGCCAAAACTTGTTGCGTTCGAAGAGCAATCTGAACTGCTTTTTCCGAGGGCAACGCCAAGACTTCGTCCATGGAATTAGTGTGCAACGATTGAGCTCCCCCTAAAACAGCAGCCATTGCTTGATAGGCTGTTCGCACGATGTTATTTTCCGGCTGTGGACCCGTAAGGGAACACCCCGCGGTTTGGGTATGGAATCGGAGAAGTAGGCTCTCTTCCTTTTTCGCACCGTACTTTTCCTTCATATGACGTGCCCAAATCCGGCGAGCAGCACGATACTTAGCAATTTCTTCAAAGAAATCCGTATGCGAATTGAAAAAGAACGATAGGCGTGGAGCAAAGTCATCCACATCCAACCCAGCTTTAATACCTGCCTCAACATAAGCAAATCCATCAGCAAGTGTGAATGCCAACTCTTGCAATGCCGTTGCCCCAGCTTCCCGAATATGGTAGCCGCTGATACTAATGGTATTCCACTTGGGCACATTATCTTTGGAAAACTTGAAAATATCCGTTATCAGACGCATTGAGGGATCTGGAGGGAATATCCAAGACTTTTGAGCAATGTATTCCTTCAAAATATCATTTTGGATTGTTCCGGTTAATTTATTTGCAGATATCCCCTGTTTCTCCGCAGCAACAACATACATAGACCAAATGATGGAGGCAGGCGCATTGATGGTCATTGAGGTACTGACGCGGTCAAGTGAGATATCCTGGAACAAGGTTTCCATATCTTGAAGTGAATCGATGGCCACCCCAACCCGACCGACCTCTCCGTAAGCGCGTGGGTGATCCGAATCATAGCCCATAATGGTTGGCATATCAAAAGCCACACTCAAACCAGTTTGCCCTTGGCTGAGTAAAAACTTGTACCGCTCATTAGATTCTTTGGCCGTGGCAAACCCCGCAAACATCCGCATAGTCCAGAGTCGTCCTCTATACATATTAGACCGAACTCCGCGTGTATAGGGATACTCGCCTGGATTTCCCAAATCCCGTTCATAATCAATGTCCGCTGTATGCCCCGGTGCATAAAGCGGATCAATCGGAACACTAGACACTGTAAAGAACGGCCCTTTTCGCTCCCTCTGAGCGTCATAGTTCGCTTTCCAGCGCAAGAAGTTATCACTCATCTTACTCATCCTCCTTTAAAACGCTCTTCCCATAACAACCTCGCTAGTTCGTAGGGATCTTCACTGTCTAAATTTCCCCATTTTTGAGTTGCGGCTTCCCATGCATCCTCGAAAGCTGCACGAGTTTCATCTTCCCATTGGCGCCATACTTCCAGTCGGAGACGTTCTTTACGGTGCTCATCCCTCTGCCCAGATTCCAGCAAATACGCGCGATGAGCCTCAACTTTTTCGTACAATTTCTCCAACCCGTTTTCGCTAATGACACTGGTTAAAACGACAGGCGGACGCCAAGGTTTTCCATCGCAGCTCAAATTCAACATCATTTCGATGTCGTTTTTCATGCGTTCGGCCCCTGGCAAATCCGATTTATTAATAACGAACACATCTGCGACTTCCATAATTCCAGCTTTGATGGCCTGAATTCCGTCCCCTGTTCCGGGGTTAAGTACCACCACGACGGTATCTGCCATCTGCATAATTTCAAGTTCAGACTGACCAACTCCCACCGTTTCTAAAAGGAGTCGCCCATACCCCCCGCCCTCTAAAATGCGTAATATATCGGATGTTGAACGCGTCACCCCTCCAAGGTGTCCACGAGTCCCCATGCTTCGAATAAAGACATCTCTGTCTGTCCCATGGGCTTGCATCCGAATCCTATCCCCCAAAATGGCCCCGCCAGTATACGGGCTACTGGGATCGACTGCAACAATCCCCACTCTCTCGTCCTTAGCACGGTAAAGTTTAGTCAACGCTTCAACCAACGAGCTTTTTCCCGCGCCCGGTGGACCCGTTATTCCAACTACCATTTGATGTCCAGTCTGTTTTAAGACAGAACGCATAATATACGCTCGCTCAACCCCGTCTTCAACCCATGATATGAGTTTAGCGGTTGCCCGACGATCTCGTTCAAAAAGGCGTGCTATCCATTGATCAAGTGCTCCCTTGTTCAAAATTCCATCCCTGCCTTTGCTTCGACCCCTCGTTGGTAAGCATGCCTTTGCTCAGTCATTTCGGTTACGGTATCCGCAATTTCCATAATTTCGGGTGCGGCATATCGACCCGTCAAAACCAAATTGAGATGAAGTGGCCGCTGTCGGACTAATTCTAGGACTTGGGCAACGGTTATTAACCGAAAGGCCACTGCGACTAAAATTTCATCGAGAACAATAAGATCAAACTTATCCTCTTCAAACCAGCGCCTTGCAAGATTAAGCCCATCTTGAGCCATTTGAATATCAATGGGATCTGGGTTTTCATACGAGACAAAGGATTTCTGTCCCGATTGAACCAATGTAAAATTGGGTAACAGGGAGGATATCTTTACTTCTCCGTAATCCTTACTCCCTTTCATGAATTGTAGAAATCCAACGGTCTGGTTATGACCAAGAGCTCTCAAACTCAACCCCAAAGCAGCAGTGGTCTTACCCTTCCCATTCCCTGTATAAACCAGTATAAGTCCTGACATACCTCCTTACCCCCCTTCTCTCTATAGACTAGTAAACTACCTTGCCTCCTTATTAAAAATTTCAGAATTTAGTACTCAATTCTAGATATTCTTTATATTACCTCCTTTGTGAAAATTTTCTTTATAAAGGATACAGTGACTTCGTCATTATTTATGCATGTCTCAAATAAAATATCCCTTCTTTAAGAGAGAACATCTCTACTCTTTATTCCCAACTTTCTAAGGTTCTCTTAAGATTTATGGTGTAGACTAATCATATGATTCATAGACCATAGAGTTAATCTAACATAGAGATTATTGAAGGGAGCTTCGGCTTATGCGATTTTCAACAGGGCTATTAGACTGGTTATTTGGAGAAAAAATCATACTTCAAGGACCTGATGAAAAAGGGAAAATTGTTAAATGCAAAGTCACTAAAAAATGGCTTGAGCAAGCGCAAGGGTCTGGTAGAGCATGAGCACTTCAGCGTAAAGAAAACTTGGCTAGCGCCAAGCCTGGCGAAGGCGTTCGCCTTAGTTGAACTTATGCCACCTGGAATTTATACTTTTTGATTGGTACAAAAAGGGAGCAGGAACCAACTTACGTTGATTTCTACTCCCTTTCGTGGTTTCAATCATTATACGAAATGGAAAACGCCTTGCAATAAGATAAGAACAAAAACAGTTCCTGTTTTAATAAGGGTCATAACAAAGATATCTTTGTAAGATTGTTTATGAGTCAAACCAGCAATTCCAAGAAGTGTGATAACTGCGCCGTTATGGGGTAGTGTATCCATTCCCCCTGAAGCCATGGAAGAAACACGGTGAAGCAATTCGGGGCTTACATTGGTTTTTGCAGCCCAATCCAAGTAATGCTTACCAAAGGTATCCAAGGCAATACTCAAACCACCTGAAGCTGAACCTGTCACCCCGGCCAAGGTGTTTACTGTCACCGCTTCAGACAACAGGGGACTGCCTCCTGCATTAATCCCTGTCAAAGCATGGGCTATAGTCTGAAAACCAGGCAGGGATTTAATAACATTACCAAAGCCTACTTCAGAAGCGGTATTCATGACTGCTAACAAGGAACCAATGGCTCCAAGATTAATGGCTTTAGCTACATTCCCTTTAATGCGCCGAGGGTTAATTATAAAGGCTAGCATAATTCCAACAATCAACGCAATCATCAGAGCCCAGTTGTTCATCGTTCCCACAACTCCGGCTTTAGGAATGCTGTAAGGTGCTTGGGATACCCAGGACGTGATGTTCCAATGGGGAAAAATCAGCTTTTGTAAAATCAAGGTCACTGCGAGCACCGAAACTAGAGGCAAAGCAGATAGCCAAGGGTTGGGCAAATTACCATCTTCCACAAGCTCTGGTTCGTTCTTATGATTCGTTCCATACCCTTCTCCCGCAGCGTGTGCCACCCGTTTTCGCCACTCTAAATAGGCTATACCTGCAACCAACACGATAATAGCACCTAGGGTTCCGAAGACCGGAGCAGCATAAAGGTCCGTGTTAAAAAACTTCATCGGGATTGAGTTTTGAATCTGAGGTGTACCCGGAAGAGCATCCATGGTAAACGTGAAGGCCCCTAAGGCGATTGTTGCTGGGACAAGACGTTTGGGAATATCCGCTTCTTTAAAGATCGATGCTGCAAACGGATACACGGCAAACGCTACGACGAAAAGACTTACCCCACCATACGTGAGAATCGCCGCCGACAAGACCACCGATAACATCGCTTGTTTTTTTCCGAGCTTTTGAACAATTGCTTTAGCAATCGCTTTTGCTGCACCCGATTCTTCCATGACTTTACCAAACACAGCTCCCAAGAGGAAGAATGGGAAGTATACTTTCAGATAGTTTGCCAGATTCGGCAGGAATATTTCCGTATACGTGGGCATAATTGCCATTCCGGAAAATATGGCCGCCAGTATTGCAAAAACAGGGGCGAAGAAGATGACCGAAAAGCCGCGATAGGCCATGAACATTAAGAGTCCCAAGCTTAAAATAATTCCTAAGACTGCCATGAATAACACCTCCATGAAATTTTGCTTTGCTTTTTCTCTAAGTCCTCTTGCAGCGGGTATTTAGCTCTGAACAACCATGGCCGTCCCCTGTCCTCCACCAATACAAAGTGTAGCGAGCCCTCTTTGAACCTTTCTCCGTTTCATCTCGTACAAGAGGGTTACTAAGATTCGCGTCCCACTAGCCCCGATCGGATGCCCTAAAGCAAGCGCACCACCGTTAACATTCGTTTTTTCCATATCGAAACGAAGCTCTCGGGCCACTGAAATAGTTTGGGAAGCAAAGGCTTCGTTGGCTTCCACGAGATCGATATCCTCAATCGTGAGCCCTGCTTTGGTCAACGCTTTGCGGCTGGCCGGAATCGGTCCTGTACCCATGATTTTAGGATCAACTCCAGCTGAAGCCCAAGAGACTATGGAAGCCAACGGTTCTATCCCTAATTCGAGGGCCTTTTCCTTAGACATTACGACCACAGCGGCCGCTCCGTCATTAACTCCTGAAGCGTTCCCCGCAGTCACTGTCCCTTCTTTTTTAAAGGCTGGACGGAGTTTCGTTAAGGATTCAACGGTTGTACCATAGCGCGGAAATTCATCTTGCTTAAAGACTATGGGTTCTCCTTTCCTCTGGGAAATCTGAACAGGAACAATCTCCTCTTCAAATTTACCAGACTTGATAGCTGCCTCTGCCCGATTTTGGCTCATCAGCGCATACTGATCCTGTTCCTCACGAGAAATTCCGAACTGTTCAGCAATGTTCTCCGCAGTAATACCCATGTGAATATCATAAAAAGCATCCATTAATCCATCTTGGAGTATGACGTCAATCAGCTCGCCATTTCCCATTCGATAACCTGTTCGGGCCTTTGGCAGGACATACGGTGCCATCGACATACTTTCCATTCCACCCGCGACAATGATCTCAGCATCTCCTGAAATGATAGCTTGAGCCGCACTCTCAACGGATTTAAGCCCTGATCCACAAAGTTTATTCAGTGTCCACGACGGTACTTCTTGAGGAATACCGGCCTTTATGGCAGCCTGCCGTGCGGGATTCTGCCCCAGACCTCCTTGCAAGACGTTGCCCATAATCACTTCATCGACTTGTTCCGGTTTTATGCCAGCCCTTCTTAGAGCCTCTTTAATGACGAGTGCCCCTAATTCGACAGCCGGGACTTGTCCTATTGTGCCTCCAAAGGATCCAATCGGGGTTCGAACTGCGCTGACAATAACAACTTCTCTCATGTCTCATCCTCCTGTATTATGATTAAATAAGAAATCCACCATTAATATCCAGAACTGCACCTGTGATATAGGAAGAAGAATCTGAGGCTAAAAAGAGCGCCGCATCGGCTACTTCTATCGGTTCAGCAAAACGACCTACCGGGATTTTGGCGATCAGAACTTTTAGTTTATCCTCAGGGTATTTATTCATCATGTCCGTATTGATATACCCCGGTGCCAAAGCATTACAGGTAATGCCCTTGGTGGCATTTTCAGCCGCTGTTACTTTTGTTAATCCAATTAGCCCTGATTTCGAGGTTGCATAATAGCCTGTCCCGAAAATCCCCATCCGTGCAGTCAACGAAGAAAGATTCACGATTCGTCCATAGCCCTGCCCGCGCATTGAGGGCAGAACAGCTTTTGTGCAAAGAAAGGGACCCGTCAGATTGACCGCCATAACCGCCTCCCAGTTCGCTAGATTTCCCTTGTGAAGGAGACCATCTCGATTAATTCCTGCGTTGTTAACCAAGATATCTACTCTGCCAAACGTTTCGATCACCTTTTCCACCATAGCGTTCACTTCAGCTTCTTGGCTGACATCTGCTAAGAAAAGTTCCGCCTTGACCCCCAGTTGCCGGAGTTCTTCTACCGTTTCCATGGCCTTACTTTCGTTGAACGCTATGTCATTGACCGCAATCGTTGCGCCTTCTTGGGCGAACGTTAAGGCAATGGACTTGCCTATTCCTTGACCGCTTCCCGTAATTAGGGCTACTCTATCTTTAATTTTCATTTTGCGACACACCTTTCATTAACTTCCCGACCCTTTTGCATGAGATCAGGGTAAAATAAACTCGGATCCATGGTATTTAACGTTTCAGAAATAATGGGCTTGAAATCCATCCGCGCCAAAATGTCCTTTTCAAGATCAATCCCTGGAGCAATTTCTTCTAGCACAAGACCTTGTTCTCCTAAGCTGAAAACGGCTCTCTCTGTGATGAACAACACCTTTTGCCCCTTCTTGCGTGCATAGTTTCCACTAAACGTGATATGCTCCACCTCTTGGATCAGCTTGGATATCTTACCTTCTTTTAAAATTTCAAGCTTTCCGTCTTTAACCTCCACTTCTAGGCCATTGGCTGTAAATGTCCCACAGAAAATAACCTTTTTGGCTGTTTGAGAAATATTTATAAATCCCCCTGCCCCAGCAATGCGTGATCCGAAACGGCTAACATTGACATTCCCTTCTTGATCCATCTGAGCCATCCCTAAGATTGCAACATCAAGTCCGCCACCATCGTAAAAATCAAACTGGTAGGGTTGATCCACAATACAATCTGGATTAAAACTTGCCCCAAAGCTCGCCCCTCCAGCAGGGACTCCCCCAATCGGACCAGATTCCACCGTCAAGACAAATTGATCCAACACTCCTTCTTCAGCGGCAACGGAGGCTACCCCCTCGGGAACTCCAATTCCTAAATTGACAATCGCCCCTGAATTCACTTCCTTAAAGGCTCTTCTGGCAATAATCTTGCGCTCATCCAGAGGAATGGCTTTGAGTTCTGTTAAGGGAAATCGTATTTCCCCACTGTAAGAGGGATTATATTGCTCGCCGAACGACTGCATATGATATTCTGCTCGGCTTGATATCACGACCGCATCCACTAAAATTCCCGGAATCTTGACATCTCTGGCCTTAATACTTCCAGCTTGAACCACCCGCTCCACTTGAACTATGACTAACCCCCCACTGTTTTTCACAGCTTGTGCAATCGACAGACCTTCTAAAGTAAGAGCTTCCCGTTCCATGGAGATATTTCCATCTTCATCCGCTGACGTTCCTCTTAAAAGAGCCACATCTATGGGAAATGAATGATAGAGAAGGTAATCCTTTCCCTTGAGTCGGATAAGCTCCACTAAATCTTCCTGCGTGATCTGGTTAAGCTTCCCTCCATCCCGGCGTGGATCGACAAACGTTTCCAATCCAATGTGGGTTAACGTCCCCGGCTTGCCTGCTGCAATATCTCGGAAGAGATGGGTAATCACCCCTTGGGGGAAGTTATAGGCTTCAATTTTATTTTCGACGGCCATCTTACCTAACTTAGGTGCTAGATTCCAGTGCCCACCAACGACACGCTTGACAAGACCCTCATGCCCTAGATGGTTCATCCCGCGATCTTTAGAATCCCCCTGCCCTGCTGCGTACACCAGCGATATATTTTCAGGGTGACCTGTTGCCAGAAATCTCTTTTCCAAGGCCGTGGTCAGTTCTTCTGGGTGTCCAATGCTGACAAAACCATCAATGGCGACCATACTTTCATCATTAATTAACGCCATCGCTTCATCTGCTGTTAAGATCGCCTTCTTCATTTCTTACCCTCCTGTTCATAGTTTCAGGGTATCCGAATCATTGATTCATAGACAGTCCATTCATGCTTTCGTGCACCTTGCAGAAGAATCAAAATTTGCGCACGACTTATGTTTAAGCAAGATCCATGCCAAACGCAAAAAAACCCTGAAGGCCTTTACCTTCTAGGGTTTTTTGAGGGGGGTATTGTTAAATAGATAACTATGTGTAGCATATTCACTACAAGTAGTTATCTGTTTAATCCGAAAAATCCTTATTGTTCCCTATTGTCAGATCACTGTATCTCTTTCGCTACATATCGCGAAATCACTACACCATTCCATCGCTAATTTCCCCTTCTAAGCCGTATTTCTCCATCTTCTTGTAAAGATTGGTTCTATGAATTCCCAAGAATTCCGCTGCTTTTGTCTTATTTCCTCTGGCAGTCTTAAGGGCTTTTATGATTGCCCTACGCTCTGCATCAGCCATTTCAAGCGTCAAAGTCTGAAGGGATGTAGTCGATCGCCGCCCCTCCAAGTCTTGAAGATAAAGGGGAAGATCTTCAAGATGGATCACATAGCCCTCGGCAACATTAATGGCCCTCTCTAGTGAGTTCTGCAGTTCGCGAACATTTCCGGGCCACGAGTAAAGCTGGAATAATTCCGCCACCCGACGATCGAGAATTTTCACAGATGATCCCAATTCCCGTTGGAATTTATCTAAAAGATGTTCACTTAAAAGCAAGACATCCCTTTCCCGCTCTCTCAGAGGGGGAATCGTCACCGTAAAAACATTTAACCGATAATAAAGATCACGTCGAAATTCTCCTACGTTCATCATCTTTTCTAAATCTCGATGGGTGGCTGCTATTACCCTGATGTCCAGATGTTGCAACCGGTTACTTCCCACTCGTTCCACTTCTTTTTCTTGCAAGATTCGCAGAACTTTAGCTTGCATCCCAAGCGGAAGATCCCCAATTTCATCCAAAAAGATCGTCCCTTTATTTGCCAGCTCAAATTTCCCAGGTTTGCCTCCTTTTTTGGCTCCGGTAAAAGCTCCTTCTTCATATCCAAAAAGCTCTGATTCTAAAAGTTCTGCAGGAATTGCCCCACAGTTCACTCGCACAAACGGTTGATCATGACGCAAACTAGCAGCATGAATGGCATGCGCAAAAAGCTCTTTTCCTGTCCCACTTTCTCCACGTAAAAGAACGGTTGACTTTCCTAGCGCAGCCTTTTCAGCCAATACCTTAGTCTGCAAAATAGCTTGACTCTTGCCTATGATATTGCTAAAGGTATAGCGGAATTTCTGATAGTGCTTTAATTCTTTCTCATAAAACTTAAGTTTATTTTCCAATACATCGAGTTTCTCAGCCAGCGTACGCAGATCCTGAACATCACGAAACATAACTTTCCCCACAGCACCGATGAGTTTTCCATTCTCTCTCAGGGGAAGACGCATCACCATCGCTTCTTTGCCATTAATATCCATGACCTCGCCGATTTCTGCATGTCCCGTTTGAGCAACAATATGCATTCGACTTGTAGGCAAAATCTCAGTACAATGGCGACCAACTGCATCCTCTTGCGCTATATTAAGGAAACGACAGTAAGTTTTGGTAATCCTTGTCACAATCCCTTGACTGTCGACCACCATCACGCCATCATAGGCTTGTTCAAAAATGTTTTCGAGCCCCGTTAGGCTATTTTGGGTGTTATCTAAGCGAGATAATACTCTTTGCAATTCACTGCCATCCTGAAAAACTGCGACCGCACCCACCATTTTCCCATCTTGATCAATGGGTGAACGACTTGTAATAACCATCCGGTCCCCGATCATAAGTTGATCAGCGTTTGATTCTTCCTCTTGTAATACCCTAAAGAGTTCAGAATTTGGAATAACCTCCGTTATTTTCTTATTAAGAATATCCTGCATCCCTAAACCAATTAAGTGAGCTGCAACTGGATTACAATAGCAGACCAAATCTTGATCATTAATCACAATAATACCAGCGTTAATCGCTTGAAAAACTTGATCCAATTTAATTATCTGGTTTGGTTTCATACGTTCCCCTCTCTTTTGCAGTATTCCCGTTCATCCTACCGGTATACAAAACTAAATTTCTGATCTATACTAATATCTTTGGCTGCTTATACCGAAGCCAAAGGAGCGTCCAGACGAGCCCTAACCCCATGATTCCTGACCCTACTAAGAAGAGAACCCCGATCAGAGGAAGATTGACTAAAGCCACAAAAAAGATTGCTTCTATCAGAAGGCTCGTCAAAACTGGGTATTCTAATAGTTTTACGGACAGCCACTTCTTCCCTATATATTCCATGATCGGAACGATGCCGAAAACGACGGCTATTAGGTTGGCAATAAGCATCAAAATAGCTAGAGGGATACCGATCACCGTCAGAGAAAGAAGAATAATAAGGGCAAGGAAAACCAGCGAGACAGCCGTGCCAATTCCAAATAAGCGGGCAGCAGAAGAAGCCAATAACTCTTCAGATCGTCTTGAGGATTGCCTTACGTAATTTCTCAGCAGATAGCCTAAACAAGTCAGTAAAATAATACCCAACAAACTCCCCATGAACCTTAAAAACCAAAATCCAGCCACCACCGCTCCAGCAAGCAAAAAGTTATTAATGAATTTCAAGGAGAAATTCAATTCAAAGATTCCCTTTTTAGCAGGTCTTTGTGAGAAATTATGCACGCTTCCACCAAGATCGATGACTAAATCAACTTGAGAATCTGGTTCAAGATAAGTATCCCCATTGATGACGAGAACAATATCATTGACAGTGCCCCCAATTCGGGCATCGGAACCCACCGCCAAGACATTCTCAATCATCTGCCCTACGGGAACCACAACCGGATTCCCACCCATCTGTGTGAGCAACGTACCTGCAAATGCTGACAACGGTGCCATCATCAGAAAGATCCCCGTCAGAAATGCTACCATCATTAACTGGCTCTTCTTCATCATGACAACACCTCCTCAAATTGAAATCCCTTGAACAAGGCTCGTAGGAAGTACACCCCAAGGACTGCGAGAAAAACGACGGCCAGTGTGATCCCCAGCCCAATTACCGGAGGCACAACAAGCGTGATGAACGTCAGCCATGTATGCATTAATACGGATGTTGTCTTATAAAACAAGCGGAGTACACTAAGCAAGAACGGAGAAAATAGTGAAAGGATTGGAACCCCCAGAACGATAAGTGCAAGACCAGTCCAGCGTGCTTGCTTGTGAGCGACTCTGTGCTCTTTTCGGATCGAGGTCAATATTCGTTCTTCCAAATCATCGGGAACAGGAATACTATTCATAGCTTGTTTGATTTGGAAGCTAAGCTTCTGAAGTTCATCAGCCCATCCTTGGCAATTCGGACAAGACAGCAAATGATTCCTAATTAACGTTTCTTTTAAAACCGGCAATTCCCCATCGAGATATTCGGTAATCTGGGCCGTGCATTCAGAACAATTCATGTTTTTCACTCCTTCACTCTTTAATCCGAAAGAATCTTGCGTAGTTGTACCCTCGCACCATGAATTCTAGATTTTACTGTTCCCAGAGGAATAGAGAGCATGTTTGCAATCTCCTGATAATCATAACCCTGCCATTCTCTGAGCATTAATGCTTCTCTGTATTCTGGAATCAATTGAAGGATAGCCTCTTGCATCTCTAACCGTTGATCCGATTTTTGAGGGTTCTTTTCAAGGATCCGATCTAATTCTGTGTCCGGCACCGGGGTCGGTTTCTGTTTTCTTAACCGGTCTAAGCAACTGTTGGTAATAATCCGCTTGAACCAAGAATTAAACGCCCGCAGATCCTGCAATTCGTTAATTGAGCGATAAACTTTCAGGAAAATTTCCTGTGCGACATCTTCCGCCTCATGTCCATCGTGCAAGAGTACAGACGCAGTGCGATAAACATAAGGGGTGTATTGCTTAAGCAAGCGGGCAAATGCTTCCTCATTCCCTGAACGAACTTGTTCAATCAGCTTTAACTCTGTCATGTTCACAGCATCAGTTCGTCCCCTCTTAGCAAATTCCGCGCAGTTTTATCTCAGTTCAGCCCTATTCTACCTTACCATCATATCATACCCATTAATGTGAAGCTTTCTTTAAACAAGCCGCATGTACTATTCATAATGCGCTGTCATAATCTCTCAAATAACAAGACGAGGAAACTTTGTAAAAAGTTCGCGAACCTTTTACAAAGTTGCTTCGTCTCTATAAGTGGATGACAATCAAGTTTCCAAGTATAAGGAGGATATAGCATGAATTCATTCGATCTCTTTGGCTACCATTTGATCAACCAGTGGGCAGGACATGTACCCCTACTCGATAAATTTATGTCCTTTACCGCTCAATACGCCTTGGAACTATACGGTCTTTTGTTTCTGGTTGCTTGGTTTACCATGCCAGAGTCCGAAGGTAACCGCCGACACGCCCTGATCGTGGCGGGATTTTCCGGGATTTTCGCCTTGCTGATTAATGTTCTCGTATCTCATGTATGGTTTCGACCACGCCCCTTTGTTTCCCTCCCAAAAGGATCGTTCACCCAGCTCATTCCCCACTCTATTGATGCTTCGTTTCCCAGTGATCATGTATCGGGCAGTTTTGCTTTTGCAGCAGGATCATGGAAAAACTCTGATCGTTGGGTAAGTTATAGCTTTACCACCTTAGCAATCCTTGTGGCAGTTGCCCGTGTCTACACAGGAGTTCATTGGCCTACAGACGTCATCGCTGGAGCCATCGTCGGATTTTTGAGTGCTCGAATCATGTGGGCTGTTAGTCCTCTTTTAAAACCCGTAAGTCAATTTGGTATGCGTTTATTCCACTTTGGTCCCTATGCATTGGTCCCTTCGAGCAAAGGAAAATAATCCACGACCCGCAAAATTGGTTTCGGATCTTGTAAATAGTTGTATACTAACTAAAAGACAGGATATTATACTGTGTACCAATTACATTAAGACGAGGTGGATGGATGAAGAACCCCAACCTCCCCCAACCGATCACGATTGGTCGCCTCCAGGAGGCTTTATTGTTGCAAACCCTAGGCGACACCCATGCCTCGATGCAAAACTTTTCCGAGTTATCCGTTCATACACTCCGCTTCACAGGGATTAAAACCTTCTCCTTACCTTTTACTGGTGAAACAATCACATTGGAACCCCGCGATGACTCGACTGTTTCTCTGAAGCTTGAGATTTCCAACGAACGATTCGTCTTGCTCTTTACCCAACAAGAACCTTCTTCCTGGCCATCCTTTTGCGCCAAAGCAACGGATTGGTTAGAGCGAGAACTAGGTCGTATCCTGCTAGCCAGTGAACATTATTCTCAAATGATTGTTGAACACTTGACCAACGGAGATGGATTTTCGTTTTTGAACAACGTACAAGAGATTTTCGGGTGGGATATCTTCCTTTTGAATAAACAACTTGAAATTCTTAAATGGGCAGGGGGGAAATCCCTTCCCGTAGCCCCCATCTCTTTCACCCCCCCAAAGCTGTCCCACCCCCACCCATCACCTGACTCACCTTTTGTTCAACTCTCTAAAGGGCAGTGGACCCAGAAAGAGTACCAAACCCTTCCCCTAACCTGGTGTCCGCTTTCAGGGGCAGAAGGAACCTTGGGCTTTCTTGGTTTAGCGGCCAACCTTCAAGATATCGGAAGTATTGAACGCTTTTTCCTCTCGAAAACTGCTACCCTCATCTTACTTGAACTCGCTAAGACACAGTGCCTTCAGGACAGTGAACGCCAACATCACAGAGATTTTCTCTTTGATTTACTTTACAATAATTTTGACTCTCTGGAGGTTATCATTTCACGAGGCAAGTTATGGGGATGGGATTTCTCGAAACCTCACTTTGTGGTTGTGGGTGAAATTCCCGGTTATAATCCCGATTCCGCCGAAAGCGAACGCTTTGAAGACTTTTTCACCCAAATGGCTTTGAGTTTGCGTTCTCGCCACTCCAAGGCAATTTGTCTCGAACGCAATGGTCAAGTTGTCTTCCTTTTTCCGCTCCAGGACATGATCCCCCAAGCAGAATGGCATGCTCAGGCATTTCATCTTCTTAAACCGATCATTCAACAGGTCAATACCTTTTCCATAAAAGAACCCTTCCTATTTGGCCTGGGCAACTTGTATTCCTCTGCCCGTTATCTACACCGAAGCTTTCAAGAAGCAAGAACAGCACTCGAATTAGGACAACTCTTAGACAATCCAGAACGCTTAATATCGTTTAGGGATCTTGGGATTATGCGTTTATTACATCGGTTTGACCGTCAAGAGCTGGAAGACTATCGTTCAGAAGTTCTCGGCCCTCTTCTGAAATTTGATAAGGAAAGCAATCTTGCTCTTGAAGAAACATTGTTAGCTTATTTCTCCTGCAATACAGACCTTAATGCTGCGGGAGAGAAGCTTTTCCTCCATCCGAACACCCTCCGCTACCGTCTCAAAAAGGCCTCAGAAATTTTAGGCCGTGATTTATCCTCTTTAGAGAACCAAGTTAATCTCTTTCTTGCCCTTAAGATTGGTCGCTTAAAAATGATATGGCCGGACTGAGTCCCTTCTCCCCTTGCGGAGAAGGGCTTTTGTTTTTTTCTACAACTCCAGACCTCTTATTTCATATTCCGCTCTAAAGGGACAAAACAAAGAAAAACGAACTATGCTATAGAGCCTAAGTGAATATAGGTACAAGATATCTCGCCTATGAGAAAGGAGGGCTTCTTTTGACACATCATCACCATCGTCACCCAGGCTCACCCACCCCAGTTCTCAAGATTCATGAGGACTTGCTGCTCGCACTGAGTCTTATCTTCGCCGAAGGAGGAGAAAAACTAGCCAGTACCTTAGGTCCACTCTTGAAATCTTGCACGGCCTTCGCCAACCACTATCAACTTGACGAACTAATTTCAGCCACAGAAACCTTGGCTCACTGCACAAACACGGATGACGACGAGTATCGCTTGATGTGCTACGAGTTTAACCGCCTCTTTGTCGGCCCGACTTCTCCTGCAGCCCCCCCCTATGAATCCGTTTATTTGTCACCTGACCATTTAGTGATGCAAGAACAAACCTTAGCTGTCCGTAAACTGTACATTCAAGAAGGCTTACAGGCTTTAGCTCAAGGGGGTGAACCTGATGATTTTATTGCCACTGAACTTGAATTCGCAGCTTACCTCCTTAGGCGGATTAAAATCGTCCAGTTGGCAAAAAAAGACGTTCAAGCTTTCCACTACGAGAACCTTTACCACGAGTTTTGGGGGCAACACCTTGGCCGTTGGTTAGGACCATTTGCCCAAACCGTTTTTCGATCAACCGAGCATCCAGTCTTTTCTGCCATAAGTCAAGTGCTCGAGGCCATCAACGATTTCCATGCATTAAACACGAAGGGGGATCCTTATGAAACTAACGCGACGCAAATTCCTTGGAGGAGCGGCTGCGGCTGTCTCTAGCCTTACCCTATTTAATTTTAATATGTTAACCAATTCTCCCTCTGCCATTGCAACGAATCAACTTTCTGATACAATGAAAACATTTCGCAATGTCTGCCCCCGCAACTGCTACGACACTTGCGGTCAGATTAGCTATGTACAAGACGGCATCCTCAAAAAAGTTGAAGGAGATCCTAAGCATGGCTATACCAACGGCAAACTTTGCCTCAAAGGATATACTTACACCCGCCGTGTCTATAGCCCCGATCGCATTAAATATCCCATGAAACAATCTCCTCGTGGTTCCGGCAACTGGACCCGGATTAGTTGGGATGAAGCTATGGATACCATCGCCAAGAAAATCCTAGATTTAAAGAAGCGCTATGGTTCAACACTCCCGATCTGCTTTGATAAGTACTCTGGAAACTTTGGTATTGTTCACTATGGTGCAGAAGGGACAATGTCCAGCCTCGGCTATACAACTCGGGCCCTTGGAACCCCTTGCTGGCCCGCTGGAATTGATGCCCAGACCTATGATTTCGGTACGCTTTATTGTAATGACCCCGAAGACATGGTCAATGCTAAGTATATTATTCTCTGGGGACAAAATGCCGCTTGGACAGCAATTCACACATTCCCTTTCATTAACAAAGCTCGGGAACGCGGTGCTAAACTCGTTGTCATTGATCCGATCGTAACGTCCACCGCTTCAAAAGCGGATCTCTACATTCAAGTTAACCCCAGCACAGATGGGGCTCTCGCTTTGGGCATGGCTCGCTATATTATCGATAATAACTGGGTCGATTGGGAGTATGCACGCGCCAACAGCGTCGGGTTCGATGAATGGGTGGACTATATCAAAAAAGATATAACCCTGGACTGGGCTTCTGAAAAAACAGGAGTGCCTAAAGACATTATCATGGAAATTGCCAGAGAATACGCAACAGCAAAACCGGCCAGCATGTGGGTTGGCTACGGCATGCAGCGCCATATTAACGGCGGTCAGAACGTCCGCATTATCGATGCTCTCGGAGTCATGACAGGCAATGTCGGAAAATCCGGTGGGGGCGTCAACTACGGTCACTTAGAAACATGGGGCTTCAACTATAATGCTATGATAAACTCTGCCCCTAAGGGTTCTAAAGGGTTTATCGGCCCAGATGGCAAAGAAGGGGATCGCTCCATCAACATGAACAACTTTGCCCACGATGTCTTAGCCCAAAGCGATCCTCCGGTGAAAATGCTATGGCTTGCTTGTCGAAATCCTGGCTCCCAGGATCCTGACACTCACGCCATCGAAAAAATGTTCTCCTCCATGGAATTTGTCGTTACCGTAGACTCCTTTTTCAATAAGACCGTCGAGATGTCCGATATTGTTTTGCCAGCAACCACGCATTTTGAAGACTGGGATGTCATGGCCAGCTATTGGCACTATTGGGTCGGTATCAACCAAAGGGCCATTGACCCTCTGTACGAATCAAAAAGTGATGTTGAACTAGCCATGCTACTCTCTAAAAAAATGAATGCCTTGGAACCAGGTTCTTGTACCTTCCCTACGTCAGGATCACCAGAGGAATGGTTAGCCAAAGAGTTTAACCCAGGCATGCTTAAAATGCTCGGGATTAACGATTATAAAGAACTTATCAATGCGCCGCGCAAGGCAAACCTGCCTTCTGCTTCCTGGTCCGATGGAAAATTCCGCACCCCTTCCAAGAAGATTGAAATTCACAGTGAACTTGCCAAGAAGAACGGGCTGCCCGCCCTCCCGATATGGGTCGAAGAAATGAAGACCCCAGAGAAATACCCGATCCGCTTCATGACGCCCCATCCGCAACATGCTTTGCACTCCCAGTTCCAAAACCTGGACTGGATGATGACCGCAAACCCTGAGCCCAAGGTAGAGATTCACCCTGTTCTGGCCGCTAAATACGGCATTTCGGAAGGAGATATGGTCAAGATTTATAACGACCTTGGCTCCGTCACTGTTAAAGCCCACCTAACTCAAACGACTTCTCAAAATGTCATCGTAGCTTATGAGTCTTGGTATAAAAACTCTATCTTCAATGTTAATTACACCTTAAAGGCAACACCAAGCGATATGGGTAAACAAGCGACCGGCAACAACGGGGTAGCCTTTCACGATAATTTCGTAATGATTGAAAAAGCATGAGGAGGAATCCCTTTTGAGTAAACAACTTGGCTTTTTACACAACTCAGAGAAATGTGTGGGCTGTCGGGGATGTGAAATGGCCTGCAAAAATGAATATCAAATTGATGCCGCCCCCCAGTGGCGTAAGGTTTTTCAACTCCATGAAGAAGATTACCCACTTCCTACCCGCATGTTTTTCTCTATGGCTTGCAACCACTGCGCTCATCCAGAATGTCTCCGCGTCTGCCCGGTAGAGGCCTACACGAAACGCGAAGATGGGATCGTGGTCCATGATCCTAATCGCTGCATTGGCTGCCGTTTGTGTACCATGGCTTGTCCGTATGATCGCCCGCAATTTAACCCAGCAAAAAAGAAAGTTGAAAAATGCAATTTGTGCTATCAGCGCATTGACAAAGGAGAAAAACCAGCTTGTGTCGCCGGTTGTATTACAGGGGCCTTGGAACTTGTGGAAATAAACTCAAGTCTTGACCAAGAGATCGGGGTACTCAAGACTTTACCCGGGCTACCCAGTCCGAATATCACAACGCCATCGATTCGATTTATCGGACCGAAACAAGGCAAACAAATAAGGAGGGGTTAACCTATGGGAGACTTGGAATGGCCGTTAATTACCTTTACCGTTCTGGGACAAGTCGGAATTGGGATCATCCTCATGCTCTGGTGGTTAAACCGTGATCACCTTGATAGCAAGTTATTAAGAAAAGGTACCCTTGTTTCTGGGATCTTACTGGCCCTAGCTTTGTTGGCTTCACTGTTTCATCTTGGGCATCCTGAAGCGGCCTATCGTGCCTTAACCCACCTGGCTTCCTCGTGGTTAAGCCGTGAAATTCTCCTATTCCTCCTCACCTTCCTGGCCTGGATCTACCTCTATTGGAAGTCAAGGCAACCATCAAGTAATCCTTCCTTCGGCTTAGGAGTTACTTCTGTCCTTGGTTTGATGGGAGTTGTTAGCAGTGCCATGATTTATGTCCTACCCCGTGTTCCAGCTTGGAATAACATCGGACCGGTTTTCTTCTTTTTACTAACCACTGGCTTACTCGGGGCACTTTGCACTTTAGTCCTCGGGAAAGAACTTTTACAACCTGCTCAAAGGAAACGTCTGCTACAAGGGTCACTCGGATTCACTATTTTGAGCTTACTCATCACTATAGTCTATGGTTCCATGCTCAGTGCAACTGTAGAAGGAGCAGCTACCTTAAACTTCCTTTTGAGCAACCCACTCTTTTGGGCTCGCGCTCTTCTGGGATGGATAGCTCCCCTCGTTCTTTTGATTGCCCTTCTTAAAAAGGGTCACGTTGAAAAACCTCAATTAATTGTAGTCGTTACTGTACTGGCTGCCCTTGGGGAAATTCTCGGTCGGATCCTTTTCTATCTTAGCGCGGTAGGCATTCATATCAACGCCTTGTTCTAATTTCTCCAAATTGAATGATTTTCCGCAATGCTAAGGAGCCCGGAAGTTGGGGGGTGAAAACCCCATGCTTTCTGGGCTCCTATATTGTTTAACTCACAAAGTAATTTCCCTATTTCATTCATACTCAGAGGTTTTTTAGTAAACTCTAACGAATAATACAATACGAGAGAATGCATCGTAAGGATGATCATATATGGGATTACATTATAATCTATGTCCCCGTAACTGCTATGATACGTGTAGCATTGTAAGCACTACCCGCAAGGGCGTGCTTATCTCTGTCACCGGAAACCCCCATCACGAATACACCAAGGGAAAACTCTGTCCGAAAGCTCTCGATGATGTGAAAAAGGTTTACAGTCCTCAGCGCATCCGTTTCCCTATGCGCCAGAGGAGTCGTTATAGTGGTTTTTGGGAGCGAATTTCGTGGGATGAAGCGTTAAACCTTATCGCAGAAAAAATTCTTGACCTTAAAACGCAGTATGGAACCACTTTGCCTCTCGCCCTAAATAAGTACTCAGGAAATTTCGGCATTTTGCACAATGCTATGGAAGGTCTCTTCACAGGCCTCGGAGCAACCACCAGAGCGGTCGGTTCCCCATGTTGGTCGGCAGGAGTTGATGCTCAAACCTTAGACTTCGGAACGTTCTTTTGTTCGGATCCGCAAGACATGGCTAAGTCTAACTTAATTTGGCTCTGGGGAGTCAACCCGGCTTGGACAGCCGTGCACCAAATGCCCATTATTTTTGAGGCCATCGATCGCGGGGCAAACGTTGTTTGTTTTGATACGCATTTTAGTGCTACAGCCGCCCGAACTCATCAGTTTGTACAGGTCCGACCGGGCACCGATGGGCTTCTGGCGTTAGGATTTGCTAAGGTGCTTGTGGAAGAAAACCTCATAGACCCCAACTTGAGTACCTATACGTTAGGGCACGAAGAATTCATCCACTATCTTAAAAGCGACATTTCCCTTGAGCACTGTTGTGAAATTACGGGAGTTCCTATACCCACTATACGCAAACTTGCCCTTGAATATGGCCAGACCCACCCGGCTTGTATTTGGGCAGGTTTTGGTTTACAGCGTTATACCAATGGAGGACAAACCTTGCGTGCTATTGACGCCCTAGGGGCACTGGCTGGACACCTTGGCGAACAAGGGGGTGGAGTTCAATACGGTCAATTTGAAACCTGGAGTTTTGCTGGGATGTTACAGAACCCACCCCATCCCGACAATCAGATGGACCGTCTCTTAAACATTAATCGATTTTCCGAGGAGGCTTTGGCCTGTAGCGATCCCCCCGTTAAGATGCTCTGGATTTCCGGAAGAAACCCTTTATCCCAAGATGGGAATCTTGAGCAATGGAAAAAACTGATCCGTCAACTGGATCTGATCGTCGTGAGTGACCTCTTTCATTCCAAATCCTCCGAAGCAGCCGACCTTTTTCTTCCCGTAACGACGCATTATGAACACTGGGATATGAACTCTAGTTATTGGCATTACTGGGTGGGAGTCAATGAACCCGCTATTCTTCCAGTCGGAGAATCTCACTCTGACTTACAGATTGCCTGGGATGTTTCCTCACAACTCAATAAACTGGTACCTGGAAGCTGCACGTTTCCCACATCAGGAGATGAGAAGGCGACCCTACTACGTGAACTCGGCCCCCAGATGTTAGATATCCTAGGCCTAAAAAATCCCGAGGAAATTCTAGAGGATCCGGTGAGGGCCAAGTTTCCCCGAACGGTTTGGGAAAATCGAACATTTTCAACTCCTTCCGGACGGTATGAATTTCTTTCGACCCAAGCTGCTAACGCCCAACTTCCATCCCTTCCAGTCTTTCTGCCCCCCCTTAATCCTTCTCTGAACACCCCATTGCGTCTGTTGACTCCACATCACCACTCAAGTATTAACTCTCAGGTTTATGTCTCCGACGCCCATACTTCTGAGGTCATCTTAAACCTCGCGCCGGAACTCGCCCGACGTTATGGGTTAATAGCTGGAGACCGTGCCCGGATTTGGAATGAGTTAGGCCTGATAGACGTGGTCATTCAACCTGAAGATGGCATTTCGATGGATGTTGTCATTATTTTCCAGAGAAAAATCGAAGGGTCTTCCCCACTTAACAGCCTAATTGGCACCCCCTTAACCGACATGGGACATCTCACACTCGGCGCCCCTGGATTTGCGTTAAATGAGACCTTTGTCAATTTGCAAAAACTATAGACCTAATGGAGTGTGTAACGTGATGGTTAAACAATTAGGTTTCCTGCTGGATGTTAATCGTTGTCTCGGGTGCGGAGCTTGTGCCAAAGCCTGCCAAACTTACAATCAGCTGCCTTCCCCTCTTGCTTGGCGCCGCTTGCGTATGGTTGAGAACTCCTCCAAAGAGCATATTCAAAGATTTTATCTATCCTCGGCCTGCAATCATTGTGGCGATCCGGAATGTCAGCGTGTCTGCCCATCCGGTGCCTATGCCAAACGCCGCGATGGAATCGTTGTACATCTCACCGAAAAATGCACGGGCTGTAAGTCTTGTGTCGCCTCATGCCCCTTTGGCGTTCCCCAAATCAATCCTCAGACCAATAAAGCGAGTAAATGCCAACTATGCTACCAACGCTTAGATCAAGGAATGCCACCCCACTGCGTGCAAGCCTGTCTTACAGGCGCCCTTCAGCTCAAAGAACTTCAGGACCTTCCGGCAAACCAACTATTACGGCTCACTGCCCCTGTTCCGAGCCTCCGACTAACACGCCCCTCTGTTTTCTATAAACCGCCGAGAGCAACCAGACTATAGAAAAGTCATTAAAAAAGGGACCGCCTTTGTAATAAATTACAAAACTAGCGATCCCTTTTTGTTTATTTTTACAAAACCAAACGTTTATAGCTACTTTATTCTCTATTATTAGTATAGGGCAAAACCATCAGGTCGTAAAGCTAATTTTAACGATGTATTTTATAGGAACTCTGTGTCGGTTCCCCATGAGATAAACTGCTGACTATCCCCTCTACCCAGATCCACTTCAAAGCCCACCGACTGAATTCTTCGCTCTATGCAATATCGGCAATCTTCCGGATGATCATCTCCACAAATCTTGTTTTCGTAAAGTGCGTACTGTTTCCTTACGGATGTGGGAGTAATAATCGGCATAACGACATTGGCGCCTGCTTTCAAGGCCATCTCCCTACCTTGCGGATGCAGAGTTCCAAGGGCCGTCGTGGCCGGAATAAGGCTATCCGGAATAAGTAGCCGCGCCAAGGCTACCATCACTAACGTATCTTCTATCGTTCCACCCTTTTCCGCCCCCAAAGGGGTCTCACTATGCGGAATAAAGGGTCCAATCCCAATCATGTCTGGATGGAGTTCCTTCAAATAGCACAGGTCTTCTGCCAAATCAGCGAGTGTCTGTCCGGGAAGCCCAACCATAAACCCAGCTCCCACTTGGTAGCCAATCTCCTTCAAAGCATTCAAACAGGCCCGGCGATCCTCAAAGCGCATCGTCGGATGTAACGTTTCATACAGTTTCTTCGAAGCCGTTTCGTGGCGCATCAAAAAGCGATCTGCGCCGGAGGCAAAGAGGCTTTGATAGGTTTCCGCTCTCCGCTCGCCGATCGATAACGTAACAGCTACCTCTGGATAATAACGTCTTTTGATCTCGTGAATCAAAGCACCGAGTAGCTCCTCTGTATACCAAAGGTCTTCACCACTCTGCAAGACAAACGTCCGATAGCCTAATTCGTACCCCTTATCACAGCAGGCTAGGATTTCTCCCGGGGTTAACCGATAACGTTCCACCTTAGCATTGGAAGCTCGGATTCCGCAATAAAGGCAATCTTGCCGGCAAATATTTGAAAACTCGATAAGTCCTCTTAAGTAAACTTTATTTCCGTAATAAGTTTGTTTCGTCTTAAGTGCATTGCTGTACAGAATCTCTCTATCCTCAGAAGTTATGGTTTCTAGGAGATCTGTGATTTCCTCTTTTGTAAGATCGTTCGTTTGATAGACTTTCTCTAATAAATTATGTTTCTTATTCACAAAATCGCCCCCTCCCCGAACAAGGGGACAGGTACGTTGTTTCAAATACTGGAAGGAGAAACAATGTACCTGTCCCTCTGTTTCACCCTTTACAATGGATCTTCTTCCAATAACATCTTGGCCAGCGGGAATGGTTCAAGCGCTCTGGGAAGTAATCCCTGAACATAGGCAATGAGAATTCCGTAGTTTACGATGGGCACATTAAAATAGTTTGCTCGTTCTACTCTACTGAGCATCCCGGTTCTGTTCATCATACAGGCTCCACAGTGTACGATAAGGGCATATTTCTTGATATCGTCCGTAAAGGTAACTCCGGCCGAGTAGTCAAACTCTATCTGCTTACCCGTTCTCTGACGTATCCACCTGGGTATCTTCACACTCCCTATATCATCCGATTGTCTGTGATGGGTACACCCTTCGGCTATTAAAACCTTATCTCCATCTTTAAGCTGATCAATCGCTTTGGCCCCTCTGATAAATTCCGTTAAATCTCCCTTTTGTCTGGCAAATAGGATTGAGAATGAGGTCATTAAAATATCCTTGGGGGTATCTGCTGCGACCTTTAAAAATACCTGGGAATCCGTGATCACGAGCTTCGGTTTTTTAGCCAGATTACTTAAGGTTTCTCTCAGTTCGTATTCCTTGGTGACAATCGCCATAGCATCACTTTCCAAGATGTCTCGTATGGTCTGCTGCTGAGGAAGAATTAATCTCCCCTTGGGAGCCGCCTTATCAATTGGAGTAACCAGCACAACAAAGTCACCAGGGTTGATTAAATCCCCGACAATTTTAAACGTATCTTTATCCTCTGGGATAACAGAGATGATGGCATTTTTTAATTCTTTGATTCCCTGTTTTTTAAGAGCGGACACTGCAACGACCGGGGTTTTTAATGCTTCTTGCAATTGAGTTGTCATTTTTTCATAATCGTCGTTTTTCAGGGTATCCAGCTTATTTAAAGCCACAATAATTGGCTTCTTCTTTTCCTTAAACTTAGAAATGATCAAGCGATCCTCTTCACTGATTCCGGCCTGAATATCGACGATGAGCAAGGCCACATCTGTTTTATCGAGAACCTCCAAGGTCTTCCTTATCCTGAGCTCTCCTAATTCTCCGACATCGTCAAGTCCGGCTGTATCGATGATGACGCAGGGTCCTATAGGCAATATTTCCATTGATTTGAACACCGGGTCAGTCGTTGTACCTTTCAGTTCGGATACTATGGCCGTTTCCTGTCCTGTTAGGGCATTGATCACGCTTGATTTTCCCGCATTTCTCTTCCCAAAGAGCGCTAAATGGACTCTCACCCCTCTTGGGGCTTCATTCATGCTCATCCCAATCCCTCCACAAGATCATTTTACTCGTCTCCCCGGTATCCCTGGTTTTGTGACTTCCAATGGATTCAATATCTCATCAATCCTGGAATCTAGAAAATCCGATTCTTCTCTCAGTACATCTCTTATTGTCTTATCTTCTCTTAAAGCTTTTCTAGCTATATGGGCGGCTTGATCATACCCGATATGATGAATTAAAGCAGCAGCTAGTGCCGCTGACTTTTCAAGAGTCTCGTGGCATTTTTTTACATTAGCTTTGATTCCTTTAATGCACTTCTCCCTGAATAGAGTGACTCCCTGATTCAAAAGCTCGAGTGATTCCAGCAAACTTTCCGCGATCAGAGGCATAAAGGAATTAAGTTCAAGTTGTCCGGCAGAAGCTGCCATCGTAATAGCATAATCATTGGCCATTACTTTCATGGCCACTTGGCCGATCATCTCAGGTATGACCGGATTCACCTTTCCCGGCATAATCGTTGAACCGGCCTGCATCTGAGGAAGTTCTATTTCACCAAAACCGCCTTTAGGGCCTGAGGATAACAATCTTAAATCATTGGCTATTTTTAGCAGATTCGTGCTGCAAGCTTTTAAGAGCCCTGAAACTTCTACAAAAACATCATTATTTTGTGTTATATCCATGGGATAGTCAGACCTAGCTAAACCTAATCCGGTTAACTCCTGAATGGTATCCGTGATCATGAAGATATACTCATGAGAAGCATTGAAGCCGGTACCAATGGCAGTTCCTCCAAGATTAATCTGCCTCAATCGTTCTTCTCCCTTGTAAACTCTCCAGCGGTCTCTTTCAATGCCCTTGGCATACGCCCCAAATTCCTGTCCCAGCATCATGGGTAAGGCATCCATCAGCTCAGTCCGGCCCAGTTTAAGCACATCACTAAACTCATTTTCCTTGCCCTGCAAAGCTGCCTGAAGTTCCGCAAGGGAATAACTCAATTTTCTGAGCATATGGATGGCAGCAATCCTCAGCGCTGTCGGATAAACATCATTGGTCGATTGCGACAGGTTCACATCATTCAAAGGATGTACGACGTCATAGTCGCCTTTTGTTCCACCTAAGATCTCAATAGCCCTATTAGCAACGACCTCATTGACATTCATATTCGTGGATGTACCTGCTCCCCCTTGAAAAGCACTTACGATAAATTCCTGATCGAATTTCCCTTCAATCACTTCCTCACAGGCCGTAATGATGGCCTGTGCTTTTTCCTCCGTCAGTTGCTTTAAGCGTTGATTGACCATAGCTGCCGCCTTTTTAATCAACGCAATTTCATAGATGAGTTTTAGATTGACACTTCTTGACCCTAAATTAAAGTTTTCTTGAGCTCGTTTGGTGTTAATCCCGTAATATAGAGTTTCCGGAATCTTCCGTTCTCCAATAGAATCCTTTTCCAATCTAAAGTCCACTTTCTACCCTCCAATGACTCTACCCCTACTTAGAACCTCAGATCTCTCTCTCCACCTTCTATTCTCTTAAGTTTTTCTTTGGCAGCTTCTCGAGCTGCCTCTTTAGGAATATCCTGGAGACCTTTTTCGATGACCTTTCGTCCTAATTCTTTCATTTCATCATCCGCATAGTCTAAAAGGAATTCCCTAAAGGTAAGCAAAGCATTCGGTTGACAAACATTATGTATTTGTCCCGCCTTAGCCAAAGCCATAAACCGATCCCCGGTTCTTCCTTCTCTATAGCAGGCGGTACAGTAGCTTGGCACATACCCACTCAAACACAAACTTTTAATCACTTCCATCGGGGAACGATGATCTGCCACTTCAAATTGTGGTTTTTCCTCTGTTTTATTGATGCCATGTTCCTTCGAGTATGCACCCACTCCTGTGCATGAGCCAGCACTATACTGTGAAATTCCTAGAGCTAATACCTCTTCCCTAAAACCAGCTTCCTCTCTAGTGGAGAGAATCATTCCGGTATAGGGAACAGCCAATCTCAAGACCGCGACTATCTTTTTAAAGTCATCATCCGCAACAAGGTATGGCAGATCATTAAGATCCACTCCTTCAGCTGCTCTCAGTCTAGGGACCGAAATGGTGTGCGGTCCTACTCCGAAGGCTTCTTCGAGATGTTCCGCATGCATCAGCATGGCTATGGTTTCGTATTTGAAGTCATATAAACCATATAAGACACCAATACCGACATCCCCAATTCCAGCTTCCATGGCTCTATCCATGGCGGTCGTATGCCAATTGTAATTATGCTTCGGTCCCGACGGATGCATTTTTTCATAAACTTCCTGATTATACGTCTCCTGGAATAGGGTATAGGTACCTATTTCCGCATCTTTTAATTGTTTATAATCCTCGACGGTCGTAGCAGCCACGTTAATGTTGATTCTTCTGATACTCCCATTATCAAATTTCAAGGAATATATTTTCTTGATGCACTCAATCACATAATCCAAGGAACAATTAACAGGATCCTCTCCTGCCTCTAGGACAATTCTTTTATGTCCCAAAGATTCTAAAATTTTCACTTCCGCTTCCAATTGTTCCATCGTCAGCTTACTTCTCTTCAGACTCTCATTACAGGCCTGATATCCGCAATAGACACAGCCATTGACACAATAACTACTGATATAAAGGGGTGCGAATAAAACGATTCTTTTGCCATAAATCGTCTCTTTGATCTCTTTTGCGGTCTTAAACATTTCTGCCAGAACGTTTTTATCGTCGATAGTTAGCAGTACTGCTGCTTCTCGGTGGGTTAATCCTTGGCAAGTCTTTGCCTTGTCCAAAATCGTCCTTACTAAGTCTTTGTCTTTAGCCTTTTCAATTCCTTCTTTTAATGAGCTCCTAATTTCTTCATCAATAATATAATCCTCCGCCAAATACTCTTTCATTGTCACTCCTCCATTTTTTTGGTTAATGCTGATTTAACATTGACCCCTTTAATTTTCCCCAGCTTACCCGTCATCGCACTAATTTCATCCGAGGTCCCTTCAACGATCAAAGAGATAATTGATATGCCCCTTTCCGGACGAGGGATTCCCATTCTTCCAACGATGATGCCCGCTAAATCGTGTAACGTTTCATTCACCTTATTAGCACTTTCAAATTCTTCAATCACAATGCCTATAACACCAATTCTTTTATCCATGCTTTTTGTTTCCCCCAAATGAAAAAACCTTCTACAACAGTAAGAAGGCTCCTTAGTGATTTAAACCCTTCTCCTTTTGCTCAGAATAATCCTCACAATCAGGTAAACGTTTGATAAGTCCACTATGCCGGAAACCTCCAACACAACAGATACGTCAATTATATATTAAGTTATACGATGACTCGAACATGGACGTTCGAGATTAGAGCACCGCCATGGATGGCAAGGTGCCGTGATGGCGAAAAGGGACCATCGCCATGGATGGCTAGATGCCGTGCGGCGCTGAGCCTCTGGATAGGAACCACAAGGATAATGCTTGGACCCTGTGGTTCCTTACTGGATTCGATTTCCAGCAAATTACCTGTTCTACATTATTCCAATGCCTTATTAAGTATACTATTTTCGCCTCACATAATCCTTTGTTTCTAGAGGGGATTTTACGGCAGTCCTTTATTGACTAAATTTTCTTACGTGCTGTATAGCAGGTGTGCAGTAATTGATGCGCCCTTTCTCCGTATGGTTCGCCCAAATAATCTTTATACAGACCTATAATGGCTGGATTTTCGTGCGATTTGCGCAAGGGCTTGGAGCGGTCTTCGCAGTATATAGCTCCAGCTCGGGCTGAAATAATATCCATATTTCCATGGTGATAGGGTTGTCCACCACCCCCGATGCACCCACCCGGGCAAGCCATGATTTCAATCACGTCATAATTGGTTTCCCCGGCTTGTATTCTCTCGAGAACAGTACGAGCATTACCCAGACCGTGGATGACCGCAATTCGATAATCCCGTTCAGCGATCGGGATAACCGCTTCCTTAATCCCATCCATTCCCCGGAGAGCCTCAAACTCCACTTTCTCCAAAGTTTCACCCGTGAGCACCTCATAGGCGGTCCGCAGGGCGGCTTCGAGAACACCTCCTGTTGCTCCAAAAATCACGGAAGCACCCGTCGATTCCCCTAAGGGGTGATCAAACTCTTGGTCTTTGAGATGATCAAAATGAATGCTGGCTTCCCGGATCATGCGAGCAAGTTCACGTGTAGTGATGACGATATCCACATCCGCGGTTTCTGCCCCTTGCGAGAGTTCAGGGCGGGCCGCTTCGTATTTTTTAGCGACGCAGGGCATGACGGAGACAACGGTAATGGTTTTGGGATCAATCCCCAACGTTTTAGCATAATAGCTTTTGATCAATACCCCTAACATTTCATGGGGGGATTTACAGGTTGAAGGAATGTCTAATAGATCTGGGAATTGATGTTCGAAGAATTTGACCCAGGCAGGGCAACAACTCGTGAGAAGAGGCAGACGTCCGCCATGTTTTATGCGGTGAACAAGCTCGGTTGCTTCCTCCATAATCGTCAGGTCAGCAGCAAAATCCGTATCAAAGACGCGGTCAAAACCAAGCCGCCGAAGAGCAGCTACCATTTTGCCCGTAACAATCGTCCCCGGTTCTAAGCCGAATCCCTCCCCCAGAGCGACACGTACGGCTGGAGCTGTTTGTACGACGACAAATTGATTGGGATCGTTGAGGGCCTTCCAAACTTTGTCCACCTGGTCCAGCTCTGTCAATGCGCCAGTGGGACATACCGCAATACATTGTCCGCAGAACGTGCAAGCAGTTTTGCTAAGTGGTAAATCGAAGGCCGTTTTAACCACCGTTCCAAAACCACGCCCCACGGCTGAGTAAACACCCACCGTCTGTACCTCATTGCACATCGTTTCACAGCGGCGGCAGCGAATACATTTATTAGGATCTCGAACAATGGAAAAACTCGACGTGTCGATTTCAAACTCAGATTCTTCCCCTTCATAGGAGATATGGCGTACGCCTAATTCTGAAGCTAAGGATTGGAGGTCACAATCTTGGTTTTTGGCACAGGTCAAACAAGACTTAGGGTGGTCAGAAAGGAGAAGTTCAACCATGGCTCGTCTAGCCTGGATGGCACGTAACGAATCCGTTCTAACGACCATGCCACTCGCTACTGGGGTTGAACAGGAGGAGGCCAAATTACGTCGACCCTCGATTTCGACCACGCACACTCGACAGGAAGCGATATTATTATTGTAATGCATTTCATTAAGTTTCAGATAGCATAAGGTTGGAATATCTATGTTTACAGTTCGGGCGGCGTCTAAAATGGACATTCCTTCCGGTACGGTAAGGGATATGTCATTGATGGTTAGTTGTATATCCATATGGAGTCCTCCTTTAAAGAAAACTTGGCTGGCGTTGAGCATGCGAAGCGGCCGCCTAGTTGCACTTATGCCCACGCATTCTAATAAGCAGGGTACAGGGGTACCTTAATGGCGGATGATGGCGCCGACGACGCGACATTGTTCCATGCATGCCCCACATTTTAGGCAACGTTCTTGGTCGATGATGTGACGTTTCTTAGTTGAGCCAGTGATGCAATGCATCGGACATTTCTTGACGCAAAGGGTGCACCCTACACACTTTTCTGTGATTTCATACTTTAGCAAGCTCTTGCAAACGCCAGCTGGACAGGTTTTGTCGACAACATGGGCAATATATTCTTCCCGGAAATACTTTAAAGTGGAAAGGATGGGATTGGGCGCACTTTGTCCTAATCCGCAAAGGGCCGTGTCCTTAATGATAAGACACAGTTTCTCCATATTATCCAAATCCTCTAACGTCCCTTTGCCTTCCGTGATCTTTGCCAGGATTTCATAAAGACGTTTGGTACCGACCCGACAGGCGGTGCAGCGGCCACAGGATTCGTCCATCGTAAACTCTTGGAAAAATTTGGCGATATTGACCATACAGTCGTCTTCATCCAAGACAATGAGCCCTCCAGAACCCATCATGGAGCCTATGGCAGTTAAGGATTCATAATCAATGGGGGAATCTAAATACTTGGTTGGAATACATCCGCCAGAGGGGCCTCCAGTTTGTGCCGCTTTAAACGTTTTATGGTGCTTAATACCCCCGCCAATGTCAAAAATAATTTTCCGAAGGGTTGTCCCCATAGGGACTTCCACAAGCCCTACATTGTTGACTTTACCTGCTAAGGCAAAGACTTTCGTTCCTTTGCTTTTTTCCGTGCCAATCCCGGCAAACCAAGCGGCTCCCTTTAAAATAATGGGGGGGATATTGGCCAACGTTTCCACATTGTTGACACAGGTTGGTTTACCCCACAGCCCCTTTTGAGCGGGGAACGGAGGTTTGACGGAAGGTTCCCCCCTGGCCCCTTCGATGGAATGGATCAGTGCTGTTTCTTCACCGCAGACAAAGGCCCCAGCTCCGTATTTTAGCTCAATTTCAAAGCAAAAATCACTACCCAAAATCCCTTTTCCAAGTAACCCGTATTCCCTGGCTTGCGCAATGGCAACTTGTAAACGGTGAATCGCCGCAGGATATTCTGCCCGGACATAAATAAATCCCTCGGAAGCTCCAATCGCAGAACCTGCAATGAGCATAGCCTCTAAAACGCTATGGGGGTCACCTTCTAAGACTGAGCGGTCCATAAAGGCACCCGGATCCCCTTCGTCGGCATTGCAAATGATATATCGTTGATCGGCCTGACTTTTACGCGTCAATTCCCATTTTGAACCCGTGGGAAAACCTGCGCCACCGCGTCCCCGAAGTCCGCTTACTTTAAGGACATCAATAACCTCCAGGGGAGTCATGCGGAAAAGAACTTTAGCTAAGGCTTGATAGCCGTCCGCGGCAATATATTCAAGAATGTTTTCTGGAGCAATATAACCGACGTTACGTAGGGCTATGCGAAGTTGTCCATCGTAAAAGGGGATGTTGGTAGCGAAACGCTCTTTGGTGTTCGGGTCCATAAAAAGAAGGTGTTCTACCTGATTTCCTTGTATGAAGTGTTCTTCGACAATGGTGGTTACGTCTTCTGCCGAAACCTCACAATAAGTTACGTTATCGGGGAAGATCTCGATCATCGGGCCCTTTTCGCAAAAACCAAAACAACCCGGTTGGAAAACTTTAACCTGTTCAGACAATCCCCGTTTGTTCAGTTCTTCTTCCAGACGTTCGGCGATTCGAGGACTGCCTGAGGAGTGGCAACCAGGTCCTCCACAGACCATAACGTGCCTTACCAGACCTTGGGCGTTTTTAGTGCCGACAGAGTCTATAGCCCGTCGTGATTCAAGAAGTTTGAGACTTTGGGCTTGTAATGCATTCAATGCATCAGTATTTTTGAGTTTCATAAGGATTTCCCTTCCTTCAGTGACGCTTGTTTATCGTGGTTCGTGGTTCGAACTTCGACCTTCGAACTTCGGGACCAAATATCGTTCATCGTTCTTCGTGCTTCGTGCTTCGTTCTTCGTGCCTCGCAGATTACGGGCGGTACTTGGCCAAAACCTCATTAATGTCTTGTGCTTCGAGCATGCGTCCATGCACTTCGCCATCGACGATCATGACTGGGGCGAGGCCACAGGCTCCCACGCAGCGCAGAGTTTCTAAGGTAAAGAGATTATCTGGAGTGGTTTCTCCGGCTTTAATTTTAAGCTGATTTTCAAGTTCTTCTTTTAATTTCTCAGCCCCTCGCACAAAACAAGCGGTGCCTGTGCATACGTTAACAACGTGTTCCCCCCTGGGAATCATCGTGAAAAACGAGTAAAAGCTCACAACGCCATAGACTGTGGCGGACGGTATATCAAGTTTCTGCGCGATATGCCACTGTACATTATCGGGCAGGTACCCATATAGTTCTTGAGCATAATGCAAGACCCCAATAAGGTTTTCCTTTTTGTGGGTTAGACTGTCGATATAGTCATCTAGCTTTTGGACAAACTGATTGGGTGAAGCGGTGTCACACATGAAAATCCTCCTTTATTTAATAACAATGCTACTTACATTTACACCTCTCTTTTTTGTTGCTTTTGGGCCCTTGTTTCCATTCAGCCTATTCGACATAGTGGTCTGATGGGCAGGCAATAGTTTATGTGACTAGTTTAACTTTCTTCCCACTGTCTGTCGTGTTTATGGACATAAAATAAGTGTTTTATTAATAAAGAAAATTTAGTGTATTAAGAAAATAGAATCGAAAACTTTGCAAAAAGAAAAAAGGCCCCCATGGGAGCCTTTTTATAATGGAACAAATAGCTTAACGGGTCGGCCAACTGTGCCGTATTTCTGTTCAGATTTTAATGCCCCACTATGTTCTAGAAATTCGAGGTAGCGGCGGACGGTGACTCTAGTCAGCTTAACTCCTTCCGCGACTTCCTCAGCAGAGAGGGGACGGCGATTTGCTTGTAAAAATTGAACGATTTGACCAAGAGTGGCATGATTTAAGCCCTTAGGTAGCCCACCTTCTCCAATATACCCGGCAGAATTTAAACCGGATACCGACCTTTGCCCGGTATCAAACGTATTTTGGAGGGTTAACTCAGTCAATGCCTTGCTACCCTCAGTCTCTGTAACCGTAATAAAGTCGCTTTCAGTTGGGTCTTTCCCGGGATTGAAACCGGTCGCTCGGTTAATTTCCCCTGTTAGAGATTGGATTTGCTCTACCATTTGGTTAAAGGCTTCCTCCAACTCCCCGATTTCCTTAGCACCGGAAACTTTAATCTTCTGGGTAAGATGTCCGGTTGCTACGTCCCGAGTTCCTAACATGATATTGTGCAAGGGATAGATAACAACTCTCTGAAGAAAAAACCAAGCAAGAAGTGCTACCAAAATCGTTAAGGCTAATCCTAGTTCGGCCATTGTGATCAAAGATCGAGTGATAATTTCCTGTTCATAGTCATGGGAAATCCCTACATAAAAAATTCCAATAATGTTACCATCTTCCGCGCGTAATGGAACATAACCCGTTTGGTACCACTGGCCTACTACATTAGCTTCTCCTACATAAGTCTGACCACCCTGCAGTACTGTTTGGGCTACATTAGCAGAAACCTTAGTACCAATCGCTCGTTCGCCGTTTGAACCACGTACCGTGGTAGCTACCCGCGTCTCCCCGAGAAATACGGTCACAGTGTCCCCGGTCAGGCGGGATAAATGATCGACTAAATCGTTATTGAGACTAATTTTAGTGGGCCCTTTATATAGGCTCCCATCATGCACAGACCACGAGCCGGGATATGTTTTATCAATAATTTCCCCACATGTTGCCAAATCTGTTTGTGCTTTGATAATAGCGGCAGCTACGGCGCGATCTTTCATATAAAAACCAAGAACCACGAGGAAGCTAGTCGCTAATAAGATGAGCGAACCCAGCAGTAATATGAGGATCTGATGTTTGAGCGAACGCACAAGTTCACCCCTTTCAACTTAAATACCTGAATTTAGCCGTCTAATTGATTTTAGCTTAATGCCATTTATCCCACGACGGCCAAGGATGGCCTAGTGCAGCAGTGCCATGGATGGCACGGAGCTGCCCGCTTAAAGAAGCGGGGGTATTAGTGGCAATTAGCTATCGGATAAATTCGCGGTTAAAGTTGAAAAACCTCTTATATTATATTAATAATTCAATAATTTCGAATGTCCTGTCAGTTCAGTGCACTTACTTTAGTGGGAGCGGCAGACCTATACGTTATACCCCTTTGCGGGGAAGTACCACGCAAAAACGTGCCCCATGCGGTTCCACATTTTCCGCCCAAATTTCCCCATTATGAGCGTCCACAATCCTCTTGGCAATACTAAGTCCCAAACCATGTCCCGGAACCTTGCGTGAACGCGCTTCATCGACCCGGTAGAATCGGTCAAAAATCACTTCCAGGGCATTAGGCGGAAGTCCTGGCCCATTATCCTCAATCAGAATTTTCACGTTATCCTCGTCGCTCTGGAGACCTATTCGTATCTTCCCACCAGACGGCACATATTTCCCCGCATTTTCCAAGATGATTCGAATGAGTTGTTTCAGATAGAGAGCGTCTCCTCTTAATTCGATGTCCGGGAGCAAATCATAGTTAACCATGAATGAGCGTAAAAACGGCAAACCCTTCGTGCTTTCAATAATAAGTTCGCTTAAATTAAGCGAAACCAAGGTTAACTGCAATTCCTCTCGGGCCAACGTCAATAGGTTTTCCACTAATCTTGTCATCATCTTGGTTTCATCAACCACGGCTGTTGCTGAGTCACGCACAATAGCTGGATCTTCAGCCCCCCAGCGTTGCAAAATATCTGCATGCCCGCGAATGACCATCAACGGGGTTCGAAGTTCATGGGAAGCGTTTGCCACAAATTGCTTTTGCTGTTTAAAGGACCCCTCTAACCTCTCCAGCATATGGTTAAAATTTTGTCCAAGAAGATCTAATTCATCTCCATTTCCCCGCAAGGGGAGACGACGATTAAGATCATTGGCTGTCAACAGAGAAATTTCCCGATTCAAGTCCGCCATCGGGGCTAGGACTTGGCGAGACAAGATATACCCTCCGATCGCCGCTAGGAGCAACGCTGAACCACCCAGCCATAGTAACTGTCTGAGGAGAACAGTCTGGGCCAATTCCACTTCTTCCAAATCGGCCACGGCTTGAAGGGTTCCAATTTGTTTCCCGCTGGACATGATCGGACGAGCCATATAATAGACATCTTTGCCATTCAGAACACGGATTTCGGGGCCTGCCTGTTGTTCCACCGGAAGCTGGGCACTGATATTTCCACTCATTTGTAGGACTGCACCTTGCACAGAGGTCAATTGCAGGGTTACACCCTTAGGCACATTTCCTTTCAGGGCCTCTGGATCACGAATATCCACAGCCTGCCCTCCCTGCTGCTCATCGAGTGAGCCAAGGACACGAGTAACTGCATTCTCCAAGACTTGGCGCTTTTCTTGATGCAAAGCCTGGCTATTTCCCCAATACGTTAAAGTAGAAAGCATAAGAACCGTCAAAAGAAGCAAAAGAATGTACCACAGGGTAATTTTCCAAGCTAATCCCCATTTCAGTTTTGGAAATCGGCACTTCCAAACGTTCTTAATCCTCTGAGCGAAGGACATACCCGACTCCCCTCACTGTATGAAGATAATGCACCTGAAATCGTTCATCAATCTTGCCCCGTAAAAAGCGGACATAGACATCCACGACATTCGTTTCCCCGTAATAATCGAAACCCCAAACATTTTCAAGAATGAGTTCTCTAGATAAAACATGGTTCGGATGTTCCATGAACAAGGTCAATAATTCATCCATTGCGAACGGTTTTGTGAGATAATCATCGGCCCCAAGGTCCAAGCCAAAGACTTTATCTTGGACTTCATCTTTGGCGGTCAGAAGCAAGATAGGAGTATTCTTAAGTGCTCGAATTTGTTTGCAAACGTCATAACCATTCAGAAAAGGCAACATGATATCTAAAAGAATCACATCCCACTCATTTTTTGAGGCTATATCGAGCCCAACACTGCCATCCCAAGCTAGTCTCACGCTGTGACCCTGATGCTCTAATTCCAGGGCAATGACTTTGGCAATGGCACGATCATCTTCAATCAATAATATAGTCAAAGGAGTATCGGCTATCATAGTTTCACCCTTCTTCATTTTCTTTTGTTAGTTTTTACGACATTTTCACGTATTATCATAAACTCCTCGTTTACACCATAATGTTTTTGTTGAATAAGAAAAGCGGTCACAGGAAAATGATACTGTCTCATCATTTGTATAAGAGATTGACTTGGGAACCAGCCATCATCAATCGTGATAAAAACGGCTCTCTCGGTAGTTGGTACAGACCATAAGACATCCGCAGACTTTCCTTGGACAATCGATGAAGATGTCGACAATTGAGTAGGGGGTGTGCTCTCACTATCCAATGAGGGAGGACTCTGATCAGTTTTATTTTGGGTGTTTGCTTGTGCATTTTGGTTCAAACCAGGAATGCCAGTATCTGTTTTAACCGAGTCGGAAGCTTTTGCTTGGGAGGGTGGGGGGTCTCCCAGCGATATTTGTGTATTAGATGAGGGAAAAACTGTTGAAAAGGAAGGCAAAAAGAAGAGGGGTATCGTGAGTAGGACTAAGGAAGTAACGTAAATTATGGTGCTTAGGCAACAATATTCAACTCACTTTCACATTGATAATATTACAAGGAATAGTTGCAGAAAAAGTCCCCACAGGAAACATCCCGCTGAGGACTTTTTGACACCCAGCCTTCCTATTAAATCACTAAGCCTTGAAAATAAAGCAGTCTGGATAAGCTTTTACCTTGTAGGCAAACGTAATTCCTTTTCTCCTATTGTCTCCATTATTCTCCATTGAGCAAGACCCCAAGTTCAGTGGCAAATGCTTACCCCTTTCGGTTATAGTACGCTGCGATCAACCTTGTAACGATAAAGACGGAACTCATAGAGAAAGACACAAACAAAAGCCCACAGACCACTGACCGTTAAAGCTGTGACCATAGCACTCGGAGTATGAATCTGGAGATAAATTGGACTTAGTCCTAAAAGAAGCAACAACAGAAGTCCCCCGAGCAAAAGCCCCAATTGAGATAACCACGATTTTTCCCGCGCCAGAAGATAGGCAAGGACTGCATAAAATGATAAACCGGCCAGTAAAAACCCTGTATTTGGGGCTTGAAAGGGCACAATGTTTTCAAAGATACTGACATTTTCCCCACGAAAAATAAATCGGAAAAGGTGATCCACAAGGGTTCCCCCACCCCAAGCCAAACCCAGAGGAAGAACATGGGTCCATTGTTTCGTTTCACGCCTTAAAGCAAACAACGCAACTAAGAAGACGCAGAGTATCACCACGTGAGTGCTTAAGGCGTTAATTTGTTGCATCGAGTGAATCACCCAGGGTGGCGAAGCAAGATCCAGCCCAGAAGCGACAAGTTCATCAAATTCAGCAACATCATTAGCCACAAAATCTTGAATCAAACTCATCAGGAAAATAAAGAGTCCCAGGAAAATAACTCCACTAAGCGTTATCAAGAAACGCAGCTTGCCTAACGAACGATAACGACTCGGCAAACGCAAAAACTCAGCCGTCAACCAAGCTCCCCAGCGTTCATGATGCTTATACAAGAGATAAAACGCCAGAAAGAATACGACACAAATAACCCCGAGTAGGATCGAATAACGATGGATAACCGGAAGAATCGTTTCCCAGCGACTCCCTAAAGTCCTTCCTAATATGATAAATAGGCTTGTCCAGGCTACAGCTCCCAGATAGGAAAAAACCGCAAAATTTCGGTAGCTTAACCGACTCAAACCAGCAATATAACCCGAAAGGTGACGAACCCCAGGAATAAAATATCCTACGGTAAGAAGCTTACCTCCATGCTTGTGGTACCAACTTAGCACCTTTTCGAGGCGCTCAGTCCCTGCATGTTTTTTCAGATGTGCCAAAACCTTTGCTTCGAAAAAGCGACCCAGAAAATAAGCAATGGTAATTCCAGTCATACTTCCAGAGGCCGATGAAATGATTGCTAATACAGGATTGAGTTGTCCAGAAAAACTCATAAAACCGACAAACGTCAAGAGAAATTCATCCGGGAGCGGCAGGCCTAATATTGAAACCAGTAAGATAACATATAACCCCAGATAACCATATTGCGTTATATAGTGAATTAATAAAGTTGATGACATTAACTACTCCTTTCTTGTCTAACCCTAACCTTAGAGTACCACTCGCTTTAAGCTCGTTCCCGAAGAATCTGTACTAAATGCATAATAGTACTTTCCAGAAGGAGAGAAAAAGCTGTTTTCCCCCTTCCCAATCACTTTACTCCCTTGAGGAGAGACTTGGTATACCGTCTTCTCAGTCCGAACTAATAAACCGTACACAGCCATGTTACTTACAACTGAACTCTGATCCCACGGGACCTTACCTTCCCAAAAGAGCGTAAAATCCGGACGTTTGGGAGAGGGTTGGTTATCAGAAAGGGTCCAAATTTTTGTCAAATACCCCTGATCCACCGTCCCGAGATATAATTTTTTATTCCAAAGGCCCAAGACTTTATCTTGAGGGTTGGAGGCAATTTGAACCCTTGTAGGTCCGTTTTCCGCCAAAGTTTGTCCGTTAGAGTTTCCCTTAAGATTATAATAAACGGTGCCTTTCACCGGAGAAACAGCCAAATACTCAACATGCTCCCCCGATCGATTCAAACGCCTTAAATTTTTCATCACATCGACTTCATATAAGTTGCTTTGATTTTGCCCTTGCACGGAAAAATAGAGCAGGTTAGTCGCTGGCGAAAGGGAAATGTTCGAGATCTGGGTCTTTTGAAAACTGAGGGGCAAAGGAGAGGCAAAGCGATCGATGGCTTCCCCTTGGTTACCAGACACCTCAAGACTATGAATTCCCACTCCCAACCTCCCTGGGAGGGCAGGATTGACTCCAATTCCTGATTCGAAGATCAATAAAGCGTTGCGATCAGGCAACCATTGATAGGCAATGGCGGTTTTCGTCTGATCGAGCTTCCAAATGACCGACTGTTTGGTAAAATCGTAAATTGAAAGTTGATCTCCACTGCGAAAGGCCAGAAATTGGTCATCAAACGACACTAACGGATTGATGATATTGGGTGCATCTAAGGTATACTGATTAGTCTGAGCCTGAGCCTGCGGGGAAAGACTCGAAGGATTCATAACATGTTGAACCTGCCGATCCAAGACGTAATAAATAGGAATTTGAATGATAATCCCCACGAGACTCCAAGCGATTATTCTCTTCAGCCAGCGAAAAGTCACAAATATCCTCCCCCTATTTTAGGGATTCTGCGGTCCTCAAGATTTTCCGGATAAATCTCTTCCTGCGGATGTAAAGCAAACGCCAAGTACACCTCTAGCACATAGAGCGCCCAGATCAAGCGGGAAGAACGAGGAGAATTGACATTTAGAAGCTCCTCGACTTTGCGAGGCAAGAGATATTCCCGTATACCAGCTCCTGGATCCAGTAATACGCTTTTGATTTCCGGACTCAACTCTTCCATCAGCCAAGCAGTGAGAGGCACGGGAAAACCATTTTTCGGCTGGGAGATTATCTCCTCAGGCAAATATCCCGCAAAGGCGTTGCGCAAAACTGCTTTGCTTTCATGGGGGCGAACTTTGTATTGCAGAGGTAAACTCAAACCCAGTTCAACGAGGTGATGATCAAGATAGGGCAATCTCATCTCCAAACTGTGTTGCATGGTCATCTTATCCGATTTCATCAAGGTATTTTCTGGCAACCAAGAACACATATCAAACTGCAACATCCGTTCCTCTTCACACAATCCTTCGTTTTCCAGAAGCATCTGCTCTGGAAAATAAGGGTTCACTCCTTTAAGTTTTGCGCGCAGGCTTAAGGAGTACAGCTCTTGTTTTTGCCCAGTACGTAAAAGGCCACCCACTCCATGGTAGCGTTCTTTTAGAGAAAGAGAGAATCGTTCCGTCCTATGGGGAAATAGCTGTTCCGCAACCTTCCGAGCCCAAGAGGGAAGCTGATGATAACGGCGGTAATTCGAAGGCTCTAGATACGTACTATACCCACCAAATAATTCATCCGCCCCTTCTCCAGAGAATACCACTTTTTCCCCTTGGGAAGCGGCATACTCACTCAGAAAATAGAGAGGAATGGCTGTAGGGTCCGCAATCGGCTCATCCATGGTCGTGAGAATCTGTCCCAAACACTGCTGAACCTGGGAAAAAGGAATGACTTGTTCATGATGGTTTGTTCTTAGGAGCCGAGCTGCATTTCGAGCTTGATCCAATTCTGAATAATATCGAAAATCTCGCGTGTGGCGAGGTTGTTCAAACCCGATAGCGTACGTACGAGCCTGCTCTTGAAAGAGGGCTTGGTGCATGGCGACCAGACCAGCCGAATCTAAACCCCCACTGAAATAATAGGCGGCCGGGACTTCGTCTGGCCAGCGAATCCGAAGGGCCTCTTTGACTGACGTACGCACACGTTGAGCAGACTCCTCAAACGAGATCTCCTCTTTTCTGTCCGAAATTCGCCAGTATGTTTTCGTACGCACCTGGAGTTCACCTTTTTTATACGTCGCGATTAAAATGCCTCCAGGTGGAACCTTGTGAACTCCTTCAAAAATTGTACTAGGGGCCGGAACATATCGATAACTCAAGTATTGATCCAAGGCTTGAAGATTAATGTTCGGTTTAGCCACCCCGATGAGCAGAGCCCGAAGCTCTGAGGCAAACGCTAACCCTTCGCCATTATAACGAACATAGAGCGGTTTTACACCTAAACGATCACGAACCAGTAACAACCGCCGCAAACGCTCATCCCAGAGAGCCACTGCGAAGGTCCCCCGTAATTTTGATGGAAAATCCAAACCATATTCCTCATAGAGATGAGCTAAAACCTCTCCATCCCCGGTCTGCTCTAAAGTGTGCCCTTTATGCACCAATTCTTCTCGAAGTTCCCTGTAATTATAGATTTCTCCGTTAAAAATAACATGAACATGGCGGTCCTCATTCGTCAGAGGCTGATGCCCTCCCGTTAAATCAACAATCGCTAACCTCCTGAATCCGAAAGCTAAGGTTGGAGAAACATAAAACTCTTCCTCATCCGGACCACGATGCTGCATAAATCTCGTCATCTGCTTGAGACGTGGCACTCGCACATAGTTAGATGGGCCAAAAAGCCCACATATACCACACATAAGACTAGAATCCTCCTTCAATCATTTGCTCTATTACGTTAGGATTCCCGCTTATCTTACGGGTATACAAAAAACCACATAAGCTAACTTGAATCTAATAATAGTTTACCCTAGTAAGATTAAAGGACGATGAAAAATTGCTTATACTTTAATGAAACAAGCGAAGCCTGGCCTCAGGGTCGGAGACTTCGCTTCGCTTGTTATGACTGTTTCAGTGATAAATACTTGGTTGTTTTTAGGTTTAGACCCCCATGCGCGGAAGTACCACGCAAAAACGTGCCCCATGCGGTTCCACATTTTCCGCCCAAATTTCCCCATTATGAGCGTCCACAATCCTCTTGGCAATACTAAGTCCCAAACCATGTCCCGGAACCTTGCGTGAACGCGCTTCATCGACCCGGTAGAATCGGTCAAAAATCACTTCCAGGGCATTAGACGGAAGTCCTGGCCCATTATCCTCAATCAGAATTTTCACGTTATCCTCGTCGCTCTGGAGACCTATTCGTATCTTCCCACCAGACGGCACATATTTCCCCGCATTTTCCAAGATGATTCGAATGAGTTGTTTCAGATAGAGAGCGTCTCCTCTTAATTCGATGTCCGGGAGCAAATCATAGTTAACCATGAATGAGCGTAAAAATGGTAAACCCTTTGTGCTTTCAATAATAAGTTCGCTCAAATTAAGCGAAACCAAGGTTAACTGCAATTCCTCTCGGGCCAACGTCAATAGGTTTTCCACTAATCTTGTCATCATCTTGGTTTCATCAACCACGGCTGTTGCTGAGTCACGCACAATAGCTGGATCTTCAGCCCCCCAGCGTTGCAAAATATCTGCATGCCCGCGAATGACCATCAACGGGGTTCGAAGTTCATGGGAAGCGTTTGCTACAAATTGCTTTTGCTGCTTAAAGGACCCCTCTAACCTCTCTAACATGTGATTGAAATTTCTCCCCATGAGGTCTAATTCGTCTCCATTTCCCCGTAAGGGAAGTCTACGATTGAGATCATTCGCTGTCAAGAGAGAAATTTCTCGATTTAAGTCTTCTATAGGAGTCAGTACCTGACGAGACAATATGTACCCCCCGATGGCAGCCAAAAGCAAGGCCGATCCACCCAGCCACAGTAACTGGCGAAGAAGAACGGTCTGGGCCAGTTCCACATCCTCCAATTCGATCACAGCTTGAAGTGACCCAATTTGTTTCCCATTAGACAGGATTGGACGAGCCATATAATAAACATCTTTGCCATTCAGAACACGGATTTCGGGGCCTGCCTGTTGTTCCACCGGAAGCTGGGCACTGATATTTCCACCCATTTGTAGGACTGCACCTTGCACAGAGGTCAATTGCAGGGTTACACCCTTAGGCACATTTCCTTTCAGGGCCTCTGGATCACGAATATCCACGGCCTGCCCCTCCTGCTGCTCATCGAGTGAGCTAAGGACACGAGTAACTGCATTCTCCAAGACTTGGCGCTTTTCTTGATGCAAAGCCTGGCTATTTCCCCAATACGTTAAAGTAGAAAGCATAAGAACCGTCAAAAGAAGCAAAAGAATGTACCACAGGGTAATTTTCCAAGCTAATCCCCATTTCAGTTTTGGAAATCGGCACTTCCAAACGTTCTTAATCCTCTGAGCGAAGGACATACCCGACTCCCCTCACTGTATGAAGATAATGCACCTGAAATCGTTCATCAATCTTGCCCCGTAAAAAGCGGACATAGACATCCACGACATTCGTTTCCCCGTAATAATCGAAACCCCAAACATTTTCAAGAATGAGTTCTCTAGATAAAACATGGTTCGGATGTTCCATGAACAAGGTCAATAATTCAAATTCCTTTTTTGTCAAGCACACTTCTTGTCCCGCAAAATAGACTTGATAGGCCTGAGAATCGAGCTCCAGTTCTCGAAATTTTAATCGACCTTCGATTTGAACAGGCGGATTTTTACGCCGCAACACCGCTCGTATTCGGGCCATTAATTCATCCATTGCGAACGGTTTTGTGAGATAATCATCGGCCCCAAGATCTAAGCCAAAGACTTTATCTTGGACTTCGTCTTTGGCGGTCAGAAGTAAGATAGGAGTATTCTTAAGTGCTCGAATTTGTTTGCAAACGTCATAACCGTTCAGAAAAGGCAACATGATATCTAAAAGAATCACGTCCCACTCATTTTTCAAGGCCATATCGAGCCCAACACTGCCATCCCCAGCTAGTCCCACGCTGTGACCCTGATGTTCTAATTCCAGGGCAATGACTTTGGCAATGGCACGATCATCTTCAATCAATAATATAGTCAAAGGTGCCTCGACGATCATAGTTTCACCCTTCTTCATCTTCTCTTGTTAGTTTTACGACATAAAACATAGTTGTCAAAAACATTCAGTTATATTATATCTTATTCGCAAAAATTCTTCATTAATAATAGATTAAAGTTGTTATTCAAGTCACACGCTAAAACTTTAATCCATATTTAATCTCCTATACAGAAACAGTTAATCTACGCAGGGTATGATGTCATCAGGGTCAAAGATGATCCAAAAAACATTGGAGGTAAACCATCATGAAAAAATCACTATTCATCACCACAGGCACACTTGCTCTGGCCGGAGCAATGGCCGGTCTCGGAGCCTTCGGCGGCATGGCTTTTGCGTCCACACCAGCCCCAGCAGCAACTCCAACAGCGATTGTTCAGCCTGCTGTTGCAGCGCAGACTACTCAAGTCAAACCCAATTCTGAAAAGCCATCCTTGGGAGAATCCGCCAGTTCAAGCAAAGAGACCGACAACGTTAATTACGCAGAACAAGGGGATCACCAAGGCAACAATGGCGTAGCGGAAACCGGGTCAGGAACTGCAGAAAAGAAATCCGCCGAAGAAACTTCGTCCGGTCCAGACACAGACAACCTCAACGTTCAACAATAATCACAAGCTGATTTCAGAGTTAATTACGCTTTCAAAGGTTAAACTACTTACACTATAAAACAAGCGAGGTCCCGTTTAGTCGGTGGCTTCGCTTCGCTTTGCTTTGCTATCAATACGAGAGGCTCAATCTCAATCTCAATCTCAATTCGATTCTCTCGTCCCCACATTTACGCCTTGTCGTTTCTGCGGGCGAAACCAATGATACCTGGAAGAATGGATATAAAAATGATCGCAAAAATCACGAGTGTAAAGTTATTCCTTACGATAGGTAGATTCCCAAAGAAATATCCCCCGAAGACGACTGTAATAACCCACCCTAACCCTCCGATCAGGTTATACGCCAGAAAGCGCCAATAACTCATGGCGCCTATCCCAGCCACAAAGGGCGCAAAAGTACGAATAACCGGAATAAATCTGGCGATTATGATCGTCTTGCCCCCATGCTTGAGATAGAACTGCTCCGTCTGTTTTAAATGCTCTTGATTCAAAAACCGGGCATTGTCTTTCTTAAACACACTAGGACCAACAAAATGCCCTATTTGATAATTTAGAGTATCCCCTATAATAGCTGCGGCACCGAGGATAATAACCACCACTTGTAAACTCAAAGAACCACTCGCGGCGAAAGCGCCTGCCACAAATAGCAAAGAATCACCCGGTAAGAATGGAGTAATGACAAAACCTGTTTCTGCAAAGACTATAAGAAAAAGAATTAAATACGTCCACATCCCATAACTTTGAATGACTGCACCCATATTTTTGTCCAAGTGCAAGAACAGGTCGAGCAATGTATTAATCAACTTGGTTTCCTCCCTATAATGCGCTGTCATAATCTCTCAAACAATAAGACGAAGTAACTTTACTGAAAGTTCGCGAACCTTTTACAAAGTTACTTCATCTCTATAAGTGGATAACAATCAAGTTCCAAACTCACCAATCAATCCCTATATTATCCTATTATATTTTAGTTCATAGAGGTATCTATTGTTTTTTGGCGAATAAAACTGGAGTGATCTATGTGGTCAACTGGACAGCGTGTGTTTAAAGGAATATTATGCGAAATTCGCAAAAATGTTGTTAGGCGAAATGTCCATATCACCGTATTCCTATCCCGTCAGATTTATGCCCGCATGGTTTCCCCGCTTCATTGTGCAAATGAAATATGAATGTCAGGTTTGTTCACTGAAATAAGAAAAGACCCTTTGAAAGGTCCTACTAATTTTCATGTATTAACTTAATTTGATGAACTAGATATTGAAAATCCCGCGGGTACATTTTACCGATAAAGTCCTCTTCTTTAATAATATTTTTAAAATCTCTTTTTGAAACTTCTAACAATCTTAAACCCAATCCCCATGACGGTTTTGATAGTCCAGCCTTTCTCCAATTAGGGATAGGAATTTTAAATTGATCATGATATGTTGGAGGATCATTGGAAGATTGAGATGTAGTTGAAACTAGAATTATTAAATCGTCTTCTGATTCTCCTATTATAACAACTAGTCTTATTTTAGATTCTCCAGGCTCATCCTCATATTCTACATCAGACCAGAAAATCTCGCCCAGTGAAAAAAAAAAAAAAATCAAACTTTATAATTTTAATATTCCCCTTCTTCTACAATGTAGCGATGATCTTTGTTGTTTTTATCGAACAACAGTTTCCCATCTTTAACTTTAGGGCGAATAGTGATTTCTTTTAGTTTTTTAGAGGATAAAGATATTCCTTTATAGACCTGTTCTTTAGTAAGTGCTGGCATTCCATTTCCCTCCTCTTGAGGACTATTATTATCTTTGTCCATATCTTACCACCTTCCAAGTTCTACTACAAGACTCTATGCTAGTTTTCCCAACTTAGAAGGGGATAATCGTGCAGATGGAGAATTATGCAAATGTCAAGAGGAGGTCTGATTTTGCAAGTCATCCTCACAAGATGGACACTTCGCCTAACTATTAGCGACACTTTGCAAAGATGAATGTGATTGGGACGCGTCGCAAACCCTCGGGACGTTATGCGAAATCGGTGCAGGAGGACGCGCATCCGTGCGCTATAAATTCTGGAATAGTCTTTGTTTATTTAATTTTGCGCCACGGAAATGGTATAATGGAATTATATAGAAACAATAAGGTGGTGCGCCTGATGAAATGGGATGAAGTAAGGAAGATATACCCTGAGCGGTTTGTTAAAATTCAGATACTGGATTCACATATTGAAAATAATATCAGATACATCGATGATATGGCTGTAATTCAGGCATTCGATGATGAGAAGGAAGCAACCCGCGAGTTAGTCAGATCAAAGGATGAAATCCTTGTTTATCACACAGGAAAAGAGAAAATTGAAGTTCCGATCAAGCAAATATTTGGTTTTCGAGGTGTAATCTGATGAAGATTGAGTTTCGAGATGGACTTATATTTTCCTCAATTCGAATATCTTTTCGTGGAAGTACGAAAGTAATTAAAAACATGGTGATTGATACAGGAGCGACAGAGAGCATAATTTCGCCTGATGCGGTTGAGGATATTGGGATTTTTGCTGAACCGGAGGACAGTGTAAACTCTTTTTATGGCTTAGGAGGAAGTTTACACAACTTTTTCTCTAAGAATGTCGAGGAAATTAAGTTAGGCCAGCTTATATTAGATGACATAAAATTGGACTTTGGCGTTATTGATCCCAAAGGTGATATCAATGGACTTTTAGGATTAGATCTACTTATGAAGATTGGTGCAATTATAAACTTGAAGAACTTATCATTAACATTCGAGGCATGCGAACAATAGTATTTGAGGAGCAACACTCGATCTATATGGGAATTCAATCGTTTCTATTCGGGTAAAAACTCTCTTGGTGAGGTCGTTAAAACGAGATTTTTTCTCTTCTTCATCAAGAACAGCAAACAAAACCACCTGTCTTGGGTAGATCCCCCCTCCCCAAGACAGGTGGTTTTTCGCAGCTATTCAATTTCATAGCGGTCATGGACTTGCAACTGTAGCCGAAGAATAAGGAACAAGAATCGTAATAACATGAGTACTTCCACAGGAACAGCAGGTTAGAAGTAGGCCACCATTTCTGGCGGTTTTTCAAGATTACAGATTGCGCATTTCTTCCACAGCCGGACGATGAGAGAGTTTCGTGGTACCCATGACTGCAGCGACGGTAGAAACTAGGGCCGCTCCTGCCAAAAGGACTAAGTAACTCCACGGTAGGGAAAGAAACTCAGGCGGAGGATCAAAGACGCCTGTCAACACCTTCACGAGCATTTGTGCCACCCCTAAGCCTAGAACAACCCCGAGGACACTCCCTCCAGTTAAAATCAGCAAACCCTCACTCCAAACAAAGGCGCCCAACTGATTTTTCTTCGCACCCAGCGCAGCGAGTATAGCAAACATACGCCGCCGTTCTGCCAAGCCCAAAGCCAAGATTAAACCAGTAGAACCTGCCACCAAGATGATGGCAAAAATCAATTCCAAGCGAGTCAGGCCATGCAGATCTATAGCTGTCAAGCTTGAATTAACCGTACGTTGAGTTGAATTGATATCCACAACCTTAGTCCCTGGCAAAGAACTGACCACGGTTTGCGCTCGTGCTGCCAGATCGGATGAGCTCCCCTTGGCACGCATCAACATGATTTCTGCTACATCCGATCCAGTCTGTTGGCTAAGGTATCTTTGATTCGCCACCAAGAAGGAATCTTTAGGAGCGGTCGGGAATTTCCGCACAACCCCCAGAAAGTGAAAGGATACTTCATGGTATTGATGATCCTGAGCATTCTGCAGACGTAGAGTCAGTTTATCACCGAGGTTTAGTTGGTAATCCTTCGCCGTCTCAGCCGAGACCAGGACTCCATCTGCCTGATTTGCCAACGCCGCCAGTGTCGCCTGAGCATTTCCTCCGACAAAAAAGGCATTTGAAATATTAGTCGCTTGACCGATCGTTTTCGGGTTTATCCCAAATATATCCTGCAAATCGTTTCCTACATAGACCAGTCGATGTTTCATAGGCTGAACTGCCGCCACACCGGGCAGAGCGTTCAATTCAGCCAGTTTGCTACTCGGCGGAGAAGCCGTCGTTCCTGTCACCGTAACGTCCGATCCGTTGGTTAATTCGGCATCGACCTTGGATTGGGCGTTATACGTGGTATTGAAGACCGCCGTCGAAACGGCGAAGGATACCGCTAAAGCCACTAAAATGATCCCTCGGGTGATCAAACCACGTTGTCGGGATAACGAAGCGGAAACGACACCCGAAAGTCCACGCGCTAAGGGGGTGAGAAGACGAGCGAGTAAGCCACGTCCTCGTGCTAGTCCACCTTCTAGCAGACGACTCGCTAACAAAACCGCCCCAATCCACAGGAAGAGTGGCGCAATAAAGGCCTCATAATGAATGGACGTCGTCGTTAACCCTTCCGGGGCTAAAACGATCTGATACCCACTACTCGCTGTTCTCCAATACTCCAGCAGGGAAATCAAGAGCACGATGACATCTAAATAAAGCTGTTGCCAAGGCGGCTTGCCTGTCCTTCGTCCCACAATCATTTGAGCCGAAGCCACTGTGGAATGTCGGATTTCTAACCAGGCGGGATACAAAATTGCGAAAAACGCTAAAAGAAAACCAACCCCAGCAGCCCCTAAGGTCCAAAGAATACCGCTGCTCCCCAGCAAGGTATTGAGCGGTGCGAACGATCTGGTTATTAAGGCGGCAAGAATAAGCCCTGCCAGCACTCCACCCAGCGCAACAATCAGCGCCTCAACCGCTTGCAAGCGCAAAATTGTTTTAACCGCAGCGCCCCGAATCTGGAGTAACGCTTGTTCCTTCCGCCGACGTTTCTTGCCGGAAGACGCCACCGATAGCGTAAGCAAGATTGCCAAAATCGCGCCGGGCAACCCTAAGAAGAGAAAGAGTAACCTTGAATACGCGGCATCTGCTTGCACACTGCCTAGACGTGCTGCGATATTGTTGCCCACGATCCCTTTACCCACAATCCGCACTTCTAAATTCTTGGCCATCTGTTGCACGGTTTGATGGGCTGCACTAGGATCTGCTGGCAAAGCATGCGTTATCCTGACATGCAATTGAGTATGCACAGTGTCCGGGCGCACCGTCGCCTGAGGGTCGAAAATCAAGTGCCACTGTTCAGCCGGAAGCAGCAAGACATTATCTGGAGGAGCTTGGGGTGCCGCACCCGGCGGGAGCCCTATGGCCTGAAAGAGGGAGTCGACGTTGGGTAGATCGACGACACCGTCTATTTTGAGATCATAGGGCGGTACGCCGATGCGTTGAATCGTTACTGTATCTCCAGGCTTAACGTGCAAATTGGACGCTGTTTGCTGAGCAATCAAAACCCCCTGGTTAGCCCCCAGCAAATGACGAACTTCAGCTGGGAATTGAGCACGATACTTCGGACTAATACCCAGTATTTGACCTGCGCCCGTCGTTTGAACACTCCCACCCGTGTTGGCCGTCAACCCGCTAACCTCTGCATACCCTACTTCTTCTAGGGCCGTAGGGGCTGCCGACTGGTTGATGGCTTCTTTAACAAGCTGAGCATCCGTAGAGTGTGAAAGCAGAACCTGCCAGTCCACTGGAACATCTTTGACGGCATATTGGGTCATTGTCGCCGCACCAGAAGCAATAAAGGCGCCGATCGAAGCCAAAAGAGCAACCGTAAAGGCTACTCCAAGAATGGCTCCCGCTAAGCGTCCTAAACGATGAGTTAAGATCCCCTTCAACCACGTCCTGATCATACAACGACCTCCAAGACACCATGGTTCATGTGCCAAATTTTGTTCATGCGCTCTGCTATCGCCAGATCGTGAGTTGCCACTACAAGGGCGGTTTCTGACCCCTTAAGAGAGTTAAGCAGAACATCCAATAAATGTTGGGCGGTTGGATGATCCAGTTGCCCTGTGGGTTCATCGGCTAGTATAAGCTTGGGCCGTGAGGCCAAAGCCCTAGCCACCGCCACTCGTTGGGCCTGACCCCCGGAAAGCTCCTCGGGAAGTTTCTCCGCGATGCCCCGTAGGTTAATTCGCTCCAAAGCTTCCAAAGCAGCTTTACGTGCTTCTGCGCCCTCAACCTGTCCTAAAAGCAAGGGTAATTCAACATTTTCCACAGCCGTCAGTTGGGCCAACAAACTTGGCATCTGAAAAACAAAACCCAGTTGTTGCGGACGCAACCTTTCGAAAGTCCCTAGGCTGGGCCATGAAATGCGCCCTGAAGTAGGTCTATCTAACCCCCCCATGAGGTGCAACAAAGTGGACTTACCACTCCCAGAGGATCCCACCAAAGCAATACGATCCCCTGGAAAAACAGAACATGTCGCCTCAGAAAGTGCTGTCTCCAAAACCCCGCCACGAGTATAGGTTTTTCCCACGTTTTCCACTTGAACAAGTTGTTCAGGCATGAGTGACAACCCTCCCATCGACCAGTCGTATGATGCGATCAGCATGAGCTGCCAAAGCTTCACTGTGAGTTGTGATCACGGCTGCTCCGCCTTGGGCCTTATGCCTTGCAAACAAGTCCAAGATTTGTCGTTCCGTTTCTGCATCCACTTCACTGGTAGGCTCATCAGCTAAAAGGATTTTAGGGTTATTAGCCAAGGCGACTGCTAGGGCAGCCCGAGCACTCTCTCCCCCAGAAATCTGACTGGGCAGGGCCTGACGGCGGTGGCGCAAGTGAACCATGTCCAGTAAGTCCAACAGCCGGCGTTCATCCACCTTACGTCCTAACTGCATCTGCAAGCGAATGTTATCTTCCACGGATAAATGGTTAAACAAATTCTCCGATTGACGCACAATCCCAATCTCAGCCGAGCGAATCGCTGCCCGCTCGGCTTCTGCTCGTCGGGTAATTCGCCTGCCTAATACCTCGACATACCCGCCATCCGGTTCATCCAAGCCGGATAAACAAGCTAACATGGTCGATTTCCCACTCCCTGAGGGTCCCATCACCGCGACGATCTCTCCTGATTCGACCTGGAAATTTACCCCCCTCAAAGCTAACGTTTCTTCTTCCTCGTTGTGATAGAAACGGTAAATGTCGAATGTTTCGATAACTCGCATATTACCTCCACCGGAAGCTACCGGACATTTTATTCCACTGGTCAACATTATCCGCTCCCAAGGGAGCACTTAACGTTAAAGTAGCCATTTCTCCATTTTTAGTAAAGAAATATTGGTTGTTTTCTAAACGATCCTGTTTACCTGTCACTGGATCTGGAACAGAATTCTCTTCATAGGATATGACCACCGCTGATCCTCCAGGCAAATTCACGTTCTTCACACTTTTTACCTTGACAGCCCGTCCCTTGGTCTTTAACTCAACAACTTGGCTCTTGTTGACACTATCTAAGGTGGGTGGAGAAGAAACCTTTGCAACGACGACTTGCACACTGTTCAGCTTATCCTTAAAGCTAACATCGCTTCCCTTGGCTGTTCTGGCCCATCCTTCCGGTACGTCAAGCGAATAACTCCCAGCCTGTGAAACATAGTTTACAAACAGTTGGTTATCCGGAATATCTCCCGCAGGACTAGGTTGAGTACCTGCCGCTTGATTTGTTCCAGCCGCTTGTTGGGATTGTTGGACTGAACCCGAGCTATTGGTTGAGGCAGTACTATTTGCTCCACACCCACTGACTATGGTCACTAAAGTCACAACTGTGACCAAGGCTATAGGCAATCTTAGTTTTGACATCGTTGCTAATCCTCCTTAAACATATCCGTTTTCATGCAATCGTCGTAAAAAACACGGGAGTTCAGAGCACTCCCGTAAGCTCGTTCATCTAAAGACTCACAAATCAAGCCAGCTTGTCAAACTTGTTTCCTAAATTAGTGGGATTTTGCGATTTTGTCCCTTTGGCGGATGAAGTTTGTTGGGCTTCAGCCAGGCGCTCACTCATACTTTCCTTCGCTTCTTCGCCCATACTCATCTTAGTCGCCCTCACACTATGGTTGATGGTTGTCATACTGGGCAGCAAACCGCTACCACCGATTGCTGTAATCACGTGATCCATCTCCTTTCTTCTAGAAGTTTAACCCTTGCTCGTTAAAGGAAAATGAATTGAACATTAAAATTTCATTAATAAAGCCTAGCGAGGAAAATCCTCACTAGGCTAGCTAATATAGTTGATCGTCACGGAGCCACGACAAAGGCTGTGGGAATATAGCGTTCCCCAAAAATGTCCCAAAGCTTATTCTCAATTTTGCCATTATACACGAATTCTGAAGAAGAACCACCATCTAGATTGACAGCATTTACTGCATGGTAATTATTAAAGACGTTCATCAGATCCCGCAAAGTTGCCCCGATACTCCAAGTCGGTTGCCGACCATCAATCACCACAAAAATGACGGTTCCATCTGCAGTCTGACCTATCCCAGTCCTAGGGGCTATTCCCCAGCCGCCGTCTCCTGAAATCACAGACTTGCCATCAACAATAAGATTGGGGCCAAAGGTAACCGCTTCACGAATGTTTTTCTCTTGTAATTGACTGGCTGTCATGTTGCCAATGATTAATTTACCCTGATTATCAAATCCAATAATATTAACCGCCTGATCCTGAACATTGTTGTGGACCAAGTTCCCTGCATGCACAGTTAACCCGTCAGGAAAAGCTCCATTTCCTTTACCATTGGGATCATAGAACCCTCCGGCATTAATTCCAGCAATTCCTCCCAGGTCCTTGACAAGATCGCTGACCCGTTCTCCCGTCACACCAATTTGTTTCGTGACAGCCACTTTGACTCGTTTGGGATCTTTTATCAGCATCACTTTGCCTTTGAAGCTAGGACCTTGAATATCTTCAATTGTAATTCCCGAACTCGCATCCGTCACCTTTGTGCGAGCAATGGTATTACTACTGCTGATTCCCTGAGAATTGTTAAGATTCATAATCCGATCGATTTCCGCCTGGGATAGAAAGGCTTTAACAACTTGAGGGTGTCGAGATGTATAAACCGAACCCACAGCCATTACTTTTAGGGACTGGAAAGGCCCCCAAAACACGATGAATGGGGCAAGTATCACCACCATAATGAGGTTGTAGCCCAAAAAGGCCATAATTACCTTAAATCTTTTAGAACGCTTCGTTTTCATAGGAACTTTCCTTCTCCTTCTTTGGTATTTAATCATTTTTAGATTTTAGCATTCAAAAATTAAAAGGAGATTAAAAACCAATGTTGATTTCTGCCCTGCCCTCAAAAGGATAAGATTTCTTGTCAAGATGACCGTGTGTAGCAGGATTATTTTGGGTTAGCGTAGAAGGATTAAGGTTATGGGCAAGATTACTAGGCAAACGAATATCCTTAATTATGTGTGACATTGACTTCTTTAAGGCTTATAATGATCACTATGGACACCTTCAAGGAGACGAATGTCTTAAGAAGGTCGCTACTGCCTTGAAGGAATCTGTGAAACGTCAAGGCGATTTACTTGCTCGTTACGGAGGAGAAGAATTTGTTGTCGTTCTACCAAATACCGACGAGGCCTACGGGGAGATGCACCCCTCTATCAAGCAAAACAAACGGGTCGTAACCGCTTAGTCTTTGCAAGAGACTCTACGATACCCTCAAGCGTCGTCTGAGCTTTCGCAAATCAACCTTCAAGTTCTAACGGTCTTAGATACTTTGAAAACCAAAACTATTCGGGAGGGATTATTCATGAGTTTTGAAATTAACAAGAGTGTAACGTATGTGGGAAAAATCGATTGGGAATTAAAAAAGTTTCACGGTGATGAACTCTCTACACACCGAGGCTCCAGCTATAATTCTTACCTTGTCCGTGACGAAAAGATAGCCCTCATTGATTGTGTTTGGACTCCCTTCGCTAAAGAGTTCGTTGCCAATTTGAAAAAAGAGATCGATTTAAATACAATCGATTATATCATTGCTAATCATGGCGAACCCGATCACAGCGGGGCTTTACCTGAATTAATGAAGGAAATTCCTAATACCCCTATTTATTGTACCGCCAATGCCATCAAATCCTTAAAAGGCCAGTACCATCAGGATTGGAATTTTATACCCGTCAAAACGGGCGACAAATTAAGCCTTGGGTCCAAAGAGTTTATTTTCATTGAGGCAAGAATGCTCCATTGGCCTGATACGATGTTCACCTACTTGACTGGAGATAATATCCTTTTCAGCAATGACGGTTTTGGTCAACATTTAGCGTCTGAGCATATGTTCAATGACTTAGTCGATCAAGCTGAGTTATACCACGAAGCCCTAAAGTATTATGCCAATATATTAACTCCGTTCAGTACCTTTGTTGATAAGAAAATAACTGAAATCTTGGGCTTCAACCTGCCCGTTGATATGATTTGCCCAAGTCATGGTCTCATATGGAGGGATAATCCCTTGCAAATGGTCAACAAATACATGGAATGGGCTAAGGATTACCAAGAAAATCAAATTACAATCATTTACGATACGATGTGGAACAGTACCCGCCAAATGGCCGAAAATATTGCCACAGGGATAAGATTGAGTGATACGAATGTTACCGTTAAATTATTTAATTCCAATTCCACTCATATGGATAAAAACGACATCATCACAGAAGTCTTTAAATCCAAGGCAATCCTTGTTGGTTCACCGACCATAAATAAAGGAATCTCTTTTTCCGTCGCTGGAATCCTAGAAATGATCAAAGGGTTAGCGTTTAAAAATAAAAAAGCAGCTGCCTTTGGTAGTTATGGTTGGAGCGGTGAAGGCAATAAACTTATTTCAGCCGAATTGGAACACGGCGGGTTTGAGCTCCTTAACGATGGGCTAAAGGTAACCTGGAACCCGGATGACGAGAGCCTCATTAAGTGCCAAGAATTTGGACGGGCCATTGGACAAGCACTCAAGTAAATAACGAACAGTAACTAAAAAAGCAGGGTGAGCATTTGATAACGCTCCCCTGCTTTTTTATAGTCTTTCCTGAAAATAACTGATTTCAACTTTAAAGCCTACTGCTTAAACTTTATCGTAATATCCACAATTTCCGGGGTATTCCCCACCCGAATTGGGGGGCCCCACGTCCCATAACCCGAAGAAACGATGAGTTGGAAATTCCCCTTGCGAAGGTATCCCCAGTCATCTTCGAAGATACGGTGCGTAATAAACTGAATGGGAAACATTTGGCCAGCATGCGTATGACCGGACAATTGCAAATCCACCCCTTGTTCAGCAGGCTCTTCTAATTGCGATGGTTGATGATCCATCAAGATGATTGGAAGTGAACGGTCTACTCCTTCCATTAAGGTTGTTAAGCTTTTTCTCTTGACCCTGTTGACACGCTCACTCGACCGATCATCTCGCCCCATAAGATAGAAACTTCCGGCGATTTCCTGGGAGCTATCCCGTAATACCTTTACCCCTGCATCACCCAGGTATTTGATCGCTTCCTCGGCATTCCCACCAATGTACTCATGGTTACCCAGTACCGCAAAAACACCGTACGGAGCGCTTAGTTTACGAAAATTATCGGACACTTGTTGTTTATTAGACGATTCGATATTTTCGTCGAACACATCCCCCGCAAACAGGACTAGATCAGGTTTTAGTTGATTAACTGTATTGACCATTTTCGTAAGATGATCGTTGTGAACGATTGTTCCTAGGTGGATATCCGAAACCATGACAACATGCAACTGTTTTAGCGACCCCGCTTGTTTAGGGATTGACAAATCATAATGGTTCACCCGGGGATGACGGGCATTCCATGCCCCATAACTTACAATACCAACGACCAATATAAAAACGATGAATCCCAAAACGGGGTTCAAGCTCCGTTTTATTTCCACCGGTACAAGTCGAAGAAAATGGTCGATCAATCGTAGTAAATCTAACACTGTGATTACCAATAAAAAGTACCACATAAACGCCAGCCAATAAGCCCCAACTAGAGTCATTCCTTCGTATAATATTTTTGGAAGAAATTTCTGGCTAAATCGGCTGAATAAATAGGACAGGGATAACAGCCAAAAAACGGGCCAATAAACTTTGGGAACTAGGAAAGGGACAAAGCTAAACAAAGCCTGCCACCCCCGCAGACCAATGTAATAATTCAGTCCACCATAAATTATAAAAATTACACTACCCACTAAAATAAAAAAAGGATTGATCATTTGACGACAACCACCTCCGAGTTTTAACTATAACACAAGGTTCCATTTTTATGAACTTCTTTCTCATTTCTTTCTTACCTTCAACAATCAAGTTCCAAACCGCGTGTAGGAAATTCTCCACTTATCTTGTTTTGGATGGAAATACCGAGCATAGTAATCATTTTTAAAGGAATTCTATATCTAACAATGAATGAACAAGCAACGGATATGCATGTAAGTTTACTCTCTGCAAAGCATGTTATTTTATTTAAGAAAGGAAGCCTAGACATGGATATTTCCCTTGATGACGTATACAAGGCAAAAGAGACGCTAAAGGGGATTGCCTATAGAACGGCGTTAGTATACAACTCGATCCTTAGTGATCTGAGCGGCAACCAGGTTTATGTTAAGATGGAAAACCTCCAGCGCACGGGCTCTTTCAAACTCAGAGGAGCGTACAACAAGATTGCACATTTGACCGGAAAAGAGAAGCGATGTGGCGTCATCGCCTCATCTGCTGGTAATCACGCCCAAGGTGTCGCCGTAGCTGCAACCATTTACGGCATCAAGTCGACAATTGTCATGCCTAAGCACGCTCCTCTCTCCAAGGTAACGGCAACACGTCGGTTTGGTGCAAATGTGATTCTTCACGGTGAGGTGTATGATGAAGCTTACGAGGAGTCTCTGCGCATTCAGCAGGAGACCCATGCGACGTTTATTCATCCCTTTAATGACCCGCTGGTGATTGCTGGTCAGGGAACCATTGCTTTGGAAATCCTTAAAGATTTGCCTGACGTGGAAGTCGTCGTTCTACCTATTGGCGGCGGCGGATTGATCTCGGGAGTCGCCTTGGCGCTGAAGACTTTAAACCCGGATGTGAAGATTGTTGGCGTGCAGAGTAAAAACAACCCTTCGATGCAGAAATCAATTGCGCTTCATCAACTGGTGACCATCAAGGGAACCCCATCCATTGCCGATGGGATTGCTGTAAAAACACCCGGTGACCTGACGTTTGAACTCGTTCAGCAATATGTCGACGAAATAGTTACCGTAGACGATGATGAAATCGCCAGTGCTATGCTTTTTTTCCTAGAAAGTGCCAAAGTCGTTGCGGAAGGTGCGGGAGCTGCTTCCGTTGCAGCTATCATGCATGGTCTTTCCCATTATAAGAATCGTAAAATGGTTGCATTACTGAGCGGTGGAAATGTCGATGTCAACATCCTCGCCCGTACGATTGACAAAGGACTAGTAAAAAATGGACGAAAATGTTTCCTTACCACTGTTATTCAGGACCGTCCCGGAGCTCTGGCACAACTGCTACAGTTTACTGCCAGTATGGGAGCCAACGTCCTTGCCGTTACACACAGGCGGGAAACCCTAGATATTCCGATGAGTTATGCCAAGGTGGAGCTCGAGTTGGAGACCACGGACACAGAACAGATTCGAACAATCAAGAAGCTTCTCGAAGAAAATTACTATCGGGTTGAAATTCAGTAACGAACTTAGCGCTAAACGTAATGAAAGTAGACGGCCGCTATTATCTCAGTAAGCGTAGGCCGCTGATGATGACGATGATTGTACTCCCTTCGTGTCCAATCACTCCTAAAGGCAGATTAATATTCCCGAAAAAATTAGACAGGACAAGCACGAAAATAACGGCAATGGCAAAGGTCACATTTTGTTTGACCACCCTGGTCGTGCGACGCCCTAAGGCAATGGCATAGGAGACCTTAGAAATGTCGTCAGCCATCAGGACCACATTAGCAGTCTCCATGGCTACATCGGTTCCGGCAGCACCCATGGCGATACCGACGGAAGAAACCGCCAAGGCCGGTGCATCGTTAACACCGTCGCCGACCATGGCTACTTTGCCATATTCCCCTAATTTTTTTATAATATCAACTTTATGTTCCGGCAGCAGTTCGGAATATACTTGGTCAACGCCTACCTGCTCACCCATGATTTTCGCAGTTGAAGAGCTGTCGCCGGTCAACATCACAACCTTAATCCCCATTTTTTTAAGTCTACTAATTGATTCCTTCGCTTGCGGCCGCAGGGTATCTTGTACCGCTAAGACACCAATTCGTTCATTTCCCACCTGAACAAAGATTACCGTATTCCCTTGCTTCTCCAGTTCCTGGACAGCGTTCATTTCCTCTTCCGGGAGTTTTTGTCCTCCGATCAAATCCAGTTTTCCGATTCGATATTCCTGACCCTCCACTATGCCATGTACCCCAAACCCAGGCACAGCTTCTAGTTTTGAGGCTGAGCTAAGGTGGAGATTTTTCCCCTTCGCCTTACGGATTATAGCCTTAGCAATAGGGTGTTCTGACCATGTTTCAAGAGAAGCGGCGATGCTTAAAACCTCATTTTCAGTATAGTTTCCATAGGGTATCACTTGAGTAATTCTTGGTATTCCCTCTGTGAGAGTTCCGGTTTTGTCAAAAGCTACTACGCTTACGTCACCGATCGTCTCCAGATAGGCACCTCCTTTGAATAAGATTCCTTTGCGTGCTCCGTTCGATATCCCGGATAATACAGCGGGCATAACGGAGGAAACCAGAGCGCAAGGGGAGGCTACGACGAGAAAGATCATGGCTTTGTAGATTGTCTCACTCCAAGACCACCCTATAACAAAGGGTGACAAGACTGGGATCAAAACCGCACCGGTAACCACGATTTTCGCGTAAATACCTTCAAATCGCTCCATGAATAATTGACTGGGTGGTCTTTCACTTTGCGCTTCCTGAACCAGATGGATTATTTTAGCAAGTAAAGTGGCCTCTGCTGGTTTGGTCATTTCGATGACTAAGGCTCCCTGTCCGTTCATGGTTCCGGCAAAAACCTCGTCCCCCGCCGACTTGTCTATGGGAATCGATTCCCCCGTAATCGATGCCTGATTCACAGAGGAAAATCCCTCACTCACAATCCCATCCGCCGCAATCCTTTCTCCCGGCCTCACCAACAAGTGGTCGCCTTGCTGCAATTCTTCGACTCGAACTCGCTTTTCCACGTTTCCGTGTAACACAATAGCCTCTTCCGGGCGTAGTTTCATGATGGACTTAATTTCGTCATTCGTTCGCTCCAGAGTATATCCTTCCAGGGCACCACTTAGGGAAAAAATTAAGATTAAAATAGCCCCGTCTCTCCAAAATCCGATACTGGCTGCACCAATGGCCGCCAATACCATTAGCAAATCGACATCTAAATCTTTTTCCTTAATCAAGGTTTGCAGCCCTTCCCAGGCTTTCTGATATCCACCTATGGCATAGGCCAAAAGGTAGAAAGGAACTTCGAACTCAGCATGACCATATTTTCCGGAATACCAAGCCAGGATAATAAATCCTAAGCTGAGGGCTGTAACAATCAAGCCCTTGTGCCTCGACCCAAGAATATTCCAAGACGTTCTCATGTTGATTTCTCTCCTTATACTTTCTTTCACATACTTCACTATATACTTTATGTACCCTCTTATCTTGACTCCATCAATCCATAGATCGATGGAGTCGTCATGAAATCCCCAACGTTCTAAAAAGTTTCGGCATTGATCTTTTTTAAAGTGTGCAAAAACTGATTGATTTCGTCGTCACTCAGAACGGACGTCATCTGCTCTGTCAGGTTCAAATGGTAGTCATGATGCTCCTCAAATACTTTCTTTCCTATATCAGTCAAACTAATAAGATTAACGCGCCTATCTTCTTTCGTCGATTCACGGCGGGCAAAATTCTTCTTTTCTAAGCGATCCACCGTTACTGTAGTGGTTCCTGTCGTAACCCCCAACTTCTGGGCCAAACCTTTCATATTTATTTTTTCGTGTTCACCGAGGACCTCTAAGGCATGCGCCTCAGAAACCGTTAGCTCACTAGATCGCACGATTGAATTTTCCCAGGAAGAAAACCCATTGAAAAACGCCAAAAGTTCATGAGTCAACTCTTCATTGATAGTCACTATGACTCCTCCTCTGAATATTTAGTAAGTAACCCATAATGTTTTATGATAATAATGTTTGAATTTCAAGATATATGATAACAAAAATACTCTTCGCTGACAAGTGAAACCCATCCTGCTTGACAATGAACTCCTAGATAACTATCATGGATTACATTAGGAGAGAGAATACTATGAAAAAATTAAGCAGTCGTTTTTCAATTGCTGTCCATATTTTAACCTTAACAGCAATAACCGAAAAAAATTGCACATCGGAATATATCGCTTCCAGTGTAAATACTAATCCTGTTTTAATTCGTAGAATTATAGGATTTCTGAAGAAAGCAGGCCTTATTAATGTTCATGGAACGGGTGGAACATATATACAAAAGGATATCTCAAAAATAACACTACTCGATGTCTATAATGCCGTTGAAGTTACCGAGGATCATGAGCTTTTCAATTTCCATAAAGGGAATTGTAAATGTAAAGTGGGCGCTAATATTGAATCGATTGTAGGCGCTACCTTGAATAAAGCTCAAATTGCAATGGAAAATGAGTTACGTCAAGTGACCATTCAGAATATCGTTAAAGAATTAAATAAGATTAATTAGAGAGACCATCTGATAGAATTGAAGAAATACAAAAAGTAGGGACATTGAATTCCCTACTTTTTGTTATAGTTCCACTTTATTTCTTAGAATTTAACCACTTCAATCGGGTCAAACCCTTTGCTAACCTTAACCTCACCACTACCAATGTAAAAAATTTCTACAATCGGATTTGAGGCATTTTCATACATTTTTTGAACTTGAGCAGAGACCTTAGCGAAAGCTTCCTCTTTTTCAGCTGCATCAGTTACAAACGTTGCCTTACCTGAAATCCGAACATTGTATTCGTTACTAACACAAGAGAATGCGACGTTTGAGTTAGTTTTCATTTGCTTATATACATCCTTTGTATTTGTGGTCATAAAATAGAATTTATTTTCTTGCGCAAACTGATACTGCCATCCCCTGACTTCAAGTTGTTCACCATTTGTGGTAGCAAAATAGCCCGTAGCTCCATCAGATAGGATTTCCTTAATTTGTTCAAGTGTCATTACTCTAGCCCCCAAAATTTAATTGTATCACCTAAGACATTATTCCCTCTTCATACTGTAACCAGTATAGTTACAATGATAACAGTTGTCAATATCTATGTTCAAAGTCCGTCATTTGTATTTTATTTTTCTTTATACATGTTGTCTGATATCTCTGTTTTGAAAGATTACTTTATTTGCACCGTGTATGCCTACTTCCCACCCGTGCCGTCTCCATTGGGATCACCGTTATAAACATTGTTGACCCCACTTCAAAAGTTGTACTCCACCTATTATTTGTTTTGATATTAAACAAAGACACCCTTCGGGTGCCATTAATTAATAACTTATTTTGGTCTGTTTGCAAAGAATCCATGTGCCACTTTGCTAGGCTTTAATAAGTTTTTCAAGATTCATCTTTGCGTAGATAATCCTATGTATTTCTACATCATGTTCTGTCACCACATAGAACACAAGGTAGTTTTTAACAGGCAACATTCTGTATTCGGGTTCAAGGGGTTCTATTGCTTGATACACCTTGCAAGAATAAGGAAATTGTTGAAGTCGAGATATAGAACTGTCAAGGACATCAACCAAATCCATTGCAGCCTTTGGTGCTTTAAGATAATCGGCGATATAGCTTGTAATATTCCTCAAATCCTTTTGTGCCAAAGGTAGATAGTTCAACTTATGCATTATCCTTGCTTACCTTATCAGCAATGTTTTTCCTTAAATCAGAAAACACTTCTTCATGCGAGTATCTCACATCGGTAGATTTTGCTTCCAGTTCCGCCTCTTTTAACTTAAAGCATAGTTCACTTTCAAACTGCTTACGTTCATAGGCCTCAATACTCATGACAACCATGTCCCCATATCCATTCTTGGTCAAGAACACTGGTTCCGATGTTTCATGCACCACCCTTGAAATATCCGCAAAATTGTTTCGCAAATCTGAAACTGGTCTAATCAGTGGCATATCATTCACCTCTTATTACGAGTTGTCAATTTAACATAATATTATCATAGTTATGCTACATTATCAATCTTACGATTTCTAGTACATCCTTGAAACAAGAGTCAAACAAGGAACCTGTCCCCTTGTTCAGCAACGTGTTGTGGGCGTTCAAAAAACCTTGACTTTTCTATAGTTTAGAGTTAACCTATATTTGTTATACTGTTATAGACAGTATACTGCTTTTAACATTCTACTCTTTTGCACTAATACTGTTTAGCAGATACTGTTTTGAACAAACAAAGAGGTGAAAAATTGATGTCTAAAAAACATGGTCGGCACACTCCAGCTTTTTTACTTCTTTTATTGGCCGATGCCCCCTCTTATGGAGGGTTACTTCTGACGCGATTAGAAACCGAACTTCCTTATGTTTTTTCTGATAGCGCCATTGTTTATCGCAGCTTACAAGAGATGGAAAAAAACGGTTCGGTCGAATCTAGCTGGGAAACACGAGAGAGCGGTCAGCCCAGAAAATGGTACACTATTACCCCTAAGGGAAAGCAGGATCTTAAGGAACAAGCGGAAGACATTCGCCAACGCTATGCCAATTTTGAGTATTTTCTATCTCACTACAAAGCTTTAAGCCAGGATAACGATTAATAACTAACTTTAGAACATGAAACGGATTGCCATTATTTTTGAGAGGAGTCTTTTTATGAACCAGAAGCACCAGATTCAATATTCCAAAATTGGTGTACTCTCTTTAGCCCACATGTTAAATGACCTATACAGCAATTATCTTCCCCAGATGCTCCCTTTTCTGGTTGCGTTAACGCCTGGCTTTACAGCCACTCGTGCAGCTATTTTAGTTTCCGCTTTTACCATAACCTCATCGTTGGTTCAACCGCTTTTTGGCTATTTTCTGGATCGTCAAGGGAAACGTTGGCTCGTTCATGTAGGAACTTTATGGATGGCGATCATGCTCAGTTTAACCGGAATAGTCCATAACTATGGGTTACTTGTTATCCTTGCAGCCTTAGCCGGACTCGGCACAGCCGCTTTCCATCCCCAGGCCTCCACCATGGTTAACGTCTTAAGCGGCGACCGTAAAGCCGTTTTACTTTCTGCTTTTGTAGCCTTCGGTAATTTTGGTTTTGCCTTGAGTCCACTCCTTCTCGTTCCATTATTCCAAGCTTATGGGTTACAAGCTACCCTTGTAACTGTAGTCCCAGGTATTTTCGTAGCTATCTTGCTACTTCTTTATGCGCCACGTAATAATGTTTTGTCCGGTGCCAACACACCGTTTTCAGTGGTTGTGCGCTCTCTAAAATCCGCAGCCTCGGAACTTGTTGCCATTATCGGTGTGATCGCCATTCGTTCTCTGGCTTATACGGGGATGTTAACGATGCTTCCCCTGTACTTTAAGTCTCAAAATCTATCGAATATTGCAGCAAGTCATCTCGTTACTATTATGCTCGCTGCTGGGGCAATTGGTGGGGTTATAGGGGGTTTTATTTCCGATTTTTATGGACGTAAGCGTTTAATTGTCGGTTCCCTGGTTATCTCTACACCGTTATTCTTTGGTTTTCTCTATACCCAAGGCACTCTGAGTACGATTTTTCTGGCTTTCGCCGGGGCAGCCTTATTGTCCAGCTTTTCAGTCACTGTTGTTGCCGCTCAAGAGGCAATTCCGGACAACAAAGCGTTGGCCGCAGGGCTGACAATGGGATTTGCCGGTGGAATAGGCGGTCTAGCTGTCATTCTTATCGGTCGCATCGGTGATATTTGGGGTCTTACATCGGCGGTCACCGTTATTTTCCTTCTTCCTATCTTGGCTGGTCTGATTGGTTTGTTTATGAAAAGCCGCCCTGCAGCCCGCACCCAACGCATAGCAGCTCGCTAGAACATGAATTGAAAAGGAGGGAAATGTATGTCAACTCACCAAAATTTTCATCATCACAACCATGAGCAAAGGGAAAAGATTCTGCCACCCGCTAAAATTCTCTCCCGCTTCGGTCTTAAGGACGGTCAGTATTTAGCCGATTTAGGCTGCGGACAGGGTTATTTTACACTCAAAGCTGCGGAAATCATCGGAGTTCAGGGAAAAATCAAGGCCGTTGACATCAATACAGAACGATTGCAGTTCCTGCGACAATCAGCCCAAGAATGCGGGCTGGCGGAGCGAATTGAGACTTATTTGGCTCAAGGAGAAAGTATCCCCCTTCCGGATAAGGATGTGGATATAGCTCTTATTTCTAATGTTCTACATGAATTACAGGATCCGCTAAATTATCTGCGGAATACCCAGCGAATTCTTAGAAACAATGGAGAGATTTGGGTCATCGAATGGCAGAAAAAAGAGACTCCTATGGGACCACAATTAAGTGAACGTCGTTCACAGGAAGAATGGGTAACAATTCTGGAACAAGCAGGTTTTGAGGATATTTGGGTGCAAATCTTTAATCCAGCCCATATTCTTTTTCGAGGTAAAGCATCAGAGTCTATATAAGTTCTTCGCAAGATTATGCTCTTATATGAATTTCAAGAATCCTAGGCCAAAACCTAGGATTTTCCTTTTTGTCCTAATGATAAAAATTATGTTTATCATTAGGAACAATTGCGACGAAGATCATCCAAGTTCTGCATCCACACCACAAT
>NZ_MLBF01000009.1 GCF_001936615.1 Desulfosporosinus metallidurans
TGACTCCGTCTGCTCCTGTAGTTCCTGTCGGCCCTGTTGCTCCTGTCGATCCTGTCGCCCCGTGGCTCCTGTCGGACCTGTCGCTCCGTCTGCTCCTGTCGCTCCTGTCGGGCCGGTCGGGCCGGTCGGGCCGGTCGCCCCTGTTGGTCCCTGAATGAGTGGAAGCACATCTATTGGATTTAGCTCTGCTGGTAGCACGCGATGAGCGTCAGTCAACTTCCCCACGGTATTTTTACCCCACGCTGAAATTTTAACGTACTCAGAGCTAGTGATAAACTGAAATTCAAAAGCATCAAACTGTGCAAAATATTCTTTGGTTGTTACAGCCCCTGCAATCAAATTTAATAATTCCAGAACATACTTTGTCTTTGTTGTTCCATTCAAATAAAACCCAATGATATCAACGAACTCAGTCGTTGTACCATCATTGGTGATTAATACTGTGAACGTTGTAGTTGGCCTTACACCGGAAACAGGAGTATTCAATATCACTCCAGTTGTCAAGTTAATCGATGACACTTATACACCCCCTAACCGTATTAAATTACCTATTTGAACAATCCAAGTTGTAGCCTTGCGAACGAATGCGACCATAGATTGAACGTTACAATTATGAATTAATCCATTCCGACCTTTTCCTCAGACCCTAATCCCAACACGCCCTCAAAATAATTCTAATAATAAATTAAAATTGGTTTATTTATAGTATTGTTCAATTGACATGTTAAGGGTTGCAATATCTAAAAGGCTGTTGAAAAAAATCATTGTCAACAGCCTTTTAGATAAAATAAATCATGTCTTGTTTACGTTATCAAAAACCGGTCCGGTAAGTCAGTGGAGTTATGATATTGCTACACCCGCGCTGGCATACCCTTGTACCGTATTAACAAGTGTCACACCTGCAGCTGTTGCAGAGAATACCAGTAGCAATCGAGTCTGGTTGGTAACAGGTATTGCTAATCCTGTAAGAGTACCATTACTAATCGCGCCCACTGCAACGACACCTGTAAGAGCTGGCGCTAAAGTTACTGCAGTACCAGCAACAGGAGAGAAAATGTTATCAGGGGTTGTCGAGCTATATAGCTGTGCCGTAATAGTCAGAGTTGTTCCAGTCAGGGTTAACGGCGCCGTAGTGCTAAAAAAAGCGTCTATTGACGTGATAATCCCAGCGCGGGGAACTGAAAAAGCAAAGTTAAGCGCTGTGGCCGAGGGACCCGTAAGGTCTATGGTTGCCCCGAGGGAAGTAAGGCCTGGGCCGGAACTTCCGAACCCAACAAAACTTGGGGTGCCTGCTGCTCCCAGCGCAATAGTGGTCACTGTAATAGGACTCCCTGACGAATAAGGTATCATGGCACCACTGCCGGGGGCCCCTGTTGCTCCTGTGGCTCCTGTTGCCCCCGTTGCTCCCGTTGCCCCCGTTGCTCCTGTCGCTCCTGTTGCTCCTGTTGCTCCTGTTGCTCCTGTTGCTCCTGTTGCTCCTGTGGCTCCTGTTGCTCCTGTGGCTCCTGTTATTCCTGCTGAACCTATCGTATTAAGTTCCTCTGCTACCATGCGATGAGCAACGGTCAAATTCCCACCAGTATTTTTTCCCCAAGCCGAGATTTCCACAGCGTCAGAGCTGGTAATGAACTGGAACTCGAAAGCATCGAACTGCGCGTAATAGTTTTTTGTTGCTACCTCCCCGGGGACCAAGCTGAAAACCTCCGAGACATATTGTGTCTTCGTAGTCCCTGTCACGTAAAACCCATCAATTTGGATATTAGCAATAATTGTATCGTCATTTGTGGCTCTTACTGTAAGCGTTGAAGTGGGTCTTACACCGGCTACTGCAAGATTGTCTATCAATCCGGTAGTTAATGAAGCCATTGTCTCATCTCTCCTTAAATTTAAGCTTTGTTATAGCTGCCTGCTAAAATGGATTAATCTCTGTGGCCACAGCCCGATGGGCCGAAGTAAGGTTTCCGGTTGCGTCTTTCCCCCAAGCAGAGACTTCTACAGCCTGTGAACTAACAAACAATTGAAACTCAAAGGCATCAAATTGGGCATAATAGCTTTTCAAAGCCACTGCTCCTGCAGCTAGAGTAAAAAACTCTTCTACATACTTCACTTTTGTCGTTCCACTCTGAAAAAATCCCTCAATTTGAATTGCTACAGTAGAAGTATCATTATTCGAGATATTTACTGACAGGGTTGAACTCGGTCTAACGCCAGCGACCGCGGTGTTATCAAACAAACCCGTTGTTAAATAAGGCATCGTCTCACCTCCTAAATTATGGGTTAATTCATTGTATTGTTCATGTCCTTCTTTTGTTACCTTTTGTTCCATTAAATCCATAATATGTAATTATTCCAAGCTGCTCATCTTACCCACAGCCTTCGTGTTCAGGCGCCCGCTTCTCGCCCTCCCGGCATCTAGCCATCCATGGCGATGCTCTAACCTCAAACATCCTTGTTTGAGTCATGGCGATGCTCTGATCTCGAACATCCTGTTCGAGCCATGGCTACCGAAAACCTTAATTGGATCCTCTACAAATTATTATCTCTGAGGAAAAAACGGAAAACAAAAGTAAGGTTGTTAATAGCTCAATTAACAACCTTACTTTTGGACAACTGTTAAATTGTCTACCTAATCCATTACATGATTTGGTAGTAATTTTTCACAATCGTAAAACACCCCACTCTCTCCCTTCATTTCTTACTATTTTACCAATTCTAGAAAAAAACAAATTTTTGTTATAGTCCCATTCAGAGGGACCGTCACCCTCATAATAACCTTCTGCTCTGGGATGATACAAATGTACCGTTGCCGCATCTGTCAGACAGTAGCTGCACCCGTTTCTCAATAATCGTTCTATGAAATCCCGATCATCATAGGCGATTCCTAAAAAATCTTCATCATAGCCCCCGATTTCAAAAAACTGACTGCGATGTAAGGTCATTAAAAACGGCATTTTCGTATATAAATCAAGACATTTATTGTACGCATTAAGCTCAAACGTTCCGTTATGCTTGTTAATATACTCGAGAAAAGCCCCATCACGGTCATCTTTTCCAACCGGAATACCCAGCAATTTAGGATTATCAAATATGGGCCTAGTAAGCCTAACAATGGTATCGTTGATATGAAACATTTCGGCACAACACATGACTAAAATATCCCCGGTGGATTGCTTTACCCCAATATTTAAAGCAAAACCAGGTACCCGCCAAACCGGGTCACCGTCAAGATTTCTTTGTCCGGTAAATATATATTTTAAGTTGAGTTTTTCCTTGAACTCGCTACAGATCTCTTCTGTCTCATCTTGTAATCCATCATTAAGGACGATTGTTTCAAACTCAAAGGGCATTGTCTGTAGGGATAATGAATATAATCCCCATTTTAACAAAGGCACTCTTTGAAATGTTGTTATGATGATTGATACTTTATGCCGTCCGACTTCTCTTGAATACTTAGATTTTGCAATCATGAGTTCCTGAAAGACAGTGGTTAGTAACTGGTGCCACTTTTGCATGGAATCTTGGGTGGACAGTTTCTTCTCAATCATAACTCGCCGAGGGGAAAAAGATCGGTTGGGTAATGCTTGAAGGGCTGCCTCGAAATCCTCTCCAAAAATTCCGCACTCTGCACGCTCTTCTTCGCTGAAATCTTTAAATATGCCCACTTCAGGCATGACTACCGGAACATCACATAAACAAGCCTCAATGGCCGCCAAACACTGAGTCTCAACGGGTGAACCAATAATAAAGAAATCAGCACAGTTTAAGAGTTTGGCCAAGAGGGTCTGGGGTATCCGGTTAAACACGCAAACATTAGAGCTAGTATAGGTCTCCTCGCTTTTAGAAACCAAAATCCAAGCGATCTCAGGGTGTCGTTCAATACAAGCACGAACTTTGCTCCACCCTTTAACCTCAGAAAAGTCCCCGACAAAGATTCCTATTCGTCCTGGGCCAAACCCGAGTTCCTGGCGAACCTCCCCTTTATTAAGCGGCTTAAACAGTTCCAAATCCACCCCAACAGGAATTATCTCAAATTCATACTCTGGATAGGACAGCGCCGTTTGAAGAGAATTTGTAACACGTTTAGATGCCCGCCGTAAATTTTCCTCTTGTTGCGCGTTTGCCCTGCCCATGGATCTAAGGTCATCCTGTAAAAACGCTATAGTATAGCGGAATTGATCAACAGTACTAATAAACGTCGCATTTTGAATGAGGACTTCAACTTCTGGGTAATGTTGCGTTATATAAATATTCGCGTTAGCCGCATAATCTCCCTGGGCGCCAACACTCTGCATATCAATACCCACTGAAGAAGGTAACGATTCCAGGAGAAAATTCCACAATACCTTTTCTCCCATTGATCCTGTAACAAGGTCATTACATACCGCAACATTTATTTTTCCCGGTGCAACTGCTACAGTTCCTGGACTATCCAACTCCCCACACTGAAAATGATAAACTAGACTGTCAAACGCTGTTTGATGATTTATCCCTACAATCTGGAGTTTCAGCATCAAGACATTATCCCCGGATATACATGCTTCTCCCTGCCGGGCCATGACCGGATGATCGAAATCGCTACCTGGGACAATATTTCCTTCAGGATAGCCCCCCACCCTCTCAAAATGCTCCTTACGGATTAAGAGGGGCATATATAGGCCGCCGTCAACCAATTTAGACTCAGCAAGATCATGGGCATACTGTTGAAATTCGATTTCTTGATAGGACGAATAATCCCGGCCAAAGTCTTTTTCCACACCATATTGACCGCTTCGCAGCTTCCCGGACTCCACTAATCGAGAGGTGACACAGTTCTCCCCGTTATAAGCCCCCCATAGGCTATCAAACCAACCTGGCGTAAACGCCATATCTGTATTGATGAAAACGACGAAATCTCCCTGAGCCTTGCTGGTCGCAAAATTGTAGGCTCGATAAACATTATTGATAAACCATTCGGCCTGTTGCTGAGGGGTGTTCACAAAAACATAATGAGGGATATAGTTAGTACGCAAATAACTAAGCACCGAGGGGTTTGCATCATTAGCTACAAAAAAAAACTCCTTGTCCGTCATGTCTGTATATTTAAAGACCTGCTCATAAACAAATTTTAACCATTCAACACTTTTGTAGACTAAACAAATAAGCGTGAATTTTGGTTTAAACACTTCTTCCCGGTATTGTTCGACATAAGCCAAGGACTGCGCAAAGGTTAACGGATTAGGCTGCTCGTCATCAACCCACAAGCCTTCTGGAAAAAGTTCCCGGGGAACTTTCACCACCACTAGCTGTTCTTCACTGATCAAACGATCAAGCATTTCATACCCACGTTGTCCGTGAGACTTGTAAACAAGGTATTTATAGGCTAATCGTTGTTTAGAAGAAAAACCATAATGCAGTACCTGAATATCTTCTGCCCAAACCATAGTTTGAATTGTCGAAGGATGAGCTTGTTGATGGAGACCAGGTTTAGTTTCGTTAAAGCTAAGTCCAGGAATCACTCGCCATAGACGACAAAACCAACCTGAGGCAAATAAACTATCTAACCGTTGCCAAGAATGACTGCGCCAAAGGTTTATCTCATGAAAACATGCCGCATCAAATTGCTTTTCCATACATACATTACACAATTCTTGAAGCTGATCCGCAGCATTGGCTGTCAATACTTCGTCCGCATCCATCCATAAGATAAAATCCGGCTTCAGCTTTAAGGCCTCTTGCAGCAGGAGTTGCTTATGGCTGCGCTCATTCACAAAATCATTTTTGGTTGCCCGAATGACATGCGATGTTTGTTTCAACATGTATTCATAGCTACCGTCGGTGCTACCATCATCATAGACGATTAAATCCTCCACTAACGGTTTGATACAGCTCACAAACCGCTCCAAGTTACCTTTGCATAACTCATTATATATTTGACAAATACAAACAATTGAGTATTTTTTCATATCGTTTTGATCCTCTCTTATAAGCCCCTTAGCGTAAAAATTCTCCCTCATCCTTGTACTCTTGATCAATCATTAAGTGATACTTTCGTAACAATGCCACCGTTTCTTCAAACGTCATAAGTGAATAGTCAGAACTGTATTCTTTGGACAACGCTTGAACGCCAGGCTTTGTTTTGAGCAATTCTGGTAGCATGGGTTCAATAGCGTAATATTCTCCTCGGTCGTAGGTTCGCCAGGCCTCTTCTTCCGAAACGATAATTTCATGAACCTTTTCCCCTGGCCGAATTCCAGTAACTATAAGCTTAATATCACGGTCTCCAATTAAAGCCTTTGCGACATCCAAAATACGTGCAGATGGGATCTTGGGTACAAAGATCTCGCCGGGCTGAGCTCCTGCTATGACAGCAAAAATGGTATCAACGGCACTTTGTAAGGGTAATAAGAATCTCGTCATTTCCTTTGTCGTAATTGTTATCGGGCCCCCGTGCTTAATTTGTTCATGAAACAAAGGAATGACAGACCCCCTGGAGGCAAGCACATTACCATAGCGTACACAGATAAACCTAGTCTTGGGAATCGTTACATTCGCAGCGATAAAGATCCGCTCTTGCATGGCCTTAGAAATTCCCATGGCATTCACCGGTTTGCACGCTTTATCCGTAGAGACCCCGACGACCGTTTCTACTTTAAGCTTATTTTCATCAATAGCTCGTATTATATTTTCCGGACCAAGCACATTGGTCTGTACTGCTTCAAAAGGGAAATACTCACAAGAAGGCACCTGTTTGAGGGCCGCTGCATTGATGACTATATCCGCATCCCTTAACACAGAGCAGATGGAATGATAATCCCGGATATCCCCTATTCTAAACTCGATTAATCGAGCAAAATTGTCATAGATCACTTCATCGGTTACGTTTCGTTTATGCTGGTATTCGACCCGCATAGCATGCTGTTTCGCTTCATCACGTGAAAAGATAATAATTTTCTTAGGGGAACCTAGTTCCTTTTGTAAGAGCCGACGGGTTAACACCTTACCGAGTGAACCTGTGCCACCTGTAATCACAATTACTTTGTCATCGAAAGGCTTCATTTTTATCCCCCTTGAATTAACCGTTTTGATATGGGCCTTGCAAGAAATCGTAATGCATTTCACGAACCAGTTCCGTCCACGTTGGTGGATTGTAGCCTGTTAGGGAACGGAATATTGATGAGTCCAACGATCGATCGAGTGGAAAACTTTCGTCTGGTTCGATCTCTATCTTTTTACCATACTGAACAGCAATGAGTTTAAGCAATTCATATTTTGAGATTGGATTGGATGATACGTGGTAAAGCCCCGTCATTTCCGGATTCGGGATCACGTAATCACGAATTATCCGGGATAATTCAACAGTCGGGAAGCCGGAATAGATGACCTTCCTAAAACCACTCACTGTTTCTTTCTGCCTGAGAAACCATTCAACTAATCCATAGTTTCCTTTCAATTCATGCCCAATAATCGAAGTCCGTAGGGTAACACAATGAGGGTAGACTACTTCACCGAGAACTTTTGTTCTTCCATAGAGATCGGTGGCATTGGGAAAATCGCTTTCCGTATAGCCCCCTTTCTCTCCGTTAAAGACGCAATCTGTACTGACATGGATCATACGCGCACCCGCTGCATCGCAGAGTAAGGCAATGCGGTGCGGTAAAAGCGCGTTAGCAGTGATCGTCGCGAGTGAATCTTGGGCCTCTGGTACTTGCTTGATGATTCCGATACAATTCGCGACAAGATCTGGCTTTACCTCAGCGAAAACCTTTACAAGGCTATCTGTATGATGGATATCTACATCTCGGCGTACCTTCTTCATACGCTCCGTTGGTAACCAGCCTGATAATTCCTTCGCAGAGCGGACTGTTGCAAAGACATCAAGACTTGGATCCTCTGAAAGAGAGCGAAAGAGGGTATGCCCTAACATCCCTGACCCTCCCAAGATCAATACCTTTCTCATGCCAATCTCCCACTCCTTATCACAACCAGTCCGTTTTAAGGAAGCTTGAACTGTTTAAACTCCTTTTTAGCCTTTTCGAGATCTGCCATCGTCCCAATGTCAAACCAAAGGTCCTGACTTTCATAGCTCACAACCTGAGCCGCTTCCCTAAGAAGACGCTGAACCAGGTCTGGCATATCAAATCGTTCTTTTTCAGGGATTAACGAAAGAATCCGCTTGTTAAAAACGTAAATTCCCATACTGGCCCAATAGTTGAGGGTTGGTTTTTCCGAATAAGCAGTCACTTGACCATCCTTAATCTCTAAGACTCCGAACGATGAATAAACAGATTTCTTGTGTACAGCGACCGTCATATCTGCTTTCATCGCAACATGGTGTTCATACAACGCCCGGAAATCCAAGGCGGTCAATTCATCCCCATTGACGACTAAAAAATCATCCTCTAAATCATTGACAAGTCTCAATGGGCCTGCCGTCCCTAAAGGATCGGTTTCGACAGAATAGCGAATAGGCACGCCAAACTGATTGCCATCTTGGAAGTAAAGCCTTATGAGATCTGCAAGATATCCCAAACACATGATTATTTCATCAACGCCCGCACTTTGAAGTTGATGCACAAGAATGGCCGCTATCGGTTTGTCCCCAATGGGAAAAAGGGGCTTAGGTAAAATCCGAGTATACGGATCTAGGCGTGAACCTCTGCCACCCGCTAAAATAATGGTTTGCATTTTATTCCCCTTCTTCATTTCAATATTCAAATTTGATATTTCCCTATCTGAAAACGATTCATATGGGCGGCAATCCAGGCTACGGTCCTTTTGACCCCTTCTTCCAATGACACACGAGGTTTCCATCCTAACGTTTCTTTAGCTAAACGATTATCCGCTAAAAGACGGTTTACCTCGCTACGGATCGGACGAATCCGCGCTTCGTCCACGACAATTTTGGCCGTACTCTGTAGCGTACTTATAATAATGTGAGCTAATTGCCCAATAGAAATTTCCTGCCCTGAGCCCACATTAATGACTTTTCCAACGGCCTCCGGAGTCTGCGCTGCTTTCATAAACCCCTCCACCGTGTCCGTTACAAAGGTAAAGTCACGCCGAGCATCCGTATTTCCAAGGCGTATTTCTTCACAGGCAAGGGCCTGAGTAATAAGAGTAGGAATGATGGCCCGGGCCGACTGTCGAGGTCCATAACAATTGAACGGTCTTATCGTAACGACCGGTAGTTCAAATGAAGCATAAAAACTTTCGGCTAACATATCAGCCCCAATTTTACTAGCTGAATAAGGGGACTGACCCTGAAGAGGATGAGCCTCGTCAATCGGAACATAACGTGCAGACCCGTATACTTCACTGGTTGAAGTATGGACAATTCGATTCACTCCATGATCACGCGCTGCCGTAAGAACATTGAACGTCCCCAAAATATTCGTTTCCACAACCTCGCGAGGGTTTTTATAGGAATAAGGAATTCCAACCAAAGCACCTAGATGAAAAACAGCGTCACACCCCTTTACGGATCGTTCGATCGCATCCGCGTCCCGTAAATCTCCTGCAATTATTTCGATCTGTTCGAGTACCCTTGGCTCTAAATCCTCCAAGTTCCCACGACCATCTCTGGAATTATAACGAATAAAGACACGAACTTTAGCTCCCGCTTTGATCAAAGCCTCTGTCAAGTGACTACCGATAAATCCACCAGCTCCTGTGACCAAGACCTGTTTTTGCTCCCACATCACACTACCCCATTCTCCCTTCTGCAATCGTTGATATATCGTATGTCGGTGTTTGTATATCTGACACCGTTGCTCCCTCTACAACCACTTCCTAACGTCATTTTCCTTCTCATAGATTGTTTTTGTCCTTCGTATGCTCCAGAAGAGTCAAATATCTTGAAGCAAGCTGTCCCCATTCTAACGTCAAGGCCCTCTCTCGGCCCCTGGCTGCATGGTATTTTAGGAGAAGCGGGTTATCGAGCGCGGTCATCAGAGTCTCTGCCAACCGCTTTACATTACCCGTTTCAAAAATTAGAGCTCGCGAATCGGAGACTAGATCTGCCAACCCCCCCGCTGTTGATACAATTAATGGAATACCGATCGCCATTCCTTCTAAAGCTACCAGTCCATAGGCTTCACGCCAACTCGGAACAACTAGGCAAGCCGTACGCCCCATCCATCGCCTGACTTCTGAGCTCGAATTCCAGCCGTGAAACTGAACCCACGCTTCCAGCTTCATAGACTGCACAAGTTTTCTCAAGTAGATTTCATAGTTATCAGGACCCTGACCGACAATATCTAGGTGAATTTTCCGCCCGCTTTGCTTCACTATAAATATGGCCCTGATCAAATCTTCGATTCCTTTATAATCCAATAGTCTACCAACATAAAGAAATTCATTCGCCTTTCCTTGTTGCCAACGTTCTGTTGGCCAAGAAATGCCGAGGGGCAGGACTTCCGCTTTAGAAAGGTAATGAGGAAAACGCTCAGCCAGGTAGTTTCTTTCACTCTGGCTGATGAGGTGAATGCGTTGACAACGCATGAGAAGTTCTTCTTGAATTTTGAATTGGGCTTGTAACTCAGGTTCAGGTCGGTCTCCTAACTCCTTGCGCAAAAAAGAATAAACGGAAAAGAGTATTGGTGTAACTCCTCCTGAAAGGGTATAAGCCAAAGGGGTAAAATTGATAGCATGAATATGAATTAAATCCCATTCCTGATTAAGCTCAGGAAACTCCTGACGCACGACATCGGTCTTGATCATCCCTAAATAACCAAAATAATGGCTATTACGGGGTAATCCTAAGACTTTGATCAGTTGTCCCCGCAAGAACCAACCAGGGACGTTCCAATCACTGCGAGGCACAATGACCGTTTGTTGTACACCCAAACGGTCAAGCATATCTAGCATGCCTGTGACTGCCGTTCCTGCGCCGCCGAATTTTTCCTCTTCAAATTCATTGGTCAACGACAAGACGTTCAGCAGAATCACTCCCCATCCTCAATACCAAATCATCAACTGGTTCTGTATCAGTCAACTTATATTTTCCAAAGAATACTCACTATCGTCACGCAAGCCCCGGCTAAGGCTATGATAAAGCCCGCCCACCAACGTCGATTAAGCGTTGTCCCTTTTTTATATTCTTCGAAATCCTGTTTGGTGACATAATTTCCGGCAAGCAATACTCTCATATCGTTAACCACGGCTGACACGTCCTTAACAGCTTCTTTGATTTCTACGATATCTGCCTTGAGGATTTGCACTTCCTCGCCTTCCATTCTCATCCTCCTATTCATCAACCTTAACTTGTCTTATTTGTGTATATTATGATTCTATTACAACAAATGGTACTATTTTCCCCAAACGCAGATGGAAAACAAAACTTGAGATTTCTTCGATGGTGCTGCACTATCCCCAAAAAATAGCATTGATGATACTCCAACACAGTGGTGAATAATACTTGAATTTTGATGGGAGTCTCGAACAAAATGGGGTTGTAACAAACTGGAAAACCAGTTTTGTTACAACCCCAACTTTTTAACCATTCCCGATTATACTTTATTAACATATCCTATATACGAAGATAACCTTACAAGGAGGTTACTAATGCCTACGATTATCTACCCTCCCTCCATCCCCTGGAGTTGGATGTTTCAGCGCCCACAACAGCTGCTGGGTCAATTTTCCGCGTCCGGCCAGACTGTTCTTTATGAAGACCTCGGTAAATTTTCTAAACCAAGAATCAAACGATTATCCCCGACCTTTCTCCTCTGTCAGGGGGTTTCTGCCATGGATATTCCCCATCCCCGGCCACGCATTCTCTGGTTAACCGTTCCCTCGCATATTAACTCCATTCAAAATTACGACCCAGATCTTGTGATCTATGATGCTGTGGATGAGCCTGAAGAGGAATTTGCCAGTTGGGCACCCTATTATCCCGCGATCCTAGAAAGAGCAGATCTCATTTTTTGTAGTAGCCAAAGTATTTACGACTATTTTTCCAAACGACATTCTCATGTTTACCTCGTACCGAACGGTGTAGATGTCGTTCATTTTTCGCCATCCCCACATAACCGCCCTGTTGATCTTCCGTCTGGTAAACCCATCATTGGCTACAGTGGAGCAATAGCCCCCTGGATCGATTGGGAATTGCTCAAGGTCGTAATCCGGGAAAACACAGAATTAAACTTTGTCTTTATTGGAGCCCTTTTTCAACTCAATAAATTTCCACTCAAATTTAAGAATGTGTTCTATTTAGGTCTAAAACCTTATCCTGAACTCCCAGCTTATCTTCATCACTTTGAAATTGGGCTTATTCCATTTCTTCAAACAGCAATGACCAAAGGGTGCAACCCCATCAAACTTTATGAATATTATGCCTCGGGAATCCGGGTTCTGGGGACACCGCTTCCCGAACTCCTTACAATTCCGAAAATCAATCTTGAAAGTAACCCCCGATTGTTCTCCCTTCGCCTACGTCATTTATTGGAAGGAGAGGATTCCTGCAAAGCGGAACGAATGGCCTACGCCCAGGCTAACGACTGGACTGAACGGGCAGGCCGGATGCTTCAGCAAATTTTTATCAAGACTTCATAGAAATGAAAGATGGAGTGTAACACCCTACTCTACGATCGAATAGTATACGTTGAAAGTACCGCTCAGGTCCTAACTCATTTTCCGAATCAAAAAAAGGGGGGGGAATACACACATGCTATTTGAAACCCATGCTTGGGTAACACTCGACAATGCCGTCGCCATATATAATGTTTACAGCGACGTGCTCGTCGCCACCATTCCCGTGGGCACTAACCCGCAATTCCCAAAACGCACACCGGATGGTACAAAAGTTTTAGTCCCTAATTTGGGCAGTAACACTGTTTCCATCATATGCACCTCTACTAATCAAGTCTTGGCTACAATCCCCGTTGGTCTTGCACCTACTTCAGTAGCAATTGATCCGACTAGTACTACAGCCTATGTGACAAACTCTGGAAGCGGAACTGTTTCAGTTATTAGCATTCCGACTCATACCGTGGTCAGCACTATTACAGTCGGCACAGGCCCTGTCGATGTCACTATTGCCCGTGATGGCAGCCGCGTATACGTCAGCAATAGCGGCAGCAATTCAGTCTCTGTCATTAATCCAGTAACGAATACCGTCATCACTACGATCGCTGTAGGTACTTCACCCAACGGGTTGGCCGTCAGCTTGGATAATTCAAAGCTCTTTGTTGTCAATAGTGGCAGCAACAACGTCAGTGTTATCAGCACTGCAACCAATACTATTCTCAGTACAATAGCTGTCGGCTCTAACCCTCAAAAGATCGCAGCCAATCCTGTAAATCCCGTCTTTATGTATGTGACCAACTTCGGGTCAAACAGTGTTAGCGTACTTTCAACTACAGGACTTAACGTGATAACGACCGTTCCCGTAGGCATCAACCCTCTTGGCCTGGATGTTACCGGAGATGGCACACAAGTATGGGTTGCAAACGAAGGGGACAGCTCGATCAGTATCATTAACACAAATACGAATACTATTGCCGCTGCGCTTCCGACTTCCTTCCCGCCTCGAGGAATTACAGTGGGCAGAGTTGGGTCTGCATTATCCCCCAGTGATCCCATTGACCTGACTGACCCCTATCAACTCGAAGAGATCACAGAATCCGTCTGCATTATCGTCGAAAAGGTCTATGCAAGCTGTCAACAAAGGGAATGCTTCCCAGCTTTCACCGTCACCTTGCCGACTGGTGTTCCTCCGTTTACCTTTGTCAGCATGACCTTTGCAAACGGAGTGATCGTTCCCGGAAGTGTGGTCATTACCCCAATTCCATCCCGTCCGAATTTCTCAAGAGTGCAGTTCACGATCGAAATCCCCTATACGTTAACCTTGCGGGATTCAACTGGAACCTTGTTTACGGTAACAGGAAACCTGCCAGATATTAACAAAGACATTGTCCTCTACTTCCCACCGACTCGACCAGAATTCGACTTTAACTTGCGCATTGAAACAAGAACAGAAGTCTTAACCAGCCCTTTGTTCACCACGGCCACGATTCAACTAGCTATTGGAAGCTTTGTCATCACTAAAGTAACCGGCATAGTTCAACTCCTCGTTCCAGCCTTCGGCTTCTGCCCAGAACCCACAGCCTGTGAAGAATTCCCGGTAATACCGGAAAACCCGTGCCTTAATTTCTTTGACACCACCCTTACCCCGTTCCCCAGTGATTTCTTCCCGCCCCAACTAGATAGTTGCCGATAAACTCTTCTTATTGCTTTTAACTTCTTATGTCAGACAAATTCTTGCCCTTCCAGAAGGAAAGGGCCGTCCACAACGGCCTTTTCTTTTTCACAAATTGGATCACTTATGAGCGATGAAAACGAAGGAAGTGATCGTATTGGCTTTCCTGTCTCGAACCACTTTAGCCCCCCTTCTTTTGACCTATGAAAAAGAATCCATGTACTTGCATATCGACCCCCAAGGATGTGCTCTTTTTGGAGAAAACAATCCTGAACCGTTCTATCGCACTACGGAACCTCTACTATTAGCCCAAGGGATCATGACGGATTCCAAAACGGTTCATATGGTCGTACTCAAAACAAGTGGAGAACTCTGTTACACTCTCATTTCCGGATCAGGGGCACCCCAGACCTCTTTACTTGCCAAACTGGATGTGCGCTCCACCAGATACCGCCGACTCTTTCTCTTTCCGCAAGGTAAGATGATACATATCTTTTACGGTTATGCTCATCAATCTATACCCGATCTCTGGCGTATCGAACACCGTTTTTGGGACGGTGCCTCCTGGCGTAGCGTCCATTTAGGAGAAGTTGTGCATCCACGAGAACCCCTTTATCACGTAAACCTTGACAGTCAGGGAAATATTCATTTATTAACCATGACCTTCCAAGGAAGGCATTCTCTCCTCTTTACAAATCGTTTTAACGGAACGTTTCACATATGGGGCTCTCCAACCGAAACCCTGAAAATCTCCGACGAAGTCGTGGATATGGCCGCCTTCATGACCTCGGACAACGTTCAATATTTATTTTGGGTCACAAAAAACCTCAAAGGACAGTTTGAACTTCGTTCGGCACAACAGACCGATGCCCTTGTTTTGACCAGCCCTTGGCATCCTTCACCTGCCCCTATCAAGACATTCCGTTCTCCCTGGAAAGGTATTGGGGCCTTGGAAATAAACGGTGTTCTGTGGTTACTGGCTCATACAGGAGAAGAAACCCTCATGCAAAATGATGGTATGGGGTGGAAACTGGTTTCTTCTCATACTCCCTTACATAGCCCCTTACAATGGGTGCATAAAGGAGGGAGAAATGCGCATCTAACTTACTGGTTGGAAAGTCAAACTGAGCGACGCGCTCCAGCCTATTACCGTGAATTAGGCTTCAACCTAAAAAAACGGGACGTTCCCTCTCCTATAACCTTCCAATTCCCACCTGTCCATGTTATTCCGGCTCCCCCCCCCCTGTGCCCGCTTTTTATCCTGAACAAATATCTCCCAATTCCTATCCGCTCCCACAAGTTTCCCTCCCTCAGAATGATGTAAAATCACCGAACCCCTCGGAAATGATAAAACCTGAAACTTCCAGTACGCCCGCTCCTGTCGAAGTAGTTGAAAAAACTGTACTGGAAGAATCTGGGGAAACTAAAACACTAACAGACGCCGAAGCACTAATCGAAACCGAATTGCCTAAAAAATTTTCAGAGGAGATCATTATGCCTCAATCTTCAGTCGAAAACGCCAAACTGGAGCATTTAATCACAACAGTTGCTCATCTCGAGGAAGGAAACAACAACATGAGTCTAATCCTTCACAGCATGCTTTCGAAGTTTGACCAAATTCTTGAAGCCATAGCTGGAAACGCTTTTCAGGCCAAACAAGAAACAGCTCTTCCAGAATTAGCCGAAACTCCTCTCGAAGAACTTGAACCCGTCAAAGAGGCCATGGCCAATCTTGAAAAGGAAACCCAAAGCCTGTCTCAAGTTCTGCGGGTTATGCTGAACAAGCAGGAGGAAAACGATTCTTCACTGGAAAATCTCGAGGTTCAGATTTCTCAACTCCAAGAGGAGCAAAAAGATGTAAAGAATAAAGGGGGATTCTGGAACAAATGGATCACCTAGATTTAAGCTCAAATCTTGCCACAATTCTATCCAAGTATCCTCAAACATCCAATGTTTTCCGGAAATTCGGGATACTGACATCCGGTTGAGGGGCCAAAAGTTTACTCAGTATGAGCGTTGAGCAGGCTGCTCAGCGATACCACATTAACCCGGCAAGCCTGATTAAAACCTTAGAGGTTGTCATCGAACAATCGAATCATCAATGGAGACGCTACGAATGAAGATACTCCTTTTAAATGATTCCTCGCTGTTATACCATGGATTAGCCTCAGGCTTTTCCCCTATGGATACCATCCGTTATGTCCCAGTCCGACTGCCGGACTGGGAAGACCGTTTGACTGATTTGTTAAGGACCTGGAAGCCAGATTTTGCTCTAGCTGAGGGGGTCTCGATTTCCACTGTGGCTCAGAAACTCTTTCCCTTTTTACGTCGTCATTCCCTCCCACTCATCTATTGGGCCATTGATGATCCTCCAGACTGGCGCCGCATGTCCCGTCCTTTGGGACGCGGGGCCAGTCTGGTACTTACCCCTGCCCAAGAATGTCTCCCCCTTTATCAACGCGAGAAAATACGCGCGCTTTATTTCCATTTTGCCTGTAATCCGGCCTTTCACCATCAGACTGAACCATCGACGGAGTATTCTTGCGATTTACTTCTGGTTGCAAATTACTATACTTCGTACCCCCAAAGGAAATTTGGCTTAGAAACAATCCTCACTCCGTTACGTTCCGGGCCCTTTGATTTGAAAGTTTTTGGCAACGAACAATGGCTGGCGAACACCGACCAATACACCTTGCCGCCCGAGATTTACCAAGGCTATTTGCCCTATGATCAGTTGCCTTGTGCTTATTCTTCAGCAAAAATTGTTTTAGGCTTACATTCCGTAATCGGCTCTCCCACCATGATGAGCATGCGCACCTTCGAAGCCTTAGGCTGTAAAGCCTTTTTCCTAACCCACTGGTCCCCTGCCCTTGAAAACACGTTTAAAAACCACGTCCACCTCGTCTGGAGCCGTCATCCGGAGGAGACGTTAGAACTTGTGCGGTTTTACCTTAGCCGGGAGGATCTCCGCCAAAAGATTGCTCGCCAAGGTCAGGAAGAAGTGTACCGCAACCATACCTATCAGAACCGTATCCAGTCCGTTCGGACGTTTCTTGAAAAACTATAATTGATTTCACTGAGTATCTTTTGGGAGGGATTCTCTAAATGAAAGTACTTTTCCAAGCTCGCCCAGACTTCATGAAAAACCCTGCCGGAGATACTGTCCAAATAGTATCAACAGGGCAAGCCCTCAAAAACCTCGGGGTTGAAGTACACCTATCGGCTGATCCCAATATGGACCTGTCTCCCTATGATTTGGTACACATCTTCAACATCACGCGAATTAAAGAAAGCTATATGTTCTTTCTCAATGCTCAAAAGCAAATGAAAAGGATCGCTCTATCCCCCATTTATTGGTCTCCAAATGCCTACTTGAAGCGCGAAGGCGTAAGCTCAAATGCCCTAGCTGTCTGGAAGCATATGCAGCCGATGCGGGCCCGCCTAGTGAGTGAATCGACTCTCTTGCTCCCCAATAGCCATTTGGAGATAAGCGTTCTACAGAACGACTTTCCTCATGTCTCTTCTTATCGCGTAGTTCCCAATGGGTTTCCCGATTCCTTTATTGGTGCGAGCCCTCAGCTCTTTCGGGAACGGTTCCCTGATCTTCCAGACGAATTTGTGCTTTGTGCTGCCCGAATTTCAACACGCAAGAATCAGCATTGGTTGGCGAAAATATCACATGAACTCGGACTTTCTCTTGTTCTTCTTGGACCCGTAAATGACCAAAAGTATTTCCAGAATGTGACATCCTATTCTAACGTCAGCTATCTTGGTACTTTACAGGGCGAACTGCTCGCTTCTGCTTATTCTGCTGCGAAAGCTCATGCCCTGACTAGTTGGTTTGAAACTCCAGGCTTATCCAGCATAGAAGCAGGTGCGTGCGGTACCGTTGTCATCTCTACGGACCAAGGAAGCCCTAAGGAATATTTCCAGGATATGGCCCTTTATGTGCACCCTCTGGATGATGTGAGCTTACGTACTGCCCTTGAACAATCCTTCAATGCCTCGCCCCTGCCCTTAATGCAGCATATACACGGTCAGTATTCCTGGTCTAAAGTTGGAGAAATAACCTTAGATGCTTATCAAACAGTACTGGATTAATTGACCGGAAGTTCGCTCTACACAATACTTTGGGAATAATGCTCAAATGCAGGACATTTCATTACAATGTGCCAAATATGCTCCATGAAAAAAACGCAGAAGGAGCCCGGCGCTTTCCCTTTCCTGGCTCCTTCCGCTAGATAAATATCCCTTTATGGTTGTTTCTACAATTCTCCTTGGAAGAAAATATTCAGGGTGACCGCACTCGCCGCATTCACTGCGCTATAGTATACTCGCGCATACTTTAGAAATATCGATGTTACTAAAGTAGACAATGCGTTTTGGTTAATAGTAACTGGGCCGGCTTCATCTAACCAGTTTGTCCCATTCGGGCTAATCTGCATTTTTACCAGTGCTTGGGCGTTGGTGGCTAATGAGTCGTTGACTACGCCAAAGGTCCATGTCCTGACACCCAAAACGTTGTAGGTTGTATCTCCGCTCCCTGCCGTATCAATGATATTAGCACGAGTAGCGGATACATCTGTCGTCGCACTGATAATGGCAAGTCCTGCGGATGTGATAAGCAGACCGCCAGTCGGCGGGGTTATCGCCAAGCCACCCGTTGGAGGCGTTATTGCGAGACCGGATGCCGGCGCGGTTACCGTCAACCCATTCGTCGGGGCAGTAATTGCCAAACCGGTTGACGTAATTGTTAAACCATTCGTCGGCGGAGTGATCGCTAAACCACCTGTTGGAGGCGTTATTGCGAGACCGGATGCCGGTGCAGTTACCATTAAGCCGTTTGTCGGGGCAGTAATTGCCAAACCCGTTGACGTAATTGTTAGGTTACCCGAGGAATCCGTGTTTAAGGCCGCATTATTACTACCGAATATCTTGACTTTTGCCTGATCAGGATTATCTTGGAAAATTTTAAAGTTCGCCATGCTTCTTTTTCTTCCTCTCTTTCTCTCTATCCTAAATTTTCCATATCACACACTACATGATATTCTCTATCTCGACGGAAAGTTTCACTTTTAGTATGCATATATTATTGAAACGAAAAAGAGATAAGAGGCAAACAAGCTATGGCGGAAAAAATTAGTTTGTGCATGATTGTTAAAAATGAAGGACAAGACTTGCGCCGATGCCTAAATAGCGTACAGAACATTGTCCACGAAATCATTGTCGTCGATACGGGTTCTACTGACTCTACGAGTGATATCGCTCGACAGTATGGCGCAATCCTTCATCATTTCCTCTGGAACGATAATTTTAGTGATGCCCGAAACGCCTCCTTGGAACTTGCTCAAGGGGATTGGATATTATTTCTGGACGCAGATGAAGAGTTATCGCCTGATAGCCGAGAGATTTTAATTCGCCTAATTGAAAATGAAACTATTGAAGGCTACTTTGTAAAAATCATGAATCACCTCGGGAAAGAAGGTTGGATCGAAACGGTTCCAGATCTTGTTTTTCGGCTCTTCCGCAATAAAAAGGAGTATCGCTTCCGTGGTGCGATTCACGAACAAATCGCCGATGTCATTCTGGAGAAAAACTCCGAGGCCCGTTTTCAGGTTGCGGAGGATCTTATGATCATCCATCACGGTTATTTAGACAATGTAATTAAGGAAAAAGACAAGAAGCACCGTAACCTGAGCTTGATTGAAAAGGAACTTGAGCTAAAGCCAAATAATCGATTACTCCAATTCCATTATGGAGTCGAACTTTTCCGGGCCGAACGATATACGGAAGCGGCTGCCGTCCTCATCCAGTCTGCAACGGACATTGATCCGAACACAATCTACCTTCCCAAGCTCTTACGCTATATTGTGATCGCTCAACAATCTTCAGGCCAACTCAACGAGGCCCTTAATTCTGCTGCGCTCGGTCTCAGGCTCTTCCCCGACTATGCGGATCTTTACTATTATACTGGTCTCATCCTGCTGGACCTTAAACATTATTCTCAGGCGCGCAATGCCTTTCTCCAGGCCCTGTCCATGCCTGAACAACCACCGCAATACGCCTCCTTTGGCGGGGTCAGAGGTTTTAGAGCTTACTATTATCTTGCTCAAATTGCGGAGTCCTTTTTGGACGAAGAAGAAGCGCTCAAGTACTACCTCTATAGCTTGCGCGACAACGCACGCTTTACCCACGCTTTAGAACGTCTTGTAGGCATTCTAAAACCAACCAAAGAACCTGACTATACAAAGGAATGCTTGGAAAAGGTCTGTGATTTCTGTACGCCCGAAGCCAATCGACTTATGGGAGATATCTATTACCAGCACGGAGCCTACGGTCTTGCTTTATACTATTTCGACCAGGCCGAGGATGAATCACCTGTTTTACCCGATATTAAACTAAAGAAAGCAATCTGCCTCATTCAGGAACTACGGTTTTTTGAAGCCTTAAGGCTCCTAACTGATTTCACGCAGGAAAGCCCCAACTACCCTCTAGCAACCTTAAATAGGTTGTTTTGCTTCTGGATCCAAAACAATCCCCAAAAAGTCCGTACTCTGTGGAAAGAGCTTCATGCCCTTGGTTTAGCACAGGATACTGACAATGTGATTTCCTTATTCCTAGCCTATGATGCAAAACATGCACCTTCTCCCCAAATGGTTTTGGGTTCGGAAGGTATATTCCTTTTGTTGGATATTATCCAACGATTAGTCGCATTGCAAGAAATCGAGCGAGCGATGTATTTCTTACATGCTCTTCAACCGAAGTGTTTAATCAAGTATAATCTGAAGATTGCTCAAATCTTTGTGAATTATAGCGAGGAAAACCGAGCCATTCCGTTTTTGCAAACTGTTATCGAAAACGATCCATTGGCTGAAGCCCATTTCCAGCTTGCAGAAATTCACTCCCACCTAGGACGGTTTAGTGAAGCAGAGCAGCATTATAAACATGCCCTCCATTTGGACCCGGACACTCCCCGCTCCTATGTTCGTCTTATAAACCTCTATACCGCTTGGCGGCAAAGCATTCTAAAAGAAGCCTTAGCAAAATATCCCGAAAACGATGTTTTCAAGAAGTTGGCGGAGGAGGGGGCGTCCAATCATGAACGAACGGATTAGCCTCACCATGATCGTAAGAAATGAATCCGCTCATTTAGTCGATTGCCTTGAAAGCGTTAAAAATAAAGTCGATGAAATGATCATCGTTGATACCGGCTCAACCGATGATACCGTCAGCATTGCCCAGCGTTATACCTCCAATGTTTATACCTTTCCTTGGCACAACGATTTTAGTGCAGCCCGAAACTTTGCCATTAAACACGCTTCGGGCGATTGGATCTTGGCACTGGATGCCGACGAGGAAGTCCAGTCTGATCCGAACTGTTTCCATTCATTACTAAATAGTGAAAAAGACAAAGAAGCCTTCTTGCTCCCTCTTCTTAATCCCATTTCAGATTCAACCGAAGAATTTAATACATTTTATGTACTCAGGTTGTTCAGAAACGACGGACGCTATCAGTACGTCGGCAAGATCCATGAACAAATCTCCCTACCGGATCAACAAAAAGTCGGACTTGCCACAGGCCCTATCTTAAAGCATAAATCTCTGCCCCTAAAGATACGGCACCAAAAAAGAAACCGCAATCTCCAACTGCTGAAAAAAGCCTCTCAAGAGGACCCTCACAATCCATTTTTGCACTATTACCTTGGCGTGGAGTGGCTCATGCTTGGTAAATCAGCTTATGCTCAACCTTTCTTGCAAAAAGCCTATTCCAGTCTAAGCGATGATAACCTGCTTTTTCGTGCACCTGCTCTTAAATATCTCCTCGTGTCCTTAAGATCGTTAGGTCGAATCGATGAAGCTCTCTCCCTCTGTCTCGAAGCAAGTCTGAACTACCCAACCTTTACAGATATCTTTTATCTGGGTGGACTTCTCCTCGAAGAAAAGGAAGAATACCTTATTGCCCTTAAGTGGTTTAGCCATGCCACTCATTGCGATACACCTCCAGCTTTGCTCAGCCATCTGACAGGATCAGGAAGTTTCTTAGCCTATTATCACCTAGGCTTCTGTTATGAAAAAATTGGGAAAAAGCCAGAAGCCCGAGGGGCTTATGAAACAGCGCTTGAACTTAACCCAAGGTATCATTACCCCCTTTACCCTCTCTTTTTGAACCTGCTTAATGAAAAGGGCCCTTCTCTCTGTTATCAACACCTCAAGGATCTAGGGTTCCTTGCCGTTCCCCTTCTCTGCCTCACTTCTGCAGATTTATTTTTTCTCTCGGATCATGTAGAGCAAGCCTATCTCTGTTTAGAGACCCATAAAGACGATTTCCTAGATGATGAACGCTTCCCTTTCTATTATGGAAAATATTGTATCTATTCTGGCAGAGCACACGCCGGGTTAGAATCTTTAAACCAGATTACAACGAACAGTCCCTATTACCCGTCTGCCCAGGCACTTTCGCTTGTTGCGCTAACCCTTCTCGGTGATTTTCTAAGAGCTAAATCCTTAGCGATCACACTTTGGAAAAATCAATCAACCCGGTGTGAAGCGCATGTTTTCCTATGTTTAATTCGATTTATGAAAAAGCGTACAATCCCGCCATGCCTCTACAAACTACGAGAAAAAGAAACCTTAACCCTTACTACTGAACTGTTTCTGGACTGTAAGCGTTATCGATCTCATGAGAAGTATGCCGCCCCCCTAGTGGATACCTGGAGCCAAGGCCTCGAAACCCTGATGAAATCCTCGGAAAATGGTTTCGAGCAGCTGCTTAATGACTATACCCAACGGTTACAGGATCTTAACAACCGCTTTGTTGCTAAGTTTAGGAATGGTTGGATAAGCAATGAACACTAAACAGACAGTCAGCTTATGCATGATCGTCAAAGATGAAGAAAACTGCCTTCTCGCTGCAATCCAAAGCGTCCGAAATTTAACAGATGAACTAATAGTGATCGATACGGGAAGTACGGATAGTACTCCCCAATTGGCTCTTGCCTCGGGAGCAAAATTGTTTCACTTCGCTTGGACAAAGGATTTCTCGGAAGCCAGAAACTTCGCCCTAAGACAAGTCTCCTCTGATTGGATCTTAGTCCTGGATGCAGACGAAGTTCTTGAATCAGTTAGCCTCGAAACCTTCTACGAGCTCTTAAACAATGTCCAGGTTGAAGGGTATTTTCTCCATATTAAAAATGTCCTTGGCCCGAACCTGGGTGAGTCCCGCGATCAAGTTGTGCGTTTATTTCGGAATAAACCGGTTTATCAGTTTGAGGGAGCCATTCATGAACAAGTAGCCTCTTGTATCCTTCGAGCGAATAACGGCAACGGTTTATCCCTTGCCCCTCTCACCCTCAATCACTATGGTTACCTGAAAGATCGTTTGCACTCTAAAGACAAATTTTCCCGAAACAGTGGAATCATCCATAAAGAACTTGTTAGAAATCCGAACAATCCTTTCCTCCTCTACTGCCTCGGAATCGAATATTATCAACAAAACTCTATCGCCGAGGGGCTAAAGCACCTTACAAAGGCCCTAGTGCACATGTCTGGTAACGAGGGTTACTTTAAAGATGTTCTCCTCAATATTTCGCTTGGCTATCTCCGTCTTGAAGAAACCACAAAATTGATCGACTTCATAAGTAAGGCTTTAAGTATGTACCCAGACCAAACGGATTTCCTTTTTCTTAGAGGAACCGTTTACCTCTCCCAAACGAACTACCGCGAAGCGGCTGTGGACTTCAACCATCTCCTTGAGATTTCTGAGGGTAGCACGAGTGAATCAAATTCTGATAACACAAAAAACGTTGTCCATAATTTCTTGACACTCGCACTAAAGGAAATCCATCTATGTTGTTTAGTCATAGAACAACAAGACATGGAAACAGTTCATTTCAACGCCAAAAATAAACTATCTATTGCTTTGAAGGAGGCCCTCCTCATTCTTTGTAATGCCTTAATCAGCAATTCTAGAGAAAATGGGTTACTTTTGAAAGGAGTTGCCAATTATGAAACCTCGTGTTCTCCTTGCCAGCCCAGTTAAACAACAAGAAAAAGTCCTCTCTGAATTTCTGGATTCACTCGCCCGGTTAGAGACTACCGAAGTGAAACTCGATTTTACGTTTATCGATGACCATAATGACCATACTTTGCTCACCCGTTTTGCCCTTGAACGGCCGAATGTCCGGATTTTTCCTGGCGATACTGAGGGAGATTACCACCGAGACGAGTCAACCCATTATTGGCGTGAGGAATTAATTTGGAAGGTTGCTCTTTATAAAGACCGCTTTATTAAAATAGCTCTCGACGAAGGGTACGATTATCTTTTTCTTGTTGACTCCGATCTCTACCTAGATCCTAAAACCCTACTCCATCTACTTTCACTAAAAAAGGCTATTGTTTCTGAAGTCTATTGGACACGTTGGAAACCCGAACTGATTCCTCTTCCTCAGGTATGGATACGGGATCAGTACACGCTGTATGCATCAAGTAGAGGGGAGCCTCTTAGTGAAGAGGAAATGAACAAAAGAACCCAGGACTTTATTCAAATGCTTTCCCATCAAGGAACCTATAAAGTCGGCGGGTTAGGCGCCTGTACCCTCATTAGTCGTCAAGCCCTTGAACGAGGAGTATCCTTTCGAGAGATATACAATTTAGGGTTTACCGGTGAAGATCGCCACTTCTGTGTTCGAGCTGTGGCTTTAGGGCTAGAACTTTACGCCGATACCCATTACCCGCCTTTTCATATCTATAGAGAATCAGAACTCAATAAACTAAGAGATTATAAAGAAAACCTGTCGAATGCCATCCAGTCGCATTCGACACTTGACACCTCCTGCGTCGTCGCCTCAGTTACACCCCCTCATGATCAAACCAAGGCCCACTCTATTCAGACCGTTAGTCCGGGTAAAATCACTCTTGCGATGTTAGTTCGCAACGAATCCGGCCGCCACTTAGAAATAGTCTTAAAACAGGCCACTGAGTATATCGACCACGCTGTCATCTTAGACGATGCTAGTGAGGACAATACCGTAGAGCAGTGTCAAGAGATCCTAAAGGGAATTCCCTTAACCCTACTCTCAAATAAGAAACCTCTGTTTCATAACGAAATATCCCTCCGGAAACAACTCTGGGAAATGGCCTTAAGTACCAACCCGGAATGGATAATCATTTTGGACGCGGATGAACTATTCGAAGAGTCTGCTCCAAAACGGCTGCGAGAATTATTAGCCCACTCATTAGATATCGATTACTTCAGCTTTCGTCTGTTTGATCTCTGGACAGAAAAACACTACAGAGAGGATCTGCTTTGGCAAGCCCATAAATGGTATCGTCCCTTTATCGTGCGCAATATTCCTGGATTTCAAGCCGAATGGCAAGAAACCCCCCAACATTGTGGAAGGTTTCCCAGAAACATTATGGACTTACGTGGAGGAACTAGTCCTCTTCGCATAAAACACCTTGGCTGGCTCAGACCTCAAGACCGCTTGGCTAAATATTACAGATATAAACAACTCGATCCCAATGGAACTTATGGTAATTTGGAACAATACCGCTCGATCTTAGATCCCAATCCCAACCTCGTCCTATGGGAAATAGATTAAATAGCCCTTGTGCGCTGTGTCACACAAGTCCCCTTTTCTGGTTTTTACCAACGGTATGGAAAAAGTCATGAGCAAAGTTTGCGCCTTTGCCTATCACAAGCCCAGTAATCCCTACCCCAATCATCGGGGTCGAGATCTTAACATTTAATAATTGGAATGCATCAATATTACTCTGAAAAGCCAGGAATAAGCCGCATACCAAACTCAACACTTCCAACGTCAGGGGCCTAAACTTATCTGGAAAAAAAGGAATAGCATAAACGATGTCTTTGAACACCTCAACCACTTTCTCTACGACAACGGCTAAGAGAAAAACTAAAGCAATCCCGTCCAAAGTTTTCTCACCTCTATTAATCCAGCTTCTTCGATAGTGTATATTTCATTATACTCCTCAAGATTTGAAAGGTTCTTTGGCTTCAAGTTATCTCTGAGCCTGAAACCAAACTTGGAGGGGATTGGAAATTTGGGAACGGTAAATTAAGCGAACATAACGGAGAAAATGATTGGGAGTGACCACCTTAAGTGCTCCCGGCAATATCTCATGTTCCAGATCGTCCTCTGTCCAAATTGCTCCGTCCGGGCTAATTTGCAGTTGAACCGAGACGCCTACCGTGCCAATATTATGCACTGCATAAGAGTATACGCTTACCTCAGAAACATCTTTAGGCATGATTGCAGCATAAACATCCGAAGCAATTACGGTCTCTGAACTTTGCACATACTTTCTTCCAGACATCATAATTTGAACCAAACCATCTGGCGTTGATGTTACAGGATTTCCATTACTTCCGAAAATTTTCAGACCATCACGAGATGGTGTCAAATCCCGCAAGTCAGCTTTTATGGGTGTTTGAATTTTTCCAATAGAGTCGATATGACGAACGTATAGTTGCCCCTTTTCATCAAGCCGTAGTTCTCGCTGGGGGTAAAGCCTCCATCCCTGAATTTCATGAATTAATATTATCCCATTTCCGAGGATCCCAACCTCAATTCTAATTCCTGTCACACCTGGGGGAGTGGCAAAAATCCGAGTGAATACTTCAGGTTCTAAGCCTGGTCGCACGGAAAATAGATATTGGCTTACTGCCCCCAGATATATTCGTATATAGCATGGTACCTCTGCTGGCTCCGTCTGAAGCACAACTTGGATTTTCCACCTTTGCCCCTCTCCTGCAGGTATTAAGACATCATTTTCTAGAGTGATCCCAGCTCTGGCCCCCGATGGATGTATGATTTTAATCGCTCTTGGACCTTCTGATGTACCAACCCACTCCCACTTTGTTGCCGTATCTCCACCTGTTTGAGCCCAACCATCCGGAAAATCAACGTTGCTTTCATATTCTAACAGGAAATGACTATTATACACTTGATTTATTTTAGTCATCTCCTGCCTCCCTTTGTATCGGATTCGAGAAAATTGTATTAACTACTAATATTTGAATGTATAGTAATAGGATATGTATCTGTACTTAACTTTGAGCCTGAACCCAAATTCTTAACGTCGTCATATTATCCGCCCAATACGATAAACGTGTATAACGCAGAAAATTTTCAGGTGAGACAATGACCAATTTTTGAGGGCCCACTTCTCGTTGCTGCCCCTCTATCGCCCAAAGAACGCCATCAGGACTGAGTTCAGCTTGCACATGGACGGACACAGTCCCGAAATTATAGACCGCAAACGAAAAGCGAGGCAACGCCGAAACATCGCGAGTTGTTGTCGAGGCTAAGGTCTGATTCGCGGTAACGTCTTCGAGGCTTTCGTGAAACCCGTGTGCGCTAATTTCGACTTGCGCTCGACCGCTACTTGAGGTGGCTAAGGGGACGGGACTACTGCCGAAAATTTGCACTCTATCTCGCGTCGGTGTCAGGTTACGCACATCAGCATCAACCGTGGCTTGGACGGTTACCGGTACCTTTAAAGGAATAGGCATGGCAAGCTGAATTGGCTTATTTATTTCTCCAATAGACTGGATATGACTTATTTGACGGAGCTCGCTGGAAACCTTCTTAACTCGCTTTTTCATGAAATTAGGCAGAATAGGATAAGCAATCAGTTGGTATATGCATAAACGTCCTGGTCCTACAATTCCCGTCTCTAAGCGCATAAACCTAATATCTGAACCAGCACTAATGACTTGCTTAAACTTTTCCAACTTCTGATCCGGACTAAAGCTATATATCCAAGGCTTACACACATCACCATCGGACATAATGGGATAGCAGCGCAAATAAGCCTCGGTTTCTGGCTTTTCACTTTTGAGAAGAATTATTATCAGCCAGTCTTCATCTTGCCCAACATTAAGAGAAGTTTCGTACGTTTGGATAATTCCTGCTCTAATGTCAGCCGAATTACGAATCTCCAATACAGGTCCTTCCATAGGGTCCTGCCTAAACTCCCATCTCGTGGTGTGATTGCCGCCGATTTTGAGCCACGCATCCGGGAGATCCGTGGGGTCCTTACCTCTTTTTAGAAAATCGCCGTTATATATTCCACTGAACGTCCCCTTTAGATTTCTCTTCATCTTTAAACCCTCCACCATCGGACAATTGAGAAAGCACTATCCACCTAATCCTATCGATCAAATCATAAAAATAGCACTAAACAACAGACTTTGACATAAGAAACTTAAACCTCCAGCGATCAGTGTTTAAGTTAACAAAAACTGGGCATTGAATCTCTACGTAATTCGTGCTAAATTTATGTTGTACAAGGTATCTAGAGAAACTAAAGACATTAGCGCAAAAACTTTAAACCTCCCGACGGGGAGGTTTCTTTCTGTTCAAATTTCTTAATAGCAAAGGAAGGGGTCAGCCAAAAGGCTTACCCCTTCCTTTTTAGGTTTTTCATTAAGACCCCAAGCACACAATTAAACTTATCCCTAATTCGGAAGTAACTTTACATTTCCCCAAACCGCTAGCCGGTCATCTTTGATGATCAACATTCCTGTAACTCCTTTGATCCCTGAGGCAAATTCAAGGGTTCTTTCCAGATCGTCCACAGTCTGGACCAAGTTTCCCCCTGCCGTCGCCACGGCATCGGCTAAGGCTACTGAAGGAGAGAGCACGACAACGGCATCGGCTTTGCCAAAGCTTAAGGAATGCCCTACTTTTCCGGATGAAGTACAAATCCCCAGTGGAGTTTGATCCGGACGTATTTCGATTGCCACTCGATTAGACAGCGGCGAATCCCCTGCGAAAATCCCAACCTTGCGAATCCGGCTGGTACGCAAGAAGATATCTCCGCCATTTTCCACAATCACATCCCGAGAGCGTTTGGAGATTGCCTTCCCAACCCACTCTGCCACAGCCCCAGCCACCGCAGCCATCGGTCCCACCCCAGCTAGACACCCAGCTTCCGCCATAGTTTGCACGATAAAAGGGGCATCCGGGAAAACAGTGTAGGGTGTTAAGGAGTGCACAAAGCCTGGGTCTCTCTGGATATAATCCTCGAGCGGTTTGCGGCAAGCCCGCATCGTCTCTTCTACCCATTTAACCAGTTCGGGCGAAAACCGTTCTTTGCGAACCCCAATATCCAGGTCAGTTTCCTCCACAGCCAGTTGAAAATGCACTAGATCCTCCTGCCGGTGATCTTGGCGGTAAATCCGTTCCCTATAATCCAATTACAAATGAACCTCCATAGCCCTCATCGGGCAGACTTTCGTACAAAGTAAGCAGACAATGCACTGGTCTCCATCAAAGTGAACTTCCATGGACGGACGTTCCAAATATAATGCCCCGGTCGGGCAAAGCCCTGTACACGCTCCGCACATGACACACTTTTCTTCATTGCGCACGATGCCTTGGTTAAGATCTTGCACCGAAACCCCCAAATCGCGCAAATAAGATAGGCCTTTCTCGCTTTGATCCCCAGTCACCTCCAGAACCATCGTACCTTCTTTTTGAGGGTTGACGTCTGCTTTCACAATATTAACCACCAAGTCGTAATCTTTAACCAAACGATACACAACCGGTTTAACCGAAATATCCGTCCCAAACCGCAAAACTATTCTCTTCGGCGACATATTAATCAATCCTCCTTTATGCTATGGGCTATAACGCCATCAGCGGGTGAGGGAAGAGTTTTAACAGGCTCTGTCAACAGAAATTCCCCTTTTTGAATCCACTCTTTTAAATTTGAAGCGATCTCTCGGGCCCGTGGCATACTTGACAAAGGTGACGTGATAATTTCCTTGCCCTTGACCGTGATCTTTCCACTCTTCAGGTCTGCATAACTGACATACCCTAGGTTACCCGGCGTAAACGAAGGATACGCTTCCCCGTAGTCGACAACGGGAGCAAACAATTCTTCATCCTTCATTGCTGCGTACCTAGCGATTTCTTCATTTAGAATAGGAATGGGAATCCCAATTCCAACACTGAGGGTTGCCCCATACCCGAGAAAGCTGGTGCCGACAAGCCACCTTGGGCTCATTTGTTTCAGATCCCCAATGACGGCAAGCGTTCCCCCAGCACCCCCTAGTTCTTGGCCCCCCACATTCGTTATTGACGGAAAATGTTGTGTCCCATTCCAAGCGACATATCCAACCCCGCCCCCGAGAAAGATCTTTGTACCCACCCCAATTGTTTTAAAATGTGGATCCTTTAACAACGGGCTTAATTGTCCCGAGGTGGAAAAGTTGGCGTTCGCCATGTTAGGTTTCAGCATTCCCATATAAGTGTAAATCGTGCGATCCGTCAAGTTCACCGCACAGTTGTAATTCTGATAGGCATTGCGGGGATTAAATAAAATAGCCTCATTGATATCATCCAGCGTGATGGTGGTATCAATAGCCTTGCGGGGATAACAGTCTGTTCCATAGCCCACCGCCTTTAGTCGAACAGGTTTGCGTGCCACAAGATCTTGAATGACATGCCCCCCGCCATACCGAAATTCCCCCGGATAGTTATTGTTCAACGGATCATCTTCCGGCAGCTCAGCAGCCCCAATATAGGCGTCAACTGCCGCTACGCCCGTATACGCCGCAACCCCGTTCAACCATACTTTCTGCATTTTCATGCGGGGTGTCGTATGACCTAAACTCAAAAAAGCACCCGAGGAACACATGGGCGCAAAGGTGCCCGTAGTCACCACGTCAACTTCTTGGGCCGCTTTGGAGAGGCCTTTTTCCCCAACTAAGGTGATGAGTTCCTCCGCAGTCACAACGACTGCTTTACCTGATTTAATCTTGGCATTGATCTCTCCATACGTCTTTTCAACACTCATAATCTCTCCACCTCCAGATATTAAATTAAATTGAACTCTATTCAGTTGAAGGTTAAACCTCCCCTGAGTAAGTTTTGCTGTGTGCTTGCTAATTATTGAACATAGAAAAGACCTCTTCGCGAAAGAAGAGGCCAAAATCACATCATCGACACTCCTCTTATCTGCCAGAAGAATTTCTTCTGCAAGAATTAGCACCATGCTTTGAGCGAGCTATGAAATCATCGCCTACAAAGCGGGTTGCCGGGTTTCATTGGGCTAGTCCCTCCACCACTCCGGATAAGAGCATAATTTATTAAATTTCAACACTCTGAGTCTAACATTTGTCTTATATCATGTCAATATTAAATCTCAGTATATTGATACAGATATTCATATAATACATATTCATCTCCACAAAGGGTATCCTAAATGTATTCTAGCGATAGGGGGAATACTATGGATCAACCCAAACCGAGCAAACGTCCATTTCCCAAACGCGAGGAGCTACCCTATAGTCACCAGCCTGATCAAGACGGACGGACAGATTATGGCCGGGATGGAGAAACAACGCATAAAGGGTAGGCTCCCTCCTTGGGATCCCCTTTCGCGGGATCCTTTTCGTAAGGCAGAAACTAATTCGATTATACGAGGAGGCTATGACATGTCAAATAAAGGAGCGGACAAAGCACAGACAGGGAAACCAGACAGAGGGAAGAATTCCCCTTTTAAGAAGAAAACACCTCAAAGCCGGGCATAAGCCCGGCTTTTGAGTTCAAAGGATTCTATCCAAAGAAAACTTCTGATATAATAAAAGTTGGTACCTACGGAGTACAAGGTTGTTTTTCTGCTACTCTTTCATTTAGATACCGTTAAGTAAGCACTAAATTTTAGAAAATAGGTGATGTTATGAAAAAAATCGAAGCCATTATTAGGCCGGAAAAACTAAATGATGTTAAGGTCGTTCTCTCTGACATCGGAGTAAAAGGGATGACCGTCTCTAATGTGTTGGGGTTCGGAAACCAAAAGGGGTACACCCAAATTTACCGAGGGCAAGAAATCGTGACCAAACTTTTGCCCAAGATAAAACTTGAAGTTGTAGTTTCCACAGAAAAAGCAGAAGAAGTGATTGCCGCCATCGTCGAAACATCCAAAACGGGTGCTTTTGGAGATGGTAAAATCTTCGTCTATGATGTCGTGGATGCGATCCGTATAAGAACGGGTGAACACAGCGACGATGCTCTGTAGTTTAAATGAAAACATTCTCACTAAGTTCGAAATCCGGATAGGCATTTTCCCTATGTTGCGTTAAATCCAAGCCATTAACCTGCTCATCATCGGTTGCCCTAAGTGGAGTGATCATGGCTATTACCTTCAAAATAAGAAACGTCATCAGACCTGTAAACAAATAAGTTACTACCACGGCTAGAAGTTGGATTAAAACAGGCTTAATTCCTCCTCCATTAAGCAAACCGTTTCTGCCTTGAGGATTGAGACTTATGTCCGCAAAAATCCCGGTTGCTATCGTACCCAAAGTCCCCCCGATTCCATGGATCCCGAAAACATCCAAAGCATCGTCGTACCCTAGCTTGGCCTTTAAGACACTTACCGCTAAATAACAGACTCCTCCGGCAATGAACCCAATAAGTAGTGAACTCCCTGTTGAAACAAACCCTGCCGCAGGGGTAATAGCCACGAGTGCAGCAATAATTCCGCTCACTGCACCAAAAACGGTAATTTGGCGACGATGAAACCATTCAATGAGAGCCCACCCGACCATGCCCGCTGCTCCGGCGATCTGGGTTGTAGCAAGGGCCAGCACAGCTACGCCATTTGCTCCCATCGCCCCTCCAGCATTAAACCCAAACCAGCCAAACCACAACAAACCGCCTCCAAAAAGTACGTTCGGCATATGATGGGGGATATTCCACTCGTACCCCACTTTAAGTCTTTTGCCAATCACCATCGCCGCGACCAAACCTGACACTCCAGAGGCCATTTCTACGACAGTACCGCCTGCGAAATCCATGACGCCAAGATTGCGTAGCCAGCCGCCTACTCCCCAAACCCAATGGGCGAGTGGTATATAGACAAGCGTACTCCAAAAGAGCACAAACAATACAAACGCCGGAAAACGTAGTCGTTCAGCAGTTGCTCCGCTGATCACCGCCGGGGTAATTACAGCAAACATCAGTTGGAACAAAAAAAACAACAAATGTGGAATAGTTGGAGCATAATCCGGATTAGGAGAAAGACCAACACCTTTAAGAGCCGCCCAATCAAAGCTGCCTATGAGGTGACCGTGATCTGGTCCGAAAGCTAAAGAATATCCAAATAAAACCCAAACAACCGTGACCAATCCTAAAGCGGTATAACTTTGCATCATAATGGAGAGAACATTGCGTTTTCTGACCATCCCACCGTAGAAAAACGCTAATCCTGGGGTCATTAGAAAGACCAGAACAGTACATAAAAAAACAAACGAAACATCCCCAGTGTTTAAAGTGGTCATTAATACTTACCCTCACTTGTTAAGCAAATTCGACCGATGCTATGCCTTCGCAAAGGCGGTCGCTTTTCGCCATCCTTGGCTTCAGCGACACTCGGACATCCATGTCCAGCGGACGGCTTAGTTGCACTGATATGCCTCCCTAAAGTCATACTTTCTACCCTGGTATTAAAAAAGAGGAGCTCTAAAAAGCGTTATAATTTAACGCCTTTTAGAGCTCCTTTGCTCTTTCATCTAGCTAGTAATTTTATTATAGCTTCCTTGGATAAATGTGTCTAGAACTTTCTAACATATTATACATTATACACAGGGATACTTCAGGTGGAACCCCTCTTATCCCAAAGTCTTTGCATGCAGCTCTGCCAAAAGTGTTTTTAACTTATCCCGCTCCTCACGGGCCAAACCCAATTCCTCCTTAATTAATGCGAGCTCTTCCATCACCGTGTCATGTGTTTCATTAAGCACCCGTTCCTGATTCTCCCCCGCTCGCCGAGAAACGTAGCCGAGCACAGGAAGAGCCGTCCCTTGAAAGAAAACTGCGATTGCGTATTGCATCCAAGGTACCAGCCCCTGAGGTCGTTGCCAGATCAGAGGGGCTATGACTAAGGCTGAAATAATATAAAACATAGTCATCGTAGAGAGCCAATAGGAAAGTTTATCCCCTAACCAATCGTTGAATCGTATCAAATACCTTGCCCCCCTCTTTTCAAGTCGATTCTAATAATCTTAACATGTCCTGACTTCATTGGGTAGCTCCACTGAGGTATTTCCCAACTGCTGCTGCAGTATCGTATTTACTCTTCCCGGAGAGCAAGATTTCGTTGGGATGATTGGTCGTTGATCCACCAATCACAATTAACGTTTTGGCGTTCATGGCCTCCTTTGGTACAGATTGATCGGCCGCCCGTACAAATATTCCACAATTGCCATTCACAACGGCTACATCTGACCCAGACCAAAAATCCTCTTTTGTGAATAATAAAACGGCCACTTCGAGCACATTGTTTCCTCCGTCCTTATATTGAATTCCAAAAAAATTGCAGATTCCTTGAGCATGAGCAGCGGCCAGTATCTGGCGAAACTTAGGATCTTTTAGCTGAGCTGCATCCGTAGCATTATCGATAAACCCATTTTCTGTCAAGATCGCAGGCATGCTAGTTTCTTTGAGCACTAAGACATTCTGTGTTTTTACCCCCCGATTCACCCACTGGCCTACTTGTACGAGATAAGGCAAAACCATGTTGGCAGCAGTTTCCGCACGCCCACCCAAAGCAGTGACTAAAATCTCTTCTCCTGTTCCTCCACCATCATTAACATGAACAGATACAAAGAGATCGACATTATTTCTCTCAGCAATGTCCACGCGCGCCCGTAGTTCGCCGTTAAGATCTCCTTCTAAGTGACTAGGAGCATAGTCTCCATCGCGCGTAAGAAATGTAGAAACGCCGTTAAACTCAAGTAGGGGTTTAAGCTTGAGACAAACATCTAGTGTAATATCCTTTTCTCGCAAACCGTTACCTTCCGCACCTGGGTCATAACCGCCATGACCAGGATCGAGGCATACTTTCACATTAATCCCTCCTGCTTCCATTGTATGCGAAGGAATTACCAACCGAAACTATTTCCAGAGAGGGTAAATTGGTCTAAAAAAAATCCCCTCACTAGGAGGGGAAGAGGAGGAGTAAAAAAATGAGAAAACCTTTATGTAAACCGCCAACTTGATAGCGGGTAATTATTGAATGTCTTGATTATAGACCAATTTTGTTACCATTCCATGAACTTTGTATGAAGAATATGTTAAACCTTATCTTTCCTTATTTAAGTTCACTTATTACTAATGAAATTGAATCACGAACAATTTAATAATAATAATATAGCATCGAAGGCTTGACGAAACGGAAAAAATAAAGTAAGATTACTCTCGTCCGTGAAATGCCGATGTGGCTCAGAGGTAGAGCAGCTCACTCGTAATGAGCAGGTCGTCGGTTCGATTCCGACCATCGGCTCCATAGGAAACTTAGACCCCGCAAGTGATTGCGGGGTTTTTGCTTTCCCCCCCTCTAATAATTACATCATAACGCGTATATACATACTGGATGGAACACGATACCCAAATAAAAAGAGCCCGGTTGAACCGAACTCTAGCGGATGAACTTATTCACGTTCTTTTTAAAGATTAGGACCAAGCCTTACAAGGCTGTGGCAATTGCCTACGCAGTATATTTAACTTGTCAATCAGTTTTGAATTTGCTCATGAATATCATCTCAGAAGGTAGTTTAGCCCGTTTCCTGAAATTTTATACATCGGGGAAAAATAAATTTGTATGATAATATTTCTCCTTCTGGAAATAATACCCTCTCAAGGGGGAGTACCATGCTAAGCCGACGGGACTTTTTGAAGTTAGTAGTTAAAGGAGCTGTCCTCGGTAACTTTTATCAGCTCATTACCCCTCCTCTTGCACAAGCGGTTGCAGCAGGCGAGGTTAAGAAACTTCCCGTGGTCATGATTGAGACAGGCACTTGTACCGGGGACAGCATATCCCTTGACAACATTTGGACGCCAACTTTTTCAGATATCCTCACAAACATTGTAGATTGGCGCTACGATTGGAGCATGAATCAGGTTCATGGAGATGCTGCCTACCGAATTCTTCAGGAAACGTATGAAAAAATGCCCAATGAATATATCCTCATCGTCCAGGGATCTATGATTCAACGTGACGGCGGTCATTATAACCATGTTGCTTATGATAACGGTAAACTAATTACAGGGCTAGATCTTGTTCGTCGCATTGGGCTAAAAGCAAAATACGTCGTTGCCATCGGGAGCTGTGCCACTTACGGCGGCCCGGTTGCCGGTTACCCTAACCCCAGCCAAGCAACTGGTGTACAGAACATTCTTCCCGAACGAAGAGTCATTAACATCTCCGGCTGTCCTGCTCATCCAGATTGGATTATGGGGACCCTACTCCATTTAGCCTTATACGGTGAACCTGAACTAGAAAAGTTTGGAAGGCCAAAACTCTTTTATGGTGAAACCGTCCATAACCGCTGCCCGCGCAGGCGCGATTATGATCAAGGAATCTTCGCCACGGAAATCGGACAAAAAGAATGTCTTTTTCGGGTTGGCTGTAAAGGACCAGTCACCTATGCTGACTGCCCGATTCGCCGTTGGAACGACCGGCTCAATTGGCCAATCGGCTGCAACACGCCGTGTATCGGTTGTACTGAACCTGGTTACCCTGATTTGATGTCGCCGTTTACTGTTCACTCACCCGACATCCCTTTCCCCGGCGGAACAAAGGTGGCCACTGACACGATTGGACTTGGGGTATTGGGATTAACCTCCGTAGCTATTGTAGGACATGCTGCGACGTCTCTCTATAAGGGCCGGATCCAAAAGAATTTACTTAAGACTTCTGTTAAGATTCAATATCGACCTTCCGTCAAAAAGGTGAAGACCTACCATAAGTATAGACTCAAGAAAAGTTAAAACGCGGGGTGAACCTACTGGAGAAGAAAACCATCTTTCCTGTGACCCGAATTCACAATCCCATGTTATTAGAAGCCTGGCTCGAAGACGGGGAAATTAAAGACGCCTTTATTTCCGATACACTTTATCGAGGATTCGAACAAATTCTCATAGGTCGTTCCGCCATGGATATGCCTTATTACACCCAACGCATCTGTGGCATATGTTCATCCGCCCATGCTATTACAGCCGCACTCGCGGTAGAACAAGCATTAGGAATGCAAGTCCCTCCCAATGGACTGTTAGTACGCAATTTGATTCTGGCCAGTGATTTTATCCAGAACCATATTCGTCACCTCTACCTGTATACCCTGCCCGATTATTTCCGTGGCCCGGATATTGCTCCGTTTATTCCCCATTCAGAAACAGACCTACGTTTATCCAGTAAAGAAAATACAACAATGACGGAACACTATTTCAAAGCCTTAGATGTCTCTCGTGCTGCCCATGCTGCCTTTGCGGTTTTTGGAGGCAAGGCCCCTCATGGTCATGGGCTTGTTCCCGGCGGTGCTAGTATGGAAGTTGATGCCGATAGGGTGAACCGTTATCGAGGGTATATAATGGAAGTCATGAGTTTTATTGACGATGTCCTAATTCCTGATGTTGCTCTGATCAAGGAGCGTTATCCCGAATACATTAGCCTTGGCAAAGGGATCGGGAATTATATGTCGGTCGGAGGATTTCCGAGCCCTGAGGGGAGTACACTTTTTCCCCAAGGCGTAATCCTTCAGGGGAAACGGGAAAGCTTTGATGAAAAACAAGTGACAGAAGATGTTACAAGTGCTTGGTACAAACCCCACGGTCCTCTACATCCCTCGGAAGAGGATACGGTCCCTGATCACAACCAACCCAAAGGATACACCTGGGTCAAATCTCCTCGTTACCGTGGTCAGCCAGTAGAAGTAGGCCCTTTAGCACGGGCAATTATTGCCAAAGATAATATCATCGGTCAGGGGGCCCTCGCCCGGACATGGGCGCGCGCACTTGAACTCAAGAAGATTGCAAAAACCACTCTAGAATGGCTCAATCGTCTCGAACCTGGGTCGGAAACCTATAATGGTAGAACAGGGCGAGCTTCCGGGGTTGGGATTGGTCTCCATGAAGCCATGCGTGGGTCTTTAGGGCATTGGATATCTGTAAAAAATGGGCAAGTCAATCACTATCAAATCATAACGCCTTCTGCCATAAACTTTGGTGCACGTGATGAAACAGGAACCCGCAGTGTCGGGGAAACATCGTTACTCGGATTAAAAATCAAATCCGAGGACCTTAAAGAGGCGGGCCGGGTCATTCGTTCTTTCGACCCTTGTTTTTCTTGCAGTGTGCATATCATAGATGGGGAACATTTGCATGCCTTAAAAATTCAAGTCTAAATAGCCATTGAATAAATCTTGTTTGAGGGCACGGTAAAAACATGAAGCGTCAAGTCAAAATGAGAGAACCTGTCATGAAACAACTTAAAAAGGAAAATGTAAAGGGAGAAATTACCCAATTCCAGCCGATATGGGTTAGAATCTGTCATTGGGGATTTGCTTTTAGTCTAACTGTAATCCTACTGACTGGCCTAGAGTTGCATCAACCAGCAAGCTTTTTGGCCCTCCACTTTGCCTTAGTTTTAAAGACCCATGTGGTTTCTAGTTGGTTTTCCTTGGGATTTGTAACAATACGCTTTGCTGATGCCCTTATCCGAAAGGATGATTCATTAATCCCGAGGATTCATGATCTCAAACGTTTCCCTAAGCTCATGGCCTATTACTTCTTCTTTCGCTCATCCCCACCCCCTAGTAGAAAATATAATAGTGGGCAACTGGTAATCTATTCTTCTTGGATTCTTCTTTTTCTGGTCGCTAGTTTTCTCGGTTTAGCTTCTTATTGGCAAGGGAAGCATCTGATTTGGCTTTGGCGGTTAGTGGGTGGCTTTCAAATCCTTCGCTGGATCAAGTTTTCAATCACCATTTATTTTCTCGTCACAATCCCTCTCCACATCTATCTAACCCTGACCGAAAATATCAGCCGTCTTCAGGCCATGATCACAGGTTATGAACGGACCCCCACCAAATAGTAACCGTAAAAATTTTCCTTGTATAATATGATACTTTTTAGTTTAAGTTTGGGTATAATGGGGGGTAGAGTTTATTCATGAAAGGGACGATACGCTTTGGCATTACATATTCATTTTGTTGGTATTAAAGGTACGGGGATGAGCGCTTTAGCCCAAATCAGCGCTCAAATTGAGGATGCAACCATTTCAGGTTCTGATGTAGAAGAGAGTTTTTATACAGACAGTGTTCTGAAACGTGCTCAAATTCCCGTTTTGAGTTTTTCTCCCATCAACGTAGAGAATGCAGATTTAGTGGTCACTTCTGCCGCCTATACTAATCAACATCCAGAAATAGCCCGAGCATTGGAGCTCAATATTCCGATCTTGACTTACCCCCAATATCTTGGGCGCTTACTGTCCAAAAAGCGGGGGATTTCCGTATCTGGAACGCACGGCAAAACGACGACGACTGCCATGATGGGCCTAGTCATGCTTCAAGCGGGACTGGATCCAACCATCGTTGTAGGTAGCGATGTCCCTAGCATTGGGGGAAATGCGCATTCCGGAAAAGGAGAATTTTTCTTAGCGGAATCCTGTGAATATCGGCGTCATTTCCTTAACTACTCTCCTGAACACCTGATTATTACAAACATAGAATTTGACCACCCTGATTATTTTACAGACATTGAAGATGTTGTTTCAGCCTTTACTGAGCTCGCCAGAAAAGTACCCGCACACGGACATATTTATGTCTGGGCCGAAGACCCACACCGCGAGGCTATCATAGGAATTGCGCCAATCACCACCTTTGGGCTCTCAGAATCTGCGGATATCCGTGCAACGGAGATTGTCTTCAAAGACGAAGGAAGTTCTATGAAAATAATGCTTAAAGGGCGTTATGTCGGCGACCTGGAACTCCATGTCGCTGGAAGACATAACATAATAAATGCCTTGGCAACGATTGCCTTATGCCACGAAGTCGGGATCCCCATCGGAGAAATCCTAAATAGCTTAAGTCAGTTCAACGGGACGAAACGCCGCTTTGAACATCTTGGGAGTAACACTAATGGTGCCCTGATCGTCGATGACTATGCCCATCATCCGACGGAAATTCGCACCACGTTAGAAGGAGCCCGCCTTTCCTACCCGGAGCGCCGCATCCGTGCCATCTTCCAGCCCCATACGTTTAGCCGAACAGAAAAACTCTTACAAGAATTCTCACAAGCCTTTCAAGGGGCTGACGAAGTGGTTGTCGCTGATATTTTTGCCTCAGCACGTGAACAGGAACATCACACTATTTCAGCCTTGACGTTAGCCGAGTTGATCCAGCAGCAAGGAATTCAAGCCCGTTACATTGGAACATTGGATGACATTAAAGAGTATCTTACTCAAACTCTCGCACCCGAAGACCTCGTTCTTACTTTGGGAGCAGGAGACATTTATAAAGTAGGGTTAAACATCGTCAGTTAATTGAGATCATGTAAAACTTATACTTTCTGACTGGTATCAAAAAGGGTTAGCCATTGATGAGTGGCTAACCCTTTTTTGATTTTCGTTTCTACTTTTGGAAAGACATTTATAGTCTTCGCTGAGAAGTTTATCTGTCTTTCAAACTATCTTTGGAACTTTTTTAGATTGAATCGCTTGAATTCCTTTTAGAATTTCATCCCAGTTCTTACAGCGAATTATGCCGGTCGGGAGCTCCTCTTGGTTATAGCTGGCGTCAAGTAATAATACCGGAACCCCACCTTCCGCAATCAATTTGGCATTAACCTGATAATCTTCTAAAAAGACTTCGATTCCCCATTGCTTGACTAGCTCCAACTTACTACTAAACCCAGCGAAAAGAACGTGTTCATGGGGAATTCCTTTCATAGTAAGCCACCGCACTGTGACATCCTTTTCAGCAGGTGTGCGAGCCGTAACATAAATCACTTCATGCCCCTCTCGGAGAAGGGTTTCAATCCCTTCCTTGGCTCCAGAAACGACTTCAGGCATTGAGAGTAAGCGTTCCGCATTACCGACAAAGTAATCGTTTATATCTTCTTTTGGAATATCAAAGTCCAAATGCATTTGATAATCCGTAATGACCGAAACGTTCTTGCCAAAATGCCGATTCAATTCCTGTAACCAAAACGGGTAACTATCCGAAACGACACCGTCAATATCGACTCCAATCCGCACGTCAGTCTAACCCCTTTAACATTGGGAGTTCAAGACTCGGAGGAAGATGACGTTTGTGCTCACTCTGTCGATGCAACGTTTCGATGCGTTCTTTGACTTCAGGGGAAACCTCTTCTCCAAGTAAATAACGATCAATCATATCATAGGTTAGTCCCAATTCAGATTCATCCGTCTGACCAGGCCACAGCCCTGCAGTCGGTACACGACTGGCAATTCTCATGGGTAGTCCCAACATCCTCGCCCAAGCTCGCACCTCTGTTTTGGTGAGTGAACTAATCGGTAAAAGGTCTACACCGCCATCGCCGTATTTCGTGAAATAACCGGTATAACTTTCTGGAGCATTATCCGTGCCGACAACCATATAATTCATAGCGTTGGCCACGGCATACAGCGTAGACATCCGCAAACGGGCCTTTAAATTCCCTTGAGCCAGCTTTTCTGCCGCTAATTGACGTCCGAGACTTTCCAAACCCTTCTTGACTTGTCCCATGACCTGCGTATGGGCACCACCTAGATTCACTTCTAAAGGTCTCAATTCAAAGCCCTCTGCAATCCACAGGGCATCCTCCCTGTCATCAGGTTCAGAATGACTCGGCATAATCACTCCGATCGTTTGATCTGGAAAAGCTCGACTACAAAGCCCTGCGACCACTGCGGAGTCAACCCCCCCAGAAATCCCCACTACTAATCCCTTAGCGTTGGCCTCTGCAACCCTTTCACGCAACCAATTCACCGTTTGATCAATACGTTCCATTAATTCAGCATCTGTCCACATCTTACTCCACCCCTTGATTATTTGCTTTAATATCATTATGGATTGTTAAAAGTAACTGTTGTTTTAGTTCAAAGAGATTAGCCGATAAATCCACGATGTAACGGTGCGGATTCGTTAAACGTTTAACTTCATCCCATAAGGTGTTCAATTCCTTTTTGGCATAGGCCTGGATCTCTTGGAGTTTGGGTAATTCACAAACCCGTTTTCCCCCTCTAAAAACAGGGACTAAGAGTTCTCTAGTATGAAAATTCGTTAAAGTCTTTCGTTTCCATGTCTGAATAGGATCAAAAATCGTGAGGGATTTCCGGTCATTGAAAACTTCATCTTCCAGGGCAATAACATCTGCCATGGCTTTCCCAGCGCGATCGTAAAAACGCACGATTTTCTTAATTCCCGGGTTCGTGATCTTGGCTATGTTCTCAGAGACTTTAAGACGAGGATGGAAAATCCCTTTTTCTCCCTCTGCAGCCAGTTTGTAAACCCCCCCCAAAGAAGGGCTATCCTTGGATGTAATGAGATGAGTCCCAACGCCCCAGGCGTCAATCAGTGCCCCTTGGGAACGAATGGCGAAGATGGTTTCTTCGTCTAAATCATTGGACCCAACGATAATTGCACTCTTAAGTCCCGCTTCATCAAGCATGCGACGGGCTTCTCTCGACAAATACGTTAAATCTCCGCTATCTAGCCGTATCCCTTGAAAATGATGTCCCTCTGCCTCCAGTTCCAGCCCAACCTTAATCGCATTTGGAACCCCAGATTCTAAGACACTGTATGTATCCACCAGCAACAAACAGCCATCCGGGAACGTGCGGGCATAGGCTCGAAATGCCTCTAATTCCGAGGGAAAACACTGGATCCAACTGTGCGCCTGAGTACCTGAAACAGGAATACCGTAACGTTCTCCTGCCAAAACATTGGACGTCGATTGACACCCCCCGATAAAGGCTGCTCGAGCTCCCAGGGTTCCGGCATCAGGCCCTTGCGCTCTTCGCAAACCGAATTCCATAATGGGCCCCCCGTTGGCCGCCGCTACAACTCTTGAAGCTTTCGTGGCAATCAAGGTCTCAAAGTTAATCAAGTTCAGAATGGCGGTCTCTAGGAGCTGGGTTTCAAAAATTCGCCCTTTGACCCTGATCAGTGGTTCGTACGGGAAAACTGGGGTCCCTTCCGGAACCGCGTCGATGTCCCCCGTAAAGCGGAAATTACGCAGTTCTTGGATAAAGTCCTCATTAAAAAGGTTTAGGCTTCGCAAATAAGCCAAATTTTCTTCCCGAAAGGTGAGGTTTTCAATATATTCCACCACTTGTTCAAGTCCTGAGACTAGGGCATACCCCCCTTTAAAGGGAAGCGTGCGAAAGAAGACATCAAATACGGCTTCTTTATCACGACATCCGTTAACTAAATAACCCTGCATCATTGTTAACTGATAAAGGTCCGTTAGCATAGTTAGATTTTCCATTGACAATAGCCTCACTTCATACTCGCAATCCGTAGTTTATTTAAACGGACCCAAAATTTGTGCTGATACCATAAACTAATCAGACATGCGTGAGGGTTTCGACCTCTCCTCCGAAATTTCCTGCCTAAAATCTAAAATAAAAACCTAAAGGGAAATTCCTCTAGGTTGAAAAAAAGTGTTATCCACAGGAAGGAACTATTTATCCCCCGTCTATCCCGAGCTTATCCACCTTAATATTTGATCTTTTTCGATATTATCCACAGAGTTATCCACATTATGCACAGCGGTTTCACCTATTTTGTTAAGAATCAGGCCTTAAACCCTGAAATGATGCATAGTTCAGGTCCAGTCCAAACCCTATACGGGTATTTCAGTCCCTCATGCATAAATTAAAACTCAAACCTATCTTTCTTAGAAAAATGCTAAGTTTCTATTATATTCTCCATTAAGCACGTTTATATTCAGTTTTTTGGAGTCACATCGGTAGGAACTACCAAAGTAAATCGTTCAACACCTCACGACTAACCCGAATCCCTTCAGCAACCGTTTCGGGTGAAGGTCCTCCCGCGATCTTTCGAGCGCGGACGCAATGCTCAATTCCAATCGCTTCAAACAGATCATCTTCGAAAATTGGGGAGAGCTCCTGATAATCGCTCAAACTTAACTCTTCCAGTCCAATTCCTTGTTTACTACAGTGCAGAACAATCCGTCCCACTAGCTCATGTGCCTCCCGGAAAGGCACCCCTTTCTTAGCTAAATAATCGGCCAGATCCGTGGCGTTCGTAAACCCGCCTTTTGCCCCCCAAGCCATGGTATCACGGTGGACCTGCATTGTTCTGAGCATCGGCTCTACGACGAGCAAGCACTTTTGAATCGTATCCACCGCATCAAAGACCTGTTCTTTATCCTCTTGCATATCTTTATTATAAGCAAGGGGCAACCCTTTCATAACCGTTAAGAGGGCCACTAAATCACCATAAACTCGCCCAGTTTTTCCCCTCACCAATTCTGCCACATCTGGGTTTTTCTTTTGGGGCATGATACTTGACCCAGTAGAATACCCGTCATCCATGGAAATAAACCGAAATTCCCCGCTGGACCAAAGAACGAGCTCTTCACACATTCTGCTTAAGTGCATCATGAGAATGGATGCAGCCGCAAGAAATTCGAGAGCAAAATCCCGGTCGCTCACCCCATCTAAGCTATTTAAGGTCACTCCATCAAAGCCTAATTCCGCGGCCACTTTCTCCCGGTCAAGCGGAAACGTCGTTCCTGCCATAGCCCCTGAACCGAGTGGAGAGCTATTCAAACGCTTCCGTGTATCTTTGAGCCGACCGAGGTCACGCAAAAACATTTGCACATAGGCCATTAAGTGATGAGCCAACGTGATCGGCTGTGCTTTTTGCAAATGGGTATAGCCAGGCATCCAGGTTTCAAGATGCTCTTCTGCTAATTGCAGGAGAGTTTGAAGCAACTGTTCCACTAAATTCTTGGTATGGTCAATTTCTTCTCTCAAATAAAGCCTTAGGTCCAAAGCGACTTGGTCATTCCGACTGCGTCCAGTATGTAGTTTTTTCCCCACCGGCCCAATTCGCTCGGTCAAAAGCTTCTCGACATTCATATGAATATCTTCTGCGCCGATCTCGAATTCTACCTTTCCCGCCTGAATATCGTCTAAGATCTCGGTTAACCCCGCCATCAAGTGGTTTGCTTCCTCTTCCGAGATAACCCCAACACTTCCGAGCATTCTCGCATGGGCTATGCTCCCTAGGATATCCTGTTTGTACAAACGTTGGTCGAAGCGAATTGAGGAATGAAAATCTTCCACCATTGCATCCGTAGTTTTTTCAAAACGTCCGCCCCAGAGTTTCACGTTACATCTTCCTTTCATGGTTATAATTCATGCCTAGACGATATTCGCCAACGGTTTAGAAAACTTGGCTGACGCCAAGCCACCGGCGAGGCGGTAGCCTTAGTTGCACTTATGCTTAGAAAGTATATAACGCAAGTTTATACTTTCTGATAGTACCGAAAAAAAAGCAGGAGGGGGCACCTAGCCCCCATCCTCTAACACCACTTGAAGATCATCTTATTTACGCAATCCTGATTGTTTCTCCATTAAAGCCCTTACTTTTAACGGCAACCCAAAGAGATTAATAAAACCGCCTGCATCCTTTTGATCATACACTCCGTCCTCACCAAAGGTTGCATACGCTTCATTATAAAGGGAATAGGGGGATTTTACACCCGCTAAGGAACAATTTCCTTTGTATAATTTCAGTCGCACCGTCCCCGTGACGTTTTTCTGAGTCACATTGACGAAGGCATCTAAACCCTCGCGCAGCGGAGAATACCATAATCCATCATAAACAACTTCAGCATATTTTAAGGCTATCTGTTCTTTGTAATGGAGCGTGAGGCGATCAAGTGTGAGATGTTCCAAGGCCTTATGCGCTGTATAGAGAATCGTTCCTCCTGGTGTCTCATAAACCCCACGCGATTTCATCCCGACGAGACGGTTTTCCACCATATCGACAATTCCAATCCCGTTTTTCCCGCCCAATTCATTGAGAGTTTCCAATAAAGCCACCGGAGCAATCTTCTCTCCATTTAACAAGGTAGGGATCCCTTGTTCAAACCCAAGTTCGAGGTATGTCGCCTCATCAGGGGCATCCTCTGGAGAAACGCCCAGCAAATAAAGGTCACGTTTGGGTTCATTCCATGGATCCTCCAGGTCGCCTCCCTCATGGCTCAAATGCCAAAGGTTGCGATCCATGCTATACGGACGATCCTTAGTAACAGGAACAGGAATACCACGCGCTTCGGCATAGTCGATGCAATCTTCCCTGCTCTTGAGATCCCAAATACGCCAGGGAGCGATGATTTCCAAGTCGGGATTGAGGGCTTTAACACTCAGTTCAAAGCGAACTTGGTCATTCCCTTTGCCCGTTGCGCCATGAGCAATCGCCACTGCGCCTTCCTTCTCCGCAATTTCCACTAAACGACGGGCAATCAAAGGACGGGCAAATGAGGTTCCCAAAAGATAGTCCCCTTCATAAACTGCCCCAGCCTTTAATGTCTGAAAAATAAATTCAGTGACAAATTCCTCTCTCAGATCTTCAATATACAGTTTGCTGGCGCCACTCTTCGTTGCCTTTTCCTGAAGAGGGGCTAACTCTTCCCCTTGTCCAAGATCTGCCGCCATGGCAATCACTTCATACCCGTAAGTCTCCTTAAGCCAAGGGATAATAATGGACGTATCCAACCCACCAGAATAAGCTAAAACAACTTTTTTCATGTTCGATCTCCCTCTTTTTCGATATTGTGGAAGCAAGGGGACGGTTCTTGTGCTTCCTTACTCCGCATCCCCTCTCGGCAACGAATTCTTATTTGCATACCACACCACATTTATTTTTTTGACTTAATTATCCCTGAAAAGTAGAGCGTTTTCCTCTAAGTCTGTGGAAGATTTCCCTCGTAGAAATCATATACAAGTCAAGTATGCAAGTCAAGAAGCGTTCCTAAGTCCCTTTAATTTCTTCGCATGTGTGCCGTTTTATGCTCTCGTGCTTAACGCTTAATTGTTTACGTTAGTTCCTCGTTGTAAGCAAATCTACATCACTACCGCCATAATCGCTTTTTGCGCGTGCAGACGGTTTTCCGCCTCATCAAAGACGACCGACTGAACCCCTTCAATCACTTCATCCGTAATTTCCTCTCCACGGTGAGCCGGAAGGCAATGCAGGACAATAGCGCTACGATCCGCCCGTTTCAGCACGTCCGAATTGATCTGGTATCCTTCAAAGGCCGCCATTCGCACTTTGGCCTCTGCTTCCTGTCCCATACTCGCCCAAACATCCGTGTAGAGCACATCGGCACCCTTTACGGCTTCTAAGGGATCGTCCACCACTTCTACGCTCCCGCCGTTCGCTTTGGCATCTGCCTGGGCCATAGCAACAACAACCGGATCTGGCTTATATCCAGGAGGAGAAGCAATCACGACATGCAATCCCATCTTTGCTCCGCCATACATCAGGGAATGAGCCATGTTGTTCCCATCTCCAATGTAGGCCAGCTTTAAGCCTGCTAAGCGGCCTTTATGCTCTTGGATGGTCATGAGATCTGCCAGAACCTGACAGGGATGAAGCAGATCCGTTAGTCCATTGATAATCGGAATCGAGGAGAATTCGGCCAAATCTAGGACTTCTTGGTGGCTAAAGGTACGAATCATGATGCCATCGACCATCCGTGAAAGAACACGCGCGGTATCAGCGATGGTTTCTCCTCTTCCTAGTTGGATATCCCGTCCGCTCAGAAAAAGTGCATGCCCTCCGAGTTGATACATTCCTACTTCAAAAGAAACCCGGGTCCGCGTCGAAGACTTCGTAAAAATCATCCCTAAGGTCTTGCCTTGAAGAACAGGATGAGGCCGACCGGCTTTTTGCTCCTCTTTAAGTTCTCGAGCTACATCTAAAATGCAACTTAATTCATCTTGAGAAAAATCATGAAGTGAAATAAAGTCTCGTCCTTTAAAGATAGATTTATTAATTGTTTTCATATGTCACCCATCCCTTCGATGTGAATTATTATACTTTTATATGCATAATAATGCAATACTAAAATACCTTATGTGCAGCAAAAGCTCCTGCCAGTTTAGACCAGCAGGAGGAGAATCATTAATGAATGGCTTTCTTTTTAAACCTCCCCCCCATTACTTCATGCACACTACTAATCGTGACAAAAGCATTGTCATCAATTTCATCCAGAATCGATTTTAACTTAGAAATCTCTAACCGTGTAACTACACAATATAAGACACCCTTTGCTTCCCCGGTAAATCCACCTTCCCCTTGAAGCCGCGTAACACCTCTTCCAAGTCTAGCCATTAGTACCTCAGCAATCTCATCATTCTTTTCCGATATAATCATGACTTCCTTAGATTCATCTAACCCCTCTACCGTTAGGTCAATGACTTTAAAAGCAATGAAATAGGCAACGAGCGAATACATGGCTCTATCCCATCCAAATACTAACCCCGCACTGCTTAGTATAAAAAGGTTAAAGAACATTACTATTTCCCCAATGGAAAATGCTGTTTTCTTGTCTAGAACTATAGCAATAATCTCCGTTCCGTCTAAAGAACCACCATAACGGATGATTAACCCAACACCCACTCCTAGTACAATTCCTCCAAACACGGAAGCTAAGAATACATCATGAGTAATTCCAGGTACGGGATGTAAAATACTGACCCACATGGATAGCATCGCGACCGAAACTATAGTTGATATCGTAAACGATTTTCCAATCTGATAATAGCCGAAAAGAAAGAATGGGATGTTTAAACCAAATATGAATAAACCCACAGGCCACTTAGTAAGGTACCCTGCCATTATCGAAATACCAACAATTCCACCGTCAATTACATTATTGGGTATTAAAAAGATTTCTAAGCCTATACCTGCAAGGGTTGAACCTAGAATTAGAAATAATACTTTTTTAAATATTTTTTGCATTCGAATTTTCTTGCTCAACATCTATTCACCTCACTTTCTCGAACACGCTATCAGAAATTTTCAGATAGTATTTGACCTGATCCAGTATCCATCTTACTGACCCCCTTTACCCTAAAATTTATTCATAGGCAAATGCTCATGCACATGCTAGAATATGGTTATTCGTTCTAGCTCTAATATTTTTATGACTATAGCCTAACACTATACTTACTATATTCACTATTCCCTAATCTAATCAAAGGAGGTATGTACATGACCTGGTCAGAACGTATTAAATTGGCTTGGACAACATTTAAAAGAGAAGCTCTTCCATTGTATGCCTGGACCCTTATTTTCATAGGAGTTGGCGTAGTTCTTGTGGTGGCGATGGTTATGGGAGTGTTGAACCAAATGCACTGGACCTTTCCCCAGGCATATGGAGGGTTTTCATCACCTGGAATGCCTGTCCCCGGAGTACCACCTACACCAGGTATAACTCCTTTTACTGGCCCGTTCGGATCACCCAATCAAGGCCCTTTTGGCTCGTTCAACGGATCATTGAGTGATCTCTCCACGCTTCTATCCGCTGTTGGCACAATCACCGGAACCCTTTTGCTAATCATTATTGTGAGTTGGTTAATCGGATCTGCTTTTTATACAGGTGTCTTCAACCTGACCGCTAAATCTTATCACGAAAAAGTGATCTTTAAAGATTTTCGTTTTGCGGGTTATTTCCGTTTCCTCGGCTGGCAAGGGCTTCTCCTTTTAATCCAGTTAATCCTCTTGATCATCGGGCTAATTGGTGCTTTTACCTTAAAACAATCCCAGGGCGCACTTGTAGCTTTCTTAATCGTTTATGGCCTCATGATTGCCGGTATCACAATCTATGCCTTACCCTGGTTTTCCACCTCAGCCATCTACCTCTTAGCTCATCCCAAAGATAGCTTTCGCGATGCGCTCAGTGGCAGTTGGAGATTCTTCCGCAAGCACATGGGTGCCCTTTGGGGCTACATCGGAACGATTGTTTTAATTGAAATTGCGGTTCAAGTTCTTAACCGAATCTCTTCAGGAATTGCCGGATTAGTTACCCTCATCGTGAGTCCTTTCATCACCGTCTTAGCGATTGTCTGGATACTATCTCTGGAAGAGGAAGAAGAAGAAGACGACCATCCTGAATATGTCGCTCCCCTAGCAACTCCACCCTACTATCCTACACCGACTTATCCGGATACCCAACCCACCACCGAAAACCCTTACATTTCTAATACTGACCCGTTAACCCCTGCCTTAACCCCATCCTCTGACCAACCCATATCTCTCGAACAACCTGAACCTCTCCGACAACCCATAGCTGAGGGATCGACTTTTGAACCAGAGAGACCAAAAATCGACTTGCAAAAGCCAGAACTAAGGTCAACTCCAGACCATCCTCTACCAGAAAATAAGCTCAACTTTTGCCCTTCCTGTGGAAAAACCAATACAGGCACAGCCTATTGCCCACAATGTGGGACAAAACTCTAACAGTTTAATGTCAATTTCAAAACGCTTCTATAAACTCGTCAATGAAAAAAGCAATCATAAAAAACTCCCGCTTGGCAAACTGAACTGTCGAGCAGGAGTTTTTTCTTTCCCTATCCATAAGGCCCAATGAAACTTTCCTGCAAAACAAGAATCGTTTTAGGGAATTGGCTTCGTTATTTTTGGGTCAGTCCTTTTACTTTATTGATTTCAATTTAACTATGTCACTCCAATTATTAGCAGTTACTAATTCAACTGTTGACAAGTCTTTTCGAATCGCTTTAACTTCTCCATTTATTTCAGCCATGCCCATCATCATCTTGTCGTGTTCTGCTTTATTGACCTGAGCTAGATGTTTTCGCAAAAGAGCTGAACTTCAACCCTATAACTCCAAATACTCCTGCAACGAAAGCACCTCAGGCATGGTATGACTCCGTATCTCTTGCAAAGCCCGGACGACCGCTTTAGCCGTATCCATGGACGTGAAGCAGGGAACCCCATGTTCGGCGGCTAACCTCCTCAACAAGTACCCTGTATGTTCAGGTGTCTTTCCTTTAGTAGGAGTACTGAGGATAAAGGAGAATTCCCGTTGCCGAACGGCTTCTTGAAGAGCTTCGCTGGATTCACTTACCACTTCGACCTCGACCCCGCACAGAGCTAAAGCCTTCGCTGTATCTCCCGTTCCTTTGACTCCAAACCCTAATTGAGCTAATTGGCGCGCAAGGGTGATCCCCTCCGGACGGTCCTTTTCAGCCACAGACACCAAAATATTTCCCTCGTGCGGAAGTGGAATGCGAGAGGCCGCAAAAGCCTTCGCCAAGGCATGACCAAATTGAGTGTCCATCCCCAAGACTTCACCCGTGGATTTCATTTCAGGCCCTAAGGATGTTTCAACTTTGGTTAACTTTTCAAAGGAAAAGACCGGGGCCTTCACCACGACAAACGGTACCTCTGGAGCAAGTCCCTGCACATACCCCATATCCTTCAATGTTTTCCCCAGGGAAACTTGGACTGCCAAATTCACTAAGGGAATTCCTGTGACTTTAGAAAGAATAGGCACCGTGCGGCTCGCTCTAGGATTCACTTCCAGCACATACACCTTGCCGCGCACGACGACAAATTGAATATTTATAAGTCCACAAATGCCGATTCCCTCAGCCAGACGACAGGTGAAATCCTGAATTTGTTCAATTTCAGCAGGCGTTAAACTTTGAGGCGGATAAACGGCCAAACTATCCCCAGAATGGACTCCCGCGCGCTCGATATGCTCCATAATCCCGGCGATCACGGTTGTCTCTCCGTCAGAAACCGCATCCACTTCCACTTCTTTGCCTTCCAAGTAGCGATCCACCAAAATCGGATGTTCGGGAGAAAGGTGGATTGCCCGCCTTAAATAATCTTCAAGTTCTCCGAGATTTTCCACCACCTGCATGGCGCGTCCTCCGATGACGTAAGAAGGACGAACAATCACTGGAAATTCGAGTTCCTCGGCAATTCCTTTAGCCTGATCGAGCGAGGTGACGCTCCGTCCTTCGGATTGGGGAATTCCTAAACGACTTAAGAGCTGAGCAAAACGTTCCCGATCCTCTGCCATATCAATCGCATCGACTGGGGTTCCTAACACTCGAATTCCAGCCCGGTTCAATCGATCTGCTAAATTAATTGCCGTTTGACCACCAAATTGAACCAATACCCCATCCGCTTGTTCCTTATGCAAGACATGAAGCACATCTTCCACGGTTAGCGGTTCAAAATACAGTTTATCGGCAGTATCAAAATCCGTCGAAACTGTTTCTGGATTATTGTTAACCATAATAGCTTCCACACCCGCTTCTTGTAACGCAGCAAGGGCGTGAACGGAGCAATAATCGAACTCAATCCCTTGTCCAATCCGAATTGGACCTGAGCCTAAAACGACAACTTTAGGGCCAGTGCTGACCGAAACCTCATCCTCTTCTTCATAACTGGAATAGTAATAAGGAGTTGCTGATTTAAACTCCGCTGCACACGTATCAACGGTCTTAAAGACCGGAATGATTCCTACAGCCATGCGCATGGAACGAACCGTCTCCTCGGAGCGCCCCGTAAGCTTGGCTATCGCTAAGTCAGAGAATCCTTGGACCTTAGCGAAACGCAGTAACTCGGTGCTTAACTCCTCTCGCTGTAACCGCTGCTCAAGGGAAACGAGTTCTTTTATCTTTGACAAATAAAAGGGGTCAATTTGGGTCAACATTTGAACCTCAAGAATGGTCCAATCTCGACGAAATGCTTCAGCCACCGCAAAGAAACGTTCATGATCGGTTCGAGTCAGCTTATCTTCGATCTCCATCTCTGTCCAGCGTCCAGATGCCGAGATACGCAGGCCCACACTCCCTATTTCCAACGAGCGCGTCGCTTTCAACAGAGCGGCTTCCAAGGTCCGTTCTATAGCCATCACCTCTCCAGTTGCCTTCATTTGCGTTCCGAGGCGATGATCTGCAGCCGGAAACTTATCGAAAGGCCAACGAGGGAACTTGACAACCACATAGTCTAAGGCAGGCTCGAAACAGGCACTAGTATTCCCCGTCACTGGATTTGTCAATTCTGGCAAGGTAAATCCGACGGACAAGAGGGCCGCCATTTTAGCTATAGGGTAGCCAGTCGCTTTCGAAGCGAGCGCACTAGAACGGCTGACCCGAGGATTAACTTCAATCACTACATAGTCCCGGCTCAGCGGATTCAAGGCAAATTGAACATTACACCCCCCGTTAACCCCTAAAGCTCGAATGATCTTCAACGACGACGCCCGCAGCATCTGATATTCGACATCAGTTATGGTTTGGGACGGTGCCACCACGATACTGTCTCCGGTATGGATCCCTACGGGATCGATATTTTCCATATTACAAATCGTAATACAGTTATCCGCGTCATCGCGCATGACTTCATACTCAATTTCCTTCCAGCCCGCCACACTTCGCTCTATGAGGCATTGTCCAATCGGACTGGACTGTAGCCCTCTTTGTAACACTTCTTTCAAGTTCTTGGCGTTTTTGACAATCCCTCCGCCCGTCCCCCCAAGAGTGTAGGCTGGCCGAACAATCAACGGAAACCCCTGCTTACTCGCAAAATCCTCCCCTTCTTCCAAGGTTGTCACGATCATACTTTCAGCCACCGGTTCCCCAAGGGAGAGCATCGTTTCCTTAAATGCCTCGCGGTCTTCCGCCTTATAAATTGTTTCCGCATTACAGCCAATGAGGTCCACGTCATACCGTTTTAAAACCCCAGTGCGCTCCAATTCCATCGCCAGATTAAGTCCCGTTTGACCACCCAAGGTGGGTAGCAGAGCATCTGGACGTTCTTTGCTGAGAATCCCCTCTAAGGAATCTGGTAGCAAGGGTTCAAGATAGGTAATATTCGCCGTCTTTACATCCGTCATAATGGTCGCCGGATTACTGTTAACCAGCACCACCTCTATCCCAACTTCACGCAGGGCCTTGCACGCTTGAGTTCCGGCATAATCAAATTCTGCGGCCTGACCGATCACAATCGGTCCGGACCCGATGACAAGGACCTTTTTCCACGCCGGATTAAGAGGCATGATGAGCCCTCCATTCCTGCATTAATTGCGCAAACTCCTCAAAGAGATAAAGGGATTCACTCGGTCCTGGCCCCGCTTCAGGATGATACTGCACCGAGAAAATAGGCAAATCTTGATGCTTTACCCCTTCCACACTGTTATCATTGAGGTTGCGGTGGGTTACATGTAAAGGGGTCTGTTCCAGGCTTTCTTCAGCTATGGCATATCCGTGATTCTGAGAGGTAATCGTCACTCGTTTTGATCGAAGATCTTGGACAGGTTGATTTCCCCCTCGATGTCCAAACTTCATCTTATAGGTGTCCCCCCCCAAAGCAAGTGACAAGAGTTGATGCCCGAGACAGATTCCGAAAATCGGACGTTCCCCTATCAACCTGCGAATCGTCTCAATCCCCGCTTCGACCTCTTTGGGGTCCCCAGGCCCATTGGACAGAAAAACCCCATCCGAATTTAGGTCTAAAATCTGCTCTGCCGAGGTGGTATGCGGAACGACCGTCAGCTCAAACCCACTCTCTTGCATAGCATGCAAAATGTTTCTCTTGATTCCGAAATCCATTACCACGACATGAAATGGTTTCTTATAGTGTTCAACAGGTGGGACAGGGGTATGAGGGGTAGAAAGCAAGCCACTTGTAGCGGGCTTAGCTGGTGTAGCAGGCAAAGTGTAAATTTCCTGAGTACTGACCTTAGCCACGACATCAGTCGGAGCAAGCCATGCACTCAACCTTGGAACCCACTCACCGAGGTGCTCAATCTCGGTCGTGATTACCCCGCGCAAAACTCCATGTTCACGAATGATCCTCGTTAAAGCACGAGTATCAATCCCTTTGATCCCCACAACCCCAAATTGCGCCAAGGTTCTGGAAAGGTTTTTCTCCATCTGCCAGTGACTGGGATTGCGGGTAGCTTCTTTCACGATAAATCCTTGGACCTGGACTTTTTCCGATTGGTCATCCAGTCTGTTTATCCCGTAATTTCCAATCAGCGGATAGGTCATACATACCATTTGCCCCGCATAAGAGGGGTCGGTTAATACCTCTTGATAGCCTGTCATTCCCGTGTTAAAAACGACTTCCCCCACGGCCTCTCCAGTTGCCCCGTAAGACTCCCCTATAAAAATCTTCCCCGTTTCAAGTACGAGTGCTGCCTTCATTTCACCCCTCCTCGGATAAAGAAAGTAATACGACCTCTGATTTCTGGAATTACTTCCAAAGCTTCCTGAAGACTTCATCCAAAATCCCCAAGGCTTTATCTATTTCCGGTTTCTCAACGATCAGCGGAGGGAGAAAACGCAAGATCTTGCCGCCAACGCAGTTTATTAAAAGTCCACTTTGCAGGCAAGCCCCTACAATCTCTGGCCCCAACTTGGAAACAGGCCACCCCAAAATAAACCCTTTTCCGCGGACGGGGTCGCCCGTCTGATACTTCTGAGCCAACTGTTCAAGTCCCTTTTGAAAATACGCTGCGCGCTCCTGAACCCCTGCAAAAAAACCATCTTCGAGCATCACATCTAAGACAGCGCACCCTGCCGCTGTAGCCAAAGGGTTGCCACCAAAGGTCGAGGCATGATCACCAGGCTGAAAGGCCATCGCCACTTCATCTTTGGCGAGCATCGCCCCAATCGGTACCCCACCAGCCAAAGCTTTAGCCAAGGTCATAATATCCGGAACCACCCCGCTCCACTCATAGGCAAAGAGCTTTCCAGTCCGTCCAACCCCACACTGAACCTCATCAAAGATCAGCAAAGCACCATATTGGTCACACAAAGCACGAGCTTCCTGGAGAAATTCATTTGAAGCGGGAATCACGCCCCCTTCCCCCTGAATCGGTTCGATGAAGACAGCTGCTGTATTTTGATTGACTTTAGACCTTAGGTCCTCGATATTATTCAAGGCGGCATACGAGAATCCAACTGGGAGGGGATCAAACCCATCCTGATATTTTGTTTGCCCTGTAAGGGTAAGAGTCGCCAAGGTACGTCCGTGGAACGAATTTTCTAGGGCGACAACCTCATATTTGTGCGCCCCAAAGTTTTTCTTGGCATATTTGCGTGCGAGTTTAAACGCAGCCTCATTGGCCTCCGCACCGCTGTTGCAAAAAAATACTTTATCCGCAAACGAATGCTCCACCAAGCGCTCTGCCAAAGCAACTTGGTTCGCTATCCAATAAATGTTCGAGGTGTGCAAAAGCTCTTTAGCCTGTTCTTGTATCGCACGAACGATCGCAGGATGGCTATGCCCCAGCGAATTAACCGCCAGCCCCGTCACAAAATCCAAATATTGCTTTCCCTCAGGATTCCAAACCCAGGCGCCCTCCCCTTTGACTATTGTCATGGGTAGGCGACCATAGGTATTCATTACCACGTTTTTTCCACGCTCAACGATTTCTTCCGTTGATAAGCCTTCCAACATCTCTATACCCCATTTCTATACTATTTAGCTTTTACCAAACGACTAACTACCTCTAAGTCGGGGTTCGAACTTCGAGCATCGCGCTTGAACTTCGTGCTTCGCTTTAACCCTTAAACATCGTACCAATGCCGCCATCTGTAAACAATTCTAGCAAAATGGCGTGACTTAACCGTCCGTCAAGAATATGCACACTTCCCACGCCACCCTCTAAGGCTGAGACGGCACATTCTACTTTGGGTAGCATTCCACCGCTCAAAATTCCCTGCTCCACCAAGTGATCGACTTCACTCCTAGAAATTATTGAAATAAGGGAGTCCTTATCCTCTACATCACGCAGGATCCCACTCACATCCGTCAAAAGAAGCAATTTATCCGCCTGAAGGGCCTCCGCGATTTTTCCCGCAGCCGTATCCGCATTGACATTGTAGGTTTCCCCATTTTCCCCGCTAGCCACGGGTGAGATGACAGGGATATATCCCTGCCCAAGTAAGGTTTCCAAAATATCGGGCGTGACACTCTGAATTTCACCCACGTACCCCAGATCAACCTCTTCCATTTCTCCTTGACTATTGGGCATCTGCATCGGTTTCTTGACAGCTATCAGTAATTGTGCATCTTTGCCGGATAAACCGACACTCTTGCCCCCAAAGCGATTGAGCAGAGACACCATTTCTGTGTTCAGCTTCCCTAACAAAACCATTTGGGCAATCTCCATGGTTTGGGCATCAGTAACTCTTAAACCCCGCACAAACTGACTCTCAATCCCTACTTTTTTCAACATAGAGTTAATCTCCGGTCCCCCTCCATGGACCAATACGGGTCGAATCCCCACGGAATGTAAAAGCAGGACATCCATGATGACCGATTCTTTTAAGACAGGATCCACCATGGCATGCCCGCCATACTTAATCACCACGGTCTTTCCGGCAAATTTCTGGATATACGGCAGGGCTTCAACTAAAACTCGCGCTTTCCCTAATCCCTGTTCCATCGGGGTCATCTCACACCTCCAAATTCAACCTTTCAACTTTCAATAGCGTCTTGTAACTTTTAACTCCACGCTCAAGTTCGATAACTCCCATTAATTGTGACGTACTCGTGAGTGAGGTCACACCCCCAAGCTGTGGCCTGTTCTTCCCCGCTGTGAAGGTTTAAGCTAATCTGCACATCTTTAGCCTGGAGAATCTCTTTAGCCTTTTCTTCCGAAAACATAACCCCTTTTCCCTCTTGAGCGACAATGAGATCCCCCAGCAAGACATCCACTTTGGCGGGATCAAACTCTGCTCCGGCATACCCTGCAGCCGTCAAAATCCGTCCCCAGTTGGCATCCTCCCCGAACAGTGCCGCTTTAACCAAGCTAGAACCACAAATACTGCGCGCAATTTTGCGGGCATCTTCTTTTGTTTGCGCTCCCACAACCAAAACTTCCATAAATTTGCTGGCTCCTTCCCCATCTCGGGCAATATCCTGAGCCAACTGTACGCACATCATCTTGACCATTTTTTCAAAATTAGCCTCGTCTTCCCCGCTCAGAGCCACTCCAGCGGTTCCATTGGCCAGCAAAAGAACCATATCATTGGTACTGGTGTCCCCATCCACGGTAACCATATTGAAACTTTCATCCACCGCTTCGCGCAAAATCCTCTGCAATTCTGCGGCAGGAAGGTTCGCATCTGTCGTCAAGAAACCCAGCATCGTCCCCATATTGGGGTGAATCATTCCCGATCCTTTGGCGATCCCTCCCAGATGGATCACTCCCCCCTGAGAACAGGGAAGCTCATAGGCATATTCTTTAACCATTGTATCCGTCGTCATAATCGCTAAGGCTGCCCGATGCGCTCCATCCGCTGCAGTCTCGTCTTGCCCCCTAATCCCCTTGACTACTTCTCCTAGGAGCTCCGCACTCGCCGTCCGAATTCCATTTAAGACGCGGTCAAGCGGCATCTCAACCCCGATCACGCCAGTTGAGGCCACAAGTACATCTTCAGGAGGAACCGCCAGAAACATAGCTGCAGTTTGAGCCATAGCCAACGCAGCCTGATCCCCGAATTCCCCGACACAAGCATTGGCATTCCCACTATTGATGACAATAGCCTGAGCCAAACCGTCGTGTAAATGGCGCTGGGTTAAATAAAGAGGGTGAGCTTTAACTAAGTTTCGAGTGTATACCCCTGCAGCTTGCGCTTGCACCTGAGAAAAGATCAGTGCAACATCATATTTATCCTTATATTTAATTCCTGCTTGAACACCGACAGCATGAAACCCCTTCGGGGCAGCAACACCGCCTTCAATCGACTTCCAAGCCTTTTCAGCATCATCCACAAATTACACTCTCCTTCATAAAACATCACAACGTCAAAACTCCGAATCGTTCTCATATATGCCCAATATATCCGAGTCGAGTATGCAAGTCCAAGAACCGTCCCTGACTTGCACTGTCTAGCCTAGGGCCAAAGGGCTGTCCCTTGAAGTCCCTGTCCTTCAGGCCATCCCATCGCTAGATTCATATTTTGAATAGCCTGTCCTGCTGCACCTTTGATCAAATTATCAATCGTTGCAATAATAACGGCGTTCCCGGTTCTTTGATCTAGCGTCAATTGCAAAAAAGCATGGTTGCTACCGCTAGAAAATTTGGTCTGGGGCCAAGTTCCCTGAGGCAAAACATGAATGAATTCCTCTTGCTCATACTGTTCCAGCCAGCACCTGCGAAGTTCTTCCTCTTGGATCCCTTCCCCCACCTTAGCATAGATCGTAACCAACATTCCCCGCGTCATGGGAACTAAATGCGGAGTAAAGTTTACATTTAGCAGCTGCCCTGCTGCCCGAGACAGTTCTTGTTCAATTTCAGGAGTATGGCGATGACTAGCCACTCCATAAGCCTTAAAATTCTCATTGACCTCAGCATAATGGTTACCTAACGAAACCCCTCTTCCCGCCCCTGAAACTCCGGATTTAGCATCAATAATTAGATATCCTGTTTGGAGCAACTTTTTGCGCAGTAAGGGAACTAAGGCAAGCAATGTAGCTGTAGGATAACAACCTGGATTAGCGATCAAGGATCTCCCCCGAATTTGCTCTCGATATAGCTCCGGTAAACCGTATACTGCATCTTTAAGCAGCTCGCTTGCCGGATGCTTAATTTTATACCATTCCTCATAGACCTCCGCCGAATTCAGCCGAAAGTCTGCCCCTAAATCAATCACTTTTATCTTGCGCGCCAAGAAAGCGCTCGTTTTTTTCGCCGTCAAACCATGAGGAAGCGCACAAAAAAGCACATCCAGATCGGGTATGTTTTCATCCTGCAAGATCCCCACCTTTTGGTCCAACCAATGTGGATAAACAGATTCGTAATCTTCTCCAGCTACACTGGACGAACCAAGATACAAATCCTTCACTTCCTCATGTCTATGCAACAACCGCACCAATTCCTGCCCCGCATACCCTGTCGCTCCAAGAACACCGACTTTCATATCTTGTCCCCCCACCCTCCGAATTAATTTATTTTATAATTATACATTCCAGCGTATAAAAATTCAATCCTTCGGTATAAAAAAGAGGGGGCTTTCCCCCCAATTAATTGACCACCCAACCGAATTGGCATTAATATTACTTACGCAAACGAAACTCCCTCTTGATTTTCTGCAAGAGTTTCTTATCATTGATCACATCCCAACCCGTTAAAGCGAGGGTTTGCATTGCTAACATAACGAGCTCTTCTCCATCTGGCGAGAGCGTGGCTTGGGCGAAGTCTCTGGTATGTGGTATCTCCGTGCCTGTCCCTAATGTTAAATAAGGATGAATTGCTGGAACAGCCCGGCTGACATTTCCCATGTCCACTGACCCCATGGCAGTTTGTGGAGGAGCAATTTGATTAATACCCATCTCTTGAAGGTTTTTCGTAAAGCACTCTGCTAAGGACAAATTGGTATGCATCTCATCATAAGAAAACTCGAATTTCTGCCAAGTCATCTTCGCCGAAACCATGGAGGCAGCACCTTCAGCACAACGAATCACTTGCTCCCTCAATTCATCCAAATCTTTGCGTCTTCGGGCCCGAACATAAAAACGTGCCACCGCGCGTTCTGGTACAATATTCGGGACTGTCCCTCCCTCTGTAATAATCCCGTTAATTTTCATATCTTGAGGGATCTGCTTCTTCAGGGCATTAATTCCAACAAAAAAGTTGATCATAGCATCCAAAGCATTAACCCCAAAATAAGACGCCGCCACAGCATGGGCAGCTCGACCATGAAATGTAAATTCCAAGGCATCCAGAGCAAGGCTAGAAATGATAGGGACATTTTGGCTGCCTGGATGAAACATAATGGCAGCATCAACATCCTCGAAGATTCCTTTCTCAACCAAGGTCACTTTAGCTCCACTTGTTTCTTCAGCGGGGCTACCAATGACCAAAACCTCACCAGATAGTTCTAAACTTTTACTCAGGATAACCGCCGCGCCCGCGCTAGCCGCCCCAATCAAATTGTGCCCACAGCCATGCCCTACATCCGGCAAGGCATCGTATTCCGCCAAAAATGAAATTTTAGGGCCTGGACGTGTACCCTTGAATCTAGCCAAGAAAGCTGTTTCGACCCCCGCGATACTGCGAATTACTTCAAACCCATGTTTCTGGAGAAAACCGCACAACACGTTCGAGGCAAAGTATTCCTTATACCCAAGTTCCGGATGCTCCCCGATTTGACGTGCAACTTCCCACACCTCCTCACGAAGATGTTGTGCCTGAGCTATAAAAAATCCCTTAATAGCATCCATGGGTATCCCAACTCTCTGCTCCAAATTCTATATAATCTATTTTCTATGTCTAATAACTCAATATCTCTATCGAACATTCGTCATAGTACGAAAGGGGCATGAGTGTTTAGATAGAGTGTTTTCGAACAGGGTTAAAACTCCAAACTATCACGAAAACGGACAGCACTCCAAGTATTGGCCCGGAAACAACTCCCCATAGAAGACCGAGCCCTGTTTTTAGCTCTGAAAAAAGCAACATATTCTTCAAAATCCAGCGCCCGACTTGTTCGAGATCAACAATATGGGGCAAGCCCGATAGCATAATCAGTAAAACATTCAACCCTTGAAAGACTAGTGTACTTTTAAACCACAAAAATGCGCCAAAAGCAATTCCCATGACGAGTAGGCTTATAGCTAACCCCAGTCCCCATTTTCTACGCACAGTTAGGCGAATTTCTTCTCTGAAATTCACAGGATGTGCCACAATTTCAGCCATGAGCTGTGTCTGAAAAGTATCTAAGGATACGCTGGGAATGGGTTTATCCTGAAATAGTTGAGTCCATAGCTCGCTGTCCGACTCCTTCATGGAAGTCCCTCCTCTCTAGATGCTGGCGCAGTTTCTCTTTCCCCCGATGGAGATACGTCTTAACCCGACTCACGGGGATTTGCAATACTAGGGCTATTTCTTCGTACGTCAGTTCTTGGTGATAACGCAAATAAAGTGCCTGTTTGTAATGTTCAGGAAGCTCATTTAACACCTCTGAAAGCATAGAAGCTTGTTCGTTGGCCAAGCTAACCTCCTCCGGCCCCGGTTGATGATCGACGATCGTTTCATCCAAAGGCTGAGATCCCGCTCTACGCCGCTTACGAAGGAGATCAAGTGCCTTATTACGGGCAATGGCATATAACCAGGCTCGAAACGGATGTTCCTCCGTGTATCGAAACAGATTGCGGTAGGCAGCCAAAAATGCATCCTGCGCACAATCTAAAATCTCGTCTTCCGAACCAAGAATTCGACGTAAAAAGTGAATTAAGGGCTCCTGATAACGCTGGACAAGGCCTGCAAATTGTTCATGATGACCTGCCAGTACTTGCCGAATAATTTCGGCATCTTCCATTTTTTTAGGCTCCAATCCCGAGTTCAAACCAACTCGCATAATCTCCTCACTTTTAATACGTACGAAAATTCCAAAAGGTTTCAGGTGACTTAAGTAATTCCTTGCACTTTTAGTTCTTCACTAAGCGATGAATCAATTCCTCAGGAGTGAGACCCAGCGACAAATTGAACGTCCCTGCCCTAAATTTACTTTCCACCCCCATTTGATGAGCCCTCTCTATAAAGGCCACTTTGTCCTTTATCAATCCTTGGGCTACCAACATATCAGCAATCGATTCCGAACTAGCTCCCTTCGGAATCACAAAATTCCGCTCAATTTGGGTAGAATTCTGGGTATCTGAAGGTGGACCTTGAACAGCATGAGTCGACCCCGGATTGGGAACAGCGTCTTGGGGAGTCATGGGTGAGGCAGAAGATAGGTTTTGTTGAGTTTGTGAGTTTTGTGGCGTTGGCACGGTGAGTGAGGTTTGTAACGCTAACGCTTGTCCCTGCAGCGGGGAAATGATCAAGGCCAACATCGCACTCAAAATAAACCCTGAACTCAAACCGAGCCAATAGGAACGAGTTACTTTCATCGAATTACTCCTTTGGGCTGTGTCTTCAAAACCATCTGCACAGCATCCTGGCTTAGAGATAAGTTCTGAGCAATTTCTGGTACTCGTAGCCCTCGCGCAGCCAGTTCCAATACTTCTTGGTATTTCGGTGAGATAAAGCGTGGCGGCTCAACCCCGCGATCACCTTCCCTTTGTTCATTGTCATCCAACCTATAGAGTTTTTTAATATTTTTTCTCTTGCGTTCAATTTCAGTCAGTACATTTTCCTTAGATTTAGCGTCCTTAAATTCAGTTTCCTTAAGTTCGGCTTCCCTAAGTTCCGCTTGTTTTGCTTTTTGTACTTTGTCTTCCAGAACATTGACCTGATCTTGGACCCGAGTGATTTCTCTTTTCAAATACGCTAGTCCCTTTAAAGCTGTCTTGGCCTCTTCGTTAGGTGAATTTTGCCAGCGCCAACCCAAGAACAAAAACACTACTCCTAGAAAAAATAAAATGATCGGTAAAATTCCCACCCATATTCCTCCTTCGTTCCTACAAAACCCGCAATAGCCTTACTACATTCGGCAGATTGGGTGGGTTCATTCTGAAATTTTTGCATAAAAGGATATTCGCGAAAGAGAGTAGTTCTCCTGCAAAAAGTAACTTAATCTACAAATCTTCTTCCCAGGTGCGTCACTTTACTTAGAGAACCTGGCTTCTTCACTATGACTCAGGGTGCTTTGTCTATCACTTTAGACCCTTGGTCTAAACCTTGTTTACTAAAGTAGACACTTAGACCTCGAAAGATGGCAATTGCCAGCTTTTGTTGATAGTCTGGGGTCGTCAATAACTGTTCTTCGCCTAAGTTTGAAAGAAAACCCACTTCGACGGTTACTGCAGCTTGATGCGCTTTTTTCAACACATAGATATCTTGATTTCCTTTGATTACTCTTTTGCCATTAGTCATGATATTGAGCTCCTGTTGAATCGATTGAGCCAATAGCTTTCCTTCTTGAGAATCCGAATGATAAAACGTCTGAGCTCCCGTCAGTTTGGGGTTCGGAAAACTATTAGCATGAATGCTTAGATATACATCGGCCTGGGTATCCATGCCCAGTTGGATTCGTTGTGCCAAATCCTCTCGTTTCCGTTTTAAGAGCCCTTGTGACGTTCCTAGGTCGCGGTCATCCTCACGAACCATAATTGTTTTAGCCCCACTTTGTTGTACCAGAGCTTGTAATCGTTTGGACACGCCCAAGGTAATATCTTTTTCCAAGACCTTGCTTTGGCCAACGGCACCTGGATCCACTCCACCATGACCTGCATCAATCACCACGACTCTATTTCCTAAGGTCCAACTCCAGATTTTCTGATCCTGCCCACTTAAACCCCACCTGAGGAATAAGCTTAACAGAAGCACAACTACAATTCCTAAAACCCCTTTACGACGTTTCAAACTCACAACCCATAAAGGTTTCATTCCCATCCTCCTTCATCCAGTCTACCCCGTCTAACCTTATGGGAGAGACATTCGGAATATACGTAGAGCTTGTCAGAAAAGATGGAGAAACGCCTTAGTTGCACTGCCACCCGAAACATATACTTTCTAACTGGCACCAGAAAAAGGAAGGGATTAATCCCTTCCTTTGATCGTAAACACATGATTCTGTACATGCAATTTTGTACGGAATGTTTTCGCAGTGACGTGCATTGACGCACCCAATCCTTCTACTATACCCCTTTTTTACCTGGAGTAAAACTCGTTAATTAATCCGTCAAGCTTTTTCGCTAACCCCTACCACTCTCGTGTCCGTAAGATCTTTATCCGAAGCTATCTTTTGCATTTTGCAATCTCAATTCTTCTATTCGTTCGAGGACCGTTAATTTCACTCTTAGAACATCTTCTTTCGCAACAATTAGCACACTCGGATATTCTAGTACTATGTAGCGGCAATATCAGCCGTATAAAAGGTAATGTTTTGTCGGAATATGAAAAGAGTAAGGCCCCCATATTACGATGGTCCTTACTCTAGCTTTTGGAGCCCAGTTTTCATGTGTTCTAGCTTAAAGGCTTATTCATAGCGTTATTCTGAGTTACGTAATTCAACCGTCCTCTAAGTTGCCCAACATGACGTTCCATATCACTGGACATATCCTTAAACATTTGTTTAGCGGATTCGTCCAGGGTTGAGACCGAAAAAGTTTCGTAAGTTCCAAGTGCCGATTGTGCAGCGGCTACTGCTTTTTCCAAGTCTGCTTGAATAGTCAAATTAATTCCTCCTAACTCTTTGAGATTTATTATGTACATTGTTCTTTTTTCTATACATCAGCTTATTCGGACCGCTTTAGTCTATTTTTAATCCTGGATTCAATTTGTTATGCGGAAGGTCAATGACAAAACATGCCAGCTTACAGACTTAGTACTTGGTTAATAGAATTAGAATGGTAGATTAGGCTTCTTGAAGAAATACAGCCACTAACTTACAAGAAGTTATCCGTTCCATTTATATAACAAAAAGGGCGAGCTTGACGAGCTCCCCCTTTTCTACATCTTATACCAAAAACCATTTGTACATATCCAGCTTAAACTAATCTCGTAACCTTTTTGGACAAGCAAGCATGAGAAGAGGCTTCCAGAGCGTGCTGATTTGGATAAAATTTCACTCTACTCCACTTGTATGAGGTGCGCTTGATTTGTTACGAGGCTAGCACACTGATTGCTATTAATATCCATATATTGTATTAAGCTTTCATGGAAGCTCTGACTAAATAATGAATATCGGGAGGTGAGCGGGTGAATTGAGAACAGGTCTTAACCATGTGCACGGTTTTTCTTTTGTAACATCAGTCAATGATCAACACTCTCACACTATGGCAGGGGAGACTAGTTTGGGGGTAGCATACGGCGTCTCTCATGTCCACTGTTACAAGGGGACCACTTCGTGGAACAGAGGGCATGTGCATTACTATTCAGGTATTACTGGCCCTGCAGTTTATCTGGCTGATGGTTCTCATGTGCATTGTCACAGAGGCACAACAGCGATGGAGTATAACCATAGTCACTATTATTGTGGCACTGATTATCCGTCTTGTTAATCGCATCTAAATTCTTCAGCTATTGGAAGAAAAAGGTCTTAAAGGGCATAAGCACAAGAAATAAAATATGACCACGAAATGAGTCTACTCATTTTCTAGGCAACCAATCAGAAAAGCCGTCCATATCTTATGGGCGGCTTTCTTAACGGGCTCTCCACTTCTACATCTTATACAAAAACCACTTACAAGCACTCAGCTCAAACTTAACATGAGATGGGATAAAAACTAGATATTACCCATCATCAAACCAACCAAATCCTCAGGAGTTATCTTATTACCATTTATTTATTGCGAATTTCCAGCTCGCTTTCCTTGAATTTTCCATTCCTACATCTTGAATTCCGAGAGGCTATATTAGAATACAATTCCCATAGCGATAAGCAGAAGAATAATTACGACAACTACAGCAATTCCTTCAAAATGAAATTTATCGCGACGACAATCATCTACATCAACACCACCGAATGCCATTTGCATTTCCGCCTTTAACTTACTTGCAAAATAAGGGGAAAGCTGTCTCATAAAAATAAATAGGCCCCTACCATAATAGTAAGGGCCTTGGTGCATTCCGACCAACTCATCTATCGACACTCCAATGCACGCTGCTAACTGAACAAGAGTGGTTAGGCATTGATGAAATTTACATCATAAGGCCAAGGTGCGTGATAACTAATATCCAAGATAACACCATCATCGATATTCTTCGAATAGCCTCAATTTTCTAGGTTCTGATACGCCTTCATTATTGGATGCAAGGAAATATTTAACAGCAAGAAACTCTTTTCCTGACTTAAGTCCATTATCAGGTAAGTATTACTCTTCAAATTTCAACATTAACTTGTAACCTTTTGTATTACGTTTACACTCTATATATCAGAACAATGTGAAAGGGGAATTTTTGTGAAAAAACTAATACCCATACTTCTAACTATCTTTATGCTAATGGGGACCCCAGTAGCTTTAGGAGCTACGTCAACCCAACTTAGCGGGATTGGAGTCGTAAAGCCTAATGCTTACCAAACTATTTCAGGGGGAAAATACTTAGTATTTCAAGAGGATATAACTACAGAGTATTTGCACAACACACATCATTGGATGGTGGTATAAGCGAGAGTGGTCAATCTTATTCGGAAGCGATATATATTCAATAATCTTAAACGTTACTCAGTTGGGAATGTGAGTACACTCTTTAATACTGCGTTATATAACTAATAAGAATACCACGGATCCCGTGGTATTCTTATTAGTTAATAGATTCTGCGATCTTGATGATCTCTTGCTCGGTTATTACTCCTGTGATTTGTAGCAAAAGCCCTCTCAATTGCCAATTCAGAGTATTGGAGGATCGCTCGAGGCTAGTTAGCGCGGTGATGAAATACATGGTGATTATCCTTTCATGAAGAAAATGGTAAAACTGTCGGAATACTATTTTCTTCCTAAATTAGGATTTAATGAACGGGCGTTGGTTTGAGTCTGTATCCAAGATGAACAGGAATGTGAAAAACAGGAACAATAAAAGAGCCACACCGTTTCCGATGGGGTCGAAGCTAAAAGAGAGGTTTCTTATTGCTATTCTACCCTGACTAAGTGACCCCCTTGTTGGTTCCCATTGCCAATGTTCGACCGGGTTTTGACGTTATCCCACTTGGCCGATCCCTTTAGCCATGTTTAGAGACTAACCGCACACATCCCTGCTTGGGAAGCACAAGGGTGCGCCTATTTATTCCGGTAGAACGTATGACCTATACTAAGATACTCTCAATAAAAGTGGTATGATTCTCCACAAGATTATATTCTCTGGCTTTAACAAATGCAGTTAAAGTATCATCACCCGCTAAAACCCTTATAATCGGTCGCATTGGTAGACTTTTATTTTGATCCACAACAATACCAATTTCTCCAGTATTAAGTTTAACTGTACATCCGGTTGGATAGGCAGCCACATGTTTTAAGAACATTACAACAAGATCCTGGGGAAAAAGCGTACCAGCACTCCCCATCACGATTTCGCAAGCCTCATGCGGTAACATTTTTTGATGTCCAGGCGCTCCATTAACCAAGTTATCGTAAAAATCAGCGATACCGACAATTTGAGCCAGGTGATGAATACGTTCTCCGATTAATTGACGGGGATATCCACTGCCGTTCATCCGTTCGTGATGTTGTAAAGCGACATGGGCACTTAAAAGACTTAGTTCGCGTTTAGCTTTTAAAATCTCAAAGCCATTCACAGTGTGCGTTTGATAAAGAGAAGTTTCCTGAGATGTCAACGGAACTCTTTTGTGAATAAGCTGTTTCGGCTGTTTAACTGTGCCAATGTCATGCAGTAAAGCACCGATGGCCAGAGCCTCCAAATTTTCCCTATTTAACCCTAGAGCCTTACCTAAAACAGTAGCAAGCACACACACGCTGACCGCGTGAGAGAACATTTGGTTGTCGAAGCTGCGCATATCCACAAGGCTTAAAAATATTTCCTTCTGGTAAAGAATATCTTCCACAACGTTGTTAATGGCCTTTTTTACTTCAAAGCCACTGAAATCTTTACCCAATCTGACTGCTTCACTCGACTGTTCGAAGGACATGATCGCCTCCCGACGATGTTCCTCTGATACAACATCCTCGATAATAATATCTCGTGTCTCTTCATCATCAATGTAGATAATACTTATTCCTAGCTCTCTTAATCGTGCAATGTAAGGTAAAGTGAGAAGGACTCCCCGCTCCAGCAGGACTCGCCCCTGTCCAGAATAAATCGTCCGACCCATCATATCTCCTACTTTAAGACTGTTTACACTTACTTGGCGCATCAGTAAGACACTCCTTTAAATATGAACCTCAAACCCTATATTAATACATATATACCCTAGCAATTATAAAACAACTAAGCTGCATAATCCACCTTATTAAGGCATTAGGGAAAAAGGTCCCTAACTGACTAGGTCCTATGCCCTAATCGAAATTTGATCAACCTCCCGAGCTCTAATAAGAGCTTCTTTTTCATTAATTTATTACATGAATTGCTCATCCGGTATATGCACGATCAACCGAGCAATAAATTCTTCGACCGTTAGCTTTTCACGCTTTTCTTGTCCGTCCGTTTTGTCATGATACCGAAACGTTACATATTGACCGTCATACTCTTCTATCCGACTCAACGCTATTGCGGGTCGACGAATATACCGACCTATATATCCTATTTGCACCTTTACATTCCCTTTCTGTTTCGGTGCATAAACGTAAAATCCATCGCCATTGGCTTTTAAGCCTTTTGTAATAAGGATTGTACTTCCTTTTTTTCTCTCTCATTTAGAGATCTACGAATCAATTTTAAGACAACCGTTTGCCATTGTTTTCGGAGCATTTCGAATGGAATATAGTCATAGACCTTCCATTCTCCATTCTTCTTCATTCCACCCATGGTTACAAGCATATGAACATGCGGATTAAAATTCATTCGTGCCCCAAATGTATGCAATCCTGCTATTATTCCTGGAAGATAACTCTTAGGCCCTCATCGATCGTAAATATGACATGGCGATGGTTGACTTGAAGTACATCATCAGCTATTAGTCGGCTCCACTCCTCTGTTTCGCCACTGGAACAGGTCGTGCAAAACCTTCCTTTACACCGATAGGGAACTATTTTTATATCGGGGCAGCCTCGCATACTAAAAGTTTGAAACCGTGTTTAGGGTCTCCACACTTACGAAATTTCTCAACTTCTTTGACTACAACAGACTTAATACGTTTACCGTATTTTTGGACGAAAGCGTCCCAGTGTCCGTGTGTATCAAAAAATATCTGCTTTAAAACATTTGCTTCCATAAACTTAGCATACCAAATTCGCAAGTAAAGGGGTACCCTCTGGCACTCCTTTACTTATACTTTCTGATTATATAAGGAAACCCCCAAACCACAAGGTTTGGGGGTTTTGCGTTTTCCTGACAATTAACGTTTAGAGAATTGAGGAGCCTTACGAGCTTTCTTCAAGCCGTATTTGCGACGTTCCTTCATACGTGGATCACGTGTTAAGAAACCAGCCCTCTTCAGACTTGGACGGAGACTAGCATCCGCCTTCAGCAAAGCACGAGCAACGCCTAAGCGTATCGCACCAGCTTGACCCGTGGTACCACCCCCGTGAGCAAGAGCGATAACATCGTACTTAGCAAGGGTATCTGTAATGTTAAAGGGTTGTTGAACAATCATTTCGAGTGTCTTCTTACCGAAGTACTCCGCTAATTCACGTTTGTTAATGATGAACTTTCCTTCACCTGGAATAAGGCGAACGCGAGCGACGGCATTTTTGCGTCGTCCTGTTGCAGCATATTGTAATTGAGTTGCCATGTTTTACTTCCTCCTTCCTTAATCTATTGAATGGTCCAGATTTCAGGTTGTTGAGCTTGATGAGGGTGTGATTCTCCCTTGTACACTTTTAACTTGGTGTACATTTGGGCGCCCAACTTGTTATGAGGAAGCATTCCCTTCACGGCATGTTCCATAGCTCGTTCAGGCATAATTTGCATCAATTTTTTGTAAGGAACTTCTTTCAAACCACCAGGATAACCTGAGTGACGTCGATACATTTTGTCATTTAGTTTGTTACCCGTTAATACTAATTTCTCAGCATTAATAATTATGACATGATCTCCAGTGTCAACGTTAGGGGTAAATGTCGGTTTATGTTTACCTCTCAGGAGACGTGCTGCTTCAGTCGCAATACGACCCAAGGGGATTCCAGCTGCGTCGATGATATACCATTTGCGATCCTGGTCTTGTGCTTTCGCAAAGAACGTGGTCATGACTTTCCCTCCAATTAGCAGTATTCTGTTTTATTCTCACTTGCATGGGGCTCAATCATGCTTGCGGTACTCCTTTGATCATGGGGCTCAATCACAATCAAGGAATAAAAACTCATATTATCATTTTATTTAAATCTTAAACGAATGTCAAGTTTTTTCTACTACAGGAGGCCTGGAAAAACTTCAAACGGACTTTCTTCTGTATAATTCACATGCACTAGGTTTAAACCTTTCGCTGGGGCAATCATACGAGCCCGTTTCCGTTCATGACTGGCTATTATGTCCGGAATCTCTTGCGCGGAAATTCGACCTTTGCCCACGTCCATAAGCGTCCCAACGAGGATACGTACCATATGGTATAGGAACCCATCCCCCACGCAAGAAACTGTTATTAGGCCATCCTCTTCTTTCACCTTACATCGATAGAGTGTCCGTTCGAACGTCTTGCTAGCCCCGCCAGCTGCAGCAAATGTTTTAAAATTATGACGACCCTCCAGAAGACTTGCTGCCACCTGCATCTGAGCCACATTCAACGGAACAGGTACATGATGTGCATAGAGTCGCTTAAACACATCTGGAATAGGATGGTTGTCGATCTGATAATCATAGCGTTTCCACTTTGCCGACCACCGAGCATTAAAATCATCCGGTACGCACTTGGCCCGGAGTATGCGGATATCTCTAGGTAATAAACTATTAAACGCCTTCGGAATTTTTCCTTCCGGAATTCTCGTGAGGGTCATAAAATTGACGACTTGACCGGAGGCATGTACTCCTGTATCCGTCCGGCCTGCCGTGGCTAGAGTTACCTCTTCCTCGACCAACCTCGCCCATACCTCTTCTAAGGTTCCCTGAATCGTGGGGCCATGAGTTTCATGCTGACGCTGGAACCCATGATAGTTCGTTCCGTCATATGCTACGATGAGCTGGATGTTTCGCATAAATATTCTAGCCTCCGCTACTTAAGGATTCGAATTCGAATTAGATTTAGATTTAGATTTAGATTTGGATATAAATCTATCTCAATATCAATAGGATTAATCCCCAAGCTCCTAGGATCACAACTCCCAGACGATCCTTTGAAGTCCTCTCATTCAGCATGAGGGTCCGGTAGTTGCCTGAACCATATCCTCTCAAAATCAGGTTTTCGGCAAGTTCTTCTGCCCGCCTCAGACTCAATAGGATGAGCGGCACAATGAGCTGAATAAACTCCCAAGATCGTTTAAGCCAAGATGATGGCCACTCAAGCTTTAGTGCTCTGACTTTCCAAATTTGGGTTGCCTCTTCAATAATCAGGGGAATAAATCTCAACGTTAAGGTAAGTAAAAGGGCAAAATCAGCGGCTTTAGGGGTAATTCGGATAAGCGGATTCAAGAAGTATGCTATGCCCAATCCTTGCTCAAGGGGCATCGTCACTGCAGTATAAAGGCGTGTTAAGCCAAAGACCAGAACCATCCGCCAAAGCATAAAGGCGGCTTGCACCAACCCCTCGGGTGACCAATGGCCGTACCATACCGCTCTATTTGCTGGCCAAACCCACCCAGCTGCCAGTCCGTAAAACAACCCCATCCAAAGCATTACAACTATGAGTGAACGGTATATCTTTAAAGGGGTGCGACTCAAGAACACAAGCCCCAAGAGAGCAAAGGAGCTAAGTGCGAGACCCTGCCATCCCGTCACGGTCATTAAGAGAGATACAAAGGCTAACCCAGCAACCTTTAACCTCGGATCAAAACGGTGCAACAAACTGTTTCCTGGCGAGTAGAGTTCAAAGCCTTCTATTTCAAAGCACCCCCTCCATTAGCAGCGTACACCAGCCGCTCGAAATTGTTCCTGATGATCTTTCCAACTCTGTTTAGAGCAGTCTAGTACAACCTTTCCGTCTTCCACCAACCAAAGTCGATCAGCATCCTGTATAACCTCTCTTAAGTCATGGGTTACGTAAAGTATAGTTACATCCTTCAATTCGGAAATCATGGTCTGAATGCCGATGCGGCTCCAAGCATCTAGTCCGAGTAAAGGTTCATCCATTAAAAGAATCTCTGGACTTGTTCTCAAGGCCGCGGCTAAGGCAACTCTTTGTCGTTCTCCACCACTCAGGCGCTCAGGCGCAGCCTCCAACAAGCTTGCTGGGAGATTAAACTTCTCTAAATATGATACCCTACTTTGCCTTTTGGTTTCTAGTTCTCGTCTAGTTTCTCCATAATATATCTCGTGATAGACTGTGCGGCCAATCAGGTATTCCCCTGCCTCTTGCAGAACTAAACGGGTTTTTCTACGCCACGCACTCAGGCTATCCTTTGTTATTCGTTCTGCAAATCCAAAAACCTGTCCTTCTGTAGGCAAAATAAGTCCAATCGCACTTTCTAATAGTGTCGTTTTTCCTGAACCCGAAGGACCAACAATTCCAATAAACTCCCCTGCTTTTACAGTATTATTTAATTCTAGACGGGTTGCGTAGTGGGCCTGCCTCCATTCGAGCGCAGGCTGGGTTTGCCGTTCTAATACCCTCCGAACTGTCTCAGTGATCCCAAGGTCAGTTTGATTCTGAATTACCGAGAATCTCTTGTCTACTGCAAATCTCTTTTCTACTGTAGACCCCTTATCTGAAGTTGTCTCATCTAGTAATCCCGAAAAGCCGTAAAGAGTACAAAATTCACTGAAAGTAAAAGCCCCACGTGGGCTGCCCTTGTCCACGAGTTTTCCACGTTCAAGAACCAACAAACGATCAGCTTGCCAGGCTAATTCTGCATCGTGCGTAATCCAAAGTTGACCAGTTTCAGGACGGGCTTGAAATAAAAGTTTGAGGACATTGGCCTGCGCCCGCGCATCAAGCATAGTTAATCCCTCATCTAAAATCAGAAATGAAGGCTTGATGGCTAAAATTGCTGCAGTCACGAGCCTTTGCCGTTCTCCACCTGAAAGCGTCGCCGGAGACTGGTTTTCTTTACCACCTAATCCTACGGAAGATGCCAACTCTTTTACCTTGCTTCGCACGTCATCACTATTATGTCCAAGGCTTAAGAGCCCAAAGGCCAATTCTTCGGCGACAGTAACTCCAATCGTTTGCCGCTTGGGATGTTGCCCAACCAGCCCGATTTCCTGCCAGCGCTTCCCCTTGTTCCATTCAGCAGGAACACCATCAACCTCAAGATGGATCTCTCCTTCATCGGGTTCAGCTAAGCCAACTAAGAGGCGCGCCAAAGTGGATTTTCCAGAACCATTGGTCCCCATCAGCGCAATGATCTCACCCTGGTGCCAATCGAAATTCACACCATTCAATATATCACGATAATGGATGTTCTTCACTTCGAGCACTTTCCTCAGTTGCACGATATCACACTCCTAGCTTAACAGCAAAGGCCGGGCATGCTTAACAACGTAAGCAACCCGGCCTCTAACAACTTGTCTTAGACAAGTTCGATGATTACCATTGTCGCAGCATCTCCCCGACGTAAACCGAGTTTCATAATACGAGTATAGCCGCCCTGACGGTCAGCATATTTCGGCGCAATGGTCTCAAACAATTTTGTAACAACATCTTCATCCATGAGATAAGCCATTGATAAACGACGTGCAGCTAAATCTCCTTGCTTGCCAAGTGAAATCATCTTTTCAGCTATAGCATTCAGTTCCTTAGCGCGTGCTTCTGTCGTTTGAATACGCTCATGTCTTAACAGGGAAGTGACAATGTTACGCAACATTGCCCCGCGATGACCCGTGTTTTTTCCTAACTTGCGGTAAGCCAATTACATTCCCCTCCTTTTGCACCGAATTAATCTTCAGCCGGACGGAACGATAAACCTAAATCTTTAAGTTTAAATTCCACTTCTTCCAAAGACTTGCGACCAAGGTTTCGTACTTTGATCATGTCCTCCTCCGTTTTTTGGGTCAACTCTTCAACCGAGTTAATCCCCGCCCGTTTCAGGCAGTTGTAGGATCGAACAGACAGATCAAGTTCCTCAATCGTCATCTCGAGGATTTTATCTTTGGCTTCCTCTTCTTTTTCCACCATAATCTCAACATTGTTGAGTTTATCCGTGAGTCCCATGAAAAGGCGCAGATGCTCACTCAGAATTCCAGCGGCCGTACTTGTGGCCTCTTCCGGAGAGATACTGCCATTTGACCAAACTTCAAGGGTTAACTTGTCATAATCCGTGATTTGACCAACCCGCGTAGCTTCTACTGTGTAGTTAACCTTATAAATCGGGGCGAAGATCGAGTCAATAGGTATAACGCCGATGACATGATCTGGCTTCTTGTTTTTATCCGCAGAAACATAGCCACGGCCACGTTCTACCGTCATTTCCATAAACAGACGTCCATCATGATCTAACGTGGCAATCTTCAGGTCTTCGTTCAGAATCTCAATGTCAGGGTCAGTAGTAATATCTCTAGCTGTGACAACCCCTTCATTTTGAGACTCTATGCGAATAATCCGAGGTTCATCCGTATAGCCTTTTAAAGCGAGGGACTTCAAATTGAGAATAATGTCCGTAACGTCTTCCAAAACACCCGGAATCGTGGAAAACTCGTGCTGTACCCCTTCAATTTTTACTGATGTCACCGCTGATCCTGGAAGAGAAGATAGTAGGATACGCCTTAGGGAATTTCCCAATGTAATCCCATATCCCCTTTCCAGAGGTTCAACTACGAATTTTGCATAGGAGTCATCTTCAGAACGCTCGACACACTCGATTCTGGGCTTCTCGATTTCTAACATCGGAACGCACCTTCTTTCTCGAGAACTTGATATACGAACCATCCGACCCATACGGGTAGAACGTCAACATTAACGGGAGTATTTCTCCACGATGAGGTGTTCTTGGATGGGCAGTTGAATATCTTCACGAGTAGGTAGTGCAACAACGGTTCCAGCAGCAGTATTGGCATCCAAGCTTAACCATCCGGGTACTGTACGAGAACCCAGATTTTCAAGAAGTTGTTTCACGCGTGGTGAGCTCTTGCTGCCTTCGTGAACAGCAATGACTTCTCCAACGCGCACTGAATAGGAAGGAATGTCAACTTTTTTACCGTTAATGGTAAAGTGACCATGATTGACGAGTTGACGAGCTTCCGGTCGGGATGAAGCGAAACCTAAATGGAAGATAACATTGTCAAGTCGACGCTCTAAAAGGATCAGCAAGTTTTCACCGGCTACCCCTTTGCGACGAACGGCCTCATCAAAATAGTGGCGGAATTGTTTTTCCATAACGCCATACAAGCGGCGTGCTTTTTGTTTTTCTCGTAACTGAAGACCATATTCAGTGGGTTTCTTCGCCCGTGCTTGGCCGTGTTGTCCAGGAGCGTAGGCACGACGATCAATCGCGCACTTTCCGGTATAGCAACGTTCCCCTTTGAGGAATAACTTCATTCCCTCACGACGACATAAGCGACAGACTGGTCCAGTATATCTAGCCATGATTACACACCTCCTATACCCTTCTGCGTTTCGGTGGCCGACAGCCATTGTGTGGAATCGGTGTCACGTCTTTGATTAGATTAACTTCTAAACCTGCAGCTTGCAAAGCACGGATTGCGGCTTCACGTCCCGCTCCAGGTCCCTTTACGTAGCACTCAACATCTTTCAAGCCATGTTCCATCGCAACTTTAGCACAGGTTTCTGCAGCCATTTGTGCTGCAAAGGGTGTGCTTTTGCGAGACCCTTTAAAGCCAAGAGAACCTGCACTAGACCAGGAGAGTGCGTTCCCGCTGGTATCCGTAATGGTCACCATGGTATTGTTGAACGTGGATTTGATATGCGCGATTCCACTTTCAATATTCTTACGTTCCCGGCGTTTTGTCCGGACAACTTTACGTGCCATCTCGGTTATCCCCCCTTATTACTTTTTACGTTTTGCTCCAACAGTCTTAGCCGGACCCTTGCGAGTACGAGCATTGGTTTTCGTACGCTGACCACGAACGGGCAGTCCGCGACGGTGGCGCAGGCCACGATAGGAACCAATTTCCATAAGACGCTTGATATTGAGGGAAACTTCGCGACGCAAGTCGCCTTCAATCTTAAACTCTTTATCAATAACTTCCCGAAGCTTACTGACTTCGTCTTCTGACAAGTCACGCACTCGGACATCCGGGCTTACGCCCGATTTGGCGAGAATCTTATGTGAAGTTGGCAACCCAATTCCAAAAATATAGGTTAGGGCAACCTCTAAGCGTTTCTCGCGCGGTAAGTCAACTCCAGCGATACGTGCCATCTAAAATTTACACCTCCAACTATTTCAGTTCTGCTTAATATAAAATCGGTGCTTTGGAGGACTTACTCCAACCAGCCGCGCAACCGAGACTTTTTTAGCCTTGTCTTTGCTTGTGTTTCGGATTTTCACAAATGACCATGACTTTACCATGGCGACGAATAATTTTGCATTTTTCACAGATCTTTTTGACAGAAGGCTTTACTTTCACCGTAATCCCTCCCTTTGGCTTACTTAAACCTATACGTGATTCGTCCTCTAGACAGGTCATAGGGGGAAAGCTCCACCGTGACCCGATCTCCCGGAAGAATCCGGATAAAATTCATACGTATCTTCCCTGAGACGTGAGCAAGAACCTTGTGCCCATTGGCTAGCTCAACTTGAAACATAGCATTGGGCAACGGCTCCAAGACTTTACCTTCAACTTCAATAACGTCCTCTTTTGACATGGTCATTCACCCCTCCTCTGACAATCCTATAGCACGCACCTAACATCGAGTAAGAATTTCCAAGCCATTTTCCGTAATCGCAACCGTGTGTTCAAAATGGGCCGATGGCCGATTATCTTTCGTGACCACAGTCCAGTGATCTTTTAAGGTCTGCACTTCATACGTACCCATGTTCACCATGGGTTCAATAGCCAAGGCCATACCTACCTCGAGTCGTGGCCCCCGGCCGGGCTTGCCAAAGTTAGGGATCTGCGGATCCTCATGCATCGCGCTACCAATCCCGTGCCCAACATAATCACGCACTACAGAAAACCCATTAGCTTCCACGTGCGTTTGAACCGCATGAGAAACGTCATAAAGCCGATTGCCTACCTTCGCTTGCGCAATTCCTATCATCAGAGACTCTTCAGTCACCCTTAATAGTTTCTGGATATCTTCACCAACTTCTCCAATAGGCAAGGTCACTGCCGCGTCACCGACATACCCATCTAAAGTCGCACCACAATCTATGCTAATAATATCTCCAGATTCTAAGCACCTTAAACTGGGTATCCCATGAACAACTTGTTCATTTACTGAAGTACACAGCGACGCAGGGAATCCATTGTACCCTTTAAACGTTGGTATTGCGCCCTGTGAACGGATATATTTCTCAGCCATGCGATCCAAATCGAGTGTCGTAACGCCAGGCTTCGCATGCTCACGCATCAATTCAAGCGTTTCAGCCACGATTCGACCCGCTTTACGCATCCGTTCAATTTGACTCGCATTTTTAAGCTTAATCATGACAATTAGACCAAGGCTTTCATGATATCCTGAAGGACTTTATCAATCGCTTGGTCCCCATTGATGCGCTTAAGCAATCCCTTTTCAGTGTAGAAAGCGATCAAAGGCTCCGTTTGTTGATTGTAGACATTTAAACGATTTTGAGCAGTTTCTACCGTGTCATCAGAACGTTGGTAGAGCTCTCCTCCACACTGACCACAAACCCCTTCCTGTTGAGGTGCGTTGAAGATCATGTGATAGGACGCTCCGCATTTGCGACAGACGCGACGACCGGTTAAGCGTGGAATTAAAATCTTTTCGTCTACTTCAATGTTTATCACACCGTCAAGCTTCATACCAAGGCGATCTAGGATATCCCCTAAGGCATTGCCTTGCGCCAAGGTACGAGGGAATCCATCAAGAAGAAATCCCTTAGCACAATCCGGTTGCGCTAACCGTTCCGCGACAATCCCAATCGTTACTTCATCAGGTACCAAGCCGCCTGCATCCATATACGACTTAGCCTTTAGGCCTAAAGCAGTCCCGTCTTTAATAGCAGCCCGGAACATGTCTCCTGTGGAAATATGCGGAATGTTGTACTTCTCTACTAGACCAACCGCTTGTGTCCCTTTTCCTGCGCCAGGTCCGCCCATTAAAATTATTTTCATCTCTTCTTCCTCCTTTATTTCATAAACCCTTGATAATGCCTCGACATAAGTTGGGATTCAATCTGTTTCATCGTTTCGAGTGCGACCCCAACTACAATCAGTAGGGATGTTCCTCCAAAATAGATGTTTTTTAATCCAGTGAGTCCGATAACAAGTGTCGGTAAGACTGCGATCAAAGCTAGAAATAAACCACCGGCTAGTGTAATCCGACTCAATATTTTGGACAAATACTCTGCCGTGGGACGCCCGGGACGAAGACCGGGGATAAATCCCCCGTACTTCTTCAAGTTGTCTGCTACATCAACGGGATTGAACGTAACAGCAGTGTAGAAGTAGGTAAAGAACAAAATGAGCGCACCGTAGAGCAGCAGGTAAGGAATGGAGTTTATCGTACCATTCATACTAAACCAAGTATTTACAAATCTTGCAAAACCCGAAGTTGGGACCCAGGTCGCGATCGTCTGAGGGAACGCGAGCAGAGATATTGCAAAAATGACAGGGATAACCCCAGCTTGGTTTACTTTTAAAGGTATATGGCTACTTTGGCCACCATATACCCGACGACCAACAACTCGTTTAGCATATTGAACTGAAACTCGACGTTGCCCTTCCTGCACATAAATGACGCCAGCAGTAATGAAAATCACGATAAGAATCAATCCAATAACGGATAAAGCATTGATTTCTCCAACTCTTAGCATGTTCCACATAGATTTAATGGCATCAGGGACACGCGAAACGATTCCGGCAAAGATGATCAGGGAGATTCCATTTCCAATTCCTTTTTCCGTGATTGCCTCTCCAAGCCACATTAGAAACGCGGTACCAGCAGTTAAAACGACAGCCACTAAGATATAGATGGGCCATTTCAAGCCAGTGCTAGGAATATTTAACGCCCCTCGCACACCATAGGTTAGTCCGAAAGCTTGAATAAATCCTAAAATCACAGTGCCATACCGCGTATACTGCGTGATCTTTTTGCGTCCATAGTCACCCTCTTTAGCAAGCCGTTCAAGGGAGGGAAGCACTATTGTCAGAAGTTGAAGAATGATGGAGGCTGTAATGTAAGGCGTAATACTCAACGCGAAAACTGACAGCCTTTTAAAGGAACCTCCGGACAGAGTGTCCATAAAATCGAACATTCCACCGGAACCAAGCATATTTTTTAGTACATCATGATTAATAAAGGGAATTGGAATATGTGCTCCGATACGAAAAATAAGGAACATTAGAAGGGTGTAACCGATTTTTTTCCTGAGTTCCGCTACATTCCAAGCATTCTTCAGGGAATCGACAATCATCCTATTCCACCTCTACTTTTCCACCCGCTGCAACAATCTTCTCTGCCGCGGCTGGGCTGACTTTGTCAATTTTGACGGTCAGAGCTTTGGTCAAATTCCCGGTTGCCAGAATTTTAACGCCATCTTTAAGAGCCTTGATAAGGCCTATTTCAAAGAGACTTTCCACTGTAACTTCGGCGCCTTCTTCAAAACGCTCCAAATCACGAACATTTAAAGCGACAATCTCTTTCCTCGAGATATTATTGAAGCCGCGCTTAGGCATCCTTCGGAATAACGGATTCTGTCCGCCTTCAAAGCCAGGGCGAACACCGCCGCCTGAGCGCGAGTTTTGACCTTTGTGTCCTTTTCCAGCTGTTTTACCATGACCAGATCCAACGCCACGGCCCAACCGCTTAGGTGCATGTGTTGACCCTTCAGCAGGCTTAAGTTCATGAAGTTTCATGCTTTGCCCACACCTCCTTCTATTGAGCTTGTGATTCTACGGTAACCAAGTGCATGCATTTATGAACCATCCCTAGAATTCCAGGGGTATCCTCATGAACTGCACTTGATCCGACTTTTCCTAAGCCAAGTGCTTGTAACACTCTGTGTTGTGCTTTGGAGTAACCAATGGGACTCTTTGTCAGTGTCACCTTTATTTTCATGACCAACCCTCCTTAACCTAGAATTTCTTCTACGGTCTTACCTCGGAGTTTGGCAATCTCTTCTGGACGCTTGAGAGATTTTAATGCCGCCATCGTCGCATTGACCATATTGTGCGCATTTGCCGAACCCAAAGACTTCGTCAGAATATCATGTACTCCGGCAACTTCAAGGACTGCACGAACGGCGCCGCCAGCGATAACTCCAGTCCCTTTAGAAGCTGGCTTTAAGAGCACTTGTCCAGCGCCGAAAACTCCAATGATGGGGTGAGTAATCGTAGTTCCATGCATGGGAACACTGAAGAGGTTCTTTTTCGCATCTTCGACTCCTTTGCGAATAGCCTCTGGCACTTCGCCAGCCTTACCCAATCCGGCGCCCACACGACCGTGACCATCTCCGACTACAACGAGAGCACTAAAGCTAAAACGCCGTCCGCCCTTTACAACTTTGGCTACACGGGCTATATGAACAACCTTTTCATTCATGTCCGACTTGTTAGCATCGAATTTTGCCAATTTGGTTTTTCCCTCCTTTACCCTAGCTTAGAAGCTGAGTCCAGCTTCGCGTGCTGATTCCGCCAATGCTGAGATTCGTCCGTGATAGACATTTCCTCCACGATCGAAAACAACTTGCGTAATTCCTTTTTCCAGGGCTTTTTTCGCAACAAGCTCGCCGACCTTTTGAGCTCCAGCGGTGTTCCCACCGGAAAGATTAGCAGCCTTGAACTCTGGATCGAGGGAAGAAGCAGCAACAAGCGTCACACCGATCTCATCATTAATAACTTGGGCGTAAATATGATTCAAGCTTCTGAAAACTGCCAAACGCGGGCGCACAGCAGCTCCGGACACATTCTTGCGAATGCTCTTATGCTTTTTAATGCGAATGCTTTTGCGATCAATGCGCTTAATCATAGGGAACTCACTCCTTTCACGATTGGCAAGAGATTTTGCCCTTGCCTAATTCATTTACTTCTTAGCGCCTTTTTTACCACCGGTCTTACCAACTTTACGACGAACGACTTCATTTTCGTAGCGAATTCCCTTGCCCTTGTAAGGCTCAGGCTCACGCTCTGAACGAACGACAGCGGCGAAAGCACCAACAAGTTCTTTATCCATCCCTTTAATCAATATCTTGTTTGCAGCTGGGACTTCAAAGTCAATTCCTTCAAAAGGAGTAAGCTCTACTGGATGAGATTTACCCACTGTTAAGACCAATTTGTTTCCTTGCTTCGCAGCACGGTATCCGACCCCGACCATATCGAGACCCTTCGTAAATCCTGCCGTAACTCCTTCAACCATATTGGCGATCAAGGAGCGGGTTAATCCATGTAAAGAGCGACTCAACGGTTCATCATCAGGTCTAGTGACCAAGATTTGATCGTTCTCAACGACAATGTTCATTAGTGGATGCATCTCTTTAGTCAAAGTTCCTTTCGGACCTTTAACGGTAACAACATTTCCCTCTAGTTTGAAGTCCACTCCACTGGGTATCCCAATGGGGCGCTTGCCAATTCTGGACATTCATTGCACCTCCGTTGTGATAATTACCAAATGTAGGAGATTACTTCTCCGCCGAGGCCCTCTTTCCGAGCCTTTTTATCTGTCATAATTCCTTTGGATGTCGAAATAACAGCAATTCCGAGTCCACCGAGTACTTTAGGAATTTCATCCTTCTTCGCATAAACGCGAAGACCCGGACGGCTAATTCGTTTTAACCCTGTGATAACACGCTCACGATTTGGACCATATTTTAAATACATCCGAATCACGCCTTGTTTGTCGTCCGCAATGTATTCAACGTCTTTGATGTACCCCTCTGCCTTAAGCAACTCCGCAAGCTCTTTTTTAATGCGTGATGCTGGTACTTCAACTTTATCATGGTAAACTATTCCTGCGTTCCGGATGCGTGTTAAAAAGTCTGCTATCGGATCTGACATTGACACTTCAGTCGTCCCCCTTCCTACAATGTTTTACCAACTGGCCTTCGTGATTCCAGGAAGTTCTCCTTTGTGAGCCAGTTCCCGGAAACAAATCCGGCAAATTCCAAATTTCCGCATGTAAGCATGGGGACGTCCACAAAGCTTGCAACGGTTATGCGAACGCACTGCGAATTTTTGTCCACGGTTTTGGCGGACAACCATTGATGTCTTAGCCACGCTCTTGAACCTCCTTTTCTCTAATCACGGTACGGCATACCGAACCCGCGAAGCAACTCTCGCGCTTCTTCGTCCGTTTTAGCCGTTGTTACGAACACAATATCCATTCCACGGAGTTTATCAATCTTGTCATACTCCATTTCAGGGAAGATAAGTTGTTCTTTGATTCCTAAGGTATAATTTCCACGTCCGTCAAACGCCTTCGCCGAAACTCCGCGGAAGTCACGAACACGAGGTAAAGCCACACTTAAGAGTCGATCCATAAATTCATACATCCGTTGGCCACGTAGCGTGACTTTGCACCCGATTGGCATCCCCTCACGCAGTTTGAAGGCCGAAATGGACTTTTTAGCCCGGGTGACAATGGGTTTCTGTCCCGTGATCTTCATTAAATCTCCAACAGCGGAATCTATCGCCTTGGAGTTTTGAACTGCTTCACCGACACCCATATTGATAACAACTTTATTAATTTTGGGTATTTGCATTACATTTGTATAAGCGAACTTCTGCTGTAAGGCAGGAGCAATTTCATTTAGGTATCTGTCTTTCAGACGAGCCACTGGGGTCCCTCCTTTCGCGATTAGTGATTATCCGGTAGATTCACTCCGCAATGTTTGCAAACGCGAGTCTTTCCGTCTTCCGTCACTTTGAAACTAACACGAGTAACGGAATTACACTCTTGGCAATATAACATAACGTTCGAGCTAGCCATAGGAGCTTCTTTAGGAACTATGCCCCCTTGAGGCATGGTTTGAGAAGGTTTCGTGTGACGTTTGACCATATTCGCCTTCTCAACTACCACGCGGCCTTTCTTCATAATCACATCGATAATTTTGCCTTTTTTGCCAGCATCTTTACCGCTGATAACCATGACATAGTCGCCTTTTTTAACGTGTATCTTTTCAGGTTGTACCTTATGCTTAGTAGCAGCCACTTTCTTCACCTCCATCTGTCATGGGGTCTTTAGATAACTTCCGGTGCGAGCGAAATAATTTTCATGAAATTATCGCGCAGTTCACGAGCAACTGGTCCGAAGATACGGGTTCCGCGAGGGCTTTTGTCATCTTTAATTATGACTGCAGCGTTTTCGCTAAACCGAATATAAGAACCGTCCGAACGTTTAATTTCTTTCTTGGTCCGTACAATTACGGCTTTGACTACTTCCCCTTTTTTAACAACGCCCCCTGGCGTTGCTTGTTTCACGGAAGCAACAATAATATCCCCAATCGATGCATACCTGCGCATAGATCCGCCCAACACGTGGATGCACATCAACTCTTTTGCGCCTGAATTGTCACCAACTCTGACTCTAGTTTGTACTTGGATCATTCCCATTGACCCCCTTCCGAACTAAATATGAAACTTACAGCGCTATCGCTTTTTGAGTTATTTCAACTACGCGCCAACATTTATCTTTACTCAAGAGGCGAGTTTCCATGATCGTGACAGTATCACCGACATGAGCATCGTTGTTCTCATCATGAGCTTTATACTTTTTGGTGCGGGTAAATGTTTTCTTGTAAATCGGATGGCGTTCAGTAATCTCAACCAAAACTACGACAGTTTTATCCATCTTATCGCTGACAACCTTACCGCTCCGAACTTTACGTTGAGCTCTTTCCACGTAAAAAGCCTCCTTCCTTAGGCACGTTCAATATTTAACTCACGCTCACGAAGAATCGTCTTGCCGCGGGCAATCCCTTTGCGAACTTCCCTAATTCGCATCGGATTATCAAGTTGTCCCGTAGCTAATTGGAAACGCAAATTAAACAGTTCCGTTTTAAACTCGTCAATTTCCTTTAATACTTCGTCATTCGTCATGTCACGGAAATCTTTAGTTTTCATTTGCGTCACCTCCTACTAGTTCTGCTCGGGAAACGATCTTACACTTGATCGGGAGCTTGTGCATAGCAAGGCGGAGAGCCTCACGAGCTTGCTCTTCCGGCACACCGTCAAGTTCAAACATGACACGATTGGGTTTCACAACTGCAACCCAATATTCTGGTGAGCCTTTACCGCTACCCATACGAGTTTCAGCCGGTTTAGCCGTTACAGGCTTATCCGGGAAAATTTTAATCCAGACTTGACCACCACGTTTTATATAACGGGTCATTGCAATACGAGCGGCTTCTATCTGACGGTTCGTAATCCAGCCACATTCCATAGCCACAAGGCCATATTCACCAAACGTAATCGTGTTCCCTCGTGTGGCTTTACCGTGCATGCGACCCCGATGTTGTTTACGATGTTTCACTCTGGTTGGGACTAGCATTTAAATTCCTCCTTCCACCTGAGCGATGACCTTCTTGGCGGGAAGAACCTCACCTTTATAAATCCAAACCTTGACACCAATTTTACCGTACGTGGTATTAGCTTCGGCAAAGCCGTAGTCAACATCGGCACGTAGAGTGTGTAGGGGCACTTTCCCTTCATGATACCATTCGGTTCGGGCAATTTCGGCTCCAGCCAAACGACCGCTACATTGAATCTTAATGCCCAGTGCGCCCTGTCTCATTGTTCGGCCAACAGTTTGCTTCATGGCCCGACGGAAAGAGACACGTTTCTCCAATTGTTGCGCAATATTTTCTGAAACCAGTTGGGCATCCAGGTCAGGCTTCTTAATTTCAACGATGTTTACCGCTACTTGTTTGCTAGTTATTGCTTCAAGTTGTTTACGTAGGTTTTCAACTTCGGCACCACCACGCCCGATAACAATACCAGGTTTCGCAGCATGAACCGATACTTTAACTCGACTAGCAGCCCGTTCAATCTCAACTTTAGGACATCCTGCCTGCTTGAGTTTGTTTTTTACAAATGCACGGATCTTCAAATCCTCATGAAGAAGTTCCATGTAGTTCTTGTCTGCATACCATCGGCTTTCCCAGTCCCGGATAATTCCGATGCGGAGGCCTTTGGGATTAACCTTTTGACCCACAGTTTAGCCCTCCTTCTTCTCGCCTACTACCACAGTAATGTGACTCGTCCGTTTCCGGATTTGGTCTGCACGTCCCATGGCGCGAGGCTTAATGCGTTTTAAAGTCGGTCCTTGATCCACACAAATTTCAGTAATAATCAGATCATCAACATCCATATCATAGTTGTGTCCTGCATTTGCGACTGCAGACTTCAGCACCTTTGTCACATCATCGGTGGATCCGTTAGGAGTAAACTGAAGAATAGCGAACGCGTCACTGACCTTTTTGCCACGGATCAAATTAACAACCTGCCGCACCTTACGAGGAGAGATACGTACATATTTTGCCACTGCTTTTGCTTGCATGTGCCTTTTGCCTCCTCTCGATTAACGTAAGCCGCTGGATTTTTCGCTGCCAGCATGGCCCTTATAAGTGCGAGTAGGCGAAAACTCGCCAAGTTTGTGTCCAACCATATCTTCTGTAACATAAACAGGTACATGTTTTCGTCCATCGTGAACCGCAATGGTGAGTCCAACCATTTGCGGGAAAATTGTTGAGCGTCTGGACCACGTCTTAATGACTCGTTTTTCACCTGATTCGTTCATTGCTTCGACACGTTCGAGTAAACGAGTTTCGACGAAAGGTCCTTTTTTTAGAGATCTGCTCATTTATGAGCCTCCTTTCGACTACTTACTGCGCCGTTTCACAATAAAGCGATTCGACGTATTTTTCTTTTTCCGAGTTTTTGCCCCTAGTGCTGGTTTTCCCCAAGGAGTGCATGGATTACGACCGATAGAGTTACGTCCTTCACCACCACCATGTGGGTGATCGCAAGGATTCATAACTGAGCCCCGTACTGTTGGGCGAATACCCAGCCAACGTGATCGTCCAGCTTTACCAACGTTAATATTTTCATGGTCTAGATTTCCGATCTGTCCAATCGTGGCACGACACTCAATCCGAATCATGCGCATTTCTCCTGACGGAAGTCTCAAGGTCGCATAAGAACCTTCTTTCGCCATCAGTTGTGCAGATCCTCCAGCTGAGCGAACCATCTGAGCTCCCTTGCCCGGCTTCATCTCAATGTTGTGGAGCAAAGTACCAACAGGGATATTTTGCAGTGGCAACGTGTTTCCGACCTTAATGTCTGCGTCCGGCCCAGAAACAACCATTTGATCCACTTGTAAGCCGTGCGGCGCGATAATATAAGTCTTCAGGCCATCTTGATAGTACAACAGGGCAATATTAGCAGACCGATTGGGGTCATATTCGATGCTCGCTACCCGGGCAGGAATTCCATCCTTATTCCGCTTAAAGTCGATAACACGAAACATCCGCTTATGTCCGCCGCCTTTATGCCGCACGCTTAAACGTCCGTCATTATTACGACCAGCCTTTTTAGGCAACGGTTTCAGCAAAGATCGTTCTGGTTCCGTTCTAGTAATTTCTTCGAATGTCGATACGGTCATATTACGACGACTTGGCGAGGTGGGTTTAAATGTTTTTAATGCCATAGAATTTCATTTTCCTCCTTTGCTTCAAGCTGCTTATAGGCCCGCGAAGTTTTCAATCTTATCTCCAGCTTTTAGCGTAGCAATCGCTTTTTTGCGGTTCGTAGTTTTTCCAGCATATTTGCCAACCCGCTTCATTTTGCCTTTAACATTCATGGTACGGATTTCGACTACTGATACTTTGAACATCTTCTCAACTGCAGCTATAATTTCAATTTTGTTCGCTGCAGGATTCACCCAGAAGGAGTACTTGTTCTCTTCAACAAGTCCTACGGACTTCTCTGAGATCACCGGACTTTTGAGGACATCACGTGCGTCGCGCATTACGCTAACACCTCCTCTGTTTTTGTTACTGCTGCTTTAGTCATCACAAGAACATCATGTTGAAGTAAGTCAACAATATTCATTCCTGCAACATCTGTTGCCTTAACGCCCTCGAGGTTGCGAGCAGAACGAACTACTACTTCGTCCAGATCATCCATTACGATCATAGCCTTCTTGCTAATTTGAAGAGCTTTGAGAACCTTCACCATTTCTCGGGTTTTTGCTTCACCCAAGCTCAAGGTATCAAGGACAATCAACTGTTGCTCCATAACCTTCGAAGAGAGTGCCGAGTGCAAAGCCAATCGGCGAACCTTTTTAGGTAATTTAAAGCCGTATTTGCGAGGTTTGGGTGCGAAAACAACACCGCCGCCTCTCCACACTGGAGAACGACTACTTCCAGAACGCGCACGGCCCGTTCCTTTTTGACGCCATGGTTTGCGTCCCCCTCCGCGCACTTCACCACGCAACAAGGCAGATTGTGTTCCTCGCCTTGTACTAGCAAGTTGGGAAACTACCGCTGAATGAAGCACGTAAGTATTCGGAGTAATTCCAAATACGCTTTCGCTAAGTTCGATTTCTCCAACCGAAGCGCCTTGCATATTAAATAGTTGAACTTTCGGCATTGCTTATTCCTCCTTTCTCAGTGTTACTTCGCCTTGACAGAAGGCTTCAGAACGAGCAATGACTTTTTAGCTCCTGGGACAGCCCCTTTAATCAAGATCAAGTTTTTATCAATATCAACCCGGATAACTTCCAGATTTTGTACTGTTACACGGTCGCCACCCATACGTCCTGGCAGCGCACGACCTTTAAACACACGAGCCGGGCCTTTCGCGCCAAGGGAACCTGAACGACGATGATACTTAGAACCATGTGCCATGGGTCCACGACTAGCGCCATTGCGCTTAATCATTCCTGCAAAGCCCTTCCCCTTAGAAGTGCCCACCACGTCAACCTTGTCACCGACCGTGAATAAGTCCACCATTACTTCTTGTCCGATTTCGTAAGAGTCAACATCATTAACTTTAAACTCACGAACATACCGCATCGGCTTGAGTGATGCCTTTTGGAAATGTCCTTTTCTCGGCTTGTTGCTTAAGCCTTCGCGCAGCATTGAGAAGCCAATCTGAATAGCGTTGTAACCGTCTGTAGCAACAGTTTTCTTCTGTACCACCGGGCATGGACCCGCTTCGACAACAGTGACCGGAATTACTTGGCCTTCTGGTGTGAAAATCTGAGTCATACCAATTTTTTTACCTAAAATTCCTTTTGACACGAATGCCACCTCCTAAACGCTTTGAAGTGCGCCAGTTAAACTGGTGCACGAGAGCGTCCCTTTATTTTTTATTGTCGCGATCCGTTCCGGAGCTACTCCACACTACCGGGCGTTCCTCGCAACAAACATAACGATAGTATATCATAGAATAGATACTTTAGCTACTGATATTTTGATCTAATATAATTATAGCTTGATCTCGATGTCCACCCCAGCAGGCAAGTCTAGTCGCATGAGCGAATCGACTGTCTTGGAGGTAGGCTCTAGAATATCAATTAAACGTTTATGAGTTCTCAACTCAAACTGTTCACGAGAATCCTTGTTGACATGAGGAGAGCGCAAAATAGTGTAGATGCTTTTCTCAGTCGGTAGAGGAATCGGTCCACTAACCTGTGCCCCGGTCCGCTTTGCAGTTTCAACGATACGCTCTGCTGATTGGTCAAGAGTTTTGTGATCAAATGCTTTAAGCCGTATCCTAATCTTTTGGCTCATACGTAACTACCTCCTCATAATTCCCGTTATACGGGTTTCAAGCGTAAAAATTCCCTGGTTCAAGGGGAGTGACCTGCCCAGCAACCTTTTACGCCATTCCAGAAATCAGATACCGGAGGCCGGATGAGTTTAGCACTCAATAATCCAGCACGCCTTTATCCAACCTTTACTACTACTTAGAGAGGAAGAGTCCTCTTCCTCTCTAGCAATTCCATTTAAATCATTTAAAAAATTAACCGATAACCTTAGCAACGATACCTGAACCCACAGTACGACCACCCTCACGAATAGCGAAGCGAAGTCCTTCTTCCATGGCGATTGGAGTGATTAACTCAACCTCAATCGTTACGCGGTCACCAGGCATGACCATTTCAGTACCCTCTGGAAGAGTGATGACACCTGTTACATCGGTTGTTCGGAAGTAAAATTGAGGGCGATAGTTATGAAAGAAAGGAGTGTGACGTCCACCCTCTTCTTTATTCAGGATATAAACCTCTCCCGAGAATTTCGTGTGAGGTTTAATGGATCCTGTCTTTGCTAAAACTTGGCCACGCTCAATGTCTTTACGCTCAACCCCACGAAGGAGAGCACCAATGTTGTCTCCAGCTTGAGCTTGATCTAAGAGTTTACGGAACATTTCTACCCCAGTAACAACAGTTTTGCGTGAAGTAGTGCTCAAGCCGACGATTTCAACTTCGTCCCCAACTTTAACTCTTCCCCGCTCAACACGGCCTGTAGCGACAGTACCTCGTCCAGTAATTGTAAAGACGTCCTCAACAGGCATCAAAAATGGCTTGTCGGTATCACGCTCTGGCGTCGGAATGTAGCTGTCAACTGCATCCATTAGATTCCAGATCTTGCCACACCATTCACATTCGCGTTTTCCACAGCCACATTGGAGGGCTTTGAGACCCGAGCCAGGAATGATAGGAATATTATCGCCATCATATTCGTAGGAGCTTAAGAGTTCACGAATTTCCATTTCGACTAACTCCATAAGTTCGGGATCGTCAACCATATCTGATTTGTTGAGCCAAACAACAATGCTCGGAACACCAACTTGGCGAGCCAAGAGGATGTGCTCACGAGTTTGAGGCATAGGGCCGTCTGCAGCAGAGACGCAGAGAATAGCGCCGTCCATTTGTGCCGCACCAGTGATCATGTTTTTAACATAGTCGGCGTGGCCTGGGCAATCCACGTGGGCATAGTGGCGGGCATCCGTCTCATACTCAACATGGGCAGTTGAAATGGTAATACCACGTTCGCGCTCTTCTGGAGCTTTATCGATTTGGTCAAATGCTGTGGCTACTGCGCCACCATGTTTGGAGAGAACAACGGTAATGGCCGCTGTTGTAGTAGTTTTACCATGGTCAACGTGACCAATGGTCCCGACGTTAACGTGTGGTTTTGTCCGTTCGTATTTCGCTTTTCCCATTTTTCTTTCACTCCTTTAAAATAATTAGTAACTCGATAATTTAGTGAGATGCCGAAGTTCGAGCTTCGAATTTCGCACCTCGAACTTCGCCTATGCCCCTTGGCGCTTGGCAATAATGCCATCTGCAATCCCTTTAGGCACCTCTTCATAGTGGTCAAACTGCATCACATACACCCCACGACCTTGTGTGGCTGAACGTAAATCGGTCGAATAGCCGAACATTTCGGAGAGTGGAACGAATCCGCGCACAACCTGGGTATTACCACGCGCTTCCATTCCCTCAATTCGTCCGCGTCGTGAGCTGATGTCTCCAATGACATCCCCCATATATTCCTCAGGGACAGTCACTTCAACTTTCATAACAGGCTCAATAATTGCAGGATCCGCTTTTAAGGCACCTGCTTTAAAGGCCATCGACCCAGCAATCTTAAAGGCCATTTCTGAAGAGTCGACATCATGATAGGAACCGTCATAGACAGTAGCACGAATATCAAGGACCGGATATCCAGCAAGGATACCATTTTGTAATGCTTCCTCAATACCAGCACCGATTGGGTTAATATATTCCCTAGGAATAACTCCCCCGACGACTTTGTTGACAAATTCGAAACCGCTGCCTGGTTCAAGTGGCTCAAGTTCAATCCAACAATGTCCATATTGCCCACGTCCACCGGATTGACGAACAAATTTTCCTTCGGCTTTAACAGTGCGCCGAATTGTCTCTTTATACGCAACCTGCGGACGACCTACGTCACACTGAACTTTAAACTCCCGCTGTAAGCGGTCAACAATTATCTCTAGATGGAGTTCCCCCATTCCAGCAATAATTGTTTGTCCTGTTTCTGTATCCGTATGCATTTTAAAGGTTGGATCTTCTTCCGCAAGACGAGCCAGAGCACCGCCCATTTTTTCCTGGTCAGCTTTCGTCTTAGGCTCGATCGCTACGTCAATTACCGGCTCAGGGAACACCATTTTTTCTAGGATAATCGGTGTCTTCTCATCACATAAGGTATCTCCTGTTGTCGTGTCTTTTAAACCAACTGCTGCAGCAATATCCCCCGAGCGAACCTCTTGGATATCTTCACGATGGTTAGCGTGCATTTGCAGTATCCTGCCAACGCGCTCGCGCTTACCTTTTGTTGAGTTATAGACATAAGATCCAGCACCCAAGACACCCGAGTAAACCCTGAAAAACGCTAGTTTCCCCACGAATGGGTCGGCCATGATCTTGAAAGCCAACGCAGAGAAAGCCGCGCTGTCAGAAGCCGGTCTGTGATCTTCTTCTCCGGTATCCGGATGTACCCCTTTAATAGGGGGCACGTCTAAAGGAGAAGGCATGTAGTCAACTACTGCATCCAGTAACGGTTGTACACCTTTGTTTTTGAATGCCGACCCGCAAAGAACTGGAATGAACTTGTTCCCAATAACTCCGCGGCGTATGCCAGCGCGAATTTCTTGTTCCGTAAGCTCTTCCCCTTCAAGATACTTCATCATGAGTTCTTCACTAGTTTCGGAGACTGCTTCAACCAATTTATCGCGATACTCATTGGCCAACTCGACCAATTCTTCAGGGATCGCGTTATGCTCTTCAGTCGTACCCAAGTCATCGGTATACACAGTAGCAGTCATAGTCACCAAATCCACAATCCCTTTGAAGCCGTCTTCTATTCCAATCGGCAACTGGATGGGAACAGGATTGGCGCCTAACCGGTCAGCAATCATGGAAACACCGCGGAAGAAATCCGCGCCCATTCGGTCCATTTTATTAATAAAAGCGACCCGTGGAACATTGTATTTATCCGCCTGACGCCAAACAGTCTCGGATTGAGGTTCGACTCCGCCGACTGAACAGAACACCGCTACCGCACCATCAAGCACTCGCAGAGAGCGTTCAACTTCAACCGTGAAGTCCACGTGCCCTGGTGTGTCAATGATGTTAATACGGTTATTTCTCCATTGGCAGGTCGTCGCAGCAGATGTAATCGTGATACCGCGTTCTTGCTCTTGGACCATCCAGTCCATTGTCGCCGCGCCATCATGAACTTCTCCAATTTTATGCACACGTCCTGTGTAAAAGAGTATCCGTTCAGTAGTTGTCGTTTTCCCCGCGTCAATGTGTGCCATGATCCCAATATTACGCGTATTCTCAAGTGAAAATTGCCTAGTCACATAGAATCCCCCTTTCTGTCAAAATAAGTGTGCCTCAAACTACCATTTGTAATGCGCAAAAGCCTTATTGGCCTCAGCCATTTTATGCATATCTTCCTTCTTCTTGACAGAACCACCTGTATTGTTAGAGGCATCAAGTAACTCTCCAGCAATCTTTTCTTGCATTGTTTTTTCGCCGCGCTTACGGGCCTGCGCAACGAGCCAACGAAGAGCAAGTGTTGTACGGCGATCTGCACGTACTTCGATAGGAACTTGATAATTAGCGCCCCCAACACGGCGTGCTTTTACCTCTAAGACCGGCATGACGTTTTTCAACGCAGTGCCAAAAACTTCAATGGGATCTTTACCCACTTTTTCCTGAATCATATTAAATGCGTTATAACAAATTGCCTCTGCCGTTCCCTTTTTACCATCTAACATAATTTGATTAATAAACTTTGTTACAGTTTGGTTCTTGTAAAGTGGATCAGGCAGAACCTCGCGTTTCCCAATATATCCTTTACGTGGCATTAGTTTCCCTCCTTTTTGCCAAATTTAAAAAAGCCATTATTTCACAGTCTATCTAACTTCTTCGTTTGTTAAACCTTTTTAGGACGTTTAGCTCCATATTTAGAGCGTCCTTGCGAGCGTTTTTGTACAGCAGTTGTGTCCAAAGCGCCACGGATTACGTGATAACGTACGCCAGGGAGGTCTTTAATACGACCACCACGGATAAGAACCACGGAGTGTTCTTGTAAATTGTGTCCGATTCCCGGGATATAAGCTGTGACTTCAAGAGAATTACTTAAACGAACACGAGCGACTTTCCGAAGTGCGGAGTTAGGTTTTTTAGGAGTTGTCGTGTAAACCCTTATGCAAACTCCACGTTTTTGTGAGGATCCTCCTGAAGGATATTGCTTACGTTTAAGAGAGTTATAACCCCACTGCAAAGCTGGAGCTGTCGATTTTTTTTCGGCTGAGGCACGTCCTTTACGAATAAGTTGGTTAATCGTCGGCATGTCTCCACCTCCTTTCTAATCAAATCAATATACAAGGAATTGCTTGCCGCAGCATTTGACAAGCAATTCCAAAACCTGCACTATGTGTTCGACATGTTCTAGCGGGACGCTAATCTTCCAAGATGGCTGCTACCGCAGTACCTACTTCGATCCCACAAGCCTTACCAAGTTCCTTCATCGTTGGGACTTCAATTCGCTCAACTTGATGGTTATTGCACCATTCTAGAATAGGACGAAGGACGTGCGCTTCGGCATCTTTGGCCATATACACGCATCGTACAAGCCCCTTTTCCATGGCACGCTGAGTTTGCTTCAGCCCAACTGTTTTCTGTTTGGCATGTTTGAAGGTTTCATCAAGCATCAAAATGCTTTCCTCCCTAATCACACTATTGTAGTTTAGCATTTGAGTTCTAGTGTGTCAATAATCTTAGCTTATTTTGTTTCCAAGGTTTTGATAGTTCGATACCTAGACATGCCTGTTCCTGCGGGAATTAATTTACCGATGATCACATTTTCCTTCAATCCTAGCAACGGATCGACTTTTCCTTTTATGGCCGCCTCTGTAAGCACGCGAGTGGTCTCTTGGAAAGAAGCCGCTGAGAGGAAGGAATCTGTCGCCAGTGAAGCTTTAGTAATCCCTAGCAACACAGGGTGTGCAACGGCGGGTTCCCCACCACCGGCAATAGCTCGTGTATTCTCATCTTGAAAATCAAAGACGTCAATCAAACCGCCTGGAAGCAAAGTTGTGTCGCCGGCATCATCAATTTTTACTTTACGTAACATCTGACGAACCATGACTTCGATGTGTTTGTCGTTGATATCTACCCCTTGAAGGCGGTATACCCGTTGTACTTCCCCTAAAAGATAGACCTGAACCCCACGCTGGCCTTTGACTTTTAACATATCATGCGGATTTATGCTTCCTTCAGTCAACACGTCACCCGCTTCGACAACCTGACCTTCTTTAACGCTGAGACGTGACCCGTAGGGAATACTATAAATGATATGTTCGTCATTTTCAGTCAGAAGATCTACTTCTCTGCGTCCTTTAACTTCACTAATGGAAACTTTCCCGATCGCCTCTGAGATAATGGCTTGGCCTTTTGGTTTGCGGGCTTCAAAAAGCTCTTCTACCCGTGGTAAACCTTGGGTTATATCATCCCCTGCAACACCACCCGTGTGGAATGTGCGCATGGTCAGCTGTGTACCAGGTTCTCCAATAGACTGAGCAGCAATAATCCCGACTGCCTCACCCATTTCTACAGGACGACCAGTCGCTAAATTTCGACCGTAGCACTTCTTACAAACCCCAAAGCGTGATGTACAGGTAAGAACTGAACGAATGATTGCTGTATCAAAAACGTTAGCAATACTGATCGCCTGTTCCTCTGTTATCTCATAATCCGGGGAAGCAAGGAGTTCTCCTGTCTCCGGATGACGTAACTCTTCCAGCACAAATCGTCCGACAAGACGATCTTCCAAAGGTTCAATGATTTCAGGGCCGTCTTTAATATCTTCCACCATAATGCCATGCATGGTTCCGCAGTCTTCTTCCCGAACAATCACATCCTGCGAAACATCCACCAAGCGACGTGTCAGATAACCTGAGTCAGCTGTTCTCAAGGCAGTATCAGCCAGACCCTTTCTCGCGCCGTGCGAGGAGATAAAGTATTCCAAAACGGTGAGGCCTTCTCGGAAATTCGCCTTAATTGGCAACTCGATAGTACGTCCGGATGGGTCTGCCATAAGTCCCCGCATTCCCGCCAATTGCCTCAGTTGTTGAATATTACCCCGGGCACCCGACGTCGCCATCATGTATACCGGGTTAAACTGATTAAGGGAATCCATCAAAGCCTGGGTCACTGTCTTAGTTGCTTTAGCCCAAGTTTCAATGACAAGGTTGTAACGCTCTTCATCCGTAATCAAACCCCGTCTAAATTGTTGCTCAGTTTTAGCAACCGCTGCGTCCGCATCGGTAAGGATCTGGGTTTTCTCCTCCGGAACCGTAATGTCCGTCAGACCGACGGTCATTCCTGCCCGTGTCGAGAATTTAAACCCTTGACTCTTTAGGCCGTCTAACAACTCCGCTGTCGCTTCATAGCCTGAAGTGCGATACGTTTTAGCCACAATATCACCAAGGCCCTTTTTACCAACAACTTCATTGAAATAGCCAATTTCGGGAGGGATAACGGAATTGAAAATTAACCGCCCAACGGTCGTCTCCAAAAGTACGCCGTTACGGCGAACTTTAATACTGGCCTGCAAGTGAACTTCTTTAGAATCATAAGCCAAAACAGCTTCATCATAATCTTTGAATATCTTGCCTTCTCCAAAAGCACCTGGCCGATCCATGGTTAAATAATACGATCCCAAAACCATATCCTGAGTTGGGGTTTGAACTGGCCGCCCGTCTTTGGGGTTTAGAATATTGTGAGATGCCAACATCAATAATCTCGCTTCAGACTGAGCCTCCGCAGATAAAGGCACGTGCACTGCCATTTGGTCTCCATCAAAGTCAGCATTATAAGCGGTACACACTAACGGATGGATCTGCAAAGCGCGACCTTCCACTAAAATTGGCTCAAATGCCTGGATTCCCAGACGGTGGAGGGTTGGGGCCCGATTAAGTAGTACTGGGTGATCCGTGATCACTTCCTCGAGAACATCCCATACTTCAGGACGAACCCGCTCAACCATCCGCTTGGCACTTTTGATATTATGAGCATGCCCCTCATTGACTAGTTTCTTCATCACAAAGGGTTTAAAGAGTTCCAAAGCCATTTCCTTAGGCAAACCGCACTGATGCAGTTTGAGATTTGGCCCAACGACAATAACGGAACGCCCGGAATAATCAACTCGTTTACCCAAGAGATTCTGCCTGAACCGTCCTTGTTTTCCCTTGAGCATATCACTCAGGGATTTCAGTGGACGGTTTCCTGGACCTGTCACGGGACGTCCACGACGACCGTTATCAATCAATGCGTCCACCGCTTCTTGAAGCATCCGCTTCTCATTGCGCACAATAATGTCAGGTGCGCCAAGATCCAAAAGACGCTTCAAACGGTTATTACGATTAATAACCCGTCGATAGAGGTCATTAAGGTCAGAAGTAGCAAAGCGACCGCCATCCAACTGGACCATGGGGCGCAATTCCGGCGGAATCACAGGAACTACATCCATGATCATCCATTCCGGACGGTTGCCCGAGCTTTTAAAAGCCTCAACAACTTCTAAGCGACGAATCGCTCGAATCTTACGCTGTCCTGAGACTTCTTTGAGCTCGACTCGAAGTTCGTCATTGAGTTTGTCTAAGTCCATTTCCTCCAGCAACATCTTCACAGCTTCCGCGCCCATGCTGGCTTGAAAACGATCCCCATACTTCTCACGGTATTCCCGATATTCCGTTTCAGTTAGGAGTTGTTTCTTCATCAATGACGTATCGCCAGAATTTGTAACAATGTAGGAGACAAAATACAACACTTTTTCCAAGGCTCGAGGAGACATGTCCAAAAGCAAGCCCATACGGCTTGGAATTCCTTTAAAATACCATATATGGGATACCGGCGCAGCAAGCACAATATGTCCCATCCGCTCACGCCGGACTTTAGAACGGGTCACTTCTACTCCACATCGGTCGCAGACAATTCCCTTATACCGAACACGTTTATATTTTCCGCAATGGCATTCCCAATCTCGTGTCGGACCAAAAATCTTTTCACAGAATAAACCTTCCCGTTCTGGCTTTAAGGTCCTATAGTTAATAGTTTCAGGTTTCTTGACTTCTCCAAACGACCACTCACGAATCATATCCGGAGAAGCTAATCCAATGCGCATGCGGTCGAAGTTATTGACGTCTAGCAATCCTTATCGCTCCTTTCGTCCGGGGGACTATTTGAGATCGCCAAGATCTATATCTTCTTCCTCAATGACTTCCTCATTTAATTCATCGAGCGGATCCTCTTCGTCGATCATGAGTTCCTCATCATCCTTACCAGTAAGGGCGCGAGTCGTCGGAGGCGGAAGTTCTTCATGCAGATCGATGCCCAGTTCTTTAGCTGTTTCCGTAATATCCTCGTCAGTATCATGAATCTCAATTTCCTGATCATCCGCTGATAAGACTCTAACATCAAGTCCAAGGCTCTGCATTTCTTTGATCAATACCTTAAAAGATTCCGGAATTCCCGGTTCAGGAATGTTCTCGCCTTTAACAATCGCTTCGTAAGTCTTCACTCGGCCCACAACATCGTCCGATTTAACAGTAAGAATTTCTTGCAACGTATAAGCTGCGCCATAAGCTTCTAAGGCCCATACTTCCATTTCCCCAAAACGTTGTCCTCCAAATTGGGCTTTACCACCCAAGGGCTGCTGTGTCACAAGAGAGTACGGTCCCGTCGAACGAGCATGAATCTTATCGTCTACTAAATGGTGAAGTTTAAGCACATACATATATCCAACAGTGATCTTGGCGTCAAACGGGTCTCCAGTACGCCCGTCATAGAGCACGGTCTTCCCATCGCTTGGAAGTCCAGCCTTTTCCAAAGTCTCAAAAATGTCATTTTCGGTAGCACCGTCAAAAACCGGAGTTGCAATGCGAATACCCAAAGACTTTGCGGCCCATCCCAAGTGAGTTTCAAGAACCTGGCCGATATTCATTCGAGAAGGAACGCCTAATGGATTGAGAACAATTTCAATTGGGGTGCCATCAGGCATAAAAGGCATATCTTCTTGACGCATTATGCGTGAGATAACCCCTTTATTTCCATGGCGACCAGCCACCTTGTCTCCCACAGAAATTTTCCGTTTTTGGGCGATGTACACACGAACAAGTTCATTCACCCCGGGAGATAACTCATCCCCGTTTTCTCGGGTAAACACCTTCACATCGACAATTTTCCCCGCTTCGCCGTGAGGCACACGTAAGGAGGTATCCCTCACCTCACGCGCCTTCTCTCCAAAAATAGCGCGTAGCAGGCGTTCTTCTGCCGTAAGCTCCGTCTCACCCTTCGGAGTGACTTTGCCGACCAAGATATCACCAGGGCGGACTTCCGCCCCGATTCGGATGATACCACGCTCATCAAGATCCTTTAACACATCTTCTCCAACGTTAGGAATATCACGGGTTATTTCTTCCGGACCAAGCTTTGTGTCACGGGCATCCGATTCATACTCTTCTATGTGGATGGACGTATAGTAATCCTCTCGGATCAGTTTTTCGTTAATGAGGATAGCATCCTCGTAGTTATACCCTTCCCAGGTCATGAATGCCACTAAAACATTATGTCCCAAGGCAAGCTCCCCATGATCTGTCGACGGTCCATCTGCGACTATCTGGTTGGCTTCGACTCTCTCGCCTTTCATGACAATCGGTTTTTGGTTGATGCACGTTCCTTGGTTAGAACGCAGATACTTAAGCAGCTTATGCCTCTCAGTTGTTCCGTCGTCATGAAGAACTATTATATCGTCGGCAGTTGCCCTTTCTACGACTCCAGCCTGTTTGGTAATGGCGCAGACACCAGAGTCCTTGGCCGTCTTATATTCCATCCCTGTTCCAACATAAGGTGAATCCGTGCGCAAGAGGGGCACAGCTTGTCGTTGCATGTTAGAACCCATCAAAGCCCTGTTCGCATCATCGTGTTCTAAGAACGGAATTAAAGCCGTTGCGATGGATACCATCTGTTTTGGGGATACGTCCATGTAATCGACCTGACTTGGAGAGACGTGTACAAAGTCGGGTCCGTGACGTCCGTCAATCTTTTCCCCTAAGAACTTTCCGTTCTCGTCAAGGGGAGCATTCGCCTGTGCTACAACATATTTTTCTTCTTCGTCAGCGGTTAAGTAATGAATCTCATCCGTAACCCTACCATCCTCTTTATCCGCCATACGGTAAGGAGCTTCAATGAAACCATAAGGATTAATACGTCCAAAAGTCGCTAAAGATCCAATCAAGCCAATGTTCGGGCCTTCTGGAGTCTCTACCGGACACATCCTTCCGTAGTGGGAAAAGTGAACGTCACGCACTTCAAAACCTGCACGCTCCCTGCTCAAGCCCCCCGGTCCTAAAGCACTCAAACGACGCTTATGTGTCAACTCTGCCAACGGATTTGTTTGATCCATGAATTGAGACAACTGGCTGCTACCAAAAAACTCCTTGATTGCAGCTACGACAGGTCGAATATTAATTAATACTTGGGGGGTAATCACTTCAACATCCTGAATGGTCATCCGTTCTCGAACCACGCGTTCCATTCGCGACAAACCTATGCGGAATTGATTCTGGAGAAGTTCTCCCACCGAGCGCAGTCGACGATTTCCTAAATGGTCGATGTCATCTTTATGTCCATCACCATCCATTAGGGCAAGCATCCGTTTAACGCTAGCCACGATATCTCCGCGAGTCAAATGCCGAACCTCCATAGGAGGTATGTCGTCAGGGTCTTGGAAGTCTCCCAGTTTCTTATTCAGTTTATACCTTCCGACCTTAGCTAGATCGTAGCGTTTAGCATCAAAGAAAAGCGCTTCCAGCAATGAACGCGCACTATCAACGGTCGGAGGTTCCCCTGGCCTTAGCCTTTTATAGATTTCAACTAAAGCTTCTTCCGTTGACTCTGAATTGTCTCTTTCTAAGGTAGCACGGATATATTCATTATCGTTAAACAACTCTAAAATCTGTCCGTTGCTTGCATATCCCAAAGCACGAATTAGAACCGTACCTGGCAATTTCCGCGTCCGATCAACCCTGACGAAGATATTATCGTTGATATCTGATTCGAATTCTAACCAAGCTCCACGATTCGGGATAACCGTAGCACCGTAGAGTTTCTTTCCACTGGGATCAATCTGTTCTGCGTAATATACCCCAGGTGAGCGAACAAGTTGGCTGACGATAACACGTTCGGCGCCATTAATAATGAACGTCCCCTTATCAGTCATCAACGGGAAATCCCCCATAAAGACTTCCTGCTCTTTGACTTCGCCTGTTTCCTTGTTTATCAGGCGTACCTTGACGCGCAATGGCGCTGCAAAGGTTACATCTCGTTCTTTGCACTCCTCAACCTGATATTTAGCTTCTCCTAAGCTATAATCAATAAATTCTAGAACAAGATTGCCTGTGAAGTCTTGAATCGGTGAAATATCGCGAAACATATCTCGCAACCCTTCATCAAGAAACCATCGATAGGAGTTTTGCTGAATTTCAATCAAATTTGGCATGTCGAGGACTTCCCGGATTCTGGAGTAACTCCAGCGCTCCCGTCTCCCAACCTTTACAGGATAGAACATTTGCGTTTCACCCCTCAGTGCGGTTTCCTCTACTTGAGGTACAATATATTGACATATACAGCCAAAAGCAAGGCCTTTTAATAGAACCTCGCTTCACTGTCTATGGTGTATCATTGCTGAAAATTCAAAATCGTTTCTCCTTATTATGCAACGGTTACAAGTTATTACCATAGCATGGGCATATTAAGTAATAATTCCAATTATCCATGGTAACATTTTTAAAGTATAACAAAATGGTGGGGCGTTGTCAAGTAATACTTTGCGTATTGGTTGTAGAGAATTCATAGCAACGTTTCTACGTAATATATATCCAGCATAATTAAAGAAGGTACTCTCCACGAGAGAGTACCTTCTTGACTTTTCAGGACATTATTTAACTTCGACGGTTGCTCCAGCCTCAACTAATTTTGCTTTCAAAGCTTCCGCTTCGTCTTTCGAAACTTTCTCTTTCACTGCTTTTGGTGCATTGTCTACGAGATCTTTAGCCTCTTTAAGGCCCAAACCCGTTGCTTCACGAACCACTTTAATAACAGCAATTTTAGTAGCTCCGCAATTCACGAGCATGACATCAAACTCTGTTTTTTCTTCTGCAGCTTCTACAGCAGGAGCTGCAACGGCTCCAGCAACGGCTACAGGAGCAGCTGCACTTACACCAAATTCTACTTCGAACGCCTTAACGAGTTCGGATAGTTCGAGGACAGTTAACCCTTTTACAGATTCAAGAATTTCATTTACTTTAGACATTTTTATTTCCCCCTTAAAAATATGAGAGTTATTAGCTCTTCAATTAATCCACAAATTATTGAGCGGTCTTGAGTTTACGCACCTCTTCCAGGGCATAACCCATTTTGCGAATCGGCCCTTGGAGTACATTGGCCATACCTGTAAGAGGCGCCTGCATACCGCGCAGGACCATAGCCAGAAGAACTTCGCGTGTAGGCAGCTCAGCAAGAGCTTTAACACCCTCAGGTCCAATTACTTTTCCTTCTAAAACACCAGCTTTAATTTTAAACGTTTTGAGTTTATTTGCTTTAGCAAACTCCATCAAAACTTTTGCTGGAGCGACAGGATCTGCACTAAAGGCAAGGGCTGTTGGTCCTTCTAGATAGGTATCAAGCCCTTCTACCCCAACTTCATTGGCAGCGCGACGCACAAGTGTATTTTTCAAAACCCGATATTCCACTCCGGCTTGACGCAGTTGAGCACGTAATTGAGTGACTTGGGCCACGGTCAAACCACGGTAGTCGGCTAAGACGACACCAGAGGCGTTTTGAAATTTTTCCGTGATCTCCGAGACGACTTGACTTTTTTGATCAATATTAAGCATTCTGTGTGCACCTCCTTCCTTCACATAAACCCAGCAAAAAACCTCCGCGTATGCAGAGGTTAAGAATGCCAAATAAAGAGTTATCGGCGTGTCTTCCAACCTCGGCAGGATATTAAGCCTCGCGGCTCCTGCTTTCTACAGCGGTCATTATTCAACTGTCAGTAAGTCTATCTTATCAATGGGATGCTGTCAAGGGCATCCTATGTTAGACAGCTTTGGTTGGGTTAATGCGCACGCCAGGTCCCATGGTTGAGGTCACTGTGACACTCCGCATGTATTGTCCCTTGGCAGCTGCAGGTTTAGCCTTAACTAAGACATCCGCCAACGTACGATAGTTCTCTAACAATTGCTCCACAGTAAATGAAGCTTTTCCGAGTGGCGCATGTATGATACCGGCCTTTTCCCCACGATATTCAATCTTACCAGCTTTGATTTCTTTGATCGCACGTGCTACATCAAGCGTAACTGTTCCAGTTTTCGGGTTAGGCATTAATCCTTTTGGTCCGAGAACACGGCCCAATTTACCCACTAACCCCATCATGTCTGGAGTAGCTACGACAACTTCAAAGTCAAACCATCCCTGTTCAATTTTAGCAATCATATCCTCAGCGCCGACAAAATCAGCTCCAGCTTGTTCGGCTTCTTTGGCCTTATCCCCTTTAGCAAATACCAAAACTGAACGGGTTTTGCCCGTACCATTCGGAAGCACAACGGCGCCACGAATTTGTTGGTCTGCATGACGGGTATCAATACCGAGTTTAAAAGCCACTTCAACTGTCTCGTTGAACTTCGCCTTCGCGTTATTTAATACGATTTCTAGGGCTTCTTTTGGCTCATAGAGTGCATTACGATCAAATGATTTTACAGCCTCTTGATATCTTTTTCCCACTTTGGCCATTCTAATAACCTCCTTGTGGTAATGCGGGCTTAGCCCTCCCACAGCTTAATTTATCCTTCGACAATATTGATTCCCATACTCCGTGCGGTACCTTCAATCATGCGCATTGCCGCTTCGACACTTGCTGCATTCAAGTCCTTCATCTTAATGTCCGCAATCTCGCGCACCTTAGATTTAGGCACAGACGCAACTTTTTTGCGATTCGGTTCCGACGAGCCTGAATTGATGTTAGCTGCCTTCTTAAGCAGCACAGCTGCCGGCGGAGTTTTTGTAATAAAGGTAAAGGAACGATCCTCATAGACAGTAATTTCCACTGGGATAATAAGCCCTGCTTGATCCTTTGTGCGCTCATTGTATTCTTTGCAGAAGGCCATGATGTTGACCCCATGCTGACCAAGAGCTGGACCAACCGGAGGTGCCGGTGTGGCTTTCCCTGCCGTAATCGCTAATTTAACCAACCCAATTACTTTTTTTGCCATTGTTTATACACCCCCTTGTTAGGATAACCTCTCATTGTTAGTCGAGTTTTTGAACTTGTGAAAATTCCAGCTCAACTGGTGTCTCTCTACCAAACATAGACACTTCAACCCGTAACTTACCTTTATCTGCAAGAATTTCTCGAACCACTCCAACAAAGTCCTTAAACGGACCAGCCGTAACCTGAACACTCTGATTAATTTCAAAGTCAATCCGCGCGTGAACCTCATCCATTCCCATTTGCTGTAGAATCTTGACAACCTCGCTATCAAGCAACGGAATGGGTTTCGTTCCAGTGCCAACAAACCCAGTAACACCAGGCGTATTACGCACAACATACCAAGAATCGTCAGTCATTTCCATTTCCACAAGGACATATCCCGGATAGACCTTGCGTTTGGCAATTTTCTGTTTTCCGCCCTTGAACTCAATTTCATCTTCCATGGGAACAAGCACGCGAAAAATCTTTTCTTCCATGTTCATGGATTCTACTCTTTTTTCGAGGTTCATTTTTACTTTGTTTTCATAGCCAGAATAGGTGTGGATAACATACCAGTTTTTTGCCATTTCTCAGGGGACCTCCTCAGGCACTGCCGCGGAAACTCGCAGATTATGGCACTAGCTTGGTCAAGACCCAACTTAAGCCACTATCAACAAACCACATTAGAATGGACACAATCGCCACCGCAAAAAACACAACTCCTGTGTAGGTGAGCAGTTGCCTACGGCTTGGCCAATGAACTTTTTTTAATTCGCTCAAAACCCCCCGGAAATACTCCGCCGCTTTATCCGCCTGTCGCTGAGTATTGGCTGGTTTTTTTAACGCGCCCATCACTTCACATCCTTACGCATCGATGCCATCGACACTGTGAAACGCCTCCTGGCGTTCAGTTTAAACTAGTGCAAAAAAAAATTACTTTGTTTCCTTATGGAGAGTATGGGTTTTGCAAAACTTGCAATACTTTTGAGACTCCAAGCGATCAGGGTTATTTTTCTTATTTTTCATCGTAGCATAGTTACGGTGCTTGCAATCCGTACACGCTAAAATAATGCCAACACGCATTCACGAACACCTCCCGGACAACGGTAGGACGCTGTATTTTTATCCATTACTCAAAATACTTTATCATAAGATAAATTTCCTGTCAAGGAAAATACTTATAATAAAAAAGACAGCTTAGCTGTCTGGTCAATCTTGGTTGCGGGAGCCGGATTTGAACCGACGACCTTCGGGTTATGAGCCCGACGAGCTACCGCTGCTCCATCCCGCGATGTAGCAATTTTTTTTGTGGAGCCAACGATGGGACTCGAACCCGCAACCTGCTGATTACAAATCAGCTGCTCTACCAATTGAGCTACGTCGGCATGTTGTGTTACCAGATCAATCTGCCATCACTTGGCACTTGTAGAGTATACCATTTCTCCATTTACATTGCAAGTCCAATATCTCGCAAAGGTGTATGTAAAATTATCCATCTCTTCGTTCCAAATAACGCTCAAGTTTCCTCTTAACTCTCTGTAGTGCATTATCGATCGATTTTACATGTCTTCTCAAATCAACAGCGATCTCCTGATAGGATTTCCCTTCTAAGTAAGACATCAAGACTTTCCATTCCAAGGAGCTGAGGATCTCGCCCATTTTCTCCTCAATGTCATCAAATTCTTCGCGACTAATAATCAGTTCCTCAGGGTCTGTAATTCGCGTTCCCGAGATTACATCGAGCAATGTTCGATCAGAATCTTCATCGTAAATAGGCTTATTAAGTGAAACATACGAGTTTAGGGGAATGTGTTTCTGTCGAGTTGCGGTTTTGATCGCCGTGATAATCTGCCGGGTAATGCATAATTCGGCAAAGGCTCGAAAAGACGAGAGTTTGTCCCCACGAAAGTCCCGAATGGCCTTATAGAGTCCAATCATACCCTCTTGGATAATATCTTCACGATCCGCCCCAATCAAAAAATACGAACGTGCTTTGGCTCTCACAAAGTTCTTATATTTGTTGATCAAGTACTCTAGTGCTGTAGCGTCGCCTTCCTTGGCAAGCTCAACCACCTCTTCATCTACAATAACGTCGATGATTTCGCACTCAGGTAATTCAGGTTGGGCTTGAAGAGTCAAGTTGATCCCTCCTACAATGTCGTCATGAAGAAGACGCAATCTCGCTCTTGTCCACGAGAACATTCTCATTATACTCGACCCTTGAGAAAAGCGTCAAGGCGAAGTTTTGGTTGTTCTGTCGCTATTCGCGTTCAATTTCCTACTATGTTGACGGATATAGCACTTATCAGCATACTCCTGCGCAATTTTTATTGAGAAACGCCTCTCTGCCTCAGAACTTCATAAAGCAACACTGACCCTGCAACACTAGCATTTAAAGACGTAACTTTCCCTCTCATCGGCAAACTGACGATCTCGTCGCAATTTTCGCGCAGCAAACGACTGATGCCTTTCCCTTCGCTGCCAATGACTATAACTCTGGGACCGGTAAGATCCGCTTCAAAGGCATCCTTTCCTCCTGCTTCAGCCCCGGATACCCAACACCCCTTCTTTTTGAGTTCCTTTATCGTTTGCACTAAATTGCTCACTCTCGCTACCGCCACATGTTCGACTGCCCCAGCAGATGTCTTGGCTACAGTTCCAGTCAAGGCAACGCTGCGCCGTTTGGGAATAATGACCCCATGTGCTCCCACAGCGTCCACGGTCCTGAGCAAGGCACCCAAATTATGAGGGTCTTCAATCTCATCCAGCATCAAGATAAAGGGCTCTTCTTGCCGCTCCTCTGCCACAGTTAGGATGTCCTCTATGCTAGCATACTCCCTCGCTGCAACATAAGCCAGCATCCCCTGGTGCCGCTCTCGATTCGTTAAACGATCGAGGGTCTGACGATCCACAAATTGATAAGGAATAGTTCTCTCCTGCAATAACGGGATTATTTCTTGATTCCGTCCACCCGGTCCCTCCGTTAGTAGAAGGACTTTGTTAATGGGTTTTCCACTTTTCAGAAGCTCTAGGACGGGGTTTTTTCCATAAACCATTTCATCGTTCAAGTTGTTCACGTCTTCTTTCCTTCAAGGGATTTCAATCTCCCGCAACTATACGTACCCTGATGACAGACACCCTGGGTCACGCAGGTCGGCCCTGCTTCGCTAAAAAGATTGGGAGCTACCCCACGCACCAACCCCAACATCGTTTCCGCCAAGTCACGGATCTCCCACTGAGCCCTTGTACAAGTACGATGTTCGAAAAAATTCAATAATGAGCGCGCATTAAACGACGCCATCAAAGAGGTTGTGCAGGCATTGGGTAGGACATAGCGGGCATCCTCAGCAGGCACACAATTCAAGAGTTCCTGATAGTCTTCCTGCAAGCGTGCCATAACCGTTTCAAAGCGCTCTAACGCCTCGGGCTTCCGGCCTATACTTGGCGGAATAACAAACTCAAATCCATTTTCTTTCACATAGCGCTGAGAACGCTGAGAATAACTTGCAATCCGGTGACGCACGAGCTGATGGGATAGGGCCCTTGAAACCCCATCAATGGAAAACTGAAAACTAGCATGTTCAAAAGGGGAAAGATGACCCATCTCACGCAATTTACGGACAAAGCGCGCCACCGTTTCATGATCAAACCGCTCTAAAAGATCTGGTACCGGGTCCGATGAATAACACAAGCGGGCAGCTGCAGCCACTACTTTTTCCGGATCAGGTGTGTGCTGAATTAGAGCCACGCGCATCGTAAATCCCCCTCTCTTTTCCTTGCCTCAATGAGTGTTCGCCTGTTTTAGCGACTCTTCCTGTAGTATACCGTCCACTTGACCGAACGCCCACTGCATGCGACTAGTTTGTCCATTCAAATGCCAATAGCCTACCAAACTTTCAAAGGCTGTGGCATGGCGGTAAGTCACAACATCCACGTTCTTGGGATGCCCACCTTTAGCATTTCGCCCGCGCAAAACAACCTGCTGTTCAACTTCGTCGAGCTCCGGTAAAAGGGCATGTAAAATTTGGGCTTGAGTACCCGCGCGAACATAGCTTATCGCTCGCCTATGAAGTTCCTTGACCTTTTCATGCCCCAACTCCAGCAAATGTGTACGAACCCATAGTTCATAAACTGCATCTCCCAAATAAGCTAGGGCTAAGGCATTCATTTCCTGCCAACTTCGCATGCGTTTTCCTTTCTACTACTTTTTAATTTGCCACCTCGCGCCTTGCGGGGTATCCTCAATGATAATACCTTTATCTTTCAGCGCATCTCGGATAAAATCGGACATTTCCCAATCTTTCTTCAGTCGAGAACGTGAACGGACCTGCAAAACGACCTCCATGACTTGGGAGAGCATTTCCTCGTTTTCGACCTGAACTTGGGCCGGATGCAGCAGATCAAAGCCGAGCACTTCTCCAAGTTTTACTAGGGTTTTTTGGGCTTCTGCCAATCCTTCAGAAGGTACAGGACTTTCCTGGACATACCCATTCATGGTTTTAGCTAATTCGAAGAGCGCTGCAAAAGCCAAGGCTGAATTAAAATCATCATCCATAGCCTTCTCAAAAGCTTCGCGTGCTTCTTTAGCGGCATTCAGCAATTCTGTCCCAATCCTCTGGTTATTCAACGCCCCCTCTCGGCCCAGGGCTTCTTGAGCCAAACGAACACTCGTTTGTAACCTCTCTAACCCTTTTTGGGCCATGATTAGGTTTTGATCATTAAAATCCAACGGACTGCGATAATGCGTTCCCAAGAGATAAAAACGAATCACTTCTCCTGGGGAATTCACCAAGAGCTCCCGAGTTGTAAAGAAATTGCCTAGGGACTTGGACATCTTTTCTTGATTAATGGTCAAAAAGGCGTTGTGCATCCAATAGTGAGCAAACGTCTCCCCTTTCAAATACCCTTCCGTTTGGGCAATCTCGTTTTCATGATGAGGGAAAACGAGATCTCCGCCGCCGCCATGAATATCAAATCCCGCACCCAAATATTTCAGAGACATCGCTGTACATTCAATGTGCCAGCCTGGCCGTCCCATGCCCCATGGACTTTCCCAGGCGGGTTCACCGGGCTTGGCCGTTTTCCACAGTGCAAAATCCATCGGATGATGTTTACGTTCGTCCACCTCGACCCTGGCCCCCGCCTTCATATCGTCTAGTGTTCTGCCGGACAGCTTCCCGTAGTTGGGGAAATGATCCACAGCAAAATAAACATCTCCATCAACTTCGTACCCTAACCCTGTATTTATTAGCCCCTGAATAATCTCAATCATTTCTGGAATATGCTCTGTGGCCTTAGGGTGTATGGTCGCTGGAAGGACATTTAGGGCTTTAGCATCTTTATAATATTCATCAATATATTTTTGACCCAAGGCCAGAGGATCCATCTCCTCTACTTTGCCTCGTTGAATAATCTTGTCATCGATATCCGTGAAATTTTGCACGTAGCGAACATCGTACCCTTTATGCATGAAATAGCGTCGAATCATATCGAAAACGACGAACATCCGAGCATTACCCGCATGAAAATAATTATAGGTCGTCGGGCCGCATACATACATCGCAACCTTCCCGCTCTCCCGGGGCTGGAACTCTTCTTTTTGACGGGTCATTGTGTTGTATAATTTCAAAGACATTGTATCGATTCTCCTCTTCTTTTAGACGTTGTTCCAAATACTCCACCCGCTGCATTAAACACTTTAACATCTCATTGACCGGATCGGGAAGATCATCATGTCTTAAATCAGGGTCTTTAATCGGGACCCCATGGTGAAGAACAATTCGTCCTGGAATCCCCACTACAGTTGTGTCACTAGGAATTGATTTATTGACAACTGACCCTGCACCTATTTTTACATTATCCCCAACTTTAAAAGAACCTAACACCTTAGCGCCTGTGCCTATCACCACATTATTCCCAATGGTTGGATGCCTCTTGCCTTTTTCTTTGCCAGTCCCCCCTAATGTAACCCCCTGGTATAGAGTAACATTGTCGCCAACTTCCGCTGTTTCGCCGATAACCACGCCGCTTCCATGGTCAATAAAGAAACCTTGTCCGATCTTCGCACCAGGATGGATTTCAATTCCCGTAAGGAACCTGGCGAGCTGAGAAATCATCCGTGGCAAGAGTACCAGCTTATGCTGATACAGCCAATGTGCCACTCGATGAAAGAGCACCGCATGAAACCCTGGATAACACAAGATGACCTCTATCATACTTCTTGCTGCAGGATCTCGTTCAAAAATAACCCGAATATCGCGCCTCATCTGTCCAAATAACATCTAAACTTCACCCCATTCCTTTGATTTTAATTTTTCCAGTTCTCCCTAGAGCAATCCATAAATAACTACACTAATATGCACTATGACATTGCCAAGAGAGCACGTTTAAGCACGTAAACGGTTTATGCTGAAATACAAAAAGCGGAACCCTTCGTCCAGAGACGAAAGGTTCCGCGGTCCCACTCTGTTTGAACGAACATGTCCGTTCCAGCTTACAACTTTAACGCAGTCAATACGGATTGGCATACTTTTTGTTCTGCCGATCAGCTCAGAGACGCACTTCCAAAAGTTCCTCGCCGATGGCTTCCACTATCCCATCCTCGCTTGTGGCAATTCCTCTTTGTACTCTTTCTCCTCATCACACAAATCCTTTAGTATTAAATTTTCAAATGGACTTTATTTTGTATCTATTATAGGGTAGTCTCCCACCCCTGTCAATCAAAACGCCCTTCTTAACCCGCTTCAACTACTTCTATAATCCTAAATGACGCTTCTCTGAAACTTCAAGCCGTTTCAAGACATTCTCCCGGCCCAAAAGGGGGATGACATCAAAGAGCTCCGGTCCATGCATCTGCCCAGTCAAAGCCACCCGAACAGGCATATACACCAATTTTCCCCCAAGTTTTAGCTCTTTCGTCATTTGTTTTAAGAGCACTTTCACTGTAGCTTCAGAAAGCTCTTCAACTTCCTGAACCTTTCCCTTGAATAATGCCAAAACTCCCGGCACTTGTTCGCCCTTCAATACCTCCAGGGCTTCTCCTTCTGGTTCTAATGGCACATCGCCGTGAAAATAATGAATAAAGTCTTTCACTTCCGCCAAATAAGATATTTTCTCAGAAATCGCCTTCATAACCCCCATAAACCATCGCTGCTGCTCCGTCGACTGCTCCCCTAGAGGAAGAATGCCCAATTCCTGGGCATAGGGTAGCGCTAGTTCAGCCAAGCGTTCAGGAGCTGTTTGCTTAATGTAATGAGCGTTCATGTAGTTCAGTTTCTGGAGATCAAAAACGGCTGGACTCTTAGAAACACGATCCAACGAAAACGATTCTGCCAACTCATCTAGAGTATAGAACTCTTTTTCTCCAGATGGTGCCCATCCAAGGAGGGCAATGAAGTTGACGATCGCTTCCGGGAGATAACCCTTTTTGCGATAATCGATAACCGCTGTATCTCCGTCCCGTTTGCTCATTTTGCCCCCTTCAGTGTTCAAAATGAGAGAAATATGCGCAAATTCAGGGACGGATAACCCTAACGCTTGATATATTAAAACCTGTCTGGGGGTATTGGATAAATGTTCTTCCCCTCGAATAACCTGCGTTACGTTCATGGTAGAATCATCGACAACCACAGCAAAATTATAGGTGGGTATCCCATCAGATTTTACAATAACATAGTCCCCAATTCCGTCACTGTCAAAAACAACATCCCCACGAACCTGATCTTTAATGTGAATTGCTTGCCCTTCTGGTACACGGAAACGCACAACAGGCTTACGACCTTCCGATTGGAAAGCTGCCCGTTGCTCCGCTGTTAAGTCACGGCACTTGCCACGATAGCGAGGAGTTTCCCCTTGGGCCGCCAAGGCCTTCCTCTCTTGTTCCAGTTCTTCTTCCGAACAATAGCAGAGGTAGGCGTGCCCACTGTCGATCAGTTTCTCTGTATATTCTCTGTAAATTGGCAAGCGATCAGTTTGGCGATATGGGCCATGCTCCCCGCCAACCTCGATCCCCTCACCCCATTGAATACTCAGCCAACGTAAGGCCTCCAAAATATTATGCTCTGATTCTCGGCTGGAACGCTCTAAATCTGTATCCTCACTCCGCACAATAAAGGTTCCGTTGTTTTTGCGAGCCCATAAATAATTAAATAAAGCGGATCTTGCCCCGCCAATATGCAATGGACCAGTCGGGCTGGGTGCAAACCGCACGCGAATTTCCATAAATCATCCTCCAACTTTTTCTAAATTCACAATCGCCTGAGCTCCGATTCCCTCACCCCGGCCTTCAAACCCCAGGCGTTCAGTTGTTGTCGCTTTGACCGACACACACGATTCAACCAGTTTCAAAACCCGTGCAATATTAGAGCGCATCTGCGGAATAAACGGAGCTACTTTAGGCCGCTCGGCCACAATGATACTATCTATATTTCCCACGCGATACCCCTGTCCTTCAATAAGTTCCACGACCTGCCCCAATAATGAGAGGCTTGAAATTCCAGAGTAGCGAGGATCGTGATCGGGAAAATGCGCTCCGATATCTCCTAAGGCCAAGGCCCCTAAAAGTGCATCCATAATCGCATGGATCAGAACGTCCGCATCCGAATGTCCAAGCAAACCACGCTCATAAGGGATTTCCACCCCTCCAAGAATCAAGACCCGGCCCTCAACCAAAGCATGTACATCATATCCGATTCCGACTTTAATAATCAACCCCCCAATCTCGAGGCACGAGGTTCGAGGTTCGAAATCCGAATTCCAAAGTCGTCTATCCCGCCACTGAAAGTCGAGCAACGCATATTGGTACATTCATTCCGGTCTCAAGCCCCGTTCCTCACACCTCGCATATCTTATCTCGTGCTTCGTGTTTCATATTCCATCGTACATCCCACTCCGCGCGTCGAACTTCGCGCCTCGCGCATCGCTAAAATCCGCTCAGCTAACCACAGATCTTCGGGCGTGGTCACCTTGATATTTTCCTGTGAACCCTCTATCACTTGAACAGGATACCCCATCCATTCTAGCAAAGAAGCATCATCCGTGCCATAGTATCCTGCGGATACTGCTTGATAATGTGCTTCTGCTAAAATGGCCCGATCAAAAATCTGAGGAGTCTGAACGGCCCTTAACCGTTCACGTGTCAGGGTAGCAATAACTTTACCCGTCTCATGGACTTGCTTTATAGTATCCTTAACTGGGATTGCCATAATTGCGGCTTTAAATTTCTCAGTTTCATCCAAAAACCGATGGAAATCTTCCAATGTTAAAAGGGGCCTCGCCCCATCATGTACCACTATCCGTTGAATAGCGGAACTTAGAGCTTGAACCCCTGCACGAACAGAGTCTTGACGTTGCACTCCACCTTTACATATCTTAACTTTATCAAATTTATGATGATGAACTAGCTCGACAATAATCGGAACATCGGCTTCCGCCCCCACAACAACAATTTCAGAAACATAACTGGATTGTTCAAAGAGTCTTACCGTATGGGCAAGCATCGGTTCTCCCATCAAAGTCAAAAATTGCTTATTGTATCCGGCCCCCATCCGTTTGCCTTGACCGGCTGCAGGAATAACGATCCCTAACTTAGCCAATCGCATTCACCTCATCCGTCGGACGAAGGCCCATCGGTTTTTTTTCCAGGGAACTCTTTGGTTTAGCAAAGATCATACGACCAGCCGCCGTCTGCAAAACACTGGTCACTAAAACGGTGATATTTTGCCCCATATAACGTCTACCCATATCGACAACAATCATCGTTCCATCGTCTAGATAGGCTACGCCCTGTCCAGGCTCTTTACCCTCTTTCATCACTTGAACAAGCATCTCTTCACCGGGCAAAACAATCGGCTTTAGAGCATTCGCCAATTCGTTGATGTTTAGAACCATAACTCCTTGAAGTTCAGCTACTTTGTTGAGGTTATAATCATTCGTTAAAAGCGGAGATTTCAGAACCTGCCCCAAGCGCACCAGTTTACTGTCAACTTCATTAATATCATCAAAGTCCTGTTCATGAATATGCACTTTGATCGCTGTTTCCTTAGATATTTGATTGAGAATATCAAGCCCCCTGCGCCCACGGTTTCGTTTAAGCAAATCTGAAGAATCCGCAATGTGTCGAAGCTCCTCTAAAACGAAACTCGGGATAAGCAAGATCCCTTCCAAGAACCCAGTTTTGACGATGTCGGCAATACGTCCATCGATAATCACACTCGTGTCAAGAATTTTATAGTGCATACCCTCTATAGACTGGAGCTGCTCAGACTTACCTTCCCTCTGTTTGTCTGCTTTTTCCGCTTTGTCGCCGCGATCTCGGAAACGCGGCAGAAAATTGAATAACCCTAGGACATCCTCTTTCCGCTTCATGCCAATTGTCAATCCCAGATATCCCAAGAAAATGCTTAGTAAGACCGCTAAAAGTGGCCCAAAAAAAGGAATACTGACAAATGAGCTACTAAATAAACTAGAAATAATAAGTCCGATGATCCCCCCAACAGCCCCACTCATAAGATCATGCGTGGGGACCCGAGTTAAGCGAGAATCCATCCATCGCATTAAGGTGAGAAAAGAGCGGATAGTGATCGGCGCAACTAAAAAACCAAAGATAGCAAATAAAATAATCATCGTTGCATAGGTCCAGACAGGGGACAAATTCCACCCCAGGGATTGTAAAAGGTTAAGTCGTAGAAATAAAAAAACGAGAAAAAAGCCCAAAGCACCAAATAACAGCGTGATGATACCGCGTATAAGATTGCGAATCATCATTTCACCTCCTTTATAAATCTATTCTGACTAAAAGTCTTTCCTATTATACTGTGATTTACCATAAATTTTCAAGTAAGTATATATTTGCAGTGATTTTTTTTCCACAAACGGGTTGGAAACCCTTTAAGCCAGAAGCAAAGCTTTGGATAACCATTGCCGGACTGCTTCTTCTTCAGACCCTTCTGTCAAGACGAGTTCACTAATCAAAATTTGGCAGGCATTTTCATACATCTTCTTTTCCCCTGTGGAAAGGCCCTTTTCGTTATCCCTCTGGGCAAGGCTGCGAACAACATTGGCAACTTCAAAGATATTTCCACTCTTAATCTTTTCTAAATTCGCACGATAGCGCCGATTCCAGGCTAGGGTAGCTGCCGTATCTTTAGTTTTCAACACTTCTAAGACATCTTTAACCATGGTCGGAGAAATCACTTGCCTCAAACCCAGGTTCTCCACGTTGTTTAATGGAATGAACAATTTCATGTTTCCCACTGGTAGATGCATGACATAGTATTGGCTTTTTTCTCCAAGAACTTCCCGTTCTTCAATAGACTCGATAATACCGGCACCATGCATCGGATATACAACTTTGTCACCAACTTTAAACATTCGGCCACCCCCTTATATATCATTATAGCAAGGAACTTCGCCTGGGTCAAAATTTTAAAATTATATCATACAAGTCTTCAGCCTGTCAATTAACCATTTTATGTCTTATTTTGGTTGAAAATTGACAACAGCCCAGCCGTCTCGGTATAATAGAGATGGCAGAAAGGAGTGAGGATAGCTGACATGGAACAACTCACTGACCAATTCCAAAGTACGGTAAAATCTTTATTGATCCGGCATCAAAGTATTTTAGATATATTGTCTAAGGGGCAAGAAACTTCAGCGCGTGTTAACCGAGCCGTCGTTAAATCAGTAACCAGTTGCGGTTGCCATGCCGTGAATGCACATAAGAAATCCCTACCCTTAGATGCAAGCCTTGCTGATCTCAAAGAACTCTTGGACAGCCAACTCGAAGGATTACTTTGCGATAACTGCCGAGACATTATTGAAGCAGAATTAGGCAAACAACTATTTTATATAGCAGCTTTGTCTAACGCCTTGGACATTTCTCTAAGCGAAGTCCTCGACCGAGAATACAAAAAACTACAGACTCTAACCATTTTTAACTTGACGTAAGCTAAGCATTAAGCTCCTGCATTTGCAGGAGCTTTTTTATATTACCAGTCAGACCGTCATACTATACTAGTTCGCAAATAACTTGCAAGTCCATCTTATTCTTTCCACGCCTGAATTTCAAGAATCGGACTATTGTTCTCCAAGTATTGTTTCATTCTTTTTATAGCCCGTGATGCTTAATTGGGCAATGTGGTCCTTGTGTTCATTAAACACTTCAACATTATAATTTGCAATTTTATGGGAAGACGATACTTCTTTTGCCACGGCTATTAAAGTTTTTCCATTACCTTCTTTCAACACACCAAAATACAACTCTTCTATAAGTATTTCAAGTATTCTTATCAACCATTCAACACTTTTTCCAAATATCCTCCATGTAATTCTACGTGCGAAAACATTAATTAAAGGCGCTCACTTTTACGTCAATTAAAAACAGAAATCCCGTTAAATTATTTCAGCGGGATAGGAGAGGAATGATACATTCGAGGTAGTTCAAGAACGAGTTTTTAGACTGGTTGTCTTTTCACCCTACTTTGAAAATACAGGAAGATGGGAAGGGGAATGACGATCCAGCCAAAGCTCTTGATAAGGCTATTGACGGCTCACACTAACATTTTTTGATAATGCGAGGAATCATATACCCTTTTGTTATCACATCTTATAAACGGCTAATCCCTCCCGATACCGCTGAATTCAGAAAACCCTTGCGCTTCATCATAACCCTTTCTTATTCAGTCAACGAAATAGTCACAAATCGATAACTCTTCAAAAAATCCAAAGCCCCTTTAAGATCTAGTTCACTCTTCAAATGCATTTTTTGTTGCAGCTCGTCCGTCAAAAAGGGCGAGTATTTTGTTACCAGCCACTCATTTTCCCGGATGAACAAGACAAGATCCGCTTCCTTCCAAACTCGACTTCGGATCTTTTCGATAAGGTCTAAAAATACTACCTCCTTAGGCAATACAATACGTTCTATTTGACTCGGCCTGCGTTTAATATCAAGACCGGATACAGCTCTGAGCAGCCAAATCAGCGTATTACAAATCACAGTTCCCACAAAAGGCTCAAAAACCTGGACATCACGCAACTCCCAGACAACGCGCTGATTTACAGATACATGATATAAGGAGTATTTTCGTCGCGCACCCGCGAGACATTTAGTTGCATTTGCGTCAAGATATTGGAATTGTCCCTCCGAACACAAAACTTCAAACATCGTTTCTGCGATTTTACGATCAATCTTACCTGGATCACTCAGATATTTTGGCTTTTTAGCATTCACCGCAGGTTGAACGAAAATCTTATTCTTTTTAGTGTCCATATCCTTAATGGTCCACAGTTTTCCTGCTAAGATGACGTTTTCCCCAATATCAAATCTGACCCCTTTATCGAGCTGCCCGATCTTGCGCATGCCACAGTAGACATCATAATAAAGGGCCACCATGAAGACCGAGTAAAAATCCTTTCCTCGTAATAATCTCTCTCCCTCTAGCCCCACAATATACTCATTGAGTCCAGGAACAATCTCTAACATCTCCGTACTCACCATATGATTAATAAGACTTACCATGTCCTTCTTGGGAAGTTTATGAAAGGCAGCATTTTTTTCGATGGTATGAATGAGCTGACTCCAAGTTACACCATTATACTCCTGACAGAGTGAGATGATTTGGTGAAAGGCAATATCATAGGGAACAGGATAACCCGCAGCTGGCTCAATCCACCCTTCAAGCAAGAGATTCATGACGGCAATGGACTGTACCAAACTGTCTTCACTGGTTGTATACATCTGAAGAATCTGAGCATCCTCTTGCTTTCTCCCGGAACGCCCCATGCGTTGTTTGAGGGAGGAAACCGTAAAGGTGGTATCCAGTTGACAGACAAGATCGAGCGCTCCGATATCGATACCAAGTTCGAGCGAACTGGTACAGACAATACTTTGAGGGGTTCGTGAAGTCGCCAACTTTTTCTCCACGTACTCTCTTTCGGCTTTGTCGATCGAGGAGTGATGAGCAAAGTACCCTTCTTGGATTCCCTCCTTTTCTGCCAAACGGTTAAGCATGACCGTTGCTTCTTCCACCGTGCCTCGACTATTACAAAAGATGAGGGATTGATAGTCTCTAGTTACCTCTCTCAGGTCTTCGAAAAGCTCTAAGGGTATTTTTCCATCCTTGCCTGCTGGAAAATGTAATAAGGAGTACTGAAGTTCCTTGCCCTCGTCAGAAGCTTCGACCACTTCAACCTCTTCAGGTCGATTATGATTGACCCATTGTTTTACAAGGTCAAAATTTTGGATAGTTGCGGATAAACCAATAATACGGGGTCGAACCCTCGTATACGCTTCCATCCTCGATAACAAGGAACGCAGTTGTGCGCCTCGCTGAGAATCGAGAAACGAGTGGATTTCATCAATCACAATGAATTCTACTCCCTGGAAAAGGGGTTTTAAATGCCCAGTCTTGTTAATAAACAAGCTTTCTAGGGATTCAGGCGTAATCTGAAGAATTCCTGAAGGGTTTTTAAGCAGTTTGTTTTTTTGACTTTGGCCTACATCCCCATGCCAACGATAGATATTTATCTCACAGTTTTGGCATAAGCGTTCAATCCGTTCAAATTGGTTATTAATTAACGCTTTGAGAGGAGAAATATAGATTACTTTCAACTCCGCCTGAGCACAATCCTCTATCTTAGTGATAATAGGTAGAAAAGCAGCTTCGGTTTTTCCCGAAGCTGTGTTCGCTGAAACTATGATGTCTGAGTCCGTCTGCATGATAAGCGGGATCGTTTGATCCTGAACCGGGGTAAACCGCTCCCATTTCATAGCCCAGATCCGTTGTTGCATTTTTTCTGATAAAAGCTTAAACGTATCCACGAATACTCCTCCATTTGACCTAAATCTTTGCAGAACTAAACCGACTCGCTGCCGCGTTTTTCGGAGGCAGGGATTTTGAACTCTCTTGATCACCAAAAATCTTCGAGCGGTTAAACCCTGAATTCTGCTGCAGAATATTTAACCCACCAATAAAGGTTCGGATGATATCACTCGTCGTCAAATTCTCTAAAGCCCCTGGTCTAGAATATTCCTGAATGATAAACGAACGGATTTCCTCACCACTAACCTTGGGTTCATAGTCATAATGGAACGCATGGATTTCCACCAGGTTCTTGAGCAAGAGGTACAATTCTTCCTGTTTAAGAGGAGTGAGTTTAATCACGGGTTGAGACAAGTCCCTGAACTCATTACTTTCAAATTTATTTACGACCAGTCTTCTTTTGATGGCTTCATAACTATAAAGCCCTCTCCGCTCGTCTTCGAGAAACTCAGGTGTGCCACTAAAAATGATGTACAAACCTGAGACATTGCCCTGCAGAGTATCGTTAAAAATCTTGAGAATGGTTTCGTAGTTCTTGTCCCTCGATTGCGGATGGGTTATTTTGTAAAGGTTAATGGCCTCATCGAAATTGACGACCAAGCCAGAATACCCGATTTGGCGGACAAATTGAGCCATGACTTTAATGTAATCATAGTAGTTAGAGTCATCAATAATATCTCTGACCCCCAGATCCCCTCTAGCCTCTGTTTTGGTCGAATATTCGCCTCGTAACCAACGTAGTGCGCTGCGCTGAAGGGAATTGTTGTCTTCCACAAAACCCTTAAAATATTGCATCAGGACTCGTACAAAATCGAAACCACCCACGAGACGATCCATCTTGGTCGCGGTCTCAGCAATCTCATGTTCCACATCGATAATAAATTGTGGATTATCATACGCTACAGACCCATACCCTTTTTCTTGCATAGTTTTGGTCTGTACGTCACTAATCCATTGATCCAAAATCATCGGCAAAGCATTGCCATCGGGGGAAGTAGCGACCGATAGATTTTTCATCATTTCCGAATAAGTAGCCACCGACTTGCCCTCAGAGCCATAAAGTCGGCGATTAGCATCAAAATCAACCTTGCCGACCACGAATTTTTCGCTGAAGGCGACTTGTTGGATTAACGCTTGCAGAAACGTTTTACCCGAACCGAAGGGCCCAATAATAAATTTTATGACCGAGGCCCCGTCCTTCACCGTTTCTAAATCTTTCAGAATTTGAGTGGCCTCATCTTTGCGACCGACCATAATATGTTCCAGCCCCCTATTGGGGACAACTCCCCCATATAGCGAGTTCAGAATTGCTGTGGAATCCTTTTTGCGAAGTTTCCCTGCCACGTACCTATTCCTCCTCGGCAAGTCTTTGAAGAACTTGCTTGAAATCTTCATTAAGTCTTAATACGTCTCTCTCTTGTTCAATGAGGTTGTCCCCCAAAAAATCCAACGACTTCTCGTTAAGGGTGTTAATAAAGACCCCCATCATAACCCCACGAGTTTTGAGGTAGTTGATCCCCTCTTGCTTGACCCTAATTAGGTCTTTGAACCCGCTGAGAAAATCGCGTTCTAGCTCCGTTAATTCGGCAATGAATGGCTCAATATCCTCCTTCAAATCCTCATCCGTGGACACCGGGGTTAAACTATTTATGGGTTTTTCCTTCTCTTTCTCCGATTCCTTTTCTTTCTCTTTCTTATCTATCTTCGATTCCATCTCTTTCGCCTTCTCTGCTATCTTCAGCGTTTCAAAAAAATTATTCCCTCGTTCCGAATCCGATCTATCGTGATGATCAACTTCCTCTTCATCATATCGAAGAGCGAAAATCTCTAATAGCTCTTTGCTTTCTTTATCCAACGTGTCAATTCGCTCTAAATCAAACTCAATCAGAGGAATTGTCGCCACGTCTTGTTCCAAAGGTTCAGGTGGCTCTGGAATTGAACTACCCAAGCCCACGGACCTTTTATCCCTGGCTTTTACAAAGCGACTCCCAGAGAATAGTGAAGGCTGCGCTTTCTCCTGAAACAACTCCAGGAGCATATTTTTGAACCCCTCTGGAAAGAGTGCTTCATCCACGTTTAATTGGCGCTTTTCTCCGACTTTATCTCTGGCGACGTTTTCCGCTAGGCGAAATAAGGCTGTAAGATCTTCTCTCATTTTTAGCGTTGGAATTCGTTTGGCTTCCAGTTTATTATGAACCTTGCGGCCTATCACAGCATTTGGGAATAATCGACGTTCAAAACCGGACTTTTCATCGAGCGGTATCCATTCTTCTATGAGATTTTTACCTTGAGCTTGATACTCACTTTTTAGTAACGCAACCGAAGTTTTGAAGACTTTATAAATAAGATTTCTATTCGTTTTGAAGAAATTAGTTTTATTATATCTTAAAAATCGTTTCCAAAAGGTAATAGAAACCGTCTCTAGTTTGTTCTCGAATTTTTTGAGGGTTTCATAATCGGAAAATTCATAGTTTCGTATCTTAGAAGTCCACTTCTTTTCAAGTTCATATTCTCCTAACTCATAGCAAAAGTCGCAAATCCAGCGTGGCAGAAAATGACCCAAACTATAATTCGTATCCTGATAGTTCAAGCAAAGTCGATCCAACATACTTAAATTAAACGCTGCATTATCGTTAAACGTGTAATTTAAAAGTTCGTAGATAAAGATAAAGACATAGCCCGAATCTGCATTTAGGTAGTTACCCCTCAAAACTTCTTTTCTCCAGTAGAAATACCATTCCTTTTGGGCCTTATCGAGGGTGCCAAACGATTGCTCGTAAATCTTAAGAAAAACGGGCTTTACTGGTTTTCCCTGTGTCTCCTGTCGCCTAGAATAGGCTAAAGAATCCTTACAAAACATAAGATTAGCTCTTGGAAAATCCGCGCCTCGGAGAGGCATCCCCTTAATGTCTTCCAGAAATTCTTTAACCTGCAGCGGAGTCTTCACATGTTTATATTCCGGCAGAATCAAGGCTTCCATAGGATAGAATAAATCCCCAGAGGGGTACGATGTCTTGTTATTAACAAGCTCAGACGCCCGTTTGATATTAAACTTATCCAACATGTTCAATAGTTTATCGATCATTCCAGTCCTTCGCCCTTCAAATTTATAGAGCTCTGCCCGTAGATCAGCCCTGTCTAATAATTATAGCATTAATTCATTCCCACGGTATCCCCCCGCATCCGTTGAATTTATGGCATAGATATCAAACAAGGATAATAGAATGGCTAAAAAAGAGGGATTGGAGTTAATTTGTAGAAAGGACATAACATTAAGAGAGTTAGGGGCAGTTGATACATGAAGATGATTGCCGAGAATGAAATTTTATATGAAGAAGAGGATGAAGTTGTTTCGCTAGAGGAATCTGATATTTCTAAACATGAGAGTTTAAAACTCGGAAAATCCGACCTAGCGATTCACGATGTCTTCCCTAATACTTCGGATTACTTTTATATGCTAGACGGACAATGGAGATTTACTTATGTTAACAATTCAGCAGCCATGATTTTCTCTAAGATCATGAAGCAAAATGTTGTGGGCAAATACTACTGGGATATATTCCCTACGGCAGATGACCTTTATTTCTTAAAATTCTCAGAAGCTAAACTCAAGCAAAAACATGTTTACTTTGAAGCATTTTCAGTCCTTACGGATGGGTGGGTAAGGGTCAATGTTTATCCCTCTCCGGAAGGTATTTCAGTGTATTTCAGGGATATTTCTGAGCAAAAAAGATATGAGCAATCTTTAGAAGATGAACGAAAACGTCTTTATGCCATTTTAAATGGACTCCCTGGCCTAGTTTATCTCCGCACTAGGGAAGGAAGAATTGTTTTTGCCAACCAGACTTTTAAGAGCATTCACGGCGAACCTAATAACGGAAACTGTTACTCCATTCTCTTTAATAAAGAGGAACCTTGTAGCTACTGTCATAAAGGTATAGAGTCTGAAACTATAATTTCTAATCAGTGGCAGTGTGTCATTAAGGATACGATTTATGAAGTATATCAGCACCCTTGTGAAGATTCTGATGGTACACAGTTATTTCTAATGCAACTGCTGGATATAACAAAACGGAAGCTTGCAGAAGAGGAAATAGCACGTTTGGACCAATTAAATCTCGTTGGGGAATTGGCGGCAAGTATAGCCCATGAAGTGCGGAATCCAATGACGACTGTACGTGGCTTCTTACAAATATTAAAAACCAGAGATGCCTTACACGAGAACACAGATTACTTTGATCTGATGATTAGCGAATTAGATAGGGCGAACAGTATACTCACTGAATTCTTATCGATAGCTAAAACAAAAACGAAATTATATGCAACTGTAAAACTTAATGATTTAGTAGAATCTTTGTACCCTCTAGTCTTAGCAGATGCTACGAATCAGGATAAACAAGTCGTACTGGAAATTGAAGAAGTCGCTGAATTAACTTTGAATGAACGGGAAATGAGACAACTAATCCTTAATCTCACAAGAAACGGCCTTGAGGCGATGCATACTAAGGGTACCCTAAAAATAAAAACCTATCAGGACGCCAATAGTATTGTGCTCGCTGTACAAGACCAAGGAACTGGAATTGGTCAAGAGATGTTAGGACGATTAGGTACGCCCTTTCTCACAACCAAAGAAGAGGGTACTGGCCTCGGTCTAGCCACATGTTATAGTATTGCTGAAAGGCACAATGCAAAGATCGAAGTAGAATCTTCAGCTTCCGGGACTACGTTTTTTGTTAGATTTAAGTTAGGCGATGAATCGTAAAATGATTATCAAAAAGAGCGCTTTATCTCTTAGTAAAAGATAAAGCGCTCTTCGTAGTTTAAAGCCAACTAGCGTTTGCGCATTCCGCCGCCAAAGATTAAAAAGATATCCAGGATAAAGGTAAACAGGTTGACAAAGTCCAAAAAGATACTTAGGGTAACCATCACCGCATTGTCAGCCGTGCTATATTTTGCTCGTTGGAAGTCGAGGGCAGTCATCAAGCTGAAAAGTACAGTTCCGCCCAGGCCAATCAGTAATCCGAAAGGACTAAAAAAGCTACTGAAGAAGAGAGAGAGAATCATAATTGCCAACAAAATTAATAAGCCAATCCCCAGCACTTTCGCCATAGCGCTTAGATTACGCTTAGTCATTAAGCCATAGGCACCAAAAGAGGCAAAGACAACAAAGGTTATGAGTGTCGCTTGACCCAAGACTGCAAGACCCTCCGTAGTTGCAGTCAAGGCTTGAACGACTGGACCAAGTACGACACCAGCACAAGCGGCAAAGACCAAAGCAAGGGCACCCGTTAATCCCGCGGCTGGTGTGTTGTCGCGTGCTAAATCTCGGCGGTTAATCACAGGAATCACAAATAGCAAAACGAATTCCAGAATCACCGCAGGCATGAAATAGCTTGGTGGCACGAGCAAGGCCCCAGCGGCCATAGCTAGGAACATAAACGACAAGAGGCCCATGACTTCAGTTAAAGAAACGCTTTTGGCCTTTTTGATGTCAACGATGGATGAGTCGCGATAATATCGGGATGAATTCTCAAAAAGCGGCATATCTTTCACCCTCTCATCTTATTTCATACTGACAAAGGTTAAACTTAGACAGGTATAATCAAGCTTAAACGAGTCAAACATTCTTACACGGGCTTAAACATTTTTTTGCTGGCCCCACATAATGGGCATCTCCATGTATCCGGCAACTCCTCAAAGTGGACATCTTTTGGAATCTTACTTTTTTTACACCCTTTTTCCGGATTATAGATATATCCACAACTTTGCATTTGGCATTGCCACATTTTAGGTTCTTCGCTCATTTCTATGCCACCTCCTTATCTCATTTTATCATTAAGTTCAAGGAACTCCAATTATTTTCATGCTAATTTGTTGGATATTATCCTTATATAACAATAGCACCTGCAATTAAGCAAATGCTATTGTTATTTTATTACGCAAGTAATGCTGCACCTAAAGCTGCGGTTAATTCGGGTTCCTGTGGGATCACAATGTTCCCCTTTAACTCCCGTTCAAGAAATCGGACTAGGAGACTATAATGTGCGCCTCCTCCAGTGAAAATCAAATTTTCCGGATGTCCGACAGACTCGACAAAATTAGCGAGACGCTTTGCAGTACTTTTGAAGAGACCTGCAATCACCTCAGGTTTTGGAATCCCCTTAGAAAGCATAGTAATGACTTCCGATTCAGCGAAAACTGTACACATCGAATTGATAGGAATTGGCTTAGCCTCCGCGGCTAACTCTATCTCCTCGGAAGCTAAATCTAATCCCTTAAGGATAACATCTAAAAAACGCCCGGTTCCGGCAGCACATTTGTCATTCATGATAAACTGAATAACTTTTCCTGCGGCGTTTTTCTTAATCACCTTAGCGTCTTGTCCCCCCAAATCGAGAATATAGGCATAATCCGGAAAATAGGCATGACATCCTCGGCCTTGACAGGAAATTTCCGTAATCACCCGCCCCTCGGGAAAGTTTACGCGTCCATACCCTGTGATCACGAGCTTTTCGGGTTTTTCTCCGTGTTCTTCGACATAGGCCTTAAGTAAGGTTATACCCGCTTGGACAGAATCGAAACGGGAGGGTATGACTTGGCTGTATACCCGTTTCCCGTTTTCTAGCACCACCAATTTCGTATTAACCGAGCCGAGATCTAACCCCGCTTGCTTCATGCCCGAATCATCTCGATCAGAGCCTCAATCCGAGTCAAGAGTTGCCCTTGATCTTCTTCGGAAAAATCGCTTTCTAACCGCAGGAAAGGAATTTTTTTCTTCTCCATTTCTTTACCCACAAAATAGCTTTCCACGCCATAGGGCTGGCAGAACTGAAGGGTAAAGTCAATCACGGCATCTGCTTTTAATGTTTCAGCCATGCGAGTAATATCTTCCATGCGCCCTTGATTTGGAGTAAAACAAGCACAATTCACCTTTAAGGGGCGCTTGGCGATATTAGCAAGCATATCCGATACGTTATCCGCAGGCTCAGTGACATCCTTATAATAACGTTCTCCCGTGCAGGTTTCCTCCCCGACAACGACCGCTCCAGCCTGTTCGATTAAGGCATGAAGTTTCCAAGCTGGAAGAGGTTGCGGGGTTCCCGTCACAAGAATCCGCGGCGCATCAACAGGGGCTACTCCGCTCCCCTCCTTAACTCGTTCATCTAGTTCATCACACAGTGCATTGACTTGGGTCGTGAAGCGAACTGGATCGTCAAAGAAGGAGAGTTGATTGATTACAAGGACATCTAAACCGTGAATAGGAGCAGGGTTATGTTTTCTTAAGTTAGCTAACCTTTGAAGTGCTTGGCGTTTATTGTTAATCGTCTGAATTCCTCGTGCGAGATTCTCAGCGGTCAAACCCACTTTAGTCTCGCGCTCAATGAAAGAAGCGAATTCCCGAACTTCTTCTTCCCAGAGACGGGCGTCTTTGACTTCTTTCTTTTGCGGAAGCTCCATCACGTAGGTTGGGATATGTTCATTGAGAATCTCCCACGCTTTCTTCTTCCCGTCACAGGTCGTCTCCCCGATGACCCAATCGGAAACTTGGAAATACGGGCAAATCCGATCTAGCTTAAAGCCCATGGTCGATTTAATCAAAGGACAAAGGTTGCGCGGCAAAACTTTTTCCCCCGAAGAAACCGTATACTGGGCCCCAGCACATAATCCAATGCTGGCACTTCCCGTCGCCACGACAATTTCCTCCGGAACATAGACGCAAAACGTTGAGAAAACCTTAGCTCCGGCTTCCTTCATGGCGTAAAGTTCGTGCACACGAATCCCATGCACATCTCCGACTACTGCGTCAAAATACCCCATCGCTTTCGGGCGATTGGATCGATTTAAAAACAGACTCGTATAAATTCCAGGCACAGGAGCCAGAAAATCATCGTGTTTCTCTAGGTCCATACCCAGTGCTGTCCATAATTCTCGGTTATCCATTCTTTTTATCCTCCTCGTTTTATACAATTTGCTCACACTCATGATCTTGGTTCAAAGGTTCAATAGGTTTAATCCTAGGATAATTTCAATAGTTAATTGAGTTAGATATGTATTACCTTATCGCTTTCATGCATAACGGCGATAATCTCAGGCATCGTGGAAACCTCTCCAACCTCGATTTTATCTTTGATACCGTAATAATCTAGACAGGTCACACAAGCCAGCAGAGTGACCCCTGACTCCTCTGCCAAAATCTTCAGAGCATCAACAGCGGAGAATTCGGGTAGCAAAAGCTGCACCCCTTTTTCCAGAAAAAGAATGTGGGACGGTTTCTCAGCCGCCTCCAAGAGTTTCAAAAAGAAACTGTGCATCAGACGTTTACCCAATTCCGGATCTTGATGGCCAATGGTATCCGAACTGATCAAATAAGTAAAGGACATCGTGTTCTCCCCTCCAATTATAATTTATATCTTATATTATTTTATCACTAAACACATATGTGCGGAAGGGCCTTCTTAGAATTGTCCTTGAATTCCTGGTATAAAATGGGGTTGTAACAAAGCTTTTTTCCAGCTTGTTACAACCCCATTAAATTTGACTTCTGCAATGGTTCACTAACCTGGAAGCATAAGGGAAGCATAAGGGACGGTTCTGTTGCTTCGAAGAACAGTTTGATCGTCGGCACCATATAGAAAATCGCAGCGAATGACCCCCTCCCACGATAGCTTTGAGCGCCATAGAAACATATCCCCCTTAGATAAGAGGACAAGAATTAAAAAAACTCTCCAGAAATCGGAGAGTTTTTACAGTTGAGAAATATTATTCTTTTGGTAGAACTCCCAAAGATGCATCAAGGGCAAGCTGATATTGTGGCGGCAAGTCGTGAACAGCATCCTTGATTTGTCTGTAAGCCTTACGGTGCGCCTCCAGAGTTAGGGCGTCGTTTGGAAAACAGGCGTCCACTATTTGTTCCAAAGCCTTGGCCTCTTCCACGTGCCCATGCTGACTGAGATAATCATAAAGCGGAAGGGCAAATTTGAATACGTCAACTTGATTTTTAATGGTAAAGGACATTCGGTAAACCTCCAATTCAAATGCCACTATCGGCAGAATTAGTATCAGCAATTATATATGAGATAATTATAGCATAATCAATTTCTTATACCAAGAATTGAATTGCTTCATAAAGCCGTGTCTATAGTCTTCATATTCAAGTGCAGAATGACATCATACAATGTGTTAAGCTCTATGATTTCAAGATTCTTAAACCTAGACGAATCTCTAACGGTATTTTTGGCGACGTAAACACGCTTAAATCCCATTCGATCTACTTCTCGTATGCGCGCCTCAATTGCAGGGACTTTCTTGAGTTCTCCAGTAAGTCCCACATCCGCCACAAATACAGTATCATTGGGAATCGCTTTGTCTTTCACTGAGGAAACAATACACATGATAATCGCTAAGCTTACCGCTTGTTCTTTAAGTTGAAGTCCACCCGTCGTTTTTATTACGACGTTTTTATCGTAGAGATTAATCTTCCCTCTTTGTTCAAGTATTGAAATCAAAGTGTTTAATTGATCTCTCCGCAAACACTCCGCAATTCTTGACGGATAGGGTGTGAAAGACTTGGAGACCAGACTTTCGATTTCCACGATGATGGGGCGTGTTCCTTCTTTAATAACAGCTAACGCGCTCCCCGAAACTTTTTGTCCCTCTCCCCTTTGGGTCATAAAGAACTCCGAAGGGTTATCAATCGATAACATCCCTTGTTCGGTCATGGAGAAAAAACCTATCTCGCCCGTGCTCCCGAATCTGTTCTTAGAACACCAGGCTCCCCGTAATTCTTCCCCATTTTCCCCATTCAGGATTAGTACAGCGTCGACCAGATGCTCTAAGGCTCGAAGTCCTGCGATTTCATCATCTTTCGTCATTTGCCCGACCATGATCACTGCTCTGGGACGACTGTTGTTCTTGGCAACCTTTAAGAGTTCATTCGCACACTCCATGGTCTGAATAGGTGAACCAGGACGGGAATTATGTTCTTCCAGAGTAAAGGTCTGGATGCTGTCTATGATAATTAAATCTGGGTCTAGCTCCTCAATTGAGGCCAAAACATGGTTCATGCTTGTATCAGAGTAAATCCAAATGTCACTCTTACTTCCGTTTAAGATTCTATCCGATCTATTTTTAATTTGACTGTCGCTTTCTTCCGCAGAAGCATATAAAACCTTATATCCCTTCGTAGCAACATCGTTGGCTACTTGCAAGAGTAAGGTTGATTTTCCAGCACCTGGCCTTGCTGTCAAGATAATGATCGAGTCTTTGACGATTCCCCCACCTAGAACTCGGTTAAATTCCTCGATGTTCGTCACAATTCGATCACTGTTGCCCGCTAGGACCTCAGATAACTTCTTGGGAGATGTCTTTCTTTTACTCAGGGAAGACGTCGTCTTAGGTTGACTTATTAATTCTTCATATGTATTCCAGGAATCACAGCTTTGGCACTTGCCCATCCATTTTGGACTTTCCGATCCACAATTCGAACATCTATAAATTACCTTGTTCTTCATACAACGCCCCATTCTAAGAACAGAAAGCCAGATCTATCCGCTCCTACTAAACTTAATTATGAGATAAAGGGGTTGCCTTGGCAACCCCTTTATGATGTCTTTCCCACGTTTTGCTTCATCCGTTGTTTTACTGCTGTTACAACCCTTTGCCTTTAAATTTTAGAAAACTTCATTTTCCCATCTTCTGCTTCAACACGGATTCGATCGCCGTCTATAAATTCTCCTTCGAGTATTTTTTCGGACAGAGCATCTTCAATTAAGCGTTGGATCGCACGCCGTAGCGGACGCGCTCCAAAAATCGGATCATTCCCCTCTTTCGCAATCAAGCTGATAGCACTCTTCTCTACCTGAAGGTCCAAACCATGCTCACTTAATCGTTTGTTCACCTGGAGCATCAGTATTTCCGTGATTTTCTCTAGGTGTTCCTCTTGAAGAGCATGGAAGACGACTAACTCATCAATGCGATTGAGGAACTCGGGACGGAAGGTGCGTTTAAGCTCTTCCATAACCTGTCCGCGCATATTCTTATATTCCATTTTTTCATCTTTTTTTGCTGCGAACCCCATGGCTCCTTTCCTTAGGAAGGAAGAACCCACATTCGAGGTCATGATGATCACCGTATTGCGGAAATCAACAGTCCTTCCCTTGGTGTCCGTGAGCCGACCATCTTCAAGCACTTGGAGTAAAATATTAAACACTTCAGGGTGCGCTTTCTCAATTTCATCCAGCAAAACGACACTATAGGGTTTACGCCTTACCGCTTCAGTGAGTTGACCCCCTTCATCATGACCGATATATCCCGGAGGCGCTCCCACAAGTCGGGAAACAGCGTGTTTCTCCATATATTCCGACATATCAATGCGAATCAGAGCCTTTTCATCCCCGAACATCGACTCTGCCAAAGCGCGACCGAGCTCGGTTTTCCCCACCCCCGTTGGACCGAGAAAGATGAAGGAGCCAATTGGGCGTTTGGGATCTTTCAATCCTGCCCGCGCGCGACGGACTGCCCGAGCCACTGCCGTGACTGCATCCTCCTGTCCGATGAGCCTTTGATGCAACGACTCCTCCAGATGCAGGAGACGTTCACTTTCTTCTTGAGCTAATTTTTTAACAGGTATTCCTGTCCAGCCAGCAACAATTTGGGCAATATCATCTGCCGTGACCATCGCATTTTCTTTGTGACGCTGATTCTGCCAGGCATCTCTCTGCTCAGCAAGTTCTACCCGTAATTTTTGTTCTTGATCGCGGATTTGGGCAGCTTTTTCAAATTCCTGACTCCCAACCGCTGCCTCTTTTTCTTTCTTTAGGCGTTCGACTTCTTCTTCCAGTAATTTCATATCAGGTGGGGCAGTATAACTTGCTAGACGAACTCGTGACGCTGCTTCATCCATCAAGTCAATAGCCTTATCTGGTAAGAAGCGGTCGGACACATACCGATCCGACAGCGTTGCAGCTGCATCAATGGCTTCATCCGAAATTTTCACTCGGTGATGGGCTTCATATCGATCCCGTAAACCACGAAGAATCTGAATTGCTTCCTCTACGGTCGGTTCACCCACCGTGATGGGTTGAAAACGACGTTCTAGAGCCGAATCCTTCTCGATGTATTTGCGGTATTCATCCAAAGTTGTGGCCCCGATGCATTGAAGTTCACCCCTGGCCAAAGCCGGTTTGAGAATATTTGCCGCATCGATAGCACCTTCTGCAGCTCCCGCTCCTATCAAGGTATGCAGTTCATCGATAAAGAGGATGATGTTCCCGTCTGCTCGGATCTCCTCCATGACTTTCTTTAAGCGTTCCTCAAATTCGCCGCGATATTTGCTTCCCGCAACCATAGCCGAAAGGTCAAGGGTAATCACTCGTTTATTGACTAGAATTTCTGGCACTCTATTGTTCACAATCCCTTGGGCTAATCCTTCAGCAATGGCTGTTTTCCCGACACCGGGTTCCCCGATGAGCGCGGGATTGTTTTTGGTCCGTCGACTTAAAACCTGAATGACCCGCTCAATTTCCTTTTCCCGCCCAATCACCGGGTCAAGACGTCCTTCGCGTGCTTGCATCGTAAGATCCCGTCCAAATTCATTAAGGGCTGGCGTATTTGCAGGACCAACATTTTTAGAATTCGAGATGGGATTAGTCGACGGTATTGGCGATTCATCTAATTCTCCACCTAAAAGTTTGACGACTTGTTTCCAAACCTTTTCCGGACTCACATTAAGGTTTGCCAAAATTCGGGCCGCAATTCCCTCCCCTTCCATAATTAATCCCAGGAGCAAATGTTCCGTCCCAATATAGTTGACATCTTGTCGATGTGCTTCCTCATTAGCCAACTCCAAGACCCTTTTTACTCGTGGAGTAAGTGCAACCTCACCGTTAGAGGGCTGA